>CAZCOB010000130.1:0-2542 GCA_964500415.1 uncultured Dehalococcoidaceae bacterium | reverse complement strand
ATAATCAGGACGTCGGTAACGACTTCGTGCTCCTTGCCGTAGTTAACGGGGTAAGGCCAATCGGGGACTTTACCGGTTTTCTGAACGTACTCGTGCCAGGTGCTTATAAGTATGTAGCCTCCATCAAATGGTGAAATGGAAGGGTTTTGCGTGCCAGGGGATATAGTATATCCCTGTTTGAGCTTTGTCAAATAAAAAGAAAGACTGTGGGAGGAGGACTGGATACAGGTTATCTAAAAAGAAAGTACCCCTGCCGGGACTCGAACCCGGGCACGCGGTTTAGGAAACCGCTGCTCTATCCTGCTGAGCTACAGGGGCATGCTCTCACGTTTAATTATACCCAACAATGTCAAACGGGGGCAACGTGTCCCTTTAGCGTAACAGACCCCTCGTTTTCAGGTCGGCAGCAATATCGTCGATTCCCAGTTCGTGCAGCTTCTTCTCCGTGGGCAGTCCGCTTTCTACGTCCCATCCCCGCAGCTGGTAGTACTCGCTCTTCAGGTTTTCGAAGTCAGCCCGGTCTATTTTAGCGCCTTTCCTGGAAACGATTTCGCCGTTTTTCCCCGGCACGATGCAGTCGGGGTTAAAGAAAGCAAACTCCAGGGGTTCGTCATGCAGGTAGTCCAGCAACCTGTCTCCCTGCCTCCCCGGCCACCCCTGCCGGAGAAATATCGCCCTTTGCAGATTGAAGACTCTCTCGCCGATTTTATTCAGCCCCGTCTCGTCCATTTCTTTGCCCGTAATTGCGGAAATTACCCGGCTCTCCATGGCGGGGTCTCCCGTATGGTCGTCGGCGAACCTCACCCAGATTATCGGCCAGAGGAAGTCGCAGAGTATGGTGCTTTCCTTGGCGTGGGTGCGGTCCTGTATTTTCTTGGCGGCCAGAGCTTTTCCTTCGTAGGTGGAATAGTCGGACGCGGCGGCGCTGCCCCAGAAGTTTTTACCCACGTTCAAAAAATCATTATAAGACAGGAACGCATCCTCCTCCTTGCGGACCCATTTGCACCACAGCCATAGCGAGTGGCTCGTCTCGTGAAGCTGGTTAATCGGCCTCCTCTGCTCGGTGGCATAGAGAAGCCCGTTGGTCAATATCAGCCTGGGGTCGTAGTCCCTGGTCTCCCCTGCGCTGGTGATAACGTGGGCATGTGCCAGTTCCTGCGCTTTCTTACCCGCTTTCTCGGCGGCTTTTAGCGTACCCTGAGCCAGCAAATCACCGAAACCTTCCCGGTAGGTAATTTTCCTGGTTAATGTCTCGATAAACTCGGCGCTGCCTATCTTGGAAAGCGGCAGCCCGGTGTCTTCCTCCCGCAGGACGCCTTCCCGGTAGCAGGCGGTAAGCCAGTCGATTAACGGCTGCATTACGGTGGTATCCAGCCCATAACGGTCGCATAACCTGACAGCCAACAGCGAAATGTCGGTGCCGTTGCCACCGTAACTGTGCGCCGGTCCACCATATACGTGCGTCGCCTGGCAGAAGAACTTGAAACGACGTCCGCCCTCCATGTACGATTTTCGGAAACAGCCGATACCGCAGTTATAGCAGGCGTGGAGTCTGGTCAGACCCGGTATGTCTTCGAGCCAGTTTTTCCAGGTGTCTTTTCTTATCTTGAGTATCTGGTCGGCTAAGTCGCTGAGCCTTTCGGGGTCGGCGGCTTGCGGTCGCTTATCACCGGTGACGACGATGGCTTTGAGGTTCTTCGACCCCATCACACTGCCGAGTCCGCTGGCGCCGGAGGCGCCGTCATCGGTGAGCATGGTGGCGAAGGAGACCAGGTTCTCGGCGGCCGGCCCGATGGTCAGGACGCTTACCCCTTTACCCAGCTCCCCTTTTAAAATGTCGATTGACTCGAAGGATGACCTGCCCCACAGCGCTGAGGCGTCCTTGATTTCGATAGCGCCGTCGTGGATATAAATATAGGCAGGCTTATCGGCTTTACCGGTGACCGCCAGGCCGTCATAGCCGGCGTACTTAAGGTAGGACCCCCACTTTTCTCCCAGATTGGCGTAGGAGAATGCCTCCGGCTCCATGACCGGCGCTTTCCCGCAGACCTGCCACCGGCACCCGGCGAACCTGTTAAAACCGGTGACGGGACCGGTGATATATATCAGGCAGTTCTCCGGGTCGTAAACCTTGGTCTCCGGGGGCACCATCTCCCAGTAAAGCCTGGCGGCGATGCCTCTTCCACCCAGGAACCTGTCGGCGTATTCCGCAGTAGACAGCCTGGTGATTTTACCATCAGATAAATCGATTTTCAGAATTTCTCCGGCGTATCCGAATTCAGCCACGTTTGACCTCCAGACAATACCGATTTAGTAAACGGCTCGGAAATATCCGCTTAGTCGGACCTCTTTCCGGTAAGCGATACCGCCATGCAGACGTAGGGTTTATCGATTCTCTTGGTGACTATCGGGCAGTGATGGAGTCCTTTAGGGGCTACCAGCACCGTGGGTTTATCGAAGGTGTGTTTTTCCTCTTTACCCGGCTCGCCGATGGACATTTCCACTTCGGCGCCTAAATCATCGAGGTGATATGGGTCTGAGC
>CAZCOB010000129.1:0-2665 GCA_964500415.1 uncultured Dehalococcoidaceae bacterium | reverse complement strand
AGGGCAAATCACCCCCACAGTATCCGAAGCGTATTGAGGATTGAACATTCCATCGATTCGTTACCTTTTAACGAGGTGTAGAATGGGCGCTTGACAACCGAAAGCTATTGTGTTAACATCTGTATACCATGAACAGTTATAACCACATCCGGCTTCACCAAGATACTAAAGACCAACTCGACCACTTGAGGGCCCCGGGGCAATCGTATGACGGTTTAGTGCGCCAACTTTTAGCTATGATTGAGCCGTTGCTACCAACACCGCCAGCTAAGGGGCCACCCCTACCCCGGGGCCTTGGGATAAAGTGGCCAGGACAGGCCAGGGAAAGGAAGGTTGAAAAATGAGCTTATTAGGCGTTACCCGTAGTAGCAATCAAGAAGTCGCTGAAGGTTATGGTCCCGCAATTCAGGAGAGTGAACTCGTGAGTGATGCGGCAAACAATGGTTACGAGCTAATTGCTGTCCGCCACATCGTCGAGCCCGCAACCATCAACCTTGAGGAGCGAACCATCTTCCGAGAGCTCCTGTCCGAAGCGATAGCCCTGAAGAAATCAGGCAAATGTGATGGACTTTGTTTCTCCAGAGTTGACAGACTGAGTCGTCAATTTGACGCTGCCCTACAAATCGCGCTCGATTGCCGAAAACATGGGTTAACCTTGCGATTTGTGAGGGAAAGCCAATGGTTGCGCCCCGATGATGAGCCAATCCAGTTCGTTATGTTTATCTTACACGCTCTGGGCGTTGACACGAAAACCAAGGTAGATAGAGCTAGTCTGAAGGGAGGACAACACAAGACAGCCGAGGCGGGGAAGTTACCTGCAGGAGTAGGCCCAGGCTTTCTCGGTTATACGTTGGTCAATAAGAAATTTGAGCCAAATTCATTCATTACTGTTTGTGACGAAGTTCTTGACAGGGGTTACGAAGGCGATAGTCTTAACCAGATTACCAGAGACTTACAAAGCCATGACATCAGGACACCATCAGGCAAGCTAATCACGAGGTCGACCGTTGCTCGAATTCTCAGGACAGCGAGGCGATATGCAGGCATCTGGGATTGGGGTGGACATCAAATTCGAGGACTCATACCCCCTCGCATCTACGAGGAGAAGGCCGAGAAAATCTTAGCAAACCTCAGGCGCAACCGTGAAAAAAGCTACGGGTTTGGCAAACGCAAGTGGCTGACTGGTCGAGTAATCTGCGGCCTGTGTGTGACGCGAAAATACAGCCTCCAAGAAAAGCGTTATTGCCACTGCACCCGTTCGGAACCGCTGGAAGCGAACCCGCCATGCCCCAATATCCGAATCCGCTGGCAAAAATTCAGTGAGAGAGTGTGGATGCTGCTCATGTCAAACTTAATGAACCTTGACGTGCTGCTGCTAGCAGTGGCAGCCAAACAAAAAGACTGGGAAAGTAGGCGGGTAGGTATCGAGCGCCAAATCCAGGGAATACAAGTGCGGGCTGATAAGCTACACCAGCAACGCCGCCTCTTTAGTTGGCAGCATGCCCAAGGCATCATCAGCGATAAGGAACTTCTGGACGCCACAAAAGACATTCAGGCGAGGGTTGGCTTACTAGAGAAGCAGCTACACAACCTACAGCAATTCCTCAAAGAGGCAGCACCACCGGACCCAGCTAAGATTAAGGAGTGGATAAGGTGGTGGCCAGCAGCCGTCGCTATTCATTATGAGAATGCCAGCGATGATGTCAAAGAAAAACTAGCCGAGGCTCTTGACCTCACTGTTACGGTATTCCCGGCTGATTCGCCATTACCCGATTCTTACCGCCTACAACTTACAGCTAATATTCCGTTAGACACTGAAAGTATTATCGAAACTCCTGACAAGCTGCAAATGGTGTTTACGCCACCACGGTGTCAAAGTGGACAACGGTTTTTGCCTCGTTCGGAATGAGCTTCTCATAATCGGGGAAAGTGCCATCGGCACTTATGAAGCTATACCGAATTGCCTCGGTATCAATAATCAGCTTCATTCCGTCAAGGCTCTCACCGCTTGCCTCAAAGCTCAGGTTTACCCGCCTTGCTTTCCGCAGGGCGTTGGCTATGCCAATCAGGTCGTCACGGACTATCAGGGCTTCTCCCTCGCCGTCAAAGTCTATGGTCTGGACTGCCAGCCTGAAACCATCGGCACCTGCCAGATTTAGCTTACCCTCACCAGCCTTGAACAGCACAC
Source organism: uncultured Dehalococcoidaceae bacterium (assembly GCA_964500415.1). Taxonomy (GTDB): domain Bacteria; phylum Chloroflexota; class Dehalococcoidia; order Dehalococcoidales; family RBG-16-60-22; genus JAFGPF01. Next base: position 477 of record CAZCOB010000129.1, on the reverse strand, counting down.
ACTGTAAAACAGGTCTGTTGTCCTCGGTAGCGGTAAAGGGTAGCGTTCTGTTAAGTGCCTCGGCAAGCTCCACATTCCCGATGTTGGGCTTGACGGTGTTGTTCGGGCTTACCCTGACCTCGGCTAGGGTCATCGGCGTTTTTTCACCTACCCATGCCATGTCCTCAAGGTAACTGGTATTACTACCGCAAATCACCTTGAGGCGTTTCCCGATGCCATGCGACTCGCTATCGGCACCATTGGCAGGGACAACCTTGACAACGTTTGAACCCGCAATCGCCTTAAGGTAACCGAGTAAGCCTTTACGCCCTACCGTGAAGTCCAGCAGCATCAGCCTTTCAGCTAATGCCCTTGATAGAGCGTTTACCAGCGTAGCCTTATGAGCTACAAAGCCGTTACCTGAACGCTTGCCCACAATATTCAGTTTTTCCAGTTTAGTCACCCCTTTTGGCTATCTGGCTAGAGGGCAAATCTGCC
>CAZCOB010000128.1:0-2817 GCA_964500415.1 uncultured Dehalococcoidaceae bacterium | reverse complement strand
TCTCGGGCATTGTACACACCGCCCGTCACGTCATGAAAGTCGGCAACACCTGAAGTCGATGAGTCAACCCCGCTTGCGGGGAGGCAGTTGCCTAGGGTGAGGTCGGTGATTGGGACGAAGTCGTAACAAGGTAGCCGTAGCGGAAGCTGCGGCTGGATCACCTCCTTTCTAGGGAGATTAACTGGTGTGTTCACCTATTCTCCTAGGTCGGTCCACTGGCCCTATAAAAAGCTAGTGGTAAAGCTTTCCTTCCGCTGTCCAGTGGTTAAGGTGCTTTTTATTTGGGAAAGAATGAGACAACAGGTATAGGTAAGTACATTATGAATAATGATATACCAGAAATAATTTATCACTATACTAATCAAGAAGGATTATTAGGTATATTGAGAGAAGAAGCATTATGGGCTACACATATTAGCTATATGAACGATGCAAGCGAAATGGTTGAACCCTTTAATATAGCCGAGGACATACTTGAAGAATATTGGCAGGAATTGAAAAATAGTGGAGATATTGACCAAAAGAGGGAAACCATAGTAAGCAATTTTTTAGTTGATATAAAAAAACGAGGCGGAAATATATGCGTTGTTTCTTTTTGTGATGATGGAGACCTTTTGAGCTTATGGCGTGGATATGGAGAATATAATTCAGCGTATTCCATAGGGTTTAATGTGAAGAATTTAATGAAAGATGAAGTATGGCCTAGATTTCAACTTAATCAATGTATTTATTATCCTAGGGCGCAATATGAAAGAGAAGTAAAAAGTTTCATTACGAACTATATTGAATCAGTTATGAATGATACCATGAAATTAACAAATTTCCTTGATGATTTTACAAGAAAAGCGGGAACTATGAAACTGGATTACTTCAAAGACGAGAAAGAATGGCGCATAATATCTGATGGCCCAATCATCTCTAGATTACTTAGTTATAGAAAAGGAAAATCAACAATAATTCCGTATTATCCTATTAAAATAGACATATCAGCTATCGCCGAAATAACAATTGGTCCGTGTGAAAATCCAGAACTAGCAAAAAGTGCCATAACTAGTTTTGCATACAATAATGGTTTGAAAGATGTATCGATAAAAAATTATGATATACCATATCGAATACTTTAAATGAAGCATATGATGATATCACAAAACAGCTAAAGTATAGACCTATTAAGGTCATCGTCCATTTTTATGAAGTCCTCACCCCCTTTATCCCCCATAAATCTCCCTCCTGTCCCTCCTTACTAAGGAGGGACGTCAATACCCGAAAAGGGGTAGGGTAAACCTGCGGGATAAGCGGCTGATGGTGCGAGGGCGGTTTGGGTGGGAATAGATAACAGCCGAGGGGGGCGGGGTGAAATGCGGTCTGGATTCCCGCTTTCGCGGGAATGACAATATGCTAAGGGCGGGAATAGATAACAGGCGAGGGGTGGGGCGGGGCTATTGGTGCTGCCTCAGCTTTTCATGTTATCATCTAGAGGCAATGGAATCGCTGAACAGGCAGGAGCTATTCAATTACTATAACGAAAGGGCGCCGGAGTACGAGGAGTTCTACGACGGCCGGACTTCCGCCAGTATTATCGACCCTGCCCTGATACGCGAAGAAATCGCCGTACTTAAAAAGCTGCTGCCCGACTATGTCAGCGGCCGGTGCATAGACGTCGCCTGCGGTACGGGCTTCTGGCTGCCCGCTTACCAGGAGAAGTGTGACCGGATAACGCTATTAGACCAGTCCCAAAGAGCCCTCCGGGAATGCGATAAGAAGATAAACGAACTGAAAATCGGACACAAGATAGAAAAACTCCGCGAGGATATCTTCCACTACCCGCCGGCGGGGCAGTTATTCGACAGCGCTGTCATCGGATTTTTCATCAGTCTTCTCACCGACGATGAACTTGATGCCCTCATCACGACGCTGCAAGCGTCACTCGTCCCCGGCGGCAAATTCACCTTTATGGACAACGTCTGGAGCGATGTTATCGCCAGAATCCCCAGGAGTAAGGCCAGCATGGTAACGCGCACTTTAAAAAACGGCCATCAGTTCAGGATACTGAAGAGGTACTTCGACAAAGAGGAACTATACAGTCTGGCTGAGAGAAACAACGCCAAGCTGGAAATCGTTTACTGGGGTAAGGTGCTCTTCTTTGCCGCCGGCAGTTTCCCCCGATAGCTAAAAAATTCAGGAGAATAACATGAAACTCAGAAAAATCATCCCGGTCCTGGTGCTGATACTGGCAATATTTTCAATAATCGGCTGCGGGGGAGGGGAAGCTAAAGCAGGCGACAAAGTATCCGTGCACTACACGGGCACCCTCGACGACGGCTCCGTCTTCGACACATCCCGTGACGGAGACAACCCTATACAGTTTGTCCTGGGTGGGGGTAACATGATTCCCGGCTTTGAGAAAGCCGTCAGGGGTATGAAAGTGGGCGAGATAAAGACGGTGACGCTTTCCCCCGAAGAAGCCTACGGTGAATATCGTCAAGACCTGGTATTCACGTTCAGCTGGGCAGAAGTGCCGGAGGGCATAGAGGTGGAGATAGACCAGAAAATGCCGCTGGAGTCGGACCAGGGCGATGTAATTATAGCCACCGTTACCGATATTTCGGAAGAGAGCATAACCATGGATGCCAACCACCAGCTGGCCGGCAAAAGGCTTACCTTTGAAATCGAGCTTGTAAAGATAGAACCTGCGGAGTAAGCCGGGCAAAGCTGAAGCTTGATTATTGGGTAATCTTCAATTAAAATAATATAGTCACAGTCTATGGGCCATTAGCTCAGTTGGTTAGAGCGCAGTCCTGATAAGACTGAGGTCTC
>CAZCOB010000127.1:0-2932 GCA_964500415.1 uncultured Dehalococcoidaceae bacterium | reverse complement strand
CTGTAGCTGCCGCCCCACATCGCCACCGTGACCCCGCCGGCGATGACCAGTCCCGACAGGCTTACCGACCGCAGCAGGTTCTTCTGCCGCACACCCAGGTCCAGCAGGATTACCAGGACGGCAAAGACCGCCAGCGTTATCTCCGGTATGAACAGGGCCAGATTCAAATCCTACTCTCCTCTATTTATTCTAGCCGCCGAACAGGGCCGCCACGGGTGTAATACCGAGTTTGAAAACATCCGTTAGTATGGCCGGGTAAATGCCGACCAGCATAATCACGGCGATAAGGACGAACATGTAAAACTTCTCCATGCCGTCGGCGTCTTTGACGCCGTTAAATTCCTCTTTCACCGGGCCGTAGAACGCCTGCTGGAGCATCCACAGGATGTAGCCGGCGGTCAGGACGACGCCGATGATGGCGATAATCGTATAGACCTGCGTGTAGGGGACGGCAGTGCTGTTGAAGCTGCCCAGGAAAATGAGGAATTCGGCGGCGAAGCCGCTGGTGGTGGGCAGTCCCAGCGAGGCCAGCCCCGCTATAGAAAAGACGGCGGTCATCACCGGCACCTGCCGCGCCAGTCCGCCCAGCTTGCGCAGGTCGCGAACTTCAATATTGTGGATTACCAGTCCAGCCATGGCAAAGAGGAGTCCGGTGACGACGCCGTGGCTGAACATCTGCAAAGCGGCGCCGGTCAGGCTTACCTGCCCCAGGGCGAAAATACCGAGCAACACGTAGCCCATATGGCTGATGCTGCTGTACGCAATCATCCGCTTGATATCGGTCTGCATCAGCGTAACCGCCGCGCCGTAGATGATGCCGATTAACGCCAGGATAATAAGTATCTGAGCGTAGTCCTGGGCGGGCCCCGGGAACATGCTGACGCAGAGTCGAATCATCCCGTAGCCTCCCATCTTGATGAGCACACCGGCCAGCATAACGCTGACGGCGGTCGGCGCATCGGTATGAGCGTCGGGCAACCAGGTATGGAACGGGAACATCGGCAGCTTCACGGCGAAGCCGATAAACAGCAGCCAGAAGATAGCCCCGACCGGCATAAGCGACTGCACCATGCCCAGACCCTGGCCGGCGATATCCACCATGCTTAAACTGTGGGTGGTGAAGTACAGACTTAGAATGCCCGCCAACATAAAGGCGCTACCGAACAATGTGTACAAGACATACTTGATGGCCGAATATTCGCGGCGTCCCGAGCCCCAGATGGTTATCAGGAAGTACATCGGGATAACCTCGATTTCCCACATGATGAAGAAAAGCAGCAGGTCGAGGGAAACGAAAACGCCGATAATGCTGGTTTCCAGCAGTAACAGCCAGGCGAAGAACTCGCGCGGCCTGTCGTGAACCTTCCACGAGATGAATACCGCCAGGAAGCCGAGGAGGCAGGTCAGCAGGACGAGGGGCATGCTCAATCCATCCACGCCCAGGTGGTAGTGGGCATTAAGCGGGGCTATCCAGAGGTATTTCTCCTCGAACTGGATGGCTCCAGTGGCGCCCAGCGAACGGTCGAAGGCGGCAAAGAGATAAATCGACAGAGCCAGCGGGATGCCGGTGAAGATGGCGGCCACGCGCTTTATCAGCGCGTCGTCCTTCTTGGAGATGAGGGCGATGATAATCGCTCCCACCGCCGGCAGGAAGATTATGGTGGTCAGGTAATTAAATTCCAACTATATTATCTCCCAACAGTCTTCTAACTCTCTTTTCTACCTCTACCCCTGTGTCCCCCTCTCCTTCAAAGGAGAGGGGGAGGAGTTTTTTATTGAAGGGGTTTTACCCCCTCAAGCTTCACCCCTCTCATCCGAATATATACACGCATATTGCTATAGTTGCCACGCCGATGCCGATGAAGAGACCGTAGAGCTGCAACTGACCGGTCTGGGCATGACGGATAACCCGGCCGCCGCTCATAACTACATCGGAGACCCCGTTGACGGCCCCGTCAACGCCTTTGTTATCGAATGTCGTGAAGCCGGTAAACAGCCCCTTCATCAGGACCAGCTTCACGATGATGTTTTCATAAAGCTCATCGAAGAAATACTTGCGGAAGACCAGCGTGTACAGCGGGCCGAATACTTTGCCCAGCGTCTCCGCTTTAATCCATTTAGCGCAGTAAATAACGTACGCCATGAAGATGCCAAAGAGGCCAACTATAAGGGCCGCTACGGGCAGGACGTGGGTGAAGGGGTTAAACAACCCGGCGACGAAGCTTTCCGCCGCGTGCTCCACCTCATGTCCCATGAAATGGCTGAAACCGCCGGTAAGGTTCCACCAGCCGACGCCTACAGCCAGGATAGCCAGGAATACCAGCGGACCTACCATGACCCACGGCGATTCGTGGGTATGGCTGTGGTCGACGCCGTCATCGGTAGCGCCGCCGCGATACTCGCCGTGGAAGGTCATGAAGATGGCTCGGAACATATAGAAAGCCGTCAAGAACACGGTTATCATAGCCAGCCAGAACACCACCGGCTGGGCTTCCAGGGCATTTACCAGTATCTCGTCCTTGCTCCAGAAGCCGGCCAGGGGCCAGATACCAGCCAGGCTCAGGCTGCCGATAAGGAAGGTGGCATACGTCCAGGGCTGTGTCTTGCGCAGTCCGCCCATCAGCCGCATATCGAACGTGCCGGTGGAGTGGCTGACGCTCCCGGCTCCAAGAAAGAGCAGGGACTTGAAAAAAGCATGCGTAAAGAGGTGGAACATGCCGACAGCCACGCCTGCCCTGGCGATTTCCACGCTGGCATGGCCCTCATCCGCCAGAATCATACCGACCGCCCCCAGTCCCAGCATCATATAGCCGAGCTGGCTGATGGTGGAATAGGCCAGCACGCGCTTGATATCGTTGGCGGCCAGGCCCATCGTGGCGGCGAAGATAGCCGTAAAGCCGCCGATAACGGCGACGAGGGTAATGGCCTGGGT
>CAZCOB010000126.1:0-2956 GCA_964500415.1 uncultured Dehalococcoidaceae bacterium | reverse complement strand
GGAATTTGCTGTATTTGATGCGTGAAAGGTCTTCTGCCTCCCTCGGCTTGCGAAAGACAAATAAATGCTCGTGCATTATGAAGTAGAACTTACCTGAAATGTTTTGGTTTGACCAGAATTTCAGTTTTGGTTATTGTATAGCCAAAGGTCTCAATGTCAGATAGCCGAAATTGAGATAGAGAAATTTAACCTTTCATAAGATTTGGGAATTAGAAAATGGCCATAAGAGTAACAAAGCACCATATAGGCGCAGAAATAATTTCTATACTAACCAGAGGAATGTATCCTGACCCAAAAGACGCACTTCGGGAATATGTTCAAAATGGTGTAGATGCTGGTGCAGATAACATAGAAATCAAAATTCGTGGCAGTTCGATTGTTGTTGCAGATGACGGCTACGGGATGGAAGAAGATATAATGAAAGACGCTGTTAGGGTTGGTATTTCTGATAAAAACCCAAATGCAGATGTTGGATTTAGAGGCATCGGCATATACAGCGCTTTTCATTTGTGCGATGAGTTGCGTATATACTCAAGAGCCAAAGGAAAATCAAATCCTAATTTTTTAATATTTGACTTTCAAAATATGCGTGAAACACTGAAACAGCAACAACTTGATAGGTTCAAAGGAAAAATAACGGGGGAACAACTGATTGATTTGCAATCAATTTTGCAGAACAATATAAAGCTTAAGAAGTTGAAATTAAATAAATTTCCAGAGACAGGTACTAGAGTCGAAATGAGAAATCTTGATAGTTCTTTCTTCAAATCTCTATCGAGGTTTGACGAAGTTGCTGACTATTTGCGACAGGTTGTACCGTTACATTTTGACCGTAATAATTTTAAATGGGCCAAAAAAATAGAAGAAAAAGTAAGTGACATCTGTAAAGAACACAAAGCCCAATTCAATTTGGTTAACTTAACTCTTCAAGTTGACACCAAGATAGAAAGGCTCTACAGGCCTTATACTGATAATGTATTTCATGATAAATCGCCTCTAATGCCAATTTTCAGGAAAATAAAGTCAAATGAAGATTTTTTCGGTGTTGCTTGGGGTTGCCTCAATGCGGTTCGCAAAAAAATAACAAATACAAGCCTACGAGGATTCCTTCTTAAAAAACAGGGATTTGCATTGGGAAGAAGGTCTGAAATGGCCAAGCACTTTGGAAAAAGAACCACATATTTTGATAGATATGTAGGTGAAATCATAGTGGTTAAGCAAGACCTTTTGCCAAATGCTGCGAGAACAGATTTTGAAGTTTCAACATTAAGGACAAGCTTCTATGAGGCGTTAGCAAAAGTTGCCATGGATTACAATGACAAGGCCAATAAATATCAAGAATATACTTTGGGCGATGAACAACTAGAAAGTGCAATTGATAGAATTGAAGAACTGGAAAGTGCTATCCTCTTTAGTTATGAAAAGGTAGATCAACTTTTGGACTATATTGTCGAAATAAGAGGAATTTGGAAACAAATTGATGACCGCATAAAAAGGCGAAGCTTTCGAGATGAAAAGATTGGAGCTGCTAAAGATTTTGTAAAAACTGCTAAATCCCTTGAAAAGCAAATACAAAGTTTTATTAAGGCAAAGAAAGATAAAGGTAAAACTAGAAGAACAAAGGAGACCCCCGAGACTAAATCGCTAAAGCGACGGATAAAGTTGGCTAAAAAGAGAAAGAAGAAATCTGATGAAAAACAACCAGAAGATCTAGTTGAGGTGTTTGAGAGCATAGATATAACGCTATCGGAGGAGGCTAAAAGAGGTCTCGAAGTAATTGACGAAAGATTTGTTCAAGCTTCCACAAGCAATAGAGAAGACTACCTTATGGTCTTAAAAGAACTCAAGGAAGAACTGGAAGACCTGCTTTCGGGGGAGTGACAACAGTGAGCTACATGGACCATCCGTCAAAAAGAGCGATTCGGGAGAACTGGTGTAAGCCTTTGTTGAGATATATTCGGAATAATCTTGGGTACAAACTAACCTATCTAGGATTACCATCTAGGAAAGCTCATGATATTTTGTGCTGGCTTGAATATTTGGACTTTGTTATTGCATTTCAGTGTAGAGATTACCCGAATCCCTCGTCGGTCGAGCAATCCAAAGAAGAAATCTTGAAACTTGAGGCGAAACTGCTTGAACTGGAGAGAGAGAAACAAATCAAGAGCTTTTCATTGTATGACGGGTATATCGAGGAAGTGTTAATAAAAGGATTGGACACTGTTGGGAAGGTCTATGAACAGGAACATATTGTAACAGTTTACAACTTGGATTTTTGTAATGGGATTACTGTTCCTCTTGTTTACTACGATGAAAATAATGATAAAAAGGAAGCTTATAAGTCAGAGGCTATACGAGAACTATTGAAATTTCAGAGAGAGCTGTCGTCGGTAGATCAACCGGCTAAGTTTGTGATGTTCTTGACGGTTCATAGCGGTTTTTTCCCACCTGAGCAGCAAAGGTTTCTGGGCCAACAACAACAGGCTGAACTTAGAAATTACCTCTCGAAAGTCTCCCAACTGTCGAGGATTAATAGAAATACGAGGGTCTTAAAAACGTATATATATCAGGTAGTAAGGGACTTTTTCCGTACGGCAGAAGTGTCTCCAGAGTTTTTGCCCACAATTTATTACCAAGGTGCTCCTAGCGCGGGGCGCCAAAACTGGATGATGCACTTCACTATAATTGGTGTCTATAATAGGAACCCCTCCTCGATTGCGCCCTGCTTGCAACCAGCAGGGACATTCCTGAATCAGAAATTTTTGGGTATCGGAAATGGGAGGTTTTGTTCTATGAACACACAGGGAATTTCTGAAAACAACGCCAATAATAGTTCGGTTACTGCTTTTACAAGCAGCCAACTTCGACAAAAACGCTTATGGTAATGAAATACAAAATATTATTAGTTGAGCCTGATTTTCCAATACCGCCTAAGAGCAAGAATCATCGCGATTTT
>CAZCOB010000125.1:0-3033 GCA_964500415.1 uncultured Dehalococcoidaceae bacterium | reverse complement strand
GATAATCGTACATCAGGGTGCGGAGGTTGCCGCCGCCCCAGTAGGCCGGGGAGTTACCGGCCGGCAGCATTACCGGCACGCGGTCGGCTTCCTCCAGCTTGATGGCCTTGATAAATCTCGTAACACGCTGCTTATAGAGCTTTTCTGCCTCAGGGCTGACGAATTTCACATCCGGCGGATTGAGCCATCGTTTAAAACGCTCCTCGCGTTTTTCCTGCCAGGTCATTTCTTCCCATTTCTTGGAAGTACCGTCCATTTAATATTTCCTCCTTTAAATTGCCTTTGAGTTAATAGACGCCGTACTCTTTAGCTGCCTCCATCATTGCGCGCAGGTTTTCATGGTTGCCCATGTCCATCCACGCGCCGGCCGTCAGAATATAACCGCTGCCCGGCGCACAGACCTCGATAAGCTGGCGGCAGCGTTCCTTCACCTGTGCGGGCTGGCCGGTGACCATCATCGTGACCGGCACGTTGCCGGCGATACAGGTATGGCCGAGTATTTTCTTGGCTTTAGCCATATCCATGTGCTCGAAAAACCAGATTGTCGAACTGCGGGGCAAATCCTTTATTATTTCCAGGCGGGGCTCATAATTACCCTCGGCGAAGGGCAGCGGCACGAGGCCTTCATTAATCAGGCCCATCATGGCCTCTTTGAAAGTGGGCCAGTAAAATTCCTCGAACTGCTTGTTGGACATGAAACCGCCGGTGCCTTTATGCAGGGGTATGAAGATAATCGGGCAGCCGGAGGCATTGGCCGAACTCACGGCATCGCTGATGGCTACCGGCACCAGTCTGTCCATGGCCTCGTGGAGCTTGTCGGGTCGTTTTATCATGTCCATCATGATGCCGCGCGTGCCCCTTAAGAAGTCCCCGACCATGTCATAGGGGGCCTGGGACATGCCGCCCCAGATGTTGGGATAGCCGGCGGCCAGCCCTATCTGGGCTATTTCGCCGACGGCCATCGCCCATTTCATGGCTTCCTGTCCGGCTTCGAAGAGTATCTCATAGGCTTTCCGTATCTCCGGGTCGGCGAACTGCGCGATATACCCGACCGGTATGGCAACGAAAGGCGTCAGGGGAGCGAACTTCGAGAAAGGCTTTAGCACCCCTGCGGAGCGGGGTAAAAAGTATCTCAGCAGGTAATCGGCCGGGTCGTTGATGAGGGCATCGTACTCCTCTGCCGGCATGTATTCACCCTCGATAAACTGGTGCGAGGGGGCATCGTCAGGCAGGCCATGCCCGGGCCACTTCTGTATTTTATAGTCAATCATATCCAGCACCTTGCCCGGAAAGACAAGGCTGGGAGGGAGGAAGGAGTCCATTTCAAATTCATGCAGGAATTTCAGCCAGGCACGCTTCAACTCATCGTAATCGTACATTACCTTCTTGAGGCTGCTGCCGGCATAAACGGCCGGGAGATATTCCACGGGTATCATTACCGGCACACGGTCGGGCTCCTCCAGTTTAATAGCTTTAATGAATCTGGTGACGCGCTCTTTATAGAGCTTTTCTGCTTCGGGATTGTTGAATTTGACGTCGGGTGAAAGCCAGCGCCTGAACCGTTCATCACGTTTTTCTTCCCAGCTCATATCCGTCCATTCTTTTGCCATAATTAACCTCCTGACTGCGGTAATTATTAAAGCCATATGGCTACCGTTATCCCTGGTAACGGTAGCATGGCATAGTTACCGTCGGGATTTGCCTAATTATAGACGCCGTATTCCTTGGCGGCCTCTATTATAGCTTGCAGGTTGGCCGGGTCGCATTTATCAATGCCTGAGCCCAGCGAGAGGATATAGCCACCGCCGGGGGCGCAGTACTCGATGAGCTTACGGCAGTATTCTTTAATAGCCTTTGGCGTTTGCGTATAGAGCTGTGATGCCAGCACGTTACCGGAGATACAGGCGGAATCGCCCAGGATATCCTTGGCCTTGAACATGTCCGTCTTCTCCATCGTCCACACCACTGAGGCCCGCGGCAGGTCCTTGATGATGTTCAGGCGCGCTTCGTTGTAGCTGCCATCGATGACCATCATCGGCACGAGTCCTTCGTTAACCAGGCCCAACAGCAGCTTGCGGAAAGTAGGCCAGTAGAACTTTTCAAACTGCTTGACGGACATAAAACTGTCATCGCCCTTGTGCATCGGGATGAATGTTACCGGGCTGAGGGAGAAACTGGCCATGCCTACCGCCGATTCGATGCTGCGCTGCGTTATTACCTCGAGGGCTTCGAGCAGTTTCTCCGGCTGTCGGTACATGTCCATCACCGCCCCGTAAGTGCCCCTCAGCATGTCGGCCACGGTATCAAAGGGCGCCAGCGCAAAACCGCTGGCCTGCGGCGGAAATCCCTCTTCCATGGAAATTTGGCTGCACTCAGCCGCTACTTGCTGAAATTTAGCGTTCTCCTCAGCGGCTTCAGATAAAGCTTTAAAGAATTTCTGAAAGCGCGGGTCCAGCGACATGGCCATGAGCTGCTGGGGCAGTCCCTGGAAGGATGAAAGCGAGGGGAAATTGGCGAAAGGCTCGAAGGCTCCCCACGTCCGCGGGAGGAAGTACCGGAGACCGAAGTCGAACTCGTCCTTCATAAGGATATCGTACTCATCCGCCTCCATATACTCTCTTTCGACGAACTGGTGTAGGGTCTGGTCGTCCGGCAGGCCGTATCCCGGCCACCTGTTTACCTTGTAGTCTAAAATCTCATAGGCCTTCCCGGAGAAGAAACCGGGTCCATCGTTCGAGTCTATATCGTAGTCCTTCAGGAACTTAATCCAGGCAGGCTTAATTTTTTCGTGGTCGTACAGAACATCTTTGAGGGTGAGACCGGCATTATACGCTACGATAGAGCCGGCGGGTATATGTACCGGCACGCGGTCCGGTATCTCTATCTTGACGGCGTTTATCATTCTGGTGGCGCGTTCTTTGTATTTCTTGCCGGCTTCCGGGCTGCTGAACTTGACGCCGGCAGGATTAAGCCACTTCTTAAACCGTTCCTCGCGCCTTTCCTCCCAGGACATATCTGCCCACTGTTTGTCCA
>CAZCOB010000124.1:0-3041 GCA_964500415.1 uncultured Dehalococcoidaceae bacterium | reverse complement strand
CTTACCCCGTTAACTACGGCAAGGAGCACGAAGTCGTTACCGACGTCCTGATTATCGGCGGCGGCTGCGTGGAAGAGTGCCCCCGGCCGGGTGCCATTACCATGCTCCACCCCACCCAGCATCGGATATCGATGAACTGGAAGCGCAAGGATACCAGTGAACTATTCCGAATCGGCATGAAGAACCCGCCGCCCCCCAATACCAGACCGCCTTCAGGTGGATAGAGGAACGTCCTGACAATGGAACCTGTACCCCACTCCGGGAATACTCACGATATACGCAGGCTCTTTCGGGTCGGCTCCATTCCTGGCGTACAATTAGTCGATATAGACGTGTAAATACCCTCTTCCAGCTTTACTCCACAGCCAAAATTTGTTATAATTAAACAGGCTAGATGTGCAGATTTACTGTTAATTGGCCGGCCAATTTTATCGTAGTAACAGGCTATGCAGGCTGCAGTGTTCCCTTTAACTACGAGCGCTTTATTTCCCGTCATCTTTTTCAGATGAGAGAGGACTCCTGATGCCAGATACCTCCCCGAAGAAGACCAGGAAACGCAACACCGGCGAATATACCGCCCAGGACATCCAGGTCCTCGGCGGGCGGGAGGCGGTACGGCGGCGTCCCGGTATGTACATCGGCAGCACAGACCAGCGCGGACTCCATCACCTTATTTACGAAATCGCTTATAACAGCGTCGATGAAGCTATGGCTGGCTGTTGTGACAGGATTGTCGTGACGATTAAAGCGGACAAATCTGTAAACGTCACCGATAACGGCCGCGGTATCCCGGTGGATATTCACCCTACCACCAAGGTTTCCGCTCTGGAAACGGTCATGACCGTGCTCCATGCCGGGGCCAAGTTCGGCGGCAAGTCGTACACAGTCTCCGGCGGCCTGCACGGCGTCGGCGCCTCCGTGGTCAACGCCCTCTCCGAGTGGTGCAACGTCGATGTCAGCCTTGAAGGTAAAGTCTACCACCAGGAATACAAGCGCGGTGTGCCGCAGGGGCCCGTTAAGGTAATCGGTGAAACTAACGATACCGGCACCATCTCCACCTTCCTTCCCGATACGGAGATATTCGGAAACATAAGCTATGATTTTGATACGATAAGCGAGCGCCTCCGGGAGATGGCCTATCTCAATAAAGGCGTGGAAATAACCATTATAGACGAAGCCAACGACCAGGAGCGGACATTCTACTTTGAAGGCGGTATTACCGGCTTCGTCCGCCACCTTAATCGAAACCGGATAGTCCGCAATCCGGCCCCCATTTACGTATCCAAGTCCATCAACAGCACCCAGATTGAGGTAGCCCTCCAGTATAATGAAGGTTTCAACGAGTCCGCTTTCAGCTTCGCCAACTGCGTTAACACCGTAGACGGTGGCACCCATCTCACCGGGTTCCGCTCGGCGCTGACCCGCGTGCTCAACGATTATGCCAAGAAAAACAAATTGCTGAAGGAAGACGACACCAATCTGACCGGCGAGGATGTCCGCGAAGGTCTTACCGCCATTATCAGCGTCAAGCTCCCCGAGCCGCAGTTCGAGGGGCAGACCAAGGGTAAGCTGGGCAATATCGAAATCAAGAGCCAGGTGGAAAGCGCTGTCAACGAAGGCCTGGCCCTCTACCTCGAAGAGCACCCCGACGACGCCAAGAAAATAATCGAAAAATGCGTTACCGCCTCCAAGGCCAGAGAGGCCGCCCGCAAGGCGCGCGATTTAATCATCAGGAAGAGCGGACTGGAAACCGGAACGCTGCCCGGCATACTGGCCGACTGCTCAGAGAGAGACCCGGCACAGTGCGAGTTATATATCGTGGAGGGCCCCTCCGCCGGAGGTTCAGCTAAGGAAGGCAGAAACCGCCGTTTCCAGGCAATACTGCCCCTCAGGGGTAAAATCCTCAACGTCGAGAAAGCCCCGCCGGACAAGATGCTGTCCAACGCGGAAATCCGCACCATCGTTACCGCCATCGGCGCCGGTATCGATGATGATTTCGACCCGGCCCGGCTGCGCTACCACCGCGTCATCCTGATGACGGACGCCGATGTCGACGGTTCCCATATCCGCACCCTGCTGCTGACCTTTTTCTTCCGCCATATGACCCAGCTCATCGGCGCCAAGCACCTGTACATCGCCCAGCCGCCGCTCTACCGCGTGAGTGTAGGAAAAACTCAAGAGTGGATATATTCGGACGATGGATTACACAATTATTATACGAAGCGGGCCTTAGAAAATGTGTCCGTCTATTCAACCGACGGCGCCATAAAATTGACCGGCGAGGAAATACGCGGCTTCCTCGATTCTTTAAAAGAGTTTGAACAAAGGCTTGATAGACTTGAGCAAGAAGGAATAATAACCGCAGAAGTAGCCGAGATACTTCTTAAAAAAGACAAGTCTTTTCACCGTCTTGACTTCAACAAATCTAATAAAGAAGTAATGCTCGAGGTTGCCAAATGGTTCCAGGAATTCGATTTTCCGTTCAGGATGTATTCCGTCCCTACCACAGACGAATACAGAATAGAGTTTGAAGGACAGACTGGAAAAATAAAACTGGACAAGGAAGTCCTGCAAAATTCCACTCTTCATCAATGCTTCGTTGCTTACCCTAAAGTAAAACACCTGATCGAGGGCAAATCTTACGTCATTCTCAAAGGCGCTAAAGAAGTCGAGACAGATATTTCATGGCGTCAACTGAGAAAGCATTTAGAAAAAATGTCCGACAGGTCCGGGGTCACCCTCCAGCGCTACAAGGGCCTGGGAGAAATGACGGCGGAGCAGCTCTGGGATACCACCATGAACCCGGCCACGCGTACCATCCTCGGAGTGAACGTGGAGGATGCCGCCAAGGCCGATGAAATTTTCCAGATGCTCATGGGCGGCGAGGTCCCGCCGCGCCGGGCCTTCATCCAGGCGCACGCCAAGTATGCCAACCTTGATATATAAATTACTTCCCCTGAATCAGCGAGAAGAACTCGGCGCGGGAGGCCGGGTTGCTGTGGAAAGAACCGCGGATAGCCGAGGTAATAACGTTGCTTCCC
>CAZCOB010000123.1:0-3280 GCA_964500415.1 uncultured Dehalococcoidaceae bacterium | reverse complement strand
AGCCAAGCTCAGCACCAAAACAAAAAGAGTCAGACAAATCGTTCTTCTACACATGCTATACCTCCCTTAAAAAAGATTGTAACAATTGCGCTTTTACCACACACCAATACACTAACTTCCTTCAACAACTTCTTCTTAGATAGAACAACCTATAAGAAATTGTACCCTTACGACTCCGCCTCGGCTTCGCCAGACAAGTGCTCAACTCCGTTCTGAAAAAAGAACTTCGATATGCCCTGACGCTGCCTCCTTCCTTTCCGATTCTATACGAGCTGTTAACTGAGAGGTAAAATCTCAATTTCTCGCATTACAAAGCTAACAGCCAAACTCTACACTTAACAAAATAAATCATATTAGTCTCTGCTTTGTGCTTACACAGACGTTATTATGCGAAAAATGACAAATTATGAATCTCCCTTTTACACCAAATTAACTACGTGTATATAAAGGAAAATCTTCACGAAAACAGGGCCCATACCAAATTAATCCATTCTCCGTAGTACTACGAAGGATGAATCAGCATAGGCTCCGAACCTGTACAATCATAGGTTTATTTAGCCTGAGACAAGCTCATCTTCCACCTATGGCTAATCACGGCGGAAAGAAAGCTCATTTATTCCGGACGATATAGCCTAATATCATCAATATACAGTGTACCTGCACCGCCAGGCTTTGTCGTATCGCCTTTAGTGCCGAAGCCGATAGCGAGCTTATCAACATTGGTCAGGTTCACACCCTGGTCTGCAAATGCCTGCAGGGGAATAACCCACTCCGTCCAGATTTCTATCTGCACTGCGTTAGGATCATCGTGGTACACTACCGCAGGTTCGCCGGCACTGTTGGACACAGCGACATACATAGGCTCGGCATCGTTGCTTACCAAGCCGATGTCCTGATCGATCCACTGCGGATCAACATTAGTGTCAGGGAAGCTAACATTGGAAAATTTAGCCTCACACACAGCGTCATGATTATGACTGCACAGGACTAAACCTACATACACAGGCATACGCATAGAGATAGTCGTTAAAGCAAACGGCGTCCATGTTGTGCCGTCCGGGGAATAATACGCCCTAACAAGTCCACCTGATGTACGCTCTAATCTCACCCATTGAGGCACGGTAGTATTAGGATCTAAATCCCTTTCTGTTTCAGCACCGGTGGATTTACGATACTGGAACCGGACGCCATTTTCGGGAGTAATGAGCATCGCAATATTAACTGAGTCAGGCTCAAGTGAATCACGAATCATAATGCCGGACTTGGCATAAGGGTCTGTGTTCTCCAGACTCTCAACCTTCGCTATAATCTTGCATGAGCCGTTGAGCTGCTTGTAGGCAAAGTGGAACTCATCGTAGGTATCCCATATATCTGTGCCCGTGGCGGTCATTGTGTAAGCGTCTGCCGGCGCCTCCACAAAACCGCCAACATACGGCGGATAACCTTTGAACCATAGCGACAATGATGTAACTCCATCCCTGGTCCAGTTGCACTCCGAACCGGTAAATGGCCTCTCTGCTTCTGAGTATTTCATATTGTTATCGTAGAAATATGGCATCGACTGAAGGCCGCTGTGAATAATTGAAGTCTCAACGAAATGCTCTCCAGCGTCAAAATCCGGATCAGCATAGCCGACGGCCGCACCGTTATTTTCATCTTCCCATCCATCCATCCACGTGTCGAATATTCTGTCAGGCTCATAGTCATTGTAGTCCTCGAAATCATCCACAACAATAAAGTTGGCGGTCGTAAAGCTCCAGACATTGCCTTTATATACTGCGGAATCGGGCGGAGTATTGACTTCATCAACCCGCCAGTAATATATCTGGTTGAATTCGAGCCCGTCCTGAGCCGGGTCGAAGGAAAGGCTGGGATCATAAGTCAAAGCGTCCTGGTTTTGATTAACCAGTACTTCACGCGGATCGTCAACACCGGCTTCGTTAACATCGTCGAACACTGTTCCAAAGTACACATTATGCTTTTCTGCAAAGACACCCGGCCTCCAGCTAAGAGATGTATCCCGCGGCACCTCTGTTCGGCCATTGGCCGGATTCGGACGGTAGGCCTTAGGCTCTCTGGCTAACATATAAGCCACGGCGTTGAGGAACATCTTTTGCCCCTCTTCGTTGAGATTCATTGAACCAGCTTCCTGGCCTCCACCACCACCGGCAGTAAACAGCATACGCTTGCCTGCGGGAGCCTGAGTGGTTCCCGCGTAAAAGTTTATACCATCTGCCCACTCGGCAATCCATATACTGCCATCATCCGATCTTCTGGCAAGTAAAATCCCATTTCCAACATCGTCGAAAGTAATGAACGTGCTTTCACCCGAATCTACGGTTTCATCAATAACATCTACTACGTTATTCGAATCGACCACCTCAATCGTCACGCCGGCAAATACAGGATGGCTAACATCCACGATATCCATTGTTGTCTCAGGATAATATTCTTCTATAGAAGTGCTATTTACCCACTGCCAACGGTTACTCCTGCTGAACCATGTAGTCATTAATATGATCGGCGCTTTGAAGGAATTCCACTGGGTCATCTCATCTTCTTCGTCAATATAATAACCGCTGTTTGAATTGCGGCTTATAATAATGAGGTCGGCAGCCTCAAGGTTGGCTATTTTATTAGGATCGAGTGTCATATAGTCTCCCGTTGTATCGGCTTCAACATTGTAACCTTGAGCCTCAAGCAGGTTAATCCAACCCTGGTCACAAGGAACACCATTGGCATCTGTGTTCCACTCCGAAACCCAGACGATATTCACAGCATCGGCCGAGAGCGTCAGCCCAAAGACGAGCGCTAAAAATAAGAAACCTGTTTTTCTACACATAATAATCCTCCTTCAAAGAAGGCTAAAAACAACAATCTCCATGCTTTAGTCAAAAACCAAAGCAATAATTGTCTTCAACAAGCTTCTGAACTTTTAGCATTGGTTATGCTTGCCCCGTAAGAAATCTTCGCTTTTTTAGCACTGTTTATTGGTGACGCAAGTTGAGCCCTTCCGTAATTTCTAACGGTGCCTGTCTACAATAATTTCCCTGATAAAAAACATCAAAAATGCTACTTTGCGCAGTGTCTGCTTCCCTAAGGGACTGCGAAGGCCGGAAGCTCCGTTCTCCACAGTCTTGATATAGATGAGAACTATCATACGCAGCACAAGTCGACTCGGTTTAGGCCCTGAAATAGCGCTATGCAATCAGCTACTCAGTCTATACTAAGCCAACTTCTATTCCGCCGGCTGGGGAAGACTAAGCCTTATATCATCTAT
>CAZCOB010000122.1:0-3341 GCA_964500415.1 uncultured Dehalococcoidaceae bacterium | reverse complement strand
ATATCTGCGGAAACGACAAAGCTGTAGCTGGAGACGTTAACCGTTTTGCGACATTTCCCGATATTTCATAAAGAGATGGGGAAAGGTAACTTTTCGATGTTTTGTTGAATTGTCTCTTCGCTCTTTAAAACAATCTCATGTATCATTTTTATCCTCCACCTCCGGGTTATTAATCCTTTAGTCACGTCAATTATTAGCCAACTTAAGTAGTATCTTTTCATATTTTTGACAGATTAACGTTTTTATCATAGAGTTACATAAAATAATCGTATATAAGGAGCATAATTATATGGATCAATATCTTTATGATTATCTTCTTTCTGGCAAGGCTTGGTTATTGGTTGGTTCAGGGCCCTCAGTTGAAATGGGGTATCCGACTTGGCAGAGTCTGGCAAATATGTCCACAGGAAGAATAAAAGAGAAAAATCCGAAGACTGATATAAATTACTTGGAGACTCTTCTCGAAAAAGGCAACTATTCAAAAATTTTTTCTGAAGCCAGGAAGGTTTTAGGTGGTCATACTTTAAGGGAAATACTTCGCGATAAGTTGAAACCTACGAAAGAAAGTACGATTTATCAGATAATTGCAAAATGGCCGATTTCGGTATACATGACAACAAATTATGATGATGAGATACAAAAACACTTGGCAACTTTGGGACTATCATATATAAAATATACCAATTCGGAGGACCATTTTAGTTTATTGGTGCCGGATTTTTCTGGCGGAATCATCAAATTACATGGAGATCTTACCGAAGAGGATGGTTTGATTTTAACAGAAGAAGATTATCAACAGATTCTTCATGCCCGTAAATGGGAATATTGGCGGACGAAAATGACCTCGATATTCCAAATGAACCGCATAATTGTTATAGGTTATTCGATATCTGACTCAAATGTAAAACATGTACTCGAAGCTGCAAGGAAAGGAACAGGTGTTACACAGCCAGTAATTTGGATTGCCCCGAATGTGTCATATCGTGATAGGGACGAACTTCTGAAACAATACCGCATTAGAGTACTATCTTACGATGATCGAGATGGACAGCATAAGAACTTAGTAAGATTGCTACAAAGTATTGATGAAGCTGTCCCACCAAGGACCATAATTAAAATTCGTGAAGGGGTTAAGAGTGCATTAAGTCCCATACAAGAAAACACTGCTACAGCTGGATTTTTTGTGTTCAACGAATTCTGTAAACGGAAAGACTTCGAGGAACAAAGGATTGGGATAATTCTTAGTGCAATGCAAGGTTCTTTGCCAGAATTAGAAAAACTTAGTAGATTCGATTTTGATGTAGCATTAGAAATATCAGGTTGGCCAAAGAATATTAAGATCGACCCCGATTTTAAATCTAAGGTTATTTCAAGGGCCATTGAAAGTGGATTATTAGTAGAAGAAAAGACGGACTTCAAAGTCGGCGAAAATGCAGTAAAGAACGCTTTGGAAACACGCCTAGCCTTTGGGCATATGCGGGAGCGTTTTAAGAAATCTATTGTTCTTAGGATTAAAAGAGACTTCTCCGAACTTACTGATGAACAGGTGAACTTGTTATCTAATGATATTGAATCTTCATTAATAGAGTATTTTAGAGAAGGTGGCCTTAGCTTGGCGAGCATCCTATTTTCAAAAGGTCATCTCAGAACTCTTCCAGGTTCAATCTTTACTTTCATTACGTCGGCTTCAACTAGGTATGATAACCTAACTTTACGGCAAGCTTTCTTTAAAATATCTATCGATTCTTTTATGCACGCAGGTGCTCCTGAAATAGATTATCTTGGAAGACTTTCACAAGGATTCTTCGCGTTTCATGGTTTGGGAGTCTTTGGTGACGAAGCAGCCGAAAGACTTAATCTTGCCAGACAGACAGTTTGGCTTATTGATTCGGATACGCAAATTCGGTTATTAGCCGTAGGATGTTATGGTAATTCGATGTTTAGAGACTGCATAACGAGATTAAAAAAGATAGACTTGAGATTCTTTACGACTGCCAGTCTATTATCTGAAACAAAAGTACATCTATGGTATGCAGACAATGTAATAAAAAACCATGGCCAAAACTCAGCAGATGTAATGGCATCAGCTAATGGGGAAACTCCGTACCGCAAACCAAATCTATTTATGGAGGGCTTTGTCAACTGGCAAGCAGCTGGGAACCCTTGTAACTGGCAAAGTTACCTCTATAGCATTTTTCAAAAGCACGACTTTAACGAAATAAATTTTGAAGATACAGTTAATAAGCTCGGTATTGAGGTTATTGATCTTGAGGTCTGGCCAGGCTTTGTAAAAGCGGACTTCACAAAAATAGAAGAGTATGCTGCTCAAATTGTTAAAAGATTAGAATCGTATATTCAAGCAGAATCAGACAATGAGACAGATCAAGGTTTTGATCCATATAGGAAAGCTAAACCTGAAGCAGAGGTGTACAACATTATCCGGAAAGAACGAGAAGGGGATTATAATATCGTTCTTGAACATGGTCAAAAACACCAAGCGTGGTTTATTAGTTATACCTCTATGCTTAATCTCTTAGAGCGGAATGTTATCGTAACATGGCAACCACAGGCTTTTTTGAGTTTTGCTTCGACAATATGTGATTTGGCTGATGCTGAATCCACCAGGCAAGCTTTTGAGAGAATTGTTCTAGGTCTTGCACAATCGGGCATGAAATTACTTGATGATGAGACGATTGCACGAGTATTTGGAGGTATTATCGAACAAGCGAAACTCAATATAGAGGAACTACGCGAAGAATACAAGGAGATGCTGCAGAATAAATACGGAGAACCCGTGGAGTCAGTTTTGGCGCGAGTTCCCATTCAATATCTTCCAATTGCGGCGACACAAATTGCCGCCGAGATAGCCCAGCGCGAAGCCGAGAAGCGGCGAGTGGCAGAAGCATCATCATCGGCTAAAGACGAAATTATTAGACAATTAGAAGATAAGATGAGACCTTTAGAAAAATACAAATCTAGGCTATTGAGGCGTCAAGGGAAAAAGAAGAAATCTAAAGGCAAGAAAAAACATAAATAAAATAGTGAAAATCTGAGCACTGCGAATCTGGCAGATTGCCTGTAGATCTTACGGTATTTGAGCCAGTGACCATGTCATTTTAACATTTTACATTATGACGGTTTGTGCAACTGGGTCGCAACAAGCAGTACAACCCCCTCAACTTCTGGTTTCCATTACAATCTATTTTTAGCATAACATCGCCTCACTAAGAGTATTCTTGCTACTCGCGGTCGCTACGGTCACGATTCTTTCGTATTCTTCAACACTACCGAGGATGGTGAGTAGAGATATCAAAGGTTCTCCTTGTTGGCAACCAGGCTTC
>CAZCOB010000121.1:0-3352 GCA_964500415.1 uncultured Dehalococcoidaceae bacterium | reverse complement strand
TAACGTTCATCTGGCCGTGGAGCGTCGACGCTCTGCCCCGCCTTTTCCCCCGGGACGTTGTCCACATCGGCCCGGCGGTCATCTCCCAGGAATACGTGTGGGTAATCGTCATCTGCCTGCTGGTATTCATATTGCTGACCGCGTTTTTCCGCTACCACCGGATGGGCATCGCCATGCGGGCCACCGCCGACGACCAGATGGCGGTACAGGCCTGCGGCATCCCGGTGACCAGGGTATTCTCGACGTCATGGATGTTCGCCTGCTGCGTGGCGGCTATCGGCGGGGTATTGATATCCAGCATCGGCGGCATTACCCACGGGCTGGTCGAGACCGGGCTGAAAGCCTTCTCCGTGGTCATACTCGGGGGACTGGACTCCTTCGCCGGAGCTATTATCGCCGGCCCGATTATCGGGCTGTGTGAAAGCCTCGGCGGGGGTTACCTGACGCCGTATATCTGGGCAGGGGTCAAGGATATCATACCCTTCGTTATCATCATCATCGTCATGGTCATCAAGCCCTACGGACTGTTTGGAGAGGAGCGCATCGAGAGGATTTAAAAAACCAGCATCGTTATGAAAATTATTAAATCCGCAAGATATACGGGAAGGCATTTTATAGAGAGGATTTAGATGAGTTTACCGTGCGGTACGCGTAATCAAAACTATGCCGAAGACATGGCCATAGTACGCACCAAGACCCACCGGGTGCTGCTCATCGCCTTTCTCGCTATTCTCTTCACGGCACCGATGTACTTCAGCAACTACTGGCTGGGAGTCTTCAATCTCATCGGTATTACCCTCATTGCGGCTATCGGACTGAACATCATGGTAGGCTACTGCGGGCAGCTGTCCATCGGGCATGCCGGTTTTATCGCCGTGGGAGCGTACACCGCGGCCATATTGACCAACCGGCTGGAGATGCCTTTCCTGGTGGGGCTTATCGGGGCCGGGGTTGTTTCCGGACTCATCGGTATTGTCTTCGGGCTGCCCTCAGTACGCGTCAAGGGTTTTTACCTGGCCATCACCACCATTGCCGCCCAGTTTATCATTATCTGGGTCATCAACCACTGGGGCTATACGGGAGGATTCCTCGGCATCAAGGTGCCTTACGCCTCCATAGGCGGACTGGTCTTCCGCAGTGAAATGAGCCAGTTTTATCTTATTACTATCATAGCCGCTTTATGCGTTTTCTTTGCCAAGAACCTGGCCAGGACCAAGGTAGGGCGGGCTTTCATCGCCATCCGCGATAACGACCTTGCCGCGGAGGTAATGGGCGTGAATCTCCTTTATTACAAGCTGCTGGCCTTTTTCATCGGGTGCTTCTTCGCCGGCATCGCCGGAGCCCTGCTCGCTCACTGGATAGGCTTCCTCAACGCCGAGCAGTTCAGCTTTACGGAGTCGATATTATACGTTGGTATGATAATCATCGGTGGACTGGGCACTTCCATAGGCCCTATCTTCGGGGTTATATTTATCAGGATATTACAGCAGGTACTTACCATGAATCTGGTTCCCTTTCTAGAGAGTACGTTTACCATGTTCCCCTCCGGATTCGCCACCGGCGTCACCCCGATGCTCTTCGGGCTGATAATCGTCCTTTTCCTGATACTCGAGCCGCGGGGACTGGCCCACCGCTGGGCGCTTTTTAAGTCGGCCTACCGCTTGTGGCCATTTTCATATTAAATACAAGTAAAAGGGGGTACGGGGTATGTAGTTCACGGCTGGAAACAAGAACAGCGAATCGATAAACCTTAAGAGGAGGGAAAAAATGAAAAAAAGGAGACTGGTTATCGCCACCATCATCTGCCTGGCGCTGATAATTACCGTAATGCCCTTTATCAGTGCGTGCGGCGAAGGCGATAAAGAAAGTAAGACGCTAAAAGTAGGCATCACCACGCCTACCACAGGAAAGGCCGCCGAAAAAGGCGCGCCCATGGGGCATGGCAACCTCGACTGTTTCGAATACATCAATAAGGAACTCGGCGGCGTGGAAGGTTATGAGGTTGAGGTTGTCTGGCGCGATAACAGCTATGATGCGTCGAAGGTCGTAACCATCGTTAAGAATTTCATGGATGAAGGCTGTCTGATGTACACCACATCCTCTTCAGCCATGATGACGGCTTCCATGGAGATTGCCAACCGCGCCGGATTTCCCGGAATGGCCGCTTTCGCCTCGCCGATAATTTACCGTCCTCCGCAGCATATATACGGCCAGATGCCCGATTACGGCGACGATTTCCTGGTATTCGCCAAGTATTATATGGATAACATCTGGAAGGGAACGGGCAAACCCAAGATGGCGCTGCACCTGCTGAACAACTCTACCGGTTACGGCGCCAGGGATGCCGCCAAGGCTTATGCCGCCGACATGGGGATTGAAATCGTGGCCACCGAAGAACATGCCAGCACGACAACTTCCGAGATGGAATCCCTGACCCGGGTTAAGGCTTTAAATCCCGATATCCTTTACATCTCCAGCACACCGGCTCCAACGGCAGTCGTAGTGAAGAACGCCTACGAGCTGGGCATGTACCCCGGCATAACCATCGGTTGCGGTCATGCCAGCTTTACCAGTGCCTTTGTGGATATCGCCGGGGCTGATATCGCCGAGGGCGTTTACGGCGTATTCCCGACCGTTAACTGGGGTGACGATGTAGAAGCCATGGACAAGATGACCGAATACATCAAGAATAACCACCCCGGAGACTACGAAAAGAAGAATATGGACTACATCACCTGCTGGGCGCAGAGCCTTATCGTGGCGGAAATTCTGAAGACCGCCATTAAGAACGCCGGCTATGACGCCCTTGCCGAAGGCGATGCCGATTCATGGAAAGCCCTCGAAGAGCAGGGCATACAGAAGATGAAGGACTACGATGTCGGCGGTCTGCACGGCCCGGTAAGCTATACGCCGGGCGACAACCGCCTGTCGAAATCGGTACGCGTCTTCCAGGTAAAGGGAGGCGAGATCACACCGCTGACCGACTGGATTAATGCGCCGGTAGTCAAGTACGAAGAATTCGACTGGTTTGGTAAGTAATACACACAATACATAGATAACGGGGCGCCGCCCAAGGGCGGCGCCCCCAACCCGACAGGGGAGAAATATATGCTCAGGTTAAACAACATTGAGGTTACCTACCTCAATGTCATAAGGGTACTGCACGGCGTTTCCATGGCCGTGGAAGACGGCGCCATCATCGCTCTCCTCGGTGCCAACGGCGCCGGCAAGAGCACCACCCTCAAGGCAATATCGGGGCTGCTCCACATCGAGGAAGGGGAGGTAACCGACGGCAGCATCGAGTGGAACGGCGAGAGAATAGACAGGAAAAACGCCGAAGAGATAGGTAAGC
>CAZCOB010000120.1:0-3357 GCA_964500415.1 uncultured Dehalococcoidaceae bacterium | reverse complement strand
CGCGTGCCTAATTCCTCGGCTAGCTTCACTTGAGTTAAGTTCAGGTGTTGCCTCAACGCCCGGACATCTTCTTTACTCC
The DNA here is from genome assembly GCA_964500415.1 of uncultured Dehalococcoidaceae bacterium. Lineage (GTDB taxonomy): Bacteria > Chloroflexota > Dehalococcoidia > Dehalococcoidales > RBG-16-60-22 > JAFGPF01. The sequence goes on along the minus strand of CAZCOB010000120.1, from coordinate 3,278 downwards.
ATTGCCTTTTTTTCTTTTTTCTTTGCTCCATCTCTCAAAAATTATACACGGTTTAGGGTAGTGTATCATTTTGAAATTCAAAAGCCTTGACATATGCTTGAGCGCAGTTTACTCTTAAAGTATGGCAAGGCGCAAGAAAAAAGAACATGATTTTGCAATAACAGCATTTAATGTAGTTCAACAAGCTACTAACAAAACAGAATCGCAGTCTAATGCAATTGACTATAAAGCTTTAGGACATAAGGGTGGCTTAAAAGGTGGTAAGGCAAGAGCAGAGAAACTTACACCCGAACAACGTAGCGAGATAGCCAAGAAAGCTGCCCAAGCACGCTGGAAGCCTAAAACTTAAAAGACCCTCTCCCATGTAGATAAATACCGTTCCCTGAAACGACGTAGGCGATTTCAGCTAAGCGACCTAATATTTGACACAGTTCTTCACTACCATCATTTTTTGCCTTCTCTAAGTAGGCAGTCAAGTCAAAGGCAGCTAGGGTCAGTTTGTCGTAAACGGCTGTCCAATCCATGGGCAATTGCATAAGTACAGGCGACTGCATTGCAGCATTGATTTGTGTATAGGTATGAAAGGTAACCGTGTATATGAGTGCAAGGTCACGGTTCCATTCAAAATTAAGCACACGCTGTGCTTCTCCAAAAAAAACGCTGAAATAGTATAACTTCCTTACTGGCTGTCCTTCCTGCTGCATTCTGGTTACAGCATAGCGATATTCTTCTGTGAGACGTTGCTGAAGTCCTTTACGCAAGTACCGGCTCCTTTCTAGTTTTTGTTTTGTCCGATATATTGAGAGTAGAAACAAGACTTGGGTTATTTGCATCAATAACTATGACATCTTCCGTAAGATTAGAGGTCACAGCAACCGATGTTGAGGTAAGGTATTGTTCTTCACCAAAACTAGGTGGAGACAGGCGTATTTCAGAGAGGTTGACCATATCTTGAACCAATTCGCTAAAGGGTATGAATTTTACAAGCAAAGCTACGTCAAAGGCTGTTGCGAGTGCCTTCAGGGTTGTCATACTATGTCGTCCATAGTCAGGATTTTCCCATTGCGAGACTGTCTCTTGATGTTTGCCTAAGTGAGCTGCTAAATCACTTTGTTTCCATTGGTGCTTCTCCCGCATCATACGAATTTGAATGGCAAGCGTAGTATTAACATGTTCAATGGCAAGTGCCTCGCGATATTCCTTATTTGCTAGACTATCTATTATCTGCCTTTCCTTATCCGAAATCATGGCGAATCTTCCTTCCTGTTGGATTTGCATTAACTTCTGCTATTCGTTCGAATGCTTGTCTCCCCATATTTAAAGGTATGTATTTATTGTTTTGCTCCTTACCACAAACCAAAAGTGTAAATTCCCATCGATTTGGTCCATCATATCCTATCAATCTGTATTGGTTTCTTCGATATGATACCTTTATTGCAATCAAGCCATCCTTATCACCTTTGAGTACTTCCACATTATATTTAGCCCACTCCGTTCGATTTATTTGTTCTAAAGTAATTAACCGAGCATCTAACTTAGCCTTTGCCTTCGTCTCTTGTTGGTCAAGCCAAGCCCTTATAACATTGATACCATCTTTATCAATGTAATCAAAAATCGGGATTACAACAACCATAGTATAATATTTTTATTATACTTTGTCAAATGGTTATGATATAATATTTTTATTATACCCTCTTGACAATGCTTGAGCGACATGTTATAATTTAATCAGTTTGACATTGATATGAATAAGTTAAGTATAAACCGTCAAGCCCAAATCATCAAGGTTCTATGCGAAGGAAACTCTATACGTAGCACTGCTCGTATAACTGGCACTGCTATAAATACAGTTGTTAAATTACTCAGAAAGGTAGGCGCTGCTTGTCTAGAATATCAAGACAATAATCTAAGGAATCTATCTTGCCAACGGGTAGAATGCGATGAAATCTGGTCATTCTGTTATGCCAAAGAAAAGAATGTTCCTAAGAATAAACAAGGGCAATTCGGTTATGGCGATGTTTGGACATTCGTAGCAATTGATGCCGATACAAAGCTAGCTTTAAGTTGGCTCGTAGGCTTACGTCAACCCCAATATGCCTATGAGTTTTTTAAGGATATTAAGGAACGTCTCTCAAACCGTGTTCAGCTAACTACAGATGGTCATAAAATGTATTACTACGCAGCCGATGTTGCTTTTGGCAAAGATATCGATTACGCCATGTTGGTTAAGTACTATGGCACTACATATGACCACAATGGACACTACAGCCCACCAAAATGCACTCATACAAGGGCAAAACTTGTTAAAGGTTTTCCAGATATGGAAAAGGTATCCACAAGCTACATAGAAAGGCAAAACCTTACAATGCGAATGAGTATGAGGCGATTCACGAGATTAACCAATGCCTTTTCTAAAAAACTAGAAAACCACGAATACGCTTTGGCTCTTTATTTCATGCACTACAACTTTGCTAGACCACATAAATCGTTAGCTAACCCGTGCCATAGAACACCGGCAATGGCAGCAGGACTAAGCAATCATGTCTGGATGGTCGATGAAATAATCCAATTAATCAAAAGTGAAGGAGGTGAGAAAAATGCCTAAAAGCAGAAACGAGCAAACATCAGCTAGGGTCGCATCCCAAGCTGGTAGAATCTTAAGAGACCCAAAATCCACAAAGGCACAGAAAAGTGTTGCTGCTTCAGACCTAACTCAAGCCAGAGATAGAGCTAAGAAAAAGCGTTAATCTTTGTGATGTGCTTGATGCAACACATCGGGATAGTTGTCCGACCTAGCACTTGGGTTGTCCCTAATCCAAGTGCTATGGTTTTATACTCAGCATGGTCTTCAATTAAAAACCCCACTGAATAACAAGTATCTGGCAATAATGGGTCAACTTCATCAAGGTATTCCCACCTTTCCATGCCCTTACTATCTACCCATTCTATTAAAATAATATCTTTATCTTGCATTTGCTATAATCACATTAAAAAGAGGGAAATACAAAATGGAACGCAAAGAGATTTGTAAATTCTGGGCAAGCATAGGTATTACTGCAGGTTTGGCAGTTTTTTTCTTCGGTATAGTCCAGAATTGGAATCAGATGGATAGGGCTTGGACTAATATTGTGGCTGGAATAATTCTCATTATTGTAGGATTTGCCCTTGCTAATAAGGGCGGGATGTTTAAAAAAATATAGCCATTTCAAAGTAATACACTACCCGGTTTAGTGTAATAATTCAAGAAAAATTTGCCAAAATGTAGTAAAAACCTTTTG
>CAZCOB010000119.1:0-3398 GCA_964500415.1 uncultured Dehalococcoidaceae bacterium | reverse complement strand
GTCACCACCCCCTCCGAGAAGGACTTCAAGCACCCGGAGATAGGTAAATATATTGACAAGTATCTCAAAGGCGACCCCGCCTATTCCACCGAGGAGCGCTACCGCATGCTGTCGCTCATCCACGCCATGTGCTTCGGCGTGGTTGCCCCCAGCTATCACACCGAGTCCATGCACGGCGCCGGTTCGCCGCAGGCGCAGAAGATAATGATTGAGCGCGAGACCGACATGGATGCCAAGCAGCGCTTCGCCCGCAGCATTGCGGGCATCGACCTGCGAGAAGACCCTCTAGCTTAGACAGAATATGGGATGGTGAAGGTGAGAACTGAAAAGTCCCTTTTTACCATGTTGTGAAGCTGACACCATAATCACAATAGAAGGCGGCAAACAGGAGAAAAAAGATGAAGATATCCGTCTGCGGTAAAGGAGGCAGTGGCAAAAGTACCATAGTTGCCCTGCTGGCGAATGAAGCACGGGCCAGGGGATACCATGTGCTGGTAGTGGACTCGGATGAATCAAATTCAGGGCTTTTCCGCATGCTGGGCTTTAACCATCCGCCCGTGCCTCTAATGGAGCTTGTCGGGGGGAAGAAAGGACTGAGACAGAAAATGGCCCAGACGAATGTCCTGAGCGAGAGCCAGATTGTAACAGCGCAGATTCCTGAGCCACATCTGCTTCAAAGTGATGGCCTGATGATGGTCAGCATTGGCAAGATACTTCAGTCCCTGGAAGGTTGTGCCTGTCCTATGGGGGTACTAAGCCGCGAGTTCCTGAAGAAGCTCACTTTGCAAGAAGACGAACTGGTCATTGTGGACATGGAAGCGGGAGTAGAGCATTTTGGCCGGGGCGTCGATACCAGTATTGACAGCGTGCTTATCGTGGTCGAGCCTCCTTTAGAATCAGTAAATGTAGGTCAGAAGATATATGACCTGGCTTCAGGAATAGGTATAAAGAATGTCTGGGCTATTACGAACAAGGTGCCATCAGAAGATATAGCCACCAGGCTGAAAGCGGAATTGGAGGAGCGGCACATCGAGGTAGTCGGGTGTATGCACTTTGACGCCGGTATCTTCAACTCAAGCATGGATGGTAAGATCCCGGTAAATGGGGTAGCAGTTCGGGAAATTAAAGGGGTAATGGATAGTATTTTTTCGAGGGCAGGTATGCCAACAGCAACATGACTTAGCTGCTCTTATGGAATGAACGGAGGTGCAAAGTGTGTCTGGCTAAAGCTTATCTAAATAAATGGGGTGATGAACCGGTGCTTCAGGACATAGCACATATGCGACTGTGCGACGGTCGGGTGGAACTGGAGACACTTCTTGGTGAAGAAAGGGTCATACCAGGTAAATTAGTCGAAGTGGATTTTGCTACTTCCAAGATATTACTGAATGAGCGCCGTGAAGTTGAAAAGTTCTCTTAAGGGAGCAAGAATGCCATCAATCAATCACCGAACTGGAAAATCAAATGCACGGATGAAGCGAAATGACGGCGAAATTTCTCCCTTCGATGACCTGGCACTGGAATATGATGCCTGGTTTGACGAAGAGGGAAGCCTTATCTTCTTCATGGAGGCGCAGGCGTTTAAGTCGCTCCTGCCGGCTCTACCAAAGCCGTGGCTTGAGATAGGTGTCGGCAGCGGCCGCTTCGCCCAGGCACTGGGGATAGAGACCGGCGTTGACCCTTCAATCAAGCTCATTGAGATGGCAAGGCACAGAAGCGTAACCGCCTTTCTGGGGAGGGGGGAACAGGAACTGTTTGACGAGGAATCATTCGGTACAGTATTTTTGATTGTCACCCTGTGCTTTCTGGATTCGCCTCTTGAGGTTCTTAAAGAAGCCAAGCGCATCCTGATGCCGGGCGGCAAGCTGGTGCTTGGCCTCGTAATGAGGGAGAGTCCCTGGGGCCAATTTTACCAGATGAAAAAGGCACAGGGGCACCGCTTCTACAGATTTGCTACTTTCTACAGTTGTGATGAGGTTGATAGGCTCATAGCACAAGCAGGTTTTATGACCGAGATGACCGTTTCAACGCTCTTTCAGAGGCCGGGAGAGGTGCATCATACGGAAGACGCCAGAGAAGGCTATTTCCCCGATGCCGGATTTACGATTATAGTGGCCGGAAAACGGTCAGCAGAATTGGAAAAGTGGGAATAAAGTCTGGTGACAGATTCGAGGAGATAAGAGGATGTTGAGAGTAATAAGGGACTTATGTCGTGGCTGCGGGCTTTGCGTTGAAAGCTGTCCGCAGCAGGCTATTTCGATTGTTTCGACTACGGCTCACATAAACCAGGACAGGTGTAATCAATGTCGCCTTTGCCTTGAGGTCTGCCCCCCAAGGGGATATCACGGAGGTGGCTCCGGTATCAGGTGATGAACTGCAGGCTGTTGTTACCGGACTGAAGGATAAAGCGGAAAACATCATTGTCAGAATTGAGAGGCTAAAGGAGAAGCAACGGCGAATTTAAATAGGATAATGCATGAAGACTTATCTTGGCTGCTTACCGTGCCTGATGAATCAGTCTCTCAGGGCGGCAAGGGCAGCCTTTAAATATAGTCAAGAGCAAGTTAATGGAACTGGAATTACAAGCCCTTGAGATGTTGCACCAAATAGGCATCAGGAAAGGCCAGACTGTGCTGGATTTTGGCTGTGGCTATGGGGCGTATACTATTCCCGTTGCCGAAATAGTGGGTATGCGGGGAAGAGTGTATGCTCTGGATAAAGACAAGGAAGCGTTGGAGGCATTGATGCAAAGAGGGGAGTCAGCGGGCTTAAAAAACATAGATAGGATGGAGACTTCGGGGGAACTGGAAATCGGGCTAACCGATGAGTCTGTAGATGTAGTTCTCTTATTTGATGTCTTTCATTCTTTCTTTTTCCCCCAGGCAGTGGATAGAAGAAGACTGCTAGGTGAAATCCGTAGAGTCATGAAACCCTCCGCCTTTCTCTCGATTTCAGTCTGGCTAAACCTGATAGAACCAGAGTCTGAGGATGAGATAAAGAATGCAGACTTTCGTTTGGAAAAGGAGGTCCCCGAAACACTTACTAACGACAATAAGGACCTCGGAATGCGCAGAATTTTGAATTTCAGGAAAGGGCAACAAGTTCTTTCTCTAACGAATCAATCAAAAAGGAGGCAATATGAGCAAGATAGTAGAAGTTACAGATCAAAATTTTGAGGAGGAAGTTCTAGGGTCGGACATTCCCACAGAGGTCGATTTCTGGGCCCCCTGGTGCGGTCCCTGCCGGATGGTTATACCGATATACGAAAAACTCTCCGAGGAGTATGAAGGCAGATTTAAATTCTGCATGATTAATGTGGATGAAAACCAGCGCACAGCAACGGAATACCAGATTATGAGCATACCCATGCAGAAGTATTTCGCTAATGGTGAGAATGT
>CAZCOB010000118.1:0-3424 GCA_964500415.1 uncultured Dehalococcoidaceae bacterium | reverse complement strand
AATGGCTGCGTCCGGCTCTTATCATAGCGGTGGCGGCAATCGTCCTGGTTATTGTCTTAACTACACAGTCACAGGATACCGCTCCGTCTGTATCTTTCTTCCCGGTACAACTAGAGAAGTATGCCAAAGAGCCTTATCCATCGGCGTTAGCTACAGGCGTTTTGGTACTTGATAATGGTCACCTGCGGTTAAAACCTGCTACTGGTGTCGGTGATTCAAATCTGCTTATCTGGCCCTATGGTTATTCGCTATATACTGAAGGGAAGGAAATCCAGATCATTAATGGTGAGGGCAAAGCTGTGGCACGTATGGGGGATATTATAAAGGTCGGCGGTGGTGAAATTCCTATCGTAATAGTGGGAAAATACATCGGGCAAACGTTGCCGGATGACTGCATCGGTCCCTACTGGCTTGTCTCGGAAGTGGTTATCGACTAATTGCAAATAGCTCCAGGAGGAGATTAGTAATGATAAGACCGGCAGGATTAAAGATTGCAGGCCTACTGCTTCTTCATCACCCTGCTTGGTATGGCCCCTATTGAGTCACCGAGCAACAATCAATCTCAGCCAGTAACCTATCTACTAAGCCGACAGTAGACCATGCCCACGACCATTCCGTAAGGGGATTGAGTTTGTGGTGATATGGATTTCGAAGGTAAGAAAACACACCTAGCATTATCCGGTGAAATGCGATCCGCTTCTGCTTTTCGGCACTGATAACCAAAACTGGTTTATCCGGTGACAACAGCTTGTTCACTAAGTTTTCACCTGTCTGGTCAGCGGCTTGCGGAATCAAGCGAGCCAACGTTGCATGTGGTGGCTTCTTCCGAATGCGATCTTCTAGGACGGTGGTTGCTTCTCGAATCACCCTATCATATGCGGTCGAAGCTCTTAGTAGATCCAAGCAGCGATTTCTAAGTTCGTTATCTTTAATGACAAGTACCGGTGTAGGCTCCTTCGGAGGCCAAAGCCCTGTCTCTATGGCTCCTAGCGCTCTGGTCAAAATTGCAGTCACAGGCCCTTTGAAATCGTAGAAATTATGTTTCTCCTCGTTGTTTCCCCCCATCAACGCAGTGGGCAAAAGGTCACTGATAGAGAGTGTCACTGAGCGACCAATTCCGGCTACGCCGACAACTCTATCACCGAGAATCCCTAACAACATTTTCGTTACTTGGGGTTCTAGTCTCTGCAACTTTGTTCGGAGAACATCAAGATGGCCACGTCTTCGCTCACCGAAGACTTCTTCCGCATATTTGTTGAACAGGTCAAGAAAAGATTCAAGTGTATCCTTGGTCTGTTCTGTTGGTGCTTGCTCATCCATATCAGTAGCCCCTCGACCAGATCGTAAATCAGTTGTTTTAAAGCTATTTACCCCTTGGCAGTTAATAAATCGCTGTTGTATGAGTCAACCGCGTTGACGCCCACGAGTACATTATGCACACTATCCGAGCTGGTTTCAACATCGTCAACAGATCTTCAGGATGCGAAGTTGAGCGACATCGAGACGGTTCCTGAACTTGGCACGTGGGTTGGGACTAAGCAAATTTGGTGACAGGTCTCTTGGCAAAGTGAGTGGGTGGGCTAGGGGCATTTAGACGGGTCAACGATCCAACAATCGTCCATTTTGTTTAACCTAGATCACAATCGCTTAAATTGTTACAAGAATAAAAACGTTCCTTTTTTCATCATGACAAATAAGCGTGGGTGTCAAGCGTAAAATCTGGCGGTCCTTTTTTACGCAGGGACCAAGGCCTCACCATCTCCAGCGATAACTCCTGTATAACCATTACCATTCGGTTTTCACTGCATATAGTAGTAAAATAGTTGTAGAATTCCTCAATGTGCAGATATAGCTACTATCTCCAAGGTCCATGAAATGAAGTCTCACGAATAGTCCCGTTGCAGATAGGGCTGAACTTTCCGTCAAAATGTTTCATCTGGAGAAACCATAAATGGCGGGAGTAATTCCCCGCCATTTCCCTTTGGGAATACTTACTTGTTATCTGCGTAACTGCTTGCTCAATCCTTCCACCTTGGGATGGTAAAAAAGGTAAAAAAGACAGATAACCTCCCCGTGTCGGCATTTTTAAACGAAGCACTGTGATATTTCTGTGAGTTTTCGCCTGTCCGTTGTGACCTGTTTGTGATGCCACCCGACTAACATAGTATACGTTGGCATGTGTCACCTGAGAGATATACATGCTTATTTCTTTAGAAATTATTTAGTCCCCCCCCCCCGAATCCTTGGATGTTCTTTAGTGGGTGTGTGCTACCATGATATCAATGTCCGAAGAACTCACATTTGCAGGAAAGGCAGACCTATCTAGCAGTAGCTAGAGTCAGGTTGCAAGAGGAGGTGCGAGCCATGGGATGCTGGAAGTGGTGGTCGACAATAGTTCTACTAGCAGCGTTAGTAGGGTCAGGGGGATGTGCTCAGGGAATCTCCCAGACAGACTATGACAAGGTCAAGAGTGACCTTATCACTGCAGAAACCCGTATCCAGAATCTAGAAGCTGAACTGAACTCGACGAACTCACAGTCCAAGAAGCTTCAGACTGACTACACGTCTATTACTTCTGAGCGAGACAAGGCAAAGAGCGAGGCAGAGATGCTCCAGAAGGCTCTGACTCAAGCAGCTCCCTATCTTCGTATTATGGACTTGAGCCTGGAGCAGCAGCGCTCTGAGCTTGGTATCAGGCCTATATACTGGCAGTACACCGAGAGCTATACTCAAACTGAGATCACCAAAGCTGTCGCTGACAGCAGAGATGCTACTCTGAAGTCGCTGTGGGACATCTTTCAACAGAATCCTCAAAATGAGTCTCGCCGCTGGTTTTCCTATATCATCGCTGCTGTGACGAGCATCCTGAATGGAGAGGGGATCCCTGCTGCTGTCTTGCCTGCCGCCCCAGTAGTAGCTCCTTCGCCCGATGGACAGACTCTTCTCCGAGTGAAGATACTCCAGATTGATGGTACTCCCGTATCCAATCTGGAGGTTAATTTATGGGCTAACAATGACAATGCTGGACCGCCCCCTGCTGTGATGACCAACACATCGGGGATCGCCACCTTTGCTGTGAGCGCTGGAGATTACCACATAGGTTTTAACAGAAGCAATTTCCCGGCGGTTTATCTATACTACGATGGAAGAGGGGCACAAGTGAAGGTCGGTATGACTACCGACATTGAAATTCGGCTCTTCAAGAAAGAAGTGTAGGTTTACCCCCAGTTGGAAGAGAAACATTCACCGCCCCGAGAAAACGCCTGGATTTGATTCTAGAGCGTCCCCCGCTGTAAACTGAAGGCTCTCCCAAAGTGTGAGTCCATTGGGAGAGCCTCTTTTTTTACATATTGCACTAAACATCTTAAAGTGCAGGGTTCAACAGGTAAGGCCTCACTTCGAAAACCTGGCCGGGTAGCCTGCC
>CAZCOB010000117.1:0-3465 GCA_964500415.1 uncultured Dehalococcoidaceae bacterium | reverse complement strand
TCGCCACGGGACTTGTATCCGGGGTACTGATTTACGCCTTTAAACTGGTAGAGCTCGGTCCCAGCCTCTACTTCGTCCTGTTTCTCCAGGGTCTTAATATGGCCCTGCGTATGCCGGTAACCGAGGTATTTATCATGACCCAGGCGCCGGCAAAGCACCGCTCCAAGATTTTCGGCATTTACTACTCCACCATGCAGTATACGGGGGCGATATTCGTGCTGCCCGGCGGCTATCTGCTGGAGAGGTTCGGCTTTGATACGGTGTTAACCTGGGCGGCAATTGGGGTTACGATAGTAGCGATAATAACCGCGTTCTTTATATTTGACGCCAAGGACCACTATCAGGCCGAGACACAGGTTTCCTAACCTCTTATTGGTCGTCCTCGCCCTTTATCAGCTTCTCACCGTACTCCAGCAGGACTTTTTGACGTTCCGGCGGGATGTTCTGCGTTTCCAGCCAGGCTTTCAGGGCGTCGAGGGGTTTTATATCCTCTGCGGCGCGGTCGCCCAGTCGCAGGCGCGTCTCGCGGTGTATTTCGCGGGCAATGGTGGAGTAGTGGGCATCTTTCAGGGCGTCCCTGATATCGTTATTGCGGAGTTGTCCTTCAAGCAATGACGGCAGGTATATTTTCAGGCGTACGATGGCATCCCTGATGCCTGTCTCCTTCCCGGATATCGCTCGCAGTATGGTGGTGGTAGGGTCAAGGTCGTCCGCTTCCGGGGCGACATCTATAGTGAGAAAACGGCGGGCGTTAACGGGGTGAAAATCAAAGGATACCTGCCTTTTACCGCCGGCCGGGTCCGGCTCGATGTCTACCACGTAGAACCCCTTTTCCTCGTTCTCCTCGCCGAAGTCCACGCGCTCCAGGCTGCCAGCGTACACCACCGGTGGATTTTCCGAGAGGACCTGGTGCTTGTGAATGTGCCCCAGCGCCACGTAATCGAAGGCTGGCAGGTTAATATTGCTGAGCAGGACGGCCGGCTCCTGCCCTATGGCCATCATACTTTCCGAGCCTGCCCTCGCCCCGGTAACCCAGACATGGGCGGCCAGTATAGCGGGTAGGGTGGGGTCGAGAGCGGCAGCTTTTTCGGATATCACCCGGGTTAACGCTTCCTGCATTTTCTCATTGATCTGGTCAAGGTTGAGGTTTTTCATGTCTTCGCGGCTGAGTAGGGTGCTGCGTCTCAACCAGGGCAGAGATGCGACTTGTACGGCACCGCTGGCCGTCGGGATTTTATAGATGTCGGGTCGATTCGACGAGACGTAGATATTTTTCACCGCCAGCGTATCAAAAATCTCGGTGGCGGTAGCCCTCCAGCTGGCATTTGGCATATCGTGGTTGCCCGTCAGCAGGAATACCGGTATGTTGCCGGTGGCCAGTCGGTTGATGCGTTTGGCGAACTCCCGCTGCTGAGTCTGGCTGGGTTCGCGGGTTTTATAGGCATCGCCGCAGAACAGGACAAGGTCAACCTCATTTTCAAGGGCGTAGTCAACGAGCTGGTTGAGGGCAGACAGGAAGTCGTTCAAGCGTGAGGATAGCCCGGTATCAGGGTCAATCCTGCTGTAGTTCTCAACGCCGAGGTGTAAATCTGCGAAGTGGATTATCTTCACCCTTCAATTATAACTGGCTGAAAATCTTACATCAACACAATACTTCTTTAATAATTGCTTTCGGTGAAATTGCTTGATTTCCTGTTTATGTTCGTATATCATGGCGCTATACTGAGTCTGGCGGTCAGATGTGAATTACGAGATAGAAAATACGATTACAAAAAAACGCGTGTGGGGCTTCTGGGCGACAGTGGGATGGGGCGTTCTGGTTATATTCATCAGTGTTGTTATCCAGGTGGTAATCGCGGTCATCTTCATCATCGCCAAGCTGGTTACCGAAACGTCAATTGACTTAACTGAACTTGATTTTTTAGAGTGGCTGGAGACCATTGACCTGGGACTGCTTCTTTCTCTCGCTATTGTTATCTCGGCGATTGTATGTATCGGCCTGATTTTTATCATTATTAAAGTCCGCAGGGGCGCGACCATTGGCGATTACCTCGGTTTTAAGTCAATCGGTACTGGTACGGTTCTTGTAGCGCTGGCTATCTCCGTAACGTACATCGTGTTATCCGTCCTGGTAAACATGGGTCTCAATAGGGCTACTGATTCGGATATTATGGTACAGGCATACGCTACCAGTGTCTGGCCGGCGCTGTTCTGGATGGCCGTCGTTGTTTTCGGGCCGTTTTTTGAGGAGGTCCTGTTTCGCGGCTTTCTGTTTGAAGGCTTCAGGCATACCAGAATCGGCATTGTCGGCACGGTCGTCTTAACATCGCTGGTCTGGGCGGGGTTTCACCTGCAATACGGCCTTTTCGAGATAGCCTCGATATTCGTTTTGGGAGTCATATTCGGCATCGTGAGGTATAAGACCGGGTCGTTGTGGGCTCCCATGATAATGCACACATTCAACAACCTGATGGCGGTACTTCTAATAGCCCTTGAAATCGGCGTGTAAGCCGGAAGGCGTATTCGTAGAGCGGGGTTGCTACTGCTTTAGCAATCCCAGAACTTCTTTTAATGACGATATTACCGGGCCAGGCCAGTTATCTCCCTCGAAATTCGTACGGTATACATCGTTGCGATCCTCTTCAGGGTTGCGAACTAATACGGGGTGCATGCCGACCTGTAAAGCGCCAGTCAGTTCCCGGCTGCTGCCGTCGCCGATATACAGGCAGTCCTGCGATTCGACCCCCAATTGTTCCGTGGCCAGAAGGTATATACGCGGGTCGGGTTTCTTAATGCGGGCTACACAGGAAAATATGGTAACATCGAATAGCGGGGCGAAAGGCGTGCTATCCCAGACGTTGGGTATTTCACAGGTGCAGTCGCTGATAAGACCGACTTTGTATTCCGCCTCTCTCAGGTAACTGAGAACCTCGATGGCACCGTTCCTCGGGATAAACGAGCGCTTGGTGTAGTCCAGTCTTATTTGAGTGGCCTCTTTGATTCGGGCGTCGGTTACCCAGGGATTTAGCTTGAGGGAGAGGTCTCTTATGGCGTCCTCGGTGGTGGGGAATCCCCCGGTAGCCCGCTGGTCGAATGCCGCTACCCACGAACTGAGGAATTCATCCGGCGGGACAGACAAGATATCCGCCATCTCCGCGAAGACGGCCGCGTACTCACTGCTGGAGAAATTTTTAATCAATGTCCCGAAAAGGTCAAAAATGACGGCCTTATATTTTTTATTAATTAACCTCTCCCCCTATATCCCCCTCTCCTTCTGAGGCAGGGTGAAGGAGAGGGGGAATAATTATAGAAGAGGGGCTCCGCCCCTCTTAGACGCCTCTTGTGTTTAGTTGGATTAATAGGTTACTTGAGCCTTTAATAATTCTTGGATTGTGTTTCCTACTTGGACTAATGATTTACCGACAAATTCCCAACATTCAAATGCTTTTTCGTGAGTTAATGTGT
>CAZCOB010000116.1:0-3521 GCA_964500415.1 uncultured Dehalococcoidaceae bacterium | reverse complement strand
TATATACCTGCCCTAGTGTAGACTTGTACAGTGCACCCAGTTACCTCTAGGCTGGCAGATTCAGTTATAGCAGCGGCAAATATACCTGCAGTACGATCAGGCAGAGTTGAGCCTCCATTGACTGTCACGCCTTCTACTTTGCCACTGGTCTCAAGGTAAACTAGACCACCAACCCACGTAGTTGATTTGCCGGTAATTAGAGATCCATCGATCTTTAGATCCTCTATGATAACGGTACCGCCAGTCGCTTCAACAGAGACTATTGCCGACATTGTGCCAGTACCACCACCAATCCATGGGATACTAGTTGTAGCTGTCAATACTGGGCCAGAAGGCTGGATAATAGTAGTATCCCCCACCCCCTGTAGAGTCAGGCTCTTATCGATTACCACCTGCTCATCATACGTCCCCGCCGCCACATTCACGGTGTCGCCTGCAGAGGCGGCATCAATACCGTCTTGGATGCTGCTCCAGATGACATGGAGGAGGGATGCGCCCGGCTGGTCAACGGTCACGGCACGGTCGAAGGTATTGCTGTTCAAGATGGTCGCAATATCTAGGGGATCCAAGGTTGCTGTATCAACTGTCTCATCACTAAGTTGAACCTCATTATCGGTGAAGGTGTTGCCCGTAATGACGGTGCCGCTCTGCCCGTGCTCGGCGTACATGCCGTACCCGACGTTGTTCTCAACAGTGTTTTGAGTGATTGTCAGGTCAGTGACATTGTAGAAGTAAATACCTATATCCGCTCCATCCACGCTATTTCCTTGCACAGTATTATCGTGGACGGCGCCGGCAGTCATTACGGCAGCAATCTCATCAGGGTCGTCCCTAATGGGGTCGTCTTCGCTGTCGCCAAGAATAGTCCCCACCTCTATGCCTACCAAATTGTTAGCCGCTGAAGCCGTTATAGTGTTGTTGAGAATTTGATTGCCCGATATGTCCTCGCTGCCATCTACACTAAGGTAGCCATCATAACGCAAATCCAGAGCCAAGGAGATCGCGGGGCACGAGTAGTCCTCAGCACTTGCCGATGCATCGATCGTGTTGTACTGGACGAGGTTATCGCAGCAGATACCATAACCAGAAGGTCCATTCAGAGCGCCAAGGAAGATGCCTATGCCTCCCCCCCCGGCAGCCACTGTATCAATTATCGTATTGTTCGTTATGGTCCAGCCACTACCTCCCCAGTTGGAGATGCCTTGTACGGTGTCATTTATCTCCAGGCTATCAATAGTCACATCATCTACCGTCCGGGCAAAAATGGCGAAATAAAAACTGGTACCCACATTACAGTTTATAGTGAAGTCGCTTATTTCAGCCCCATCAGCACCAGCATCAAGCCTAAACGCAGTGGTATATGCACCACCTACTTTGTAGGGTACTCCACTACTAATAACAGATGTTCCACCGGACGCTCCGACGATTGTCACATCCTTATCCACTATAGCTCCGGTATACGTCCCCGCCGCCACGTGCACCGTGCTGCCGGTAACCATGTCTATGCCTTCCTCGATATAGGCCTTTGTGCTGGTTTGCGGGCTGCTGTCGTCGACCCATAGTTCAGACAAGTCAGGGGTAAAGCCGGGATTGTTGTACGTGCCGTCGAGCGCGCACCAAGGGGTGTAGTCCACGCTACCCGAGAGGTCATCGGTCGGGTCGAGGTCGCCCCACCAGTTGCCCGAGGCATCCACGGTTGCAGCATCAGTGTTTTTTACTCCGTATTGGTCATTACCATAGATGCTGTTGTAATGAATGGTGTGGCTAGCAGCATCGTGTTTAATCTGGATGCCATTATTGGTACAACCGGATATATCGTTATACTCTATTGTGAGACCGTTACCCAATGCGCCCGCCCTAATTCCATCGTCATGGTAAACGCCAGAGGTTCCAACGTTCCTGATTGTGTTGTGCCTTATGGTGATTCCGCCGCCAGTAGTGTCGTACGCAAGAATCCCAGTCCCGCTTGGGTTGTCTATCAGGTTATGTTCAATAAGACTGTTAGTGACAGGATTGCCACCCCCCGCCAACCCAAGGTAGATTGCGCAACCGCCAGTGGTATCGTCTCTCATACCTATATCCAGAATCCAATTATAGGACAACGTCATATTGGTACACTCGCAGGCGAAGATGCCAGGTGCCAGGGTGTCTTGAGGAGTTCCGGAGATAGGCGTTATGATGTTGTTCTTGATGACCATATCGTCGGCTCTATTCTCGACAATATCGTCACCAGCTTTAAGCGTGAAACCGTCAACTATAACACCGTCGGCACCATCGAAGATAAAGATGGCATTCCCGTGCAAGACGTCGGGTCCTTCGATTATGGACTCGGGTCCACGCGTACCGGTGCCAGGGATTCCGGCATTGGCACCCCTCAGCGTTATGCCACCTTTGGTAGCATCGAATTTCAGCCCATAGTGATCCGTATAGAATGGTCCCCCTGTCTCAGTATAAGTCCCCGCAGATACCTCGATGGTGTCGCCACTACTAACTGTGTTAACGGCGTGCTGAATGGTCGCCCAGGGACTACCTACGCTTCCATCGCCAGCAGTATCGTTCCCTGAAGTAGACACATAATAAGTCGTTCCCGGGCTGGCCGAAACCGGCGCCGCCGACACTGCCACCAGGCTGAAAGCCAGCACCAGTGCCACGGCAAACAAAATACTAAATATTTTTTTCATTTTTTCTCCTTTCGTGTTTATTTTTCTTCATTCATCTGATGTCACGCTGAGCGATAGCGAAGGGTCTCTAGATTCTTCGGTCGCTCCGCTCCCTCAGAATGACATTAGGATGAGCAACTTTTCGCTTCATCCCACCAATATTTGGGATGTCGCTGATGCCCAAGACCGACCCGTCCCACCTGCGTGGGAGACTCCATGGGCATGAATAATCACTCTAGCCAATCGTCACCGCCATCCGCTTCTCCATGCTTTGCCAATAGAATCAGCTACGTGCTACAATAAAAATGGTGGTGGTACCCGCCATCGCCAAAACCAAAGAAGAGACCTGCTGCCGCAGGTCTCTTCCTATTTTAGTTTGCATTCCATCTCTTGCCTCCCACAATATCCGTGGCTTTCCTCAGCCACGCTTGGTCGTAGTAGCGAACACCGTGTCATCGGGGAAACTCAGCGGTGATGTGACTACGCGCCTCATCACGTTCAGCAACCATCTCTTGCCCATATCAAGCCCCGTTGCCACCGGGGTCGGTCTCCTCCCTGCGCTGGCGCCACGGCGACATATAACATCACGTTCAACATCACCGCCGACCTGCACAGCGGAACGCATAGCATCACTAGCGCATTCCTTGCGGGCACCACTGTCCCGGCCTCTGCCTGCCCCCACACGCATAAGTGAAATTCTTATATCCCGTAGTAATATAAGGTTAACACTTCGAGGAACACTTCGTATTAGAATAACAGTTCTTCAAAAAAAAGTCAATACCCTGTGCTGGCTGACCACATAGGTAACACTGGACTACGGATTTTAGCGAGTTCTTTTTCAATATACTCTACCGGAGTAAG
>CAZCOB010000115.1:0-3623 GCA_964500415.1 uncultured Dehalococcoidaceae bacterium | reverse complement strand
AGAGAAAAAGACAAGAAAAGATGAATCCTAAGCCGGCACAACCACTGACCGATGAGCAGGTCTGGGGCAATCCTGAGCCAGAAATAAAGCAGGATTGCTCATTGAAGATTGATGGCCAATGTCCCCAAGGCTGCTGCGAGTGTGCCAAGTTTTATCACGAGATGACATTCGGCTGTTTCGGTTTTTGTGAAGATTAATTTATGGAAGCAGAAATTACTTTTGGCAGCTTGTTTAGCGGCGTAGGCGGCCTCGATTTAGGATTAGAACAAGCGGGAATGAAATGCGTTTTTCAGGTGGAAAATGACAAGCACTGCCTCACAATCCTTGCCAAGCACTGGCCTGATGTACCCAAAAATGAAATCCGACCCTGCATGGGACTTGTGGGCGGAGACCCTTGCCCCATACGAAGCAGTTTGGCAAATAGTATTAAAACAAAAAAGCCCGACATGGCTGGATACTTTCTTGCAATGGCAGCGAGATGCAAACCCCGGTGGTTTATCCGCGAAAATGTTCTTAACCCTGATGTGTTGGAATTTGAAACGGCGATGTCCTATCTCGGATATTGGAACATTATCATCGAAGCGAACAGTGCGGCGTTTACAGGTCAGAGCCGGCATCGTGAGTTCGTGGTCGGGTTCAATTCTGAGAAAGCCGTTCAAAGATTTGCGGATATGGTGCTCAAACAGTCTAATAAAAATGATTTGTCTCAATGCACATCGAAACAGAAAGCCCTTTCGTGTCTTAATACGCGAGGACGATCAGGAATTAGTATATACCAAGATTTCATTTATGAAGGACCGGAATGGGGATTTCGTAGCTTTTCACACGCTGAGCGGGAGTCTTTACAAGGACTGCCTGCTGGATGGACTGATGGAATACCTCACTCAGCTCGCGAACGAACGGTCGGAAACGCCGTGACGGTTCCTGTTGCAAAGTGGCTTGGTTTAAGAATTTTGGAAGCGGTCAATGGAAAATAGACAATGAGTCATAGCCAGGAAAAGAGGAACAATAGGATGACTGAATTGCCAATAAATATTGCGAGGGTTTTTCCGAGAAGGACAAAAATGACGCCGACCGATGAGAATGCCTTTGTCGGCGAACCGCCTTTGGGCTGTCCTCTTTTTGATGAGGTTCATATCTCGGTGACGTTTACCTGGGATATTGAGCGAGGTCTTAGGTTGATTAAGGAATGGTCAAAATATGGTGACCGGATTTTTATAGGTGGGCCGGCAATAGGTGATGTTGGCAATAGATTTATACCTGGAATGTATATAAAAAAGGGTGTGGTCTTTACCTCTCGCGGTTGTCCAAATAAATGCTGGTACTGTTTGGTCCCCAAACGAGAAGGTAAATTGAGGGAATTACCAATAACTGAGGGGCATATAGTCCAGGACAATAATCTATTGGCCTGCTCACAACAGCATATTCAAACAGTATTTCAAATGCTTAAAACTCAGCACAGAATTGAGTTTGCAGGGGGTCTACAGTCTGATTTGATTACCGAGAGAATCGCCCAAGAGTTAAGCCAATTAAACATTCGACATCTATGGCTATCTTATGATCGGCCTGATGATCCGGACAAAATCAGAAAAGCCGTTAGAATTTTAAGGGAATATGGATTCAAACGAGATCAGATTAGATGTTATGTGTTGATTGCTATGGCCAGTGATACCTTAACAAAAGCAGAGACAAGATTAAAAGAGGCTTGGCGGATGGGAACATTACCATTTGCTATGAGGTACCGCAAATCAGTGAAAAATTTTGAAGATAGTTTTGTCTATCGGGATCGAGAATGGAATCTACTGACAAGGAAATGGTCCCGACCGGCTTCAGTAAAGGCGATGATGAAATTTGTGTAATCCGCGGAAATCTGTGTTAATCCGCGGTTGCGAAGTGGCTGGGTGAAAGAATTTTGGAGGTGATTAATGGAACTTAACCAATCAGTTATAGTTAAAAAAACCGGTGATGTTGGGACAATAATAAGCATTTTGTGGGCCATTGAAATAGAAGATCAATTCTGTGTAAAAATTGATGATAAGGATGAGTGGTTTATGGAAGATGAATTAGAGCCGGCTGAGCCGGAGAAAAGGAGTCCCAAATGAAAAACACACAAACAATCAAAAAAATCTGTCTCCTGATTTCTGTCTTCGTTCTTCTGAACTTATTCGGTTGTGGGACGGACAGCACACAGAGGGTTGCTTTGTATAGGCAGGCAGCCGATAAGCTGTCAGCGGCCTCTGAGCAGCTTGATAAACAGCTCGTAGTGATAGAGGCCGTACTGCAGGAAAATCGGGTGTTACTTGCCGATCCGAATATTTCAGGTGAAGTGACTGAAAAGATTATAGTGTATATCGATCAGGCATTGGCGAAAAAGGCAGAGATCGAGCCGGTTAAGGCGAAGGTCGATACAGCCCTTGACCAAATTAAAACCAAACTGACAGAGATCGAGGCCGGCGGTGAAGTAGATTTATCCGATGAATTGACCGCAATAGGAACTATGCTAACTTCAACGGGAACCGCCGCGGGTGGTCAATACGGACCCATTCTTGTAGCTATTGGAATGATACTGCCTATCCTTGCAGGTGCAATTGCCAGTCTAAAGAATGCAGGCAACGCCAAAAAACAGGCCGATGAATCCCAAAAGGTAACAGAGAAGGTTATTGCCAGTGTCGATTCGCTTTTGGCAAGTCCCTTGGTAATGGAACCCGAAAAAGCAAAAGAGTTGCTCAAAAAGGACCAAGGCACCACCGTGGCTGCCACAGTTAAAACTATTAAGAATAGTTGATCGACAATCGACAATCGACAATCAGCAATTGAAAATCGTCAATCTAAAATCGGAAATTAATATGTCTCTTATCTATGAACCCAAAGGCCCGGCGGCGGAATACTCGCTATTGGCCATCAATCACTTTGTCGGCTGCTCGCATGGATGCACTTATTGTTACGTACCGCGGATACTACATATTCCCAAAATTGCATTTCATGGTCAAGTTATATCAAGAGTATTTGGGCAACTTCCACGATTAAAGTACAATTTATTAGGGCGACTGCGAGAGGAAACACCCAAGC
The DNA here is from genome assembly GCA_964500415.1 of uncultured Dehalococcoidaceae bacterium. Taxonomy (GTDB): domain Bacteria; phylum Chloroflexota; class Dehalococcoidia; order Dehalococcoidales; family RBG-16-60-22; genus JAFGPF01. Next base: position 554 of record CAZCOB010000115.1, on the reverse strand, counting down.
TCGCCGGGACAGACAAGCGGGTGCTATTATGCTTTGCCTGCGATCCGTATCAGCCGTTGAATGATAATACGCAAATGACTCGCCAAGTAATTCAGATTCTGCGAGAGTACGATATCCCATTCCAGGTATTGACGAAGGGCGGCAGGCGCTCGGAGCTTGATCTTGATATGTATGGACCAAAAGATGCCTATGCGGTGACCTTAACGTCTCTGGATTATGACAAATCTATTCATTATGAGCCTTTTGCAGCTTCTCCTCTTGAGCGGATGAATGTGTTAAAAACAGCCCATAATATGGGCATTGAAACATGGGTCAGCATTGAGCCAGTGATTGATCCAGCGGAGAGCTTGCGGATCATCGAGCAGACACATGAATTTGTGGACCTCTATAAAATAGGCACTTTGAATTACCAGCGGCCACCACAGCCGAACGATTGGTGGGCGTTCGGCATGGATGCGATTGGAATGTGCCGGCGGTATGGCAAACCTTATTTTATCAAGAGCAGTCTGGCTAAGTATCTGGATGGTGTACAGTTTACGAATACCGATAACCGC
>CAZCOB010000114.1:0-3646 GCA_964500415.1 uncultured Dehalococcoidaceae bacterium | reverse complement strand
TTTAGGAGCAGAACCCGCTCTTAACAACCTGTCCAATTTTCGGGGACCACCTCAGTCATCCTGCCGAGGATGTTGACCTGAGGATAGTTTTCCTCTATAATTCTCATCAGAAAGGAGGCAAGCGGTCGGTCTAGCAATCGACTGGTTGCTTTTCTACTAGTTATCTCATAAGCCCTTGGTCGGCGGTTCGAATCCACACGCTGCCACCATTTTTTGAGCCTGTTTTACGCATTTCTTAAGTCCCCCTAAAAATTTACTTAACTTTTTACTTAACTTTTACGCGTGAATTTTGCTATATTTTTGCGATAGGTTGTTATTTTTAATGCTTCCTTGTGGAAATTTGTCATATTTTTTCTTACGAGTCAAACTAATAATATATCATCTTCAAAGGCAATCTAAGCATAATCAGGCCAATCTGCATAATCATCTGCTGAGAATGGTGGTATAGTTCCTTCAAGTTCGGAAACATACATCATATTTACAGTGTCTTCAAGCTTCTTCAATCTGACTAATTTAGACTCTATTGCTTTTAAAGATATATCTTTAGCAGGTAATAGTTTGCCTCTAGCTGTCATCATATTACCTATAGAACCAAAGGAGTGAGCGAGAATATTTCTGAATTTTTGTAACTCATCCAGGTCTTTCCAAAAATTCGGAAAGTTGGCTTTTATGAGGACGTTGTCTTTCTCCATTTTCTTTAATAATTTTACCTTATAGCTGAAAGGAAGTGGTGCTTCAATAAACCATTGACTAAATTCACTATAATAAGAATTGACATTAAGATATTCAACTAATAACAATGACAATGCCATTTCTACCGATGCCATTCGACCAATATATTCACCCTTTATCTGTTGATATTGCCGCTCCTCTTGGTTTTTCATAACTTCAACTCTCCGCAAATATTACCTAGTGTTTAGAAATATGCCATATTTCCTCTGTTTGGTCAAATCTGGTTCGAATCCACCCGTTGCCACTTTTTTATTTCCCGAAGTAGCATGTATACTACTATCGAGGAGGTATAAGAGAAATGGCTGAAGCTAAATATGATTATCTTAAAACAACGGAAATCGTTCGCGACAGTATTTATCCACCCTTCAAAGGAATGATATATTTTGCCCTCGAAAAGGGGAGCGACTTCCAGATTAGATTTACGCATGTTAGCGTACCTTTCGAAGGAAAAGAAGATGCCCATAAACACGACTTCGCCGAAGTCTTCATATTTGTCCCCTGTTCGGATGATTTAAGGGCTTATGATGCGGAAACTGAGCTGTATTTAGGGGAAGAAGGTGAAAAAATCATAATCAACAAGACCACAGCCGTACATATCCCAGCGGGACTAGTTCATTGTCCAATTATACACAAGAGAGTCGGTACACCCTTTTTCTTCGTGAATTGTCCGATTACTCCCGAATATTCGGCAATAATAGGGGGAGAGAAAGTGGACTATCCCGTTGATAAGAGCATCTTTCGAGGTAAATAACACATGGCCGGCGGTTAGTATCCGCCCGCTGCCACTTTTTTAAGCCTGTTTTGCGTATCTACTGAATCCTCCTTAAAATTTTGCTTAACTTTTAGACGTGAATGCGGTATCTACCAGCAGTCCCTATTTGCCCTTTTATTTATGGATATTGGCATCTCAACTTCACCTTGCTGCTTTTCCTGAGTATCTACGGATACGGGTTAATCAGGAGTCTTGACAAGGGTAATTCAACCAGTTAAAGTATCCATGTCTCAGTTGTGCCATGATTGCTGGTGACGCATAGAAAAAATCGGGAGTGAGGATGAGCGTATTTAACATTCTACTTTCCAGGAAAGACATCACGTGCAAATACTGAGATAGGCAGGTACTAATATAGTGGAGCAAGAATTTAAGAATCTTTTTTCCCCTATCAAGATAGGCAATGTAACCTTACCCAATAGAATAGTGATGACAGGGGCTTTTCACAGGCTCACCGGCGACAGCAAGATACAGTATTTTACCGCCAGAGCTAAAGGTGGAGCCGGGATGGTTATGTCTTCGCCTCATCCTCCTTTTGTCACTAACGAAGCTATGATTCCGGAGCTGAAAGCGGTGGCCGATGCCGTGCACCAGTATCCCACGAAAATTTTTGCTCAGTTATTCCATCATGGCGGTCGTATGTGGGCACGGATGACCGGTGGCGGTGCGACGCTGGCGCCATCACCGATAAAGGTCAGATGGCCGCTTAAGGCCGGAGCCGCGGGCGTTCCGCATGCCATGGACAAGGATGATATCAAGCGTTTTGCAAAGGCGTACGGTGCAGCCGCTCTGGTAATGAAAAAGGCCGGGTATGACGGCATTGAGATTATAGCTGCCTGGTCTCTGCTTCAAGCCCAATTCCTCTCTCCGATTTTGAACATTCGCACCGATGAATACGGGGGAAGCCTGGAAAACCGTATGAGATTTCTGCTGGAGTGCATCGACTATATAAGAGAGAACGTCGGGTCGGATATGCCCTTGGGCGTGAGATTTAACGGAGACGAGTTCGTCGAACGCGTGTGGTGGACCAAAGAGCATGGTAATACCCTTGACGAAGCAAAAGAGATTGCCAAGGCTCTGGAAGCTACGGGAAAGGTGGACTACCTTTTGGCCTGCGCTGATGCCATTGGCGCAGGGCACGTGCCCCCCATGTACTACCCGTTGGGCGCTTTCACCTATATATCCGCCGCGATTAAGGAAGTTGTCGAGCTACCTGTAGTCGTCGTCGGCAGGATTAACGACCCGGTACTGGCGGAGAACATACTGACCAATAATCAGGCAGACCTGATTGGCATGACTAGGGCCGTGATGTGCGACCCCGAAATGCCGAATAAGGCGCGGGAGGGCAGGCTGGAGGAAATACGCCGCTGTATCGCCTGCAACGAGGGTTGTGTCGGCCCTAATTTTATGGCGCTGCCGATTGCCTGCTCCCTCAATTATGAGATGGGCAGGGAAGCCCAGGGGCCTATAAAGACCACCGAGAACAAAAAAACCGTAATGGTAATCGGTGGAGGAGCCGCCGGACTCGAAGCCGCTAGGGTTGCCGCTTTAAGAGGCCATGAAGTATCCCTTTATGAGAAGAACGATGTCCTGGCTAAGGACCTGGATATTGCTGCCAAGGTTCCCGGGAGGCAGGACTTTACCGAGGCCAAGCGATACCTCGCTTACCAGATGAAATTACTCAATGTTGATGTGCATCTGGGAATAAATGTCACCCCGGAGATGGTTCTCCGGCAGCAGCCTGACGCCGTCATCGTTGCTACGGGGGGGTTGCCTTTCATGCCGGAGATACCGGGTTCTGATAATGGCAATGTAGTGGTAATGAAAAAGGTTCTCGCGGAGGAAGTGGAAACAGGACAGAACGTACTGGTAGTGGACTATCAGCATCACCTTTACGGGCTGGATACAGCCGATTTCCTGGCAGAGAGAGGCAAGAAGGTGGAACTGATAACCGACATGGCCTTCGCCGGCACTGAAGTAGATATTTACACAATCGAGACCGCTTACTTGAACGCTCTCAGCCGTGGGGTGGTGATAACGCCTCTCACGGGTCTTAAAGAAGTAAATGGTAAGACTGCCACGGTTTATCATGTAATTACCAATGCTGAGCGACAAATTGAGGGGATTGATACCGTCGTTGTTTGC
>CAZCOB010000113.1:0-3671 GCA_964500415.1 uncultured Dehalococcoidaceae bacterium | reverse complement strand
GCATCACCTCATGGAGTTTCTGCTGAACGGAAAGCCTCTCTTGGAGAGGCCTACGTTGGGAAGCATGGTTGGTATGGACAGGGTGGCGCACGCCATGGTCATTCCCGCTCTAGCTGGTGAGAGGTTCCGAACGGTGTTGGGGATGGGAGGAGCCAGGTCGGGGAAGCAGGTTGGTGAACGTCTGTTGGAAGCCGGGTTAAGTGAGGATGAGGTTATAAAGAGGGTTGTAGATTTCATGAATTACTGTAAGGTGGGAAAGGTTACGGTGGGTGAAACGATAAGAATAGTGGAGAACTGTGAGAGCTCGCAGACGAAGATGTTCACGACGAAGGATAAGACCCCCTCGTGCTATTTCACCACCGGTTTCCTTAACGGTCTCTTCTCAGCTGTCAAGAACCAGCATGTCAGGGAAATAAAGTGCATCGTATCCGGAGACCCTTACTGTGAGTGGGAGATTGTATAGTCGGTCACTATGGGAGGCCTAATATGGAGAAAAGAGGACTATCATTAGCCGAAATACAGGAAGTGCCGAGAAACAACCTGATTCTGCTGGCAGGACCACCGGGAGCGGGAAAGTCCACCTTCTGTCATCAAGCGGTGCTAAACGGCCTGGCTATGGACAAGCCCGTTATATACGTCACTACCGAGCATGGTCCATCCGAGGTAATAAACCTACTAAGAGAAAGAGGTGCTGGCGAGCCTTCGCCCGGTGCTCTCAACTTTATTGATGCTTTCGGTGAGACCGTTGGGGCAGCGAACCCGGAGCGCACGGACACTGTAACAGCCAACTGCGAAGACCTCAACAGCATCAGTATGGCAATCGCCAAGTTGCAAGAGAGGATTGGTAAGCGTGACGTTTTCCTTGCTTTTGATTCCTTGACATCGCCCTACCTTTTTAACAGGGAAGAGGTGTTCAGGTTCATGAGGCTCTGCCTGGCGAAGTTCGCTTCCGAAGGGAACTCGGTACTGGCTTTAATGGATGAGGGCTGCGGCAAGGAAGAAGACCTGGGCGCCATGATGAGCGTCGCCGATGGTATCATCAAAATGGAGATAAGAGAGAGCTCAAGGACATTAAATGTGGTGAAGCACCCAAAGGTAAGGCCGACAAGAATTGAAGTCCCTATTGATTCCGAACAGGTTGGACTCAAAGCACGCATCATCGATCCGGGTGTATTAGGGGAATTTGTTCGAGCGACGCTAGCAGGAGGGGAAACAGTAATCAGAAGGGAGGTTGGGGACTTCGTAAACCTGTTCTGGCCCAACCTTGCTCACTGGAGCGGCATGCTCTGGGAACCCAAGAGGTTCCCGATGATGACGTATGAGTTAAACAAGGAGGACGGGGCAATGATAAGGGACATAATTCCGTTTTTTCCCTGGCGCTGGAAGCTTATCTTGAAATTATTCTTGCCCAAGAACTTCAGCAAGGTGAAAGACATGAAAAAAATGGTGGAAACTTCCGAAAGGCGGCGGCCGAATGAGCGCACCGGTATCGTGGAATACCTTGCTGACATCTCCAAGACTGACGAACACTACTTTAGGATTTACGAGAGCTCTGACTGCTGGGGATTCGAGAACGTCGGTACCGCGATGGCTTCGTATCTCCCTCCTACTTTGATCGCAGGCATGATTAAAGGGTTCGAATCCTGGCAAGGGCTCGAGAGGGACTGGAACGCCATTGAGACGAAGTGCATAGGGCTCGGAGACCCCTACTGTGAATTTAAACTGGTGCCGGGGGAAATCGGCGAGCTAAGGTCTTCCCTGGAGAAAGACAGCGTAGTTGTGGAAAGGATACATGAGCGGCTGATGGAGCGTCTCATGGGATTTCTGCTCGATGAGAAGCCTCTCGTAGAGAGGACCAGGTTGGGGAGCGATATAAACATCCACGTTGTGTTCCACGTCATGGCTTTTCCTGCTCTAGCTGGTGAGAGATACCGGATGGCGTTGAGGATGGGAGGGGCTAAGTCGGGAAAGGAGGTCGGTGAACGCATGATGGAAGCCGGGCTAAAAGAGGATGAAGCCATAAAGCGGGTTGTAGATTTCATGAATTACTGTAAGGTGGGAAAGGTTACGATGGATGAAACGATAAGAATAAAGGAGAACTGTGAGGGCTCACAAACCAGGGCCTGGACGACGAAGATCAAGGAGCCCTCCTGCTTCTTCACCACTGGTTTTCTGAATGGACTTTTCTCAGCAGTTAAGAACAAGCATGTCAGGGAAATCAAGTGCATCGTATCCGGAGACCCTTACTGTGAGTGGGAGATTGTATAGGATAAAAGGCGATACCCGATATGCAACAATTTTGCATAATGTCGCATTCACTCATTTTGTTACAACATTACTCTTAAATGCATGTCAACATTCGATGTTCATGCAGTGTGTAAATATGTTTAAAAATGTCACATTGACTCATATTGTTGGCGTTGGAGAAATCCGAAGTGGTAACCTCGATAGATACTACGCCTTGAATATATCCTTATGCTCTAAAGCCCTTTCAAGTGATGGCTGCATCTTCATTTAGCGGAACTCTTTGATGGCGAAGTCCAGGTGCTCCAGGGCTTGAGACTTCTCATCGGGGCATCCGGGTAGAGACAGCCTCAATTTTGCATCCTTTCTTCATTGCTAATATACCCATTGCCGGAATTTAAACGCTCCCGCCAGAACTGTTGCACAATATAGCGCATTGTTACTTGACAGGTATGTGAGCAATTAGTAGGCTTAAACCAGTTATTGTGGAGGCATTGTATGCACATGGTAGTCATATTTGAGTCCATACGTAGAGGATAGCGTATGTCACAAGGTAAGGTAGAAGACCTGATAGAGAAGTATCAAACGGGAAAGTTGACCTCAAAAGAAGCCTATGAGGAGCTGAAGAAACAGGGGCTTATTGAACACGAACGTTGGGAGTTTATTCCCTGGATCATTTACTTTTTACTTTTACTGCTCCCCACATGGGCAGAGGCTCTTAAATTAGATTTCTTGCATTGGTTCGCTAAACTGCAACGCTTTTACTTTCCCATGACCGTTATCTACATATCAATTGCTCTAGTTGCCATCGGAACCCTTTTAATTATATAGGGATATGTTTCTCATCACAAAAGAGGAGGATTGCATATGGCCGGCGAAACTCTTATCTTCTACCGGGAAGGCCTCTTCCGCGTTATGAGACATCCCGCCGTCACCGGGGTAGTGATATGGGTGATATTGTTACCAATTATTCTGAGTCCAATTGCCTCATTTACTTATCTTTCAATCGGGGCTATCGCCATAAATATTATTCGCATACCTTGGGGTATCCGTACGGAGGAGAAGCTTAGCATAGCAAAATGGGGCGACGAATACCGCCGATACATGAAAGAGGTGCCCAGGTTCAATTTCATCTTGGGTTTATGGCGGTTGAGGGGAAAACCACATTGATTTGTAGCGAGAAAAGACTTTAGCCAATTACTGGAGAGTAATAGGAGGCCTCAAAATATTCAGCGTCATGCGCGCGGATTATGCTCCCGCCAATCTTCGCTACTACATAAGGTAGTCTGCCGGGGTTACTTCAGGGAATGAAGCTTGTCCAGTCCTTTGTTTTGGCGCTTGCACTGCACAATAGTCCAGATTGTTACACTCGATGACCACAACCACCGAGGTCTCAAAGTCAATTGACCAGCTAGAAGCCGATGACA
>CAZCOB010000112.1:0-3692 GCA_964500415.1 uncultured Dehalococcoidaceae bacterium | reverse complement strand
TTCTAAAGACTGAAAGGAAAGGTGCCGGAGCTCTATGCCGTCGGCGACTGCAAAGAGCCGCTATTGATTGCGGACGCCATCGGGACCACCTTGAGCGTGGCCCGATTAATTTAGTTGCTAATAATCCGAGAAAGGATGTGAGAAGATGCCCAAAAAAGACTACACCAAGTACCTGGTAAGCAAGCCTGCCTATGAGGTGACACCGGACTTCGAGGTAAAGGGGCGGCGGCCGGCGATGACGCTGATGAGCAACAACCTGATACCCGGCGCCAACATGTATATCGAAACCGGCTGGGTATTCGGCATGCCCGACCCCAATCCCCACATCCAGGAGCATGTTCACGATTACGATGAAATCGTGATACACCTGGGCACGGACCCGGACCATCAGGAGGATTTGGGTGGAGAAATCGAGTTCATGGTGGGCGGGCAGCCGCTGACCATCAACAAGACCTCGGCGGTGTACGTGCCCAAAGGCGTCAAGCATGGCCCGCTGACCTGGAAGAAGTACAGCCGGCCCCATCTGGAGTTCACCATCATGATTGGTGCCGGCTCTTTAGCTGAAGCTGACCCCGGCGGTCATGAAAAGAGAAAGGAAGGTAAAAAGAACAATGGCTAATTGGGATAAGAAATACTTCGTCACCGAGCTTCAAGACGTAGTGCATGGCGCCCCCTGGTCGCCCGTGTTCACGGATAGAGAGGCGCGGCGCCTGCTTTCCCTCGACAGCGAGGTCATCAAGGGGGCGTTCTACATGGAGACGGCCTGGTTCCTGCCGGGGAAATGGCCGGCCACCAAAGGCCCCGAAGGTACCATCAAAGCACACACTCATGACTACGATGAGGTCTTCGCTTGGGTCGGCTCCGACCCTGAAGACCCAAATAACCTCAACGGCGAAATTGAGGTCTGGATAGATGGTAAGCAGAACTTTATTGATAAGAGCTTCATCGCTTTTATACCGGCGGGAGTCGAGCATGGGCCGATAAACATCAGAAGGATAGATAAGCCGATGTTCCACTTTACCTCCGGCATGGGTAAGAAATATCGGAACGACTAAAGGGAAGGATTTCCCAATATAACGGCTCGTCGGGCGTTGGTTAGCGCCTTAGTGGCCTGGCTGTTCCATCTTGTGGGGTATTTCTTTCAGGCACTTGATCAGCTTGGTGTGATTGTGAAACTACGGTTATTCATCGCGGTAATGCCGGAGGCGGCTCCTGATTGGTCAAGCCTTTCGGCGTGTTGGCGTGTTTCTTTTTGAGCCCTTACCAACAACCGTAGCAGTACATGTTGGCACCCTCTGTGATAATTAATTTAAAGTAGAAAATGGGGGGCTTGTCTAATACCGGAAGAAGTGTCAAAATGAAGGGAATGTCGGCTGACAGGAGGTGGAGAAATAGCAGGCGTATCAAAGTTAGCAGCAAGGGCAAGGCGTTATACCAGATATTAGACTAGAAATAATCTAAACCAAATGAAGATATAAGGAGGTATTAGAAAATGGCAGAAGAAAATTATGAAAAGTACTTGGTAAAGGAACCTGTTTATGAATTAGTACCTAAAGTAGCAGTTAAGGGTCGTCTGCCAACAATGACAGTGCTAAGTAACAACCTTGTGCCCGGAAGTAATACATACGTTGAAATTGGTTGGGTAGCTGGTATGCCAGATCCTAAAACACATATTGATGAGCATGTACACGATTACGATGAGATCGTTTTACATCTTGGCATTGACCCTGAGAATCCTGAGGAGCTTGGAGCGGAAATAGAAATTATGGTGGAAGGCCAACCACTTACTATTAAGAAAACCTCAGCTCTTTTTGTACCGAAGGGAGTGAAGCATGGACCACTCACTTGGAAAAGGTTCGATAGACCACATATAGAAATGACAATAATGCTCGGTGCGGGCACTCTAGCTGAAGCAGACCCGGGTGGACACCGACAAAAATAGGAAGGAGTAAATAAATGGCCAAATGGGACGGTAAATATATTGTTACCGAAGTAGTACAGAGCCACGTACTTGAAGCTGTCTGGATGCCAAAGTTTACTAGTAAAGAAGCTACGCGCTTGATTTCGCTTGATAGCGAAGTAATCAAAGGAGCTTTCTTCTTAGACATAGCTTGGTTTTGGCCTGGAGATTGGCCAAAGTACAAATCTGAGGAAGGCACATTAAAACCTCACACCCATAAATACGATGAAGCTATTGCCTATCTCGGTACCAGCGAGGAAGACCCTCATAATCTGGGAGGAGAAATTGAACTATGGATAGACGGCAAGCAGAATATCATTGAAAAAAGCTTCGTCGCTTTTATCCCAGCTGGAGTAGAGCATGGTCCGTTGACCATTAGGAAGATAGATAAACCTATTCTACATTTCGGTGTTGGGATGGGGAAGAAATATCTCTAGGAAATATTGTGGAACTTATTCTATTCTTGTGACCGTATTTTTCAAATTAAGGTGTGAATAAGTAATTAATAACTTTACCCCAGGATTAGCAAAACTGCGGACCAGAGTCCCGTGGCTATTTCAGCATACTCCTTCGGGGTAGCTCCTTTCAACGAGCTATGCGGTCTGACCTCGTTATAGTCCCTTCGCCAGTCTTCTATGACATCTCGGGCATGATTCAGGCTGATAAACCAGTTCGTGTTCAAACATTCATCTCTGAGCCTGCCAAGGAAGCTTTCAGCAAATGCGTCCTCGATAGGTTTCCCAAGGTGGATAAAATTGAATTTTACACCTTTACGATATGCCCATTCATCCGAGGCACGGCCGGCAAACTCCGGCCCGTTATCGATAGTGATGACCTCCGGCAGTCCCCTGATCTCCGCCAGCTTTTCCAGTACGCTAACTACCCTTCGGCCTCCCAGCGAAGTATCTACTTCGATGGCCGGGCATTCCCGCGAGTAGTCATCGACGATTGCCAGGGCACGAAAACGCCGTCCGGTAACGATGCTGTCAGTCACAAAGTCCATGGACCACCTTTCGTTTGTCCACCGTGGGAATGGGATAATCACCCTTATGCCTGCTGCTACTTTTCTTTTCCGTTTCCTTCTGAGCGCCAGCCCTTCTTCACGATAAACTCTCTCCGTCCGCTTGTGATTGATTACCAGACCTTCTCTCTTCAGCAAAATATGCAGCCGGGGACTCCCAAATCTCTTTCTCTGTTCCGCCAGCTCCCGCATACGCTGGCGTAAAATGTTATCATTATCCGGTTTCGGCTGATACCGGTAGACCGAGGCCGAGATATTGGTCAGCAGACAGGCTTTCCTTTCACTCAGCCCAAGGCTCTCCCTGATGTGAGACACCGCCAGGCGCTTAACCCTGGGCTTTAAAAGTTTTTTAAGAGTAATTCCTTGAGCGCCCGGATGTCCAGGGTCTGGTTAGCCACGATCTGCTTGAGACGGCGGTTTTCGTCTTCGAGGGCCTTCAGCCGCTTCAATTCGCTGACGGTAAGGCCGGTGTACTTCGCCTTCCAGTTGTAGTAGGTGGCATCGCTCATCCCGTACTTACGGTAGAGATCGACTACCTTGGCGCCGGCTTCCGCTTCCCTTAGCACAGCTATAATCTGTTCCTCGGTGTACTTTCTGGCTTTCATGAGTCCTCCTGGTTTCTTTATTATACCGGAAGACTCTAAGTCAGGGTGTTACTGTTTTCGGGGGTAAGCAACTGTCTTCATTATGCCTCCACAACAATACTCCCAT
>CAZCOB010000111.1:0-3714 GCA_964500415.1 uncultured Dehalococcoidaceae bacterium | reverse complement strand
TATTCAACATCCACAGAGAAAAGTCGCCGGCAGTGGCCAGCACGGCGGCTTTCGATTTGAAAACCATGAATTCGCCGGTGCGGTTATTAAATCCCATGGCACCGACCACCCTGGCTCCCTGGATACCTCCCTCCGTCAACAAATTGGTAACCATGACTCTATCATAAATATTAACGCCCAGACGTTTGCATTCCTTCTTTAAAGCGGGTTTGAAGGTCGTTCCCCAGATACGTATCACAACCTCAGTGGAATGGTTGGGGCTATAGCGAGGCGAAAACATGAACTTGGTATCGTCATACCTGCCTTCGGCACCCGCGTATTCGTCATCAACGTCCCTGATTTTACCGCCCATCTGCTCCAGTTCCAGAAGCGTGTCGTAATTTTCACGGCATTGAATCTGGGCTCCGATGCCGTTGCCGTACGGACACTTAAGAGGCTCTTTCTGCAGCGGTCCCATGACGCCCGGATGCTCGGTCATATTTTTTGCCCACTCATCGGGGTCGACCTTGGAGTGTGGGTTAGCGGGGACGTTACACCAGTGGTCGCAGCCGGGACCTCCGGCACCGCTCCTGATAGAGTCGCCCTTTTCCACCAGCGCCACTCTAACGCCCTTCCTGGCGGCGCTAATAGCCGCCCAGCACCCGGCGATACCGCCGCCGATGACCAGGACATCGGTCTCAATTTCTTGCTCCTTGTCATAGCGTATCGGATAGGGCCAGGGAGGCGCCTTGCCGTCCTTTTCCAGAAAATCATGCCATTTCGTCATGTCATTAACCTCCTATCCCGTTTACTCTGGTATTATTTTCGGTTGTCTATGATTTTACTCCTTTTCCTTTATATAACCAAGTTTTTTCTCTCCCTGTTTAAATTTCACAATAATTACTCCTGGAGAGTACTGAAATAAGCTGGCAACGACTCTTCATTTTATTATAAAATGTTATATCCGCTTAATTTATATCTGTGCTTTTTTATACCGTTCAACCTATTCGTAAATGCCTGTATTCGTTAACGCTGAAGGAGAGAGCGAAAAAATGGAAAAAACAGCCCGACAATTACGCAAAGAACGTGAAAAAAGAATAATGGATACCGTTGAGCTAAGAATACCGGACAGGGTTCCGATTATCTGCGCAATGGGCTACTTCCCTGCCAAATATGTCGGCATACCCTGTTCTGCCGCTTATTATGACTATGATGCCTGGTACGACGCGTATCAGAAGACCCTGCGGGACTTCCAGCCGGATATGATTTTCCCGCAGCCGTTTATGCCGGGGAAAGCCCTGGAAATTTTAAATCAAAAACAGATGAGGTGGCCGGGATACGGCGTCGAACCTTACCAGGGCCACCAGTCCATCGAAATTGATAATATGCGGGCAAATGAAATCGACCGGTACATGAATGACCCATCCGACTACATGCTGCGGGCATTCATGTCCCGCACCAGCGAGAACCTGGAAGGCCTTTCGTTGCTGCCGAAATTATCCGAGCTGGGTGGAGGCCCGATGGGCATACAGATGCTGGCGTTCGCTTTTGCCGAACCGAAACTGGTAAAAGCCGTTCGAACCCTCCAGAAAGCCGGCCAGGAAATGAGAAGATGGCGTTCCAGGATGGCGAAATTTGATAAATTAATACTCGATATGGGCTTTCCACAGTATTTCCAGGGCGCCGCGATGCCGCCTTACGATGTAGTTTCACATTCCCTGCGGGGGATGAGCGGCACCATGTTCGATATGTTTCGCCAGCCTGATAAGCTCATCGAGCTTTGTGAATTCATCCTGAAGGAAACCCTGGAAAGGCCGATACCTCAACCGAATGAATACGGGAACACCAGGATGTTCATGACCGTTACGCGGGGTTCGGATGACTTCCTTTCCAGGAGACAGTTCGACACTTTCTACTGGCCCACGTTCAAAAGGCTTGTCATAGCGCTTATCGAACGCGGCGCGACACCCTGCATCTTTTTCGAGGGCAACTTCACGTCACGGCTGGAGTATCTGCTCGAGTTTCCTAAAGGGAAAATGCTGGCACGCTTTGATACGACGGATATTTTCAGAGCCAAGGAAATCCTGAAAGACCATGTGTGTATCGAGGGGAATATCCCTTCTTCACTGTTGCAATTAGGAACGGTCCAGGATGTAAAAGACTACTGCAAGAAGCTTATTGACGTCGTCGGGAAAGGCGGCGGCTATATAATTTCACCGCGGAGCTCCACCGACGAGGTTGCTCCGGCAAACCTGAAAGCCATGATTGAATATACTAAGGAATACGGTGTTTACAGGTAGGAGACATTACATTTATTTATTGCCATACCCCTCAAGAGATAAGTCCGGCATCGACAACGGTAAAAGCTATAATAAAAAATTCCCTCTTGTGATTTCGAGACGTCTGTCTAATATTTTGAAGCACCAATCTCTTTCATTTTACCAGTAACGAAAAAGACCACCCTTTCGCAGATATTGGTTACCCTGTCCGCGCTGCGTTCCAGGTTATGCGCCACGCAGACGAGGCGGGTTGCTCTGGTTATGGTCTTGGGGTCTTCAATCATAAAACTCAGCAGTTCCCTGATGCGGAATGGCTTGGTCATGTAGTCGTCAGCCCCGATTTCAAGTCCGACTATTTTATCAACCTCGTCGGATCTAGCGGTAAGCATCAGAATGGGAGCAATCATTTCTTTCCGCAGGATGCGGCATAATTCAAAGCCGCTTAACTCTGGCAGCATTACATCCAAGACGATAAGATCAGGTTTCTCACTTAGAGCGATCCCTATGGCCTGAGCACCGTCGTTGTTGATGTTTAAAGACCTGACGAAACGTTACCTGGTTAGTTAAAAAGAGTGAGTGTCGCTGCTCCCCCTCCGAATTATCGGTTAAATATCCGTTACCATTGAATAAACATCGGGATGTCTGTGTTTAATTCTTAACATAAACCGAAGTTGATAACCATTTACTGGGATAAAGAAGCGGAGCATTCCGGAGTACCTTTTTTACTCCGCTTCTTTTTTACCTGAAGACTGTTATTCCTTAACCAGGCCATGGGCGATAAGGTACTCCCGGGCAACCTCATCTTCTACCATCTTGTCGTTGTCAACCCTGGCGTTTAAGGCTTGCCAGGCTTTCTGCCCTTCGCTGACGATTGCCGGAGTGGCCGACTTACCACCACCGGGGAAGGTGGCTACCAATTTGTTTAGGATGTCCTCAATCTTAGGGTATTTATCGAGGACTTCCTGGCGTACGTAGGGCGCCAGGTCGTAGGGCGGCCAGAAAGCCTCATCGTCCTGATATACATGCCAGGAATATTTGGCGATAATGGCATCCGTACCAAAGGCCATAGCGATATCACACTCGCGGTTTTCCAGGCCCAGGAGTGATGCTCCCGGAGCACCGGTCATGAGGGAGTCATCGGATACTTTAAAGCCGTAGTGTTGCTCTAATGCGGGTAGTCCATCAGGGCGCGTGGAGAACTCGAAACCCACGAAGGTTTTAATATCCGCTCCCGAGTTATAGAGTGCCGCCAGGTCGGAGATGGATTCCAGATTATTCTCCGTGACGAACTCAGGCCAGGAAACAAGAACGTAGGTATTATTGTTCCAGATAGCATCCAGCCAGACGAACCCGTTACCGGCATCCTCTTCCTTCACCTTCTGATATATCTCGTTATTGTCAACACCCGGCGTGTATTCGTGGCCGAGATGAGTCATCCAGGCTGTCCCGGTATAAT
>CAZCOB010000110.1:0-3724 GCA_964500415.1 uncultured Dehalococcoidaceae bacterium | reverse complement strand
GTAAACCTCCACATTATATGGTGCAGAGGTTTATAAATTACCACAATATATAGTGTTTGTCAATATGTCCCCAGTCTTGGCATCAAAACAATTTTATAATAATTTATTCAGATTTAGAGGGCTTATACCTCATCGATACAAGCCCTCAATGTTTCTTTGTCCTGCTTACCGTGTCACGAACAGTGCTTCGAAAAAGGCTGTCTTTACCGGATAATCCCCAAGATGTAAGATATTAACAGGAAACAACCTATGAACTATCAGGAAGCCCTGGAGTATATTTTAAGGTTTGCGGACTACGAGAGGCTGCCACGCTCGGGGATAGTGTGGGATATAAAGCGAATCGAGCGGCTGCTGGCGAGGGTGGGAAATCCACAGTACGCGGCAAAGACCGTACACGTGGCGGGGACGAAGGGGAAGGGTAGCACGTCGGTGATGATAGCGTCGATACTCAAGCAGGCGGGTTACCGGACGGGGCTTTACACCTCCCCCCACCTGTTGTCCTTCACCGAGCGGATACAGGTGGACGGGGAAAATATCTCCGAGGAAGACTGGGCGAAGCTGACCGATTTTATCAGTCCGCATGTCGAGGCGGAGAACGCCCTGGGTGAATTGGGGGAGCTGACGACCTTCGAGATACTGACGGCGATGGCTTTTATCCATTTTGGTAACGTGAAGGTCGACTACCAGGTGGTGGAGGTGGGGCTGGGGGGACGGCTCGATGCTACCAACGTGGTGCAACCGCAGGTATGTGTTATCACGTCCATCAGCTACGACCATACCGACGTACTGGGGGACACGCTGACGAAGATAGCGGGGGAGAAAGCGGGTATTATAAAGTCGGGCTCGGTAGTCGTGAGCGCGCCGCAGTTCCCGGAGGCGATGGCAGTCGTCGAGGGGGTGTGCCGGGAGAAGGGTGTGCGACTTATAAAAGTCGGCAAGGACGTTACGTGGGAGGGGGGCAGCTTCGACCTGGAAGGGCAGTCGTTACACATGAAGGGACTGAGCGGGGAGTACGATTTGCGGATACCGCTGCTCGGCGGGCATCAGGCGGAGAACGCGGCGCTAGCGGTGGCGGCGGTCGAGGCGCTGGGGGATGAAAAAATGACGCCGGGAAGCATCGCGGCGGGGCTTCAAAAAGTACACTGGCCGGGTCGGTTACAGGTCTTGCGGCGGGAGCCGTGGGTGGTCGTCGACGGGGCGCACAATACTTACTCGATGCAGCGACTCGGCGAGGCATTGCAGAAATACTTTAAGTTCGACAGGCTGACGCTGATACTGGGGTTCGGGGGGGATAAGGACGTGCCCGGGATGGTGGCCGAGGCGGCGAAAATGACGGGAGACATTATCCTGGTGGCGTCAAGACACCCGAGGTCGGTAAAAACGCCGCAACTCGTGGAGGAGTTTTCAAAGTGGGGAGTGCGACCGCGGGTGGCGGAGAGCGTAGCGGCGGCGGTGAAGCTGGCGCTGGCGGACGCAGGACCGAACGACCTCATCGGCGCGGCGGGGAGCGTCTTCGTGATAGCGGAGGTGATGGAGGGGGCTATACCTTAAACAGGTTAGTGCTCAAGTACTTCTCGCCGCGGTCGGGGAAGATAACGGCGATGGTGCCGGAGTCTATCTGTTTGGCTATTTCCAGGGCGGCGTACATGGCCGCACCGCTGCTCATCCCCACGAAGATACCCTCGTTTTTAACGATTTGCCGTGACGTCTCATAGGCGGTCTTGGTCTCCACCATGATGGTGATGTCAATCTGGGAGGGGTCATAAATAGCCGGGACAATGGCCTCTTCCATGTTTTTCAGTCCCTGGATGTAGTGCCCTTTCACCGGGTGGGCGCTGACCACCTTGACGGCGGGATTGTGCTCCTTGAGGACCTTGCCCACCCCCATGATAGTGCCCGAAGTCCCCAGCGAGGAGACGAAATAGTCCAGCTTGCCTCCCGTTTGACGCCAGATTTCCTCGCCGGTGGTGCGGTAATGTGTCAGCTTGTTGTATTCGCTGGAGAACTGGTCGGGCATAAAGTATTTTTCCGGGTATTTCTGCACCAGCTCCCTGGCCTTGCGGATGGCGCCGTCCGTGCCGAGCTTGCCTTCGGTCAGGGTCACCCTGCCACCGAAGGCCGTTATCATCTTTCGTCGCTCCACTGAGACGGAGTTACTCATGACGATTTCCACCTCGTATCCCCTGAGCGTCCCTATCATCGCCAGGGACACGCCGGTGTTCCCGGAGGTCGGCTCGATGATGGTCTTGCCTTCGGTCAGCTTACCCTCTTCCTCGGCCTGCTGTATCATGCTCAGGGCAATCCTGTCTTTGATGCTGCCGCTGGGATTGAATCCCTCCACCTTGGCGTATATCGTGGCGTTTGGATTCGGGTTAAGGCGGTTTATCCTGACCAGGGGGGTGTTCCCGATAGTCTGCAAGATGTTTTCTTTAAGTTCCATTTTAATCCTTTACCTTTGCTTCGATAATAATGTCATCATCCGACCGGTAGATTCTATTTATAGACAGCTTTAAAGCCTTGTTTAAATCCGTAATATTAAGCTCGTTGACGGAGTCGGTGCCTTTGCCCAGCACCTTCGGGGCGATAAAGACAACCAGCCTGTCCGCCAGTCCGAGCCGCAGGAATGATGTGATTATTTTCCCACCACCCTCCACCAGCACCGAGGAAATCTGCCGCTGCGCCAGCATTTTCAAAAGCTCGCTAATGTCCACTCGGCCCTGATCGTCCGGTGGCACCGTCAGAACCTCGATGCCCATTATGCGCAGGAAGGCAAGCTTTTCTTTATCGGCGGCGGGGGTGGCGGCCACTAAAGTTCGGGCGGCTTCTTGATTTGCCAGCACCCTGGAATCGAGGGGAATTCTTAGTTTAGAGTCCAAGATAACGCGGGTGGGGTTTCTGCCGGGGACGAGGTAGGTGGTAAGCTCGGGATTATCCGCCAGCACGGTACCCACCCCCGCCAGGATAGCGTCGTGACGGGAGCGCAGGCGGTGGGCTATCCTGCGGGAAGGGGGAGAGCTTATCCAGCGAGAGGCTCCGGAGGCGGTGGCAATGCGGCCGTCGAGCGTCTGGGCGAACTTAACGGTAACGAAAGGCATGCCGGTAGCCGTGTACTTCAGGTAGACCTCGTTCAGGGCTCGGCACTCGTCCTCCAGAACGCCTGCGGTGGTCTCGATGCCATGTCGCTTAAGTATTTCCAGGCTCTTGCCCTGTATTTCGGGGAAGGGGTCGAGGGTGCCGATAACGACCCGGCTGATTTTCGCCCTAACGATGGCGTCGACGCAGGGGGGCGTCTTACCGTAATGAGTGCAGGGCTCTAGGGTAACATACATGGTGGCCCCGGAAACATCTTCGGCGGCGTGCTTAAGCGCATCGACCTCGGCATGGTCGCTGCCGAAATAATGATGGTAACCCCGGGCGATGATACAGTCGGCTTTGACGATAACCGCTCCCACCATAGGGTTCGGGGAGGTCCTGCCCAGTCCCCGGCGGGCAAGTCGAAGGGCCTGCCGCATGTATTTCTCATCGGGCGAAAGTTCAATCGTCATAATATGCTCTCCGGTGTCTGCTATTATAGCTCAAAGGCGGGGGGATGCACAAAGGCGTGGGAGGGCTTGCGCTGGAGGGGATGATTTGTTAGAATTAGGACTTGGAAGTCGCTTTTAAGATTCCATGGGCCGTTAGCTCAGTTGGCAGAGCACCTGACTTTTAATCAGGGTGTCACAGG
>CAZCOB010000109.1:0-3816 GCA_964500415.1 uncultured Dehalococcoidaceae bacterium | reverse complement strand
TGACCACATGGAGATGGACATCGCTGCCCAACTTAGGTCTGTCTACCAGAGGTTTACCATCAAGTAAAAATCCCATGAGACGCTCCGTCAACCGTTCATGTATCCTTTCGATAACTGAGCTGTCCTTCTCTAGGGAAGCCTTTAACTCATCTATTTCCCCCGGTACAATTTTAAACTCGCAGTAGGGGTCTCCCAACCCGATACACTTCGTCTCAATAGCATTCCACTCCCTCTCATCCTTCTCAAGCCCTTTTGAAAAGCCTGCGACCATAGGAGGAATATGAGAAGCTATGGCTGCGCCTATGTTTTCAAATCCACAGCAGTCAGAGTTTTCGTAGACTCTAAAGTAGTGTTCGTCGGTCTTTGAGATGTCGTCAAGGTATTTGAAGATGCCGCTGCGCTCAAAGTCTATGTTCCCGAAAGGACCTATCTTCGACATCTTTTTCATGTCTTTAACCTTGCTGAGGTTCTTGGGTATGAACAAGCCAAGAGCTTGTAGAGAAGTCAACATTTTGTATTGAACTCTCATGCCCCAGGGAGCCAGTGGCATCATCTCTTTTGCCGAGCCGCCCTCCTCC
The DNA here is from genome assembly GCA_964500415.1 of uncultured Dehalococcoidaceae bacterium. GTDB lineage: Bacteria > Chloroflexota > Dehalococcoidia > Dehalococcoidales > RBG-16-60-22 > JAFGPF01. Next base: position 3,238 of record CAZCOB010000109.1, on the reverse strand, counting down.
TTGTTTAAGTCATATATCATGGTCGGGAACCTTTTGGGGTCCCAGAGCATGCCACTCCAGTGGGCAAGGTTTGGCCAGAACACATTTACGAAATCCCCGACTTCCGTTCTTATAGATAATTTGCCTTCTCGGAATGACTGAAAAAACTTTTTCAGTACACTCGGATCCCAATCTATTGTCGATTTGATTGTCGGTCGGGTCGGTTCTATAAGGGCTTCAATTCTGGCTGGTTCCACCTTGGGGTGCTTTACCACATTTACAATCCTTGAGTTCTCTTTTATCTCCATCCTTAAGATGCCGTCGGCAACGCTCATCATAGCTCCCAGGTCTTCTTCCTTGCCGCAGCCCTCATCTACCAAGGCTAATACGGAATTTCCCTCAGAGGCGAACTTGGATAGAAACATCCTCATAAACTTTACTATCTCTACGCCGTTGAAGAGGTAAGGGGAGGTGAGCGAATCGAAGGCAAGCAAAGTGCCTTTTGGTCCCGTTCTCTCTTGTAGTTTGGTGATGGCAATGCTCAGACTGTTTAAGTTGGCGCAGTTAGCACATACCGTGTCTGGGCGCTGCGGGCAGGTCAGCCCGACTGTCTCGGTGAAGGCGTCAACAAAGTTCAGCCCCGCTGGTTCTCCTACGCCCCTTTCGCTTAATAGTTCTATGACCTCGGCAGGGGTTCGCTCACTGGTGACGAAGATGACCGGTCTGTCAGCGGCTATGCTTTTCAGGACTACCTGCTGGCAGAAGGTGGATTTCCCGACTCCTGGAGTGCCAGACAATAAGAACAGACCTTTATCTGGCAGTTCCTGTATCTTGGCTAGGGACAATCCCCTCTTCTCCATGTTGTCACCTCCTCCTATCACTACGGCCTATTTGATTTCCCACTCGCAGTAGGGGTCTCCGGCAGCGATGCACTTTACTTCCCTGACATGCTGATTCTTAACCGCTGAGAAGAGGCCATTCAGGAAACCGGTGGTAAAGAAGCAGGTTAGCTCCCCGGTTTCCAACCCGTAGCACTCACAGTTTTCCCTTATCTTTATCGTCTCACCTAAATTAATTTTCCCTACCTTGCAGTATTCCATAAAATCAATCACACGCTTTATCGCTTCATCACCTGTCACCCCAGCCTTCATGAGGCGTTCGCCAACTTCCTTTCCTGACCGGGCACCTCCCATCCTCACTGCCATTCGATATCTCTCGCTGACCAGAGCCGGTAAGCTGGTGAGCAAGAACATCACATTGAATGTGACCCCACTCCCGAGCCTGGGTCTCTCAGGTAGAGGTTTGCCCTGACCCACAAACCCGATAAGTAGGTCCATCAAGCGGTCATGAACCTTTTCCACAACCGAGCTATCTATTGCTTCCAGGAAATATTTCAATTCATCGGTCTCATACGGCACCGCCTTGAATTCACAATAGGGGGCTCCCATTCCCACGCACTTCGTCTCCACCACGCTCCAGTCCCGCTCTTTCTTTTCAAATCCCTTTAGCATCCCTGCAATCCCACCTAGACCATGAAAACCCAACCTTGCCCCGACATTACTAAATGCCCAGCACATTGAGTTTTCGTGTGCCTTGAAATTGTGCTCATCCTTCCTGGATGCCTCTTTTGCATATTCCCATATCCCAACCCCCATTCCCTCAATGCTCTTCCGCAGGTATGAAGCCATTTTTTTCATATCTTTGACCTTGCTGAAGCTCTTGGGCATGAATAACTTCATCATAAGCCTTATGCGCCACGGAGCTGATGACATCATCTCTGTTGACCTGACATGTATTTCCTTCTGGAATTCATATGCCATCGTCGGGACTCTCTTCGGATCCCAGAGCATACTACTCCAGAGGGCAAGGTTCATCCAGAACATGTTCACAAAGTCCCCGGCCTCTGGTCTAAGAAGTTCTCCCGCTTTCTGGGTGAAAGACTGCGCCTCCCAGATACGCCTCATTACTCTAGGATCAAACGTTCCTAAGGTTATCGCCGGGCTCCAAGTCATCGGGGCTTCAATTTTAGTCGGAGCTATCTTGGGATGCTTTACCACGTTAATAATCCTCGATTTCTCCTTTATCTCCATCCTGATGATGCCATCAGCCACACTCATCATGGCACCCAGGTCTTCTTCTTTGCCGCAGCCTTCATCCACCAAGGCCACCACTGAGTTCCCTTCAGAGGCAAACTTCAGCAAACAGAGCCTCATGAATCTGAAGATTTCCTCCTTGTGGAAAAGGTAGGGTGACGTCAGAGAGTCAAAAGCGAGGAGGATATCTTTTTTGCCAATCCTTTGTCTCAACTTGTCGACAGCCATGCTTATGCTGTTCAAATCTTCACAGTTAGCATCCACGGTGTCTGGTTGACCGGAGGCTTGCACTCCCACTGTGTTGGCGAAGGCGTCAACAAAGCTCAGCGCCACCGTCTTCCCCAGGCCCTTTTCTCTTAATAACCCTATAATCCCAGAGGGACTTTGCTCAGTTGCGACGAACAGAATCGGCCTGTCTGCGGCTATGCCGTTGAGCACCATCTGATGACAAAAGGTGGACTTTCCTGCTCCAGGAGGTCCTGCTAGCAGAATCAAGCTCTCCTTCGGCACTTCCTGTATTTCGGCTAATGACAACCCTCTTTTCTCCATTTTGCCACTTCCTCCCGCTCTTACTAACTAAATAATCTCCCACTCACAGTAAGGGTCTCCAGCGGCGATGCACTTTATTTCCCGGACATGCTTACTCTTGACGGCTGAGAAGAGGCCGTTGAGGAAACCGGTGGTGAAGTAACATGAAGGCTCTTTGGCATGTTTAAAGAGCGTGGTTCGCAAGGTCTCACAGTTCTCCCTTATTCTAATTGTCTCGCCTAGCGTGACCTTACCTACCTTGCAGTAGTTCATGAAATCCAGTACTCGCTTCAATGCTTCGTCCTCGCTTAAGCCCGCCTCCAGCAGACGCTCACCGATTTTCCTGGCTGACCTGGCAGCCCCCATCCTCTGCGCCATCCGGTATCTCTCGCCGGCGAGATTAAGAATACCCATGCCATGCACGACCACGTGGAGGTGTACGTCACTGCCCAGCCTGGGCCTCTCTACCAGTGGTTTGCCATCAAGCAGAAATCCCATGAGCCGCTCCATCAACCGCTCGTGTATCCTTTCGACCAGTGAGTTATCCATTTCCAGAGAAGACTTCAACTCATCAATATCTCCCGGTACTACTTTAAATTCGCAGTAGGGGTCTCCCTGGCCCAGGCACTTGGTCTCAA
>CAZCOB010000108.1:0-3828 GCA_964500415.1 uncultured Dehalococcoidaceae bacterium | reverse complement strand
TAATAAAGATGCAGCGTGACCCCCCAACTATCGCTATGCTTGGTTAACAGGGGACATCCGGCACACATGGTAAGATGGTCTTTAACGATGGCGATATCTCCCTTTCTGAGGGCTTCACGAACGCAGGGAAAGAGGTTCCCCTTCTTCAGGAATTTGAGTCCCGGCAGGAAATCCCTGCCGAGGCCGGCCTCCGCGTAGGTCGTAAATCTGAGGGACTCGTCCAGCAGAACAACGCTGGCGTTTTGGCAGTTATTGATTTCAACTAGGCATTTACACACGCCCTTGATGAGCCTGTTGCGGTCTTTTTCACGGGTTATCAACTGGTTAATATTGCGGATGGAGTGCAGCGTAAGGTTAAGATTACTGATTCTCTCCTGAGCTTGCTTACGCCTGGTGATGTCACGCACGAACACGGATACCTGCCCGCCCCCCAGATCAAGATAATTCGTGCTGACCTCAACGTCGATAATCTGGCCATCTTTACGCTTATGCCGCGTTTCAAAGCGGTCAGAACCCTGCTCGGCTATTTTTTTAATCCGTCCTAATATTTCTTCAGGTTTTTCTATAAATTCGACATCCTTGATGGACATTTTAAGAAGTTCTTCTCTGGTATAGCCCAGCATATTACAATATGAATCGTTGACTTCAAGAAATTTGCCTTCCATATCAACCGTCCAGAAACCGTCAAGGGCTGTTTTCAGGATTGTCCGGTGTTTTTCCTCAGCCTGTTTACGCTCGGTGATGTCAGTTGCAGCCCCGATAAATTTTGATGGCTTACCTGTCTCTTCATCCCGGATTAGTATGATTCTATCCAGCCAGGTCATGTACGTTCCGTCTTTTTTGCTCACGCGGTATTCTATGCTATACGGTACGCCTGGTTTTATCTGGTCCATGCCTTGATTATCGATGCGGGCGAGGTCTTCCGGGTGAACGTGTCCCCTCCAGCCTTCCATAGTGCGTGGATACCCGCCCGGCTCGTAACCTAAATGGCTGTCAATATCACTATAAAAGGTGGCGATACCGGTCTGGAGGTCTCTTTCATAGACCACGTCGCTGGCAATCTGGCTGGCAGTGCGGAACCTTTCCTCGCTCTCCTTTAACGCTTCCTCCGCCCGTTTGCGCTCGGTGATGTCTGTTTGTATTGATACTGAATGTAGTATTTCGCCTGCCTTATCTATGACCACGCTTACATTGAGAATCACCGTTCGTTCTTCTCCGTTTTTAGTAATAATTTTCAGCTCTTCGTTTTCTATTTTCCCTTTTTCTTTCCATTCTGAGAATAATTTGCGCGCGTGGTCTCTGGATTCCGGTGCGTAAACGGTTGTCAGTAGGGGCTTACCTATAATTTCATCTCTGGTGTAACCGATTGCCATAAGCGCCGCGGAATTTAAATCCAGAATAAACCCGGCAGGAGAAATCATGTAGCAGTAATTTGTTTCTTTTTCAAAGAATCCGCGGAAACGTGCCTCTGACTTGCGTAATTCCTCCTCTGCCTTTTTACGCTCGGTAATGTCCTGGTACATGGACATGTACTGATTTTCCCCGCCCCAGATAATTCCTTTCCGGAATACCTCTAAATACCTGGTTCCACTGTCCGGGCGCCGGATGCTTATTTCGGAGACACCCGGGAGGGACTCTCCCTGCTTCCTCCTCTCCTTTCTTTCCTGGTGCTCGGCATAGCTCTCCGGTGTATAAAGTCCTTGCCTGGGTATAGCCTTCAGTTCCTCGACGCTGCCCAGGCCGCAGATATCCAGCATAGCCTGGTTGGCATAAAGCAGTTCGCCATCTTCGGTGATGATGCGGACCCCCAGCGGGCATATATCCATGGCGTTGCGGAAGTTCTGCTCCGACTCTATGTACGCTTCTTCAAGCTCCCTGACGCCAAGTAAAGCCGCATCCCGCTCGCTGATAATATCTTCAACTTCACCGTCGCGCAGACTGGCAATTAACTTTTCGGCGTCTGCAAGCTTATTGGTGAGTTCCTTGTAGGTGGGCTTTCTGCTCATCTTGTACCTCCCTGCGGCACATTCAGATGTCAGATGTGTTCAACGTTATCGTATTACCACGTCTGTTAAGTGTATAAGTTTCTTAGTTCATTTGTCAAGTGGCGAAATATAAATCAGTTATCGGACAGATGGCTTACTCTATCTTGTCGATAGCATCAAGATTCCGGTTAACCAGGTATGATTGGGATTTTTATAAGTATGTTGCTGGCAACTGCTGAAGTAGCCGGTTACTCGAAAAGCTCCATGATGTGCCTGACTTGCTGCGGGGCGCCGTGCCGGGTGACGCCGTCGATTAGCTGTATCTGGCAGCCGGGACAGTCGGTCACCACGATATCCGCCCCCGTTGCTTCGATGCTGGCGATTTTTTTATCGGCAATTTTCTTGGATAAGTCGTAGAAGTAGATGCTGAAAGTCCCCGCCATGCCGCAGCAGCGGTCGGCGTCGGGCATTTCCACGTATTTGATGTCGGGTATCGACTGCAATATCTTTCGCGGCTGCTCCTTGACGCCCAGGTAGCGCCCCAGGTGGCACGGCTCGTGCCAGGTTACGGTTTTGCCCTTGTATTCTTCGGCGACCCGGTAGGCGGAGGGAGGCAGCTGTAATATGTCCACCAGGAACTCGGTAATGTCCTTAATCTTACCGGCGAACTCGGTATATACACGTTTCCTCTCCTCGTTATCCGCCAGAAACTTGCTGTAATCCTTCATCGCCGAGGCGCAGGTAGCGCAGTCGGTAATAATATAGTCGAGATTTTCAAAAGCCCTGATGTTGGCGTCGGCCATTTTACGCCCGGTAGCGAAGTCCCCCGCCCCGAGGAATACCGGCGCTCCGCAGCACCCCTGCCTCCGTGGCACGACCACTTCGACTCCGTTCCTCGTCAGGAAGTTGATGATTTTCTTGCCGAGTTCGGGAAACACGAAATCCGTCATGCAGCCGGTGAAATAGCCGACCGTATATTTCAATTTTACGCCGTCAGGAGGCCTGTTTACCTCCGGCACTGACTGTCGCAGGAACTTAGGGGCTATCTGGGGGATATGGCGTCCTTTGCCGAGTGCTGCCAGGAAAAAGGACAGGTGGCGTATCGTCCCCTCGGTTTTGGGCAGGAAAATCCCCTGGAACCATGAGGCCAGCCTCACCACCCACCCGAATAGCCGTCGTCGGGGCAGCAGCCAGCGATATATAATACCGTACGGGAAGGGCAGGCCTCTTTGTTTTACCTTATCCGCCCGGGCGGCGGTTATTACCGTCGGCACCTGCGTACCGGCCGGACAGTTTGCGGCGCAGGTCATGCAAAGGGTGCAGCGGTTAAGCTGCTTTGACATTTCGTCGGTAGGTTCCAGTTCGCCGTCGAGTAGTGCCCTGATGAGCATAATTTTACCGCGCGCCACCGACGACTCTACTCTCTCCTCCTGGTAGACGGGACAGTAGGACATGCAGAATCCGCACTTGGTGCACTTATCGAGGTCGTCCTTGAACCTGTCTATCTGCTCGAATTTGAGGCTGGTTTTCATTTTATGTCTCTTACCCCATTTTACCCCTTCTCTTTGTCATTGCGAGCCCTTCCGCTGAAGGGCGAAGCAATCTCAAAGGCCGCCCTGGTCGATGATGGGGATTACCCTCTCTTTACGCTCCTCGCAACTACTCTTCGTTGCTTAATTTTGCTATTATTTTAATCCGGTGTTTCTTCCCAGATTTTACCGGGATTGAGGATGTGGTTGGGGTCGAGCACGTCCTTTATCTTCTTCATAATCTCTATGGCCAGCGGGTCCATGGCCTTCTTTAAAAAACGCTGCTTCTCCAGGCCGATGCCGTGCTCGCCGGA
>CAZCOB010000107.1:0-3833 GCA_964500415.1 uncultured Dehalococcoidaceae bacterium | reverse complement strand
ATAATCCCCAAAAAAACGACCCGCCGATGGATATTCCGGATTATTTCTGGAAGGCCTCGCCGGAATCGATGGAGCTGTTTTTATCAACACTCCAGCGGGAATACGGCTCCGTCAGGGGTTATTTAACAGCGCAGGGTGCCGGTGGTTCGCTCGTAGCGCGACTCGAAAAGGCGCTGCTTATTTGAGCTCTTGGAACACTGTCATTCTGAGTCCCGATGCAATCGGGACGCGAGAATCTAAATGAAGCATATACACCATGTGCCAGGCAGGCAGTATTATGTTTATATTTTAACCACTACGAAAAACACGGATCTCTATACCGGTATCACGAATGACCTTATACGCCGCGTTTATGAGCATAAAAACGACTTGCTCGAGGGATTTACCAAGAGGTATCAGGTACATAAGCTTGTCTATTATGATTCTGTAGAAGATATTCTATCAGCTATCGCCCGGGAAAAACAGATAAAAAGCTGGGTACGAAAAAAGAAAATAGAGTTGATAAATGCCTGCAATCCTGATTGGCGCGATTTGTATGACGAGCTAACAGATTAATTAGAAACGAGTACTATAAGCGACCAGAGAGATTCCCACGTCATCCTTTACTCTGTGAAGGATTCCTCAGAATGACAGGATAGAGTGATTATCTAACTTATCGTTACTCCTCCCGTAACAGGCTTCGGGCGATGGTCATCCGCATTATCTCCGAGGTTCCCTCGTAAATCTCGGTAATCCGGGCGTCGCGGAAATAGCGTTCCACGGGGTAGTCTTTCGTGTAGCCGTAACCGCCGTGAATCTGGAGGGCTTTATCGGTGACGAAATTGGAGGCCTCCGACGCCAAGAGCTTGGCCATGGCCGCTTCCTTGATGAAGGGTCGAGCCCGGTCGTGGAGGTGGGCTGCCCGGTAGGTCAACAGGCGGGCGGCATCAATTTGCGTGGCCATATCGGCCAGCATCCACTGAATCGACTGAAAACCGGCGATAGCCTGCCCGAACTGCTGGCGCTCTTTAGCATAGTTCAGCGCCGCCTCGTAAGCCGCCCGGGAAATACCCACGCACTCGGCGCCGATGGTTACCCGGCTGACGTCCAGCGCATCGAGGGCTATCCTGAGTCCCTGCCCCTCCCCGCCGAGTCGGTTCTCCTCGGTGACAAAGCAGTCCTGGAGGATAAGCTCGACGGATGACAGCCCGTGCATGCCCATTTTTTCTTCGTGTTTGCCCACGGAGAGCCCGGTGGTATCCTTATCCATGACGAAGGCGGTTATCCCGCGCTGTTTCAGGGATTTATCCACGGTGGCGAAGACCACCACGATTTCCGCCTTGTCGCCGATGCTGGTGAACAGCTTATTGCCGTTGATGACATAGCCGTCCTTGCGGCGTGTGGCGGTGGTCTCCATGCCGGCGGGGTCGCTGCCGGCGCCGGCCTCGGTAAGGGCGAAGCACGCCAGCTTCTCGCCGCTGGCGTGGGGCGGCAGGTATTTCTTTTGCTGCGCTTCCGTCCCGTACTCCATAACCGGAACGATGGCCAGCGACAGGCTGATACGCAGGTAATTGTCTATCGCGGCGGAAGCCCGTGCCAACTCTTCGACGGCGATGCATAAGTCCAACAGTCCCCGGCCGCTGCCGCCGTATTTCTCCGGGATAGTCAGCCCGAAAAGACCCAATCCGGCTATCTTTTGCAGTTCAGCGGCGGGGAATTCCTCTGTTTTGTCTATTCGTGCGGCGGCAGGCATTATCTCTTTTTCGGCAAAATCCCGCAGCGTGGTTTGCAGCATTTTCTGTTCTTCGTTAAGGTCAAAGTCCATGTTTGCCTCTAAGTTTTATTGTTTAAACGACCCGTAATCTCGCGGGCGGCGCGTCGGGGGTTGGTTTTACCCTGTAAAAAGTCATCCACCAGCCTTTCCAGGTAGTTTCCGCCGTCGAGCCGGTGCACGAAATCCCTGATGTATCCCTCCACGGCCTCCAGCAGCTCCAGTTTAGCCCTTTCTCTCTTTCTCCCCGCCATCCCGCCGCTTTCAACCAAGAAATCACGGTGACCTGCTATCGCCCCGGCCAGTTCCTGAGTGCCTTTATCGTTAACCGCCTCGGTCAGGACAACGGGCGTCCGCCATTCTTCCGAACGGGGGTCTTTGAGTGTCAGCATCGATTCGAGGTCGGTCTTGAGGCGGTCGGCGCCTTCTTTGTCCGCCTTGTTGATGACGAGAATATCGGCGGCTTCGAGGATGCCGGCTTTCATCGTCTGAATTTCATCGCCGGCCCCGGGGGTCAGGACCACCAGCGTGGTATCCGACGCTTTGACGATATCTATTTCAATCTGACCCGAACCCACCGTCTCCACCAGGATAAAGTCCTTGCCCAGGGCATCCATGACATGGATGGCGCCGATGGCCGCCCTTGCCAGACCCCCCGCCCACCCCCGCGTCGCCAGGCTGCGGATAAATACGGCGGGGTCAGTGCTGTGCCGCTGCATGCGTACCCTGTCGCCCAGCAGGGCGCCGCCGGTAAGGGCGCTGGTGGGGTCGATGGCAATAACGCCGATTGTCTGATTCTGACGGCGGAAAAAGCCGATGAGGTTATCCGTCAGGGTGCTCTTGCCGACCCCCGGCGCGCCGGTTACCCCCACGATATACGCTTTGCCGGTACGGGGATAGAGGCTGTCCATCTCGGCGAGGGCATCCGGGGACTCGTCCTCTATCCGGCTGATAAGCCGGGCAGCAGCCTGGACATCACCGGCTATTACCTTTTCCGCCAGTCCCATTACTGCTCCGTGCAAGTCTGATTTTACTAAGTATAGCAAATACAGGTGGGGTTTGCATCGGATGCTGCATGCTTATGGGATTTTCTTGTCTACCTCACCCCCTGACCCCCTCTCCTGACGAGGTTTCACAGGAGAGGGGGAAGAAATATGAAGAGGGGCTTACGCCCCTCTTTAGTATCCCGTATATCTCTGTGCTTAATGATCGTTGCCGAAGGGGTGGATGTCCGCCATGATAATCGGTTTATCGCACTTTAACAGGCCACCCGGCCAGTGAGGCAGGAAAGGCGGCGTCACGATGGCTGTCGACCTGGTGAATGCGTGCCTTTCCAGTTCCTTGCCCAGGCATATCTCGAACTCTGCACCGAGGTCGCTGAGGTCGTCGGTATCTGTCCCCAGGAAACACATGACCTGGGTGGTGGGATGCGTATGCGGATTATCGGGGTCTGGGGAAATCCTGTAAGGCGCTTTCTTCATACTCTCGTACAGCATAACAAAGTCGAATCCCGCTCTCTCTTTGGTGACGACGAACGATATATAGCCGCCCCCGTCATCCCGGTTCAACGGGCCGTAGTGCCAGGCACCCTTCCGCGAGAAGGAAAGCGGCATGACATATTTTCTGGTTTCCGAGCGCCAACCTACCGGAGGGGTCGGTTTCTTGCTGGTCTTGAAGACCGTCTCTTTATATACCGGCGCGATTGAAATCTCGTAATAGGAAAACCTCTTATCCAGGAAGTTAACGGTCGCCGGGAAATGGGGCATCCCCTTGGGTATGGCGACGGCCGTGGTGGTGGTAATCATGTGCGTTTCCATATTCTCGCCCAGGCAGAGCTCTATTTCCGCCCCCAGCTCGCCGATATCATCCATGTCCGACCCCGCAAAGAGCAGGACCTGGTCGAAATCATGTACGTGGGGCTTATCGGGGTTTTTGCCGATTTTCCCCGCCGTCCAGAAACACCCGTACCTGATATGGGCGTCTATCCCCAGGTACTTGCCGTCCATGACATTTTCCTGTCTTAAGCCACCCTGGTCATACTCTTTAAACTTCAGAGTCTTGACATGCTGTCCGTATTTCGTGG
>CAZCOB010000106.1:0-3850 GCA_964500415.1 uncultured Dehalococcoidaceae bacterium | reverse complement strand
CTTCCTCGAACTTGGTATTGACGGGCAGGAGGATATCGGCGAAGAGGCAATCGTTTTCCATCCAGGGGTGCTGCACCAGCATGAACTCGATTTTGGGGCTCTGGTACGCTTTGGCGACGCTGTTACTGTCGTTCCAGCACGTCAGCAGACAGGGAGTATCGGACCATATCATGTGTATTTCGGAACACCCGTCGGCCGGGTATTTATACTGGATGAACTGGTCGGCGCGCGGGAACCCGGCGCTGGTGGTGCCGTACCAGGTAAGCGGAGGATTGAGGATGGCATCGTGAATAAGAGTCTTGGGTATGAAGGACTTGGGGAAGTTCATGTCTTCTTTTTCGCCGTCCGCTTCCAGTCCTCTCATCACCGCCGGGCTGCCTACCCGCTGTCCGTGGCTGGCGGCGTTTACGTCCGGCAGTTCTTTAGCATGGGGCATGGGATACCAGCCGGTGTCGAAGAACAGGCCCCATTCAATCATTTTCACGAAGTGCGAGCCGGGTTTGCCGAGTCCCTGCATGCCCAGCAGGCAGACCTCAATCCGGGCGGGTTCGGTGGAGTAAGGCCCCCGGATAGAGGAACCGCCGTTACCGTGGGCTATAGAGGTCCTTTTGGATGCCCATTCCCGGGCGAAGGCCTTGGTAATCCGGGAGGGGACGCCGCATTTCTCCTCGGCCCATTTGGGGGTCTTGGCGACTCCGTCTTCCTTGCCCAGGACGTAATCGGCAAACTTATCAAATCCGAAGGCATGTGTCGCGATATACTCTTTATCATAGGTACCTTCGGTGAGCCAGACATAGGCAATCGCCAAGCGCATAGCGGCATCGGTGTTGGGCCTGATGGGTATCCATTTATCGGCGTGGACAGCCGCCCCGTAGTTGAGGTCCGGGCAGATGTATACCTGCTTTATTCCCAGCTCGGTGAACCAGTAGCAAAGCCGGCTGGGCAGCTGGCCCTGCCAGCCCCAGGGGGTGGTTTCCACATCGCAGCCCCAGAACAGCACCAGCTCGGAGTGGTCACAAATATCCGGGATAACGTTGGTCAAGGGATACTGCTGCCCCAGGTTTTCACATCCCCAGGTGTGCTTGGCGCCCCAGTACCACCCCTCCCAGCTATCCGGGTTCCTCATCTGAATGGTATATCCTCCGAGGAGGTCGAGGAGCCTTCTCTGGCAGCCGTGGGCGGCGTGCACGGTTTTCGTTTCCCCGTGGCCGTCCGCCTGGGCGAGCACGGCGGTAGGCCCGTACTTCTTGATAACCCTCTTGAGTTCGCCGGCGATGATGTCCAGGGCTTCGTCCCAGGAAATCCTTACATAGCCGCTCTTGCCCCGGTTCTGCGTATTCCTTTCTCCGCTGGGGTCCCAATCGACTCTCTTTAACGGGTAGAGAATCCGGTTGGGGGACGTAGCCCGCTTCTTATAGGCCAGGCTGAAGGGCCCTATCAGCGATTTCATGCTGGGTTCAAAGGTCTTGCCGCGCGCCTCCATCTTCCATGGATTGAACTCTTCCGGTTTATATTTCCAGTCGTAGTGCAGGGGCCTTATCCTGACGATTTTACCGTCTTTGACATCGACTACGGAGGAGTTCGCGTCTCCCGATATCGAGCAGAAGCCGAGTCCTTTACAAACGCTTTTCTCGCCCCTGGTTACCTTTGCGGGATTACTCTCTTTCGGTACCATTTTGCCTCCACAGGTTTCAAATTTGCTTTATATTATCATATTAAGTCGTATGGTTGCACCGATTTGCAGCGTCGGCCTTAAATTTTTAAGTAAAATGATGCCAGCCGTTTAACCTAAAGTAATTTCCCCGGCCACCGGTTTACCCGCTTCGACCAGTTCAAGAAACTCGGAAACGGCCTGATTAAATAAATCGGGACGCCAGCGCGCGGTTTCGTGAACCGAGCCCTTTATTTCCACGTGGCGCGACCCCTTGATATGCTCGTGCAGTATCCTGGTGCCCGTGGTTACCATCTCCAGGTCGTCACTGCCGACGGTAATCAGGGTGGGTACTTTAATGTTATCCGCCACTTCACGCTGCCATTCTTCTTCCCAGGGACTGGCCTGACCGACGCCGATATAACCGTTGAGCGGGAACCTGGCCATTCTCTCGACAAATTGCTCCTTCAGGGCTTCGTCATCGGGGACGGGGGGGAAAGCGGTTCCGGTGTCAAGCTGGCGGCGGGCAAAATCGGCCATGCCTCTTTCCCGGGCGTACTTCTCTCCTTTCGCCCTGCCCTCGGCCATGGCAGCCTTGATGTTGGGGTCGGGAGGGGGGAAGAAGCCGCCGTGAATATCGAAGATAAGGAGGGCCCTGACCGTCTCGGGGTGGCGGCCGGCGTAGCCCAGGGCGACGGCACCGCCCAGCGAAAGACCGCCGACACAGGCTTGCTTCACTTCCAGGTGTTCCAGCAGTTGATGCAGGTCTTCCACCAGAATATCCAGGGTGTAGTTCTCCTCGCCGGCGGGCGCCGAGGACAAGCCGTGGCCGCGGATATCATAGGCTATTATCCGGTATCTGGGTGAAAATTTCTCAATTTGTAACGTCCAGAATTCCAGGCTGGCCGAGAACGGGTGGATGAGGACAAAGGGAAAGCCCTCTCCGAATGTCCGGTAATTTATATTGATGCCATTAACCTGGCAAACCGGCATAATGCGTACCTCGGCGATTAAATTTACGGCAGCAATCTCTTATCTGCCGGCCCACACATCCAGGAATAGCTGACGGAGCTTTTCATCCTTGCATTCGCAGGGACTGGAGTACATATTGACGTCCTTGCTGGCGAGGGCCACCAGGTTATCCAGGTTATCGTTCATCTGCTTTTCCGTGATGCCGGCTTCCTTCAGGCTCAGCGGCTCGCCCGTTTGTTTCGCCAGGTCTCTAAGCTTCTGAATCAATTTTTTAATAGCTTCCTGGTCCGACCCGGCTTTAATGCCGACGAACCCGGCGGCGGTGCTTAGCCTCGCCACGGGGTCGGGGGCGCCTTCGATGGGTGGATTCGAGGCGATATACTCCAGCGAATAGGGCAGCGTGATGCCCACCGAACGACCGTGAGGCATGTTAAAGGTAGCCCCGAGCGTATGGGCCAGGGCGTGGCAGAGCGATGTGTTACTGTTGCCGAATCCCAGGCCGGCAATGGTGGCGGCGTTCTGCATTTTCTCCCTGGCGGTGAGGTCGGCCCCATCGGCGCAGGCCCTGGGGAGCCATTCGAAGGCCAGCTTCATGGCCTGCAGGCAGAGTCCGTCGCTGAAATCGGTCTGCTGCCGGGCGGTATAGCCGTCGAGGGCGTGCCCCAGCACGTCCAGTCCGGTGCTGGCCGTCAGCGCCCCGGGCATGCCGGCGGTAAATTCGGGGACCAGCAGCGTAATGTCGGGCACTATTTCCGTATTGGCGAACCCTACCTTGCGGTGTTCTGCGGCCTCGGTGAGCACGATAGCCCAGGTGACATCCGAACCGGTGCCGCTGGTGGTGGGGACAGTCATGAACCTGGCTTTCTTCTGCGAACTCAGTTTGGACTTGACGTTGACGGCGGTGATTTCGGGGGGGGCGATTTCCTCGTTCTCATAGAGCACCCAGGCCGCCTTGGCCGTATCCAGGACCGAGCCCCCGCCGAAGCCGATAATCAGCTGGGGTTTAAACTCCTTGAGCACCTTGCCGGCCTCGATAGCGCCCCTGGTTGAAGGCTCCGGCTCCGCTCCGTCCCATATTTTAACTTCGTAACCGGCGGCTTTGACCGCCTCGACAAGCTCTCCGCTGAGCTTGACCATGTTTTTATCCGTAATCAAAGCGGCTTTATTGCCGCGTCCTTCAAGCTCGGCGCCCAACCTCCTCAGCATATTCTTACCGAACAGGATTTT
>CAZCOB010000105.1:0-4063 GCA_964500415.1 uncultured Dehalococcoidaceae bacterium | reverse complement strand
CGTTAATTTCCAGGATACGGTTCATCCTCCTCAAGTCCAGTTTAACGACGCCCGGCCCGCCGGCATCGCCGTAGGCTCCCCAACCCGAACTCGAAGCCTTAAACTGCACCCCGAACCGGTTACAAAGCCTGACGATAGCCTGGACTTCCGCGGTGGTATGGGGAAGCGTCACGGCTTCAAACCTGGGCCTCCCCCGCTGAGCGTAAGAATTCAGTATCACCGGGGCTTCGGAGATATTCTCCGGCCCAACCACGTCTTCCAGCGCTTTATAAAGGTCTCTCTTCAAAGCCATGACTGATGATCTCCTTTTTAGATGGCCTTCTCCAGAAGCTCGACAATATCATATACCCTGAGGGTGCTCCCGTTTTCTCTGACGGCGTCCTTAAGGTTCCGCTCGCAGCCGGGACAGGCGGTCACGATAGCCCCGGCCCCGGTGGACTCAGCCTCGGCTATTCTCTCTGCGGCCGTCCACGCGGCAAAATCGGGGTTTGTCTCTTTAACGCCGCCGCCGGCGCCGCAGCACCAGGCATATTCCTTAATTCTGTCCATCTCGACGAGCTTTAAGCCGGGAACACTCCTGAGGACGTCCCGCGGGGGTTCGTAAACGCCGTAAGTGCCCCGCCGGAACTCTTTCGGCGGGTCGAAGATGCGTATGTGTCCGGGGACCGGTTTCCCCTCCCAGTGGATGTACGGCTCTCCCAGCCGGCCGAGATGGCATGGGTCGTGATAGGTGACCTCGATATTAACCTTTCGGGTCGGTTTCAGCCGGCCCCCGGCAATCAACCGGGCGAGGTATTCCGTGACATGCAGCACTTCAAGGTCGCCCTTCAGGTCGAACTTATCGTAGAGCACCTTGAAGGCGTGATAGCAATCGGCGCAGCCGGTTACGAGTATTTCAGCTCCCGATTTCTTAATCAACTCCATGTTCTTTTTGGCCTGATTTAAAAAGTCTTCCCGATAGCCCATCTGGTAAGCCCGGCCGCCGCAGCACGACTCGTTTTTGCCAGCAATGGCGACGTCGACCCCCGCTTTTTTCAGCAGTTTCACGGAAGCCCGGGCCGCCTGCCAGGCATCTTCGTCGTAGCAGACCCGGCATCCGGCGTGATAGACGACCTTAGCTTTCTGCGCGGCGATATCTTTCACGTCCAGCCCTTCAGACCACCTGCCGCGCTCGTCTTTAGACCCCGCTATCATGGTGCCCTGTTTCCGCAGGCTATTAATGACTTTATCGAGGGCCGGGACGGTGTGGCCATCCTCGACGCATTTAATCCTGATTTCATTTATCGGCTCCAGCACCTCCATGTCCATGGCGTACTTGCACGAGATATCGCAGGCGCCGCACATCTGACAGTTATAAACTACGTCGAGGAGCCTGGCGTCATATTCGAGCTCCTTCTCCAGCATAGCTATGCCCATGCCCATCCTGCCGCCGCCGGAATAGGTGTGGTAGTTGTATCTGGCGATACTGGGGCAGACATACGAATGCCGCATTTCCTTGAGCTTTTCCAGCGGCACGAATTTACAAATCGAGCAGCGGCAGCACATTTCCATATCGCTTCTATAGTCTTCCAGCGCCATTTATTTCCCTCCCTTAACTGGCATTAAAAGCACAGTTTCCCCGGATTCATAATATGGCCGGGGTCAAGTACGGACTTTACCTTTTTCAGGGCGGCCACGGTGGCAGCGTCCCGGTTAATAATCGTCCTGGCGCTGGTACCGTAAGGCCGCGAGAAGAACGCCCCTTCAGCCATCAGGCTCGTTACGGCACGGTCTGACAACTCTTTGATTCGTGCGGTCTCTCCCTGGTTTTCCGGTTCGTAAAACAGGTTGAACTCGACATGGCAGTTGGTGCCCTGGACTATCGGCTGGAGGTAAATACCCATTTCGGAAGTCGGGTAGCCCATAGCGTGAGCCTCATCAAACATGACGTCGATGATACCGGGGAGATTGTCATAGATGGTTAAAAAGAATATATCGTGGCAGGCCCCTTGATTACGGAGCTTCCAGTACGGCTCGCCGGAGGGGCGTTGGGCCGTTTTCAACACCTCAGAAGCCGGTATCTCACCGATGGCCCGTACCGGTTCCAGTCCAACCCGCTGGGCTACCTCCGTCATATCTGCTACCTGGCCGCTTACCCTCTCTGCCGCCAGATATTCGTAGCCGGCGATGTTGAAGAAAAGCACCCAGGGAGGCAGGATGTCCTTAATCTCCCGGTAATCGCCGGGCCATTTCTTCGCCATGATAGCCGCCAGACCGGCTTTGTTGAGCACAAAGCACTCGTTGACCAGTCGCAGCCTTATCAGCCAGTGAACCATCTCCAGTATCTTATCAAGCTTCGAGAAACCAATCAGAAACGGCTCTTCGAGTGCGGGGATAAGCTCGCATCTCACCGAAGCCCAAGTTACGATACCCATCGTTCCCTGGGCGCCCTGAATAACCCGGTACAGGGAAAAGGCCGACGGCCCCGCCGCCTCCTTCTGGGCGCCTCCGGCGTCCCACTGTTCTTCCAGCGTGCCCGGCCCGGCGGCGGCGCCCGTCCGGAACATATCGCCGGTGCCGAAAATCACCTCGACGCAGGCCAGGGGGTCGCCGATATCCCAGTGATACTTGGGCATTACCACGGGCTCCCTCTCCAGCAGGCTGCCGGCAACGGATTTCGACCGGCGCGGCAGCAGCGGCATATTGAGCCTGAGCCCCTCCCTGGCTACGGCCGGTATCAACTCGCTAAAGGTTACGCCCGGCTCGAACATCGCCACCCGGTTGGCGCGGTCGACCCTGATAATTTTTTTCATGCCGCTTAAGTCGACGATGACAGCGCCCCCGATGCCGGGGACGGTATCGCCCCGGAAGTGCGGAGGCCCCGAGCTTACCGGCACGAGCGGCGTCAGCGTCTCGTTGGCCAGCTTTACTATCTTTTCGATATCCGCCGTATTTCGCGGCCTGACCACGCACCCCGGCTTTATCGCGTTAACGAAACTCATGTCCCGGGAATATTCTTCCAGCGCCGCCGGCTCGCGGTCCAGGTTGCCGGCACCAACCAACTTTAGCAGCTTATCTTCGGCAATCATATCTGCCTCCTTTCTCCATCCTGGCAAAATCAAATAATTCTTCCTGATTCGAGTTCCCGGCCTCCAGAAGTATAAAAATATGTCCTATGCTTACCGGACGGCCAGCCCCGGCATGATAATAACTATCTGGATGCCAGTATTCTTTCGTACCTGGGTGCGAAGTAAATATCAAGGTGCATAACGGGTTTACCGACCCTCTTGTATTCCATCGGACAGTGCATCAATCCCGGGGGGATATGGAGAACCGTGGGGGTGGTGATGACATGCTTTTCGCCTTCCTCGCCCAGATATACCTCGATTTCGGCGTCGAACTTCCGTATATCCGCCGGGTCGCTCCCCAGAAAGCAGAAGAACTGGTGGAAATCGTGTTTATGGGGTTTATCCATAAACATTCGCGGTTCCAGAACGGGCACCAGAATCCATCCCGCATCGACTCCGTATTCGGCGGCGGAGAAGTTGAAAGTCGGTACCGGCGGCCCGTGCTGGGCCGGGGCAATATTGGCCGGGACGAAGTTTTTACTGTATTTTGTTCCCGGCTCTCTACGACCGGGTACGTCGGGTACGACCGTGTCCTTTTTCACATAGTCATCGGCGAAGTAAACATCGAAGTGATAAACAGGTTTATCGACTCTCAGCCATCCGCCGGGACAATGCGGCGTCCCCGGCGGGAGAATCTGAACGGTGGGCTTGGTGACGGTATGTCTTTCCTGCTCCTCACCCAGACAGATATATTCTTCTGCCTCAAACTCTCCTATATTCTCCGGGTTGGCGCCGAACCAGCTGATAAACTGGAAAAAATCATGGCTATGAGTCGGCAGACTCTCGCCGGTGGAGGGCTTGATAACGGGTAATAAAACCCAGGTTGCCTTGACCCCGTATGCGGCGGCGGCGAAACTGAGAACGTGCAACCCCGTCCCTCCCCTGTCCAGTTCAAAAGGGGCTTTTATCAAATGCTTACCGTATTTCGTTCCTGCCATTTTCCGATATCCTCCTCC
>CAZCOB010000104.1:0-4077 GCA_964500415.1 uncultured Dehalococcoidaceae bacterium | reverse complement strand
AGCCGGTCAAAGTTGTGCCAGGCATCTATCCAGCGGACAGTGCCAGAACGGCAACACTGACAATGGGTTTTACCAGGGTCAATCGTAGATAATCCATTGTACCAATTGCATCCAGTCCCCCTCCTTTACGAAAGGAGGGGGAAAGTAATTTTAGAGGGGGCTCACGCCCCCTCTCGCTGCGCACTCCCCTTGGGGGTGGAGAGGTGTAAACTGGCGAGATAAGCAGAGAATGGTGCGAGGGCGGCCCGGGTGGGAATAGATATCAAAAAGGGGTGGGGTGGCGTTATCTCACTCTCTACGCACCAAGCTGTTGCTGGACTGTAACCATATCATAATAATCCGTGTTTCGGCTTATTTTTCCATTATGTAGCTCTGTAATCGAAACACCTCTAAAAGATACGTGTTTACCGGTGGCAGGTCTTTCAGGGTCGATATCGTGCGTAGGAGTGCCACTCCATAACCACTCAGTTGCTATTCTGTGCCCATCACTAAAAGAAGACTTCAATTCCCATTTATGGTCAGGAACACTAGCGTGAACACGACTAATGGATACAATCAACTCTTTCTTGCCGCGGCTTGTTGCCTCTAAAGGCAAATCCTCATACACGTAATCATCCGTGAAAAGGGCGGTCAATTTTTCGTAATTTTGTGAATTTGCTGCCTCCATCATGTCTTTCATAATTTTTACCGCGTCGGTCACCATCCTGATACCTCCCATATTTGAATATTTCGTGTCACATATTATAGAACGTCCGACTATAAAAAACAAGACCAAAATAAAAATCCCCGGCGCCTGAGTTACAAACACCGGGGATTGATTATTTACCAGTATTAAGTTCTAAAGTCCGGAAGCCTGTATGATTTCCGGCACCCTCTTCTCCCAGCCGATGGCCATGATATGCACGCCCTGGCAGAGGGGCTTTAGCTGCTTGATAAGGTCGGCGCAAATCTGTATGCCGGTGGCCGCCTTGTCCTGGGCATCGGTCATCTTCTGAATCAGGTCTTCGGGTACGAAGACGCCGGCGACGCCCTTGTTCATATACCTGGCCATACCGGCGGACTTCAGGGGGATAACGCCGGCCAGGATGGGCACCTTGAATTTCTCCACCCTCTTCATAAACCTGGCGAAGCTGCCGGCATCGTAGACCGCCTGCGTCTGGATGAACCTGGCGCCGGCGGCAACCTTTTTCTCCAGCTTGGCAATCTGAAGCTCCGTGGAGGCTTCGGTGTCCGACTCCACCTTCACCACCGCCCCGGGGAAGAAACTCGGTTTACCCGTAAGCTCGTTACCGTTCATATCGTAACCCTCGTTCAACTTGCCGATGGCTTGCAGCAGGGTCACGGAATCCAGGTCGTAGACGGCCCTGGCTTCGGGGTGGTCGCCGAGCTGCGGCAAATCGCCGGTAATGGAAAGGACATTCTTAATGCCCAGCACCCAGGCGCTTAAGAGGTCGGACTGCAAAGCTATACGATTACGGTCGCGGCAGACCAACTGGTAGATGGGCTCCAGCCCTTTCTGCACCAGTATATGCGAGGTCACCAGCGAGCCGAGCCGCATCACCGAACTCTGCTGGTCGGTGACATTAGCGGCATCCACCTTGCCCTTGAGAAGCTCCGCGTTTTCCTCTACTTCGTGAATGTCGGTCCCCTTCAACGGGCCAACCTCACAGGTGATAACAAACTTTCCCGACTCCAGTTTTGATTGAAGGCTCACTATGCTTTCACCTCCTTATCAGACTGCTCCAGCGCGTAGCGCGAGGTGGACATCATTTCCGGTCGCGGCATCAGTTTGTTATGGTCCAGCGCATTGAGGTCCACCAGCAATTTATCGAGCTGCCCTTTGGCTTTCAAACGGTTGTAGATGAGCTCCCAGCCGCAATCGCGGTCAGGTGAAAGCTCGCACTTGCCGTTGGATGCTCCGCCGCAGGCCCCGCTGACCAGGCTCTTGGTGCAGGCGGTGATAGGACAGATGCCGCCGGTATAGTCCAGCAGGCATTGGCCGCACTCCTGGCAACGCTCGCTGCCCCGCCACTCCCCGCGGCTGCCGCCCAGGTTAACGGTATTGCAGGCCGGGTGTATCACTTTGTTCAACGCGGCGGCTACCGCCTGGATGCCGATACCGCAGGTCATTACCAGTACCGAATCGGCCGCTGCCACCTGGTCGACTCTGCCTCTCAGGCCCGACTTGACCAGGGCTTTCTCGCAGAGAAAATCGATAACCTTGGTTCCGGTTACCTTCTTTCCGGCTTCTTCAAGCTTCTTCTTCATTTCCTCTACCTGGACGGGGCCGCCGCTGCCCGAAGACTGGGCACAGCCGTTGCAGCCCAGTATAAAGACGCTATTCTCCCCATCGAGATAGCCCAGAATTTCTTCAAACGGCTTTTGTTCTGATAAAATCATCTCTCCTCCTTAAAAGGCTATACTACCCTGAACTGACCAAGGTCTCGACCTTTAGGTGTCACGACATGGATGGAACATGCCAGGCAGGGGTCAAAAGAGCGGATGATACGCACGATTTCAAAGGGGTTCTTCTCGTCCTTGACCCTGGTGCCGATGAGCGCCTGCTCGATAGGCCCATGCTGGCCTTTGTCATCCATCGGACCCACGTTCCAGGTGGTGGGTACGACGCACTGGTAGTTGGCGATTTTCTTGTCCTTTATCTCTATCCAGTGTCCCAGAGCGCCTCGGGCGGCCTCGGTAAGCCCCATGCCCATGGCTTCTTCGGGCATTTCGTACTCCACGTAGGCCGGCTCACCCGGCTTGAGCTGCAATGCCCAGCCTTCCAGTGAATCGGCGATGAACTTGGCGGAAAGCGCCCGCGCCAGGTGACGCCCCAGCACGGAGAACAGCACCGAAGGCGATGCCTTCAGCTTGCTTAAAGCCCCGTTCACCATCTCTTTCATGGCGGGGTCGCCGCCGACGTAGGTAACGGCCACCCTGGCGAGGGGGCCGACCTCATAAACTTTGCCGTCATAGCGCGGGGACTTTGTCCAGGAATAGGCGTCCTTCTTGCCGTACTGCGGTTTAGTTTCCCCCTGGGACGGGTGCCGACCGGAGGTAGCGTCCTCATACCAGGAATGACGGACATACTCGGCAATTTTATCCGTGTCCAGCTCTCCGGGCTTGAGGTCGGCGGAGACGGTACCCTGCTTGAAGAGGCGGTTACGTTTCGTATAGTCGGGGCTGTTGCCGTCAAGGTCGAAGCCGCCAAAAGACAGCAGGTTCTTGCAGCCCACGCCGATTTCCGCATAGTCGAGATAAGCGCCGGCCACCGCCAGCACATCGGGGATATAGACGTTATTAATGAAATCCTGTAATATTTTAATTTTCCAGATATAGGCCATAATGTTATCCGCCGTGGGAACGCTGGTCACGCCGCCGGGGACGACGCCCACGCTGTGGGGGATTTTGCCGCCGAAGATAGCCACGGCCTCATGTCCGATGCGTCTTATTTCCAGTGCTTTGACGTAGTGGGCCACGGCCTGCTGGTTGATTTCCGGAGGCAGGCGATAATCGCCTTCGTAGCGGGGCAGGAAGGGTTCAAGCGCGCCGCGGGCGATGAAGTCCTTGACCGAATTAAGCTGGGAGTCGTTACCTTCGTACTTGGCGACATCGGCCACGTTCACGTAGTCCAGGGCGGCCAGGTGGTAGAAATGGAGGATATGGTCCTGGGCGATGTGTGCCCCCTGGATTAGATTGCGTATTATCCGGCCGTTATCCGGTATCTTATCGGCAATGCCGAAGGCGCTATCCAGGTTCAGCGTGGCCGCGATGCCGTGCGATTGCGGGCAGACGCCGCAGATGCGCTGGGTGATTACCTGGGCGTCACGGGGGTCGCGACCCTGCAGGATAATCTCGAATCCACGGAAGAGGTTGCCGGTAGTCCTGGCGTCTTTGACCTCCCCGTTCTCAACGGTGCATTCGACTTTAAGGTGTCCCTCAATTCTGGTGACGGGGTCTATAACGATTTTGCCCATTACTTCTCCTCCTTGCTGGCCCAGTAAGCACCGATGGTGGGTAAATCAACATCGACGAGTTTCTCGTAGAAGGGTGCCGTCTGGTCGGGGAATTCCGGCT
>CAZCOB010000103.1:0-4294 GCA_964500415.1 uncultured Dehalococcoidaceae bacterium | reverse complement strand
CCCGCCGCGTTATCTCTTCCGAAACACGAATATCAGGAGCAAGATGGGAAAGCTGCTCAAAGCTCTGTTTGCTGACAGCCAGATCAGGAATGGCCTCGGCTAGTAGAGGACGCAGCCGTTCTATACTTCTGGGATCAAGCCCGTAAGTTGCACCTTCAATGAAACGTCTCTCGCTCTCGTTCCAGAGGGCAATGATGCCAGCATTCCCGCCCAGCGTATCGACCGCCTCGCTAAGGACGACCACAAGCTTAGCCCGGAGCTCTTTTTCCTCGGTCGAAGCAATCGGCGGTTGAAGTCTCTCTGTACTTCGCGCCTTTCTCGTTTGCGAGCGTTTGCCTTTTCTTGCCATAGCGCCCCAAGACCACAATTCTAATGAAAATCTAAGGATTTTCTATAGTAGCTCTAACTATTTTCTAAGGTTATTTTAACACAAGCTACCATAAACTATCGAATAGACACAAGCGGGCGAAAGGAGGCAAGCCAGATGCAAAAGGGCAAACCTGGACCGGGCAAACCCAAGCCGAAGTAAAAGTAAACAGAGGCACGTCTTTGGTGGGTGGAGGAAAACTACCCGTGCGTAGGAAGTGTATCCTCTGCCCACTGGACGTAAAAAGGATTGGAGTCAGGAAGGACTTAACAGGCAATGTTGCAATATTTCATCTATTTCTTAATCGGCGGCACGGTGGTTGCATTGGTGGCTTACGTTGGTAGCCGGGGTAACGGTATTCTAGCAGCTTGCGTAGCCAGCCTGCCAATATTGTTTCTTTTGAACGTGCTCTTGATGTACCGTAATGGAGGAGTATCCACCAGTCTTGACTATGTGAAAGGCTCTCTTCTATTCCTGCCAGCGTTTGCCTGTTATGCCACTCTGACCATATGGTTATTGCCCCGCCTGGGTATGCCGGAGGCCTTGTTGCCTGGCCTCCCCATATACCTGCTGCCAATGATGATAAGGAAAGTGGTGCACCTCAAGGTTCCGAAGACAAAAGCTCTACCTACTGAAATTGCCAAGGAGATGACTGAATGCAAGAAGTTTTGACATGCGGGCACCAACTCAGGGACTACAGCAGCCTGGTTTCTGAGGAAATCCTTTCGGAGACAGAAAGGCTTGCTAATGGATTGAAGGGACTACGTGTCGTTCACATTAATGCCACACCGCAGGGAGGGGGAGTTGCCGAAATCCTGAATTCGCTAACTCCCCTTTTAAGAAGCGTAGGCATCGATGCTGAATGGTACGCTATTCCCCCAGACGAATCCTCTGTTGCTATAACCAAAAGTCTGCATCATTTCCTTCAGGGAAATCCAGGCTACCTGACCAGTGAGCAGATGGACATTTACCTGACGTACAATCAGAAGGCTGCCTTAGAGCTGAAAAACAGGTCAATCGCTGCCGATGTCTGGGTAATTCACGATCCGCAGGTGTTACCCCTTGTGGACTTCTTGCCTGATGCAGCCAAGACTGTATGGAATTGCCATATCGACACAACGCAGCCGAACGAGCTTATTCGTGACATCCTGATGCCATTTATCAACCGGTATGAGAGGGTTATCTTTACCCTCGAGCAATATGTGCCTGAAGAACTCAGCCGGGACAAGGTGTATATCTTCGCTCCGGCAATTGACCCTTTATCTCCGAAGAACTTAGGTCTACCCAGTGTAGTTGCTAGGCAAATCCTGAGTGAACTCGGCATCGACCCGGCTAGACCGCTTATTACCCAAGTATCTCGTTTTGACCGCTGGAAGGATCCTTGGGGAATGATCGATGCCTACCGCATGGCAAAGCGAAGCATCCCCAACCTGCAACTGGCGCTTGTGGGAGTATTAGCAGCGCAGGATGACCCAGACGCTCGAGATGTATTGCGCAGCGTGCAGAACTATGCAGGCGGTGACCCTGACATCCGCATATTCTCCAACCCCAGCACAGTGGCTGAACGGGAGGTAAACACCTTTCAGACAACCTCGGATGTCATTGTGCAAAAGTCGATCAGGGAGGGCTTCGGCCTGACTGTTGCTGAGGCAATGTGGAAAGGGACACCTGTTGTTGGGGGTGATTGTGGTGGCATCGCCCTTCAGATTCGTGATGGAGAAACAGGGTTCCTAGTGAGTAATCCAAGGGACTGTGCTGCCAAGATTGTTAGCTTGCTGGAGGACCACAATTTAGCCAGAAGAATAGGGGAAGCCGGGAGAGAGTCTGTGAGGCACAATTTCCTCATTCCAAGGCTACTAAGGGATCACCTTAGCCTCTATGCTTCGCTAGTCACAGAGGAAAGCCATATTGTGGCAAAAGTTCCAGTTCATGGTGGGGAGAAAGTTAACGCAACCTCTTGAGATGCCCTGAGAGGAAAGGAAAATGAGGACTAGGCTGATAGCGAGCTGCACAGAAACTTCGGTCGATGCTGGTAGTTCCAATGGAGGGGCAAAGCAACCCATATGCGCAAGGTTGGTGAAGAAACTGGGCGGCACCTATGCCTCCACTTTGGGCACTAACCTTGCCAGCATGGAGTCGGAAGAAGTATTTAAGTGGTTTCTGGCCTCAGTACTATTCGGAGCCAGAATCAGTGAAGGTATTGCCACACAGACGTACAAAGAGTTTGAAAAGGCGGGCGTGCTCTCGCCTGACGCTATTTTGAAAACTAGCTGGCAAGGTCTGGCGGACATTCTAGACCGAGGCGGATACGTAAGGTATGACTTCAAGACTGCCACCAAGCTTCTAGAGGTAGCAGGAACCCTCAAAGATAAATACGAAGGCGACCTCAACCGGTTGCATTTCTTTGCCAAGGATGAAAGAGACCTGGAAAAGAGACTCCGGGGATTAGGAAAAGGAATCGGGCCAGTTACGGTAAACATATTCTTGAGGGAGATGAGAGACCTTTGGGAGAAGGCAGAGCCGACGCTCGCAGAGCATGCCCTCTTGGCATCAAGGAAGCTGGGGCTGACCCATGAGACAGATGCAGAAGCATGTCTCGAACAGTTGAAAGCAATGTGGGAGTCAGACGAGTTGCTTGAGTGGCGTTTCTCTAATCTTGAAGCGGCGCTGGTAAGGTTGGGCAAGAACTACTGCCGCAGGAAGAGATGTTCCCTTTGCTTGATGAAAGAAGAATGCCAAAATCGTTGAAGATAAGGAGGTGACTAAAAATGGCAGTTAAGATTGGAGAGGTTCAAGCCAAGCTCTCAGCAGACGTCAAGAAGACTGATGACCTTCGTGTCCAAATGAGGGTCAGTTATTCTGATAAGCTGGAGACAGCCAGGTTCAAGCCGACTCAAGACTTGAAGAGGGGAGACACCTTAAGAATCACCATAGAAAAAGTGTAGCAAATTCTGGCTGGGGTCCCGTCCATAAAAAGCTGCTGGCTGGCAGCCCCAGCTGATTCGAAGCAGACAAGCCGAATGAAGGCGTATAAATCATAGTCGCAAAGGAGGTCAAAAATGTTTTGGAAAGAGAGACGAGCGGCGGAGGAGACGGCAAAGGCAAAGGTCGAGAAGCTACCCGGACCAAAAGAAATACCGGGGCTAGTGGGAAAGCATTTGATAGCCGAGATGAAAATGGACCCCGATTTGGTAGGTATCCTCAAGGCTGTGGTACGTAAGAGCTCAAAAGCGGAAACAGCGTTTGATGTCCGGATTTTCGACAAGTCAGAAGCAACTGCAAAGAAAGTACAAGTTAAGGACTATACCTCTCTTGATGAGCACCCGGACTTGATCCTGTATGAAGGATGGTTCGATGAGGAGTCTGAGCATATGGAATTAGAAGAGAGGCAGAAGGTTAGCTACGACGTACCTCTCTTTACCGAAGCCGAGATACAGCAGAAGATCGAAGCCTTGAGTGAACCTGCTAGCACTGTATTTTTCTATCAAACTGCTGGGCCGGCAGTTGGAGGCCCCCTCGGCCGAGGTACTGTCGTAGTTGAGCTTAACCCAGGTAAAAAGGGGAAAAAATACATTATCTATACAGCCAACGTGGTTGGCATGGAGCCTCTAAGCGAGAGGCAAAAATTGTACGACTCCGACAAACCAAAAGAAATTGCAAAGTGGATTAAGAATGCCCACGTGAAACGTTCCTTCTAAAGAGATACAAGCCAATATGGGGCGAGGAAAGAAGGTAGCTGAGTCTAAATTGTCAGGTAAGGGGGTTAAGGATGGTTAAGACAAAGAGGAAGAAGCAAAAGGAAAAAAAGAAGGGAAGGCAAGAAGCCAAGGGGGCAAAACAGGCTTCTCCACCGCAGCCGTTAAAGCCTTCGAAAAAGTGAGCTTCGGCTTGGAGAGAACGCAGGTTGGTGGTACTTTTTGCTCTTTT
>CAZCOB010000102.1:0-4349 GCA_964500415.1 uncultured Dehalococcoidaceae bacterium | reverse complement strand
TATTTTCGTGGCGGGGCATCAGGATAACCTTCCTGTAGAGCTGAGGGCTCTTCCTCGCCGGTGAATTCCACCCATCCGAGCTGCTTAAGCCAGTGGAAATAACGCTGAAAGCTGTGGTACCGGCATTTATGCAGTTTGTAGGGTATTCGCCTTAGGAACCAGTCGACTCTTTCGGTATACTCTTCGGGAGTGTAGATTGACTTACCGTCTCTGATTCGTGCCTCGTTTTCCCAGGCAACGGCGTCATCAGCGTAAGCCCGATGCAGAGCCAATTTATAATGATAGAAGATATCCACCTGACAGGCGCCTTCTTCAGGATCTATCGTAGGTGAGTGTTCAGGGCCATGTCCCATGAGAAACTCTCTGATAAACCAGCCACAGCCAAAGGGACGAAGAAAGCCACCGCGGTCGGGTCTTAGCTGAATTACCATTCAAATTCCCCTGATCATTCAAGTACTTTAATAATAGTCGCCGATACCTTACGTATAGCTGTTAAGTTTTGTTCCAAAACCTTCCTATCCTCCGACCACAAAGCCACATACGGAAATGACCGGACACCGGTGTCAAAGCCATAATGCGCCCCGACTGTAAAGGCGGCGCTCTCCGCAATCGTCTCAGCGTCTTTTCTCGGAATGCGAAACACTCCCTCAGAATAGAAATGTGCCATTTCATGAAGCAAGGTCTTTAGCTGCTGGGCACGAGACTCTTCTGGCCTTACCCAGATGCTTTTCCCGGAGTAAGTTCCCTTAATAGCCGGATCCTGATATGGTCTAGCCTCAAAGCTAATATCAAGTCCCTGTGACTTGACCAGAACCATGATTCTATCGAATAGCTTTTCGTTGGCCTCACCGGTAAGAGGCGGCACCTCGAACTCGGGGAGAGGCTCACCCTCAGTTTGGCTGATATCGAAGATATGGACTACCTTGAAGTATACAGGGCTGACCTCAATCCTCTCTTCCGGTTCTTCCTCTTCTTTTTCGGCTTTTTGAGTTTTAGACTTCAGCCCTTTTGGCGGAAAGCATGGCGCCAGGATGGCAATACCGCTCTCTCCCTTCTTTACCCAGCGTCCAAGGTCTTTCCATGTCTTAAAGCCAGCCACGCGGGTGGCGTTAGGCTTCTGTATCATAATGAGGATAAGGTTGCCGATACTATAGTCGTGAAACTTGGACATTGTAATCAGGAATTGCTTGAAATTATCGCTCTCCTGGATGTCATTAACACCCTCTTTCAATCTCTTAAGTACTTCATCTATTTTTCGCTCTTTGACTTCGGGCTCAATGGCAAAGCTGTAATCAGGCACTGGGGCGCCAACCCAACTGATAACGTCGTAATGCCGCGGACGGACTATCTCACATTTGGCTGATGCATCGTTTTCTTGCCGAAGAAGAGATTTCTCCCCATCATTAAGAATACTCTTTACCATGTCTCGCATGACTATAGTGGTAAAAGTTCCCAGCGCCAGGAAGCCTGTAAACGGCACTAAGGCTGAAACCAGGTCAGAGGACGCTGGCGTTACTTCCTCGGAAGAAAGGAACTCAACTGAAACCACTGCTCCCAGCGCTCCGGCTCCCAGGTGGTAAGCCGCTTTATCCGCGGTCCGTACCCCAGGAGATCATAGGGGCTACCACTTTCCGCTACTGAAATCTGAGGATGGTCTTGCTTTGACTCTTTTACCTTTACGTTGCTCATAGATACCCCCTCTCTGGGTAATCTCGCGGGCTTTCCTCATCCAGTTCCAGATCTGGCTGGATGGTCTTGAATCTGGTGCTAACGGCTCTGATAATTTCCGAACTGCCCAGGCTCTCGATTCCCGCAGGATATTTACGTCGGTAAATTCTGTTCTCAGGCTGGCTACCAGTTGCCTCGCGGCTGCCTCACTCAGGTCAAACCCTTCTACTGAGCGCCAGACTGATATGACCTCCCGGTCTCCCTCCGATAGGCTCTCCTCAATTTCACTCTCACTCGGAAGGATGTCATTAACGATAATTTCCTCTTCCCCCTTAACAACCCCTATCACCTTATCAGCATTAGAAACAGATTTAGGATCAGAAGCAGAAACGCGCGTGAGTACCGATAGTTTATCCATATAGTATTGATATGGTATCGATATTCTATAGTGCTTAAGGTTGTATTCAAGTAGCTCATTAACAGCCTCATTTCGGTGAACGGATAAAAGAGATTTGGCCGCCGCGGCCAGGAACTTCGGAGATTTAGACTGCCTTTTAATGAAATTCCTGACCCAGATCAGATTGTCTTCCGGGTACCATTTAACCTTTGGAGACAGAGAATGCAGAAGCTTGGGGAGTTCCTCCCTGGAGAATTTAGCCTCAAAGGCAATGGTCGGCAGTGTGATGTGGTACAAGCCGGCCTGGTTACAATGGTTATTGGTCCAGAGGTACATAAAGAGGTATCTCTGGTCTCTCGACAACTCCTGAAACCATTCATCGGAATCCCAGGTTTCGGTGGCGAAACCTCGCTCGGGCATTATCCCTCACTATTCTCTTGGTTTATTGACTTCCTGCGCTTTCTCTTGCGATGTGAACAGTACCAGTGACCGCTGTCATTTCTTGGTATCTCGCCGATCCGGCATCCGTAGACTGTCTTGCCTCTTTTATTCCGGCACCACGAAATCCACTCCCTGCAGCCCTGTTTGCATAAGTCACTGTCCCAGTCCAGGTTGCTGCCGCTCAGGGCTGCTCCTCTAGTCATCATCTTCGTTTCCTTCTAGCTGTCCGTTTATTAACGCTAACTCTGCCTCAAGCCAGGTAACACGCCTTTCAAGGTTTTCAGTCCGCCCGACGAGACCCAGCCTCTTTT
Organism: uncultured Dehalococcoidaceae bacterium; assembly: GCA_964500415.1. GTDB lineage: Bacteria > Chloroflexota > Dehalococcoidia > Dehalococcoidales > RBG-16-60-22 > JAFGPF01. The sequence continues at coordinate 1,532 of CAZCOB010000102.1, read as the reverse complement.
TCTTCGGCTTTGTTATTATTGATGGCGCTAACTTCATTTCTATCAGGACCAGTTGATTGTCAGGCGGTCTACGCTTAGCTGGCATGGGGAATACCACCTTTTAAGATATTAGAAAGATGATTCTCATCTAGGTATCTCGCACATTCCGTTTTAAGGCTTGCCCGTGTTACTCCTGCCTGGCTGAATCGTGCCACGAGTTCACCCTGGTGATACAATTCCACGAAGTGGTCATCGGGATGCTTTAGGGTGAACCCCCATCGTGCGAATTCACCGATGCTCTGGTTCTGCATCTGCGTCGTCATATTGACCTCCCTTTTGCAGTATTTCCTCTGCCTCCTTGATCGCTTCGGTCTCAAAGAGACTCTCTTGTGTATCGGCATGAGCTGCCTTGAGTGGACTGAATCGCTGGTGTTTCCTAACGATATCGGTAAGATTCAGCGAGGCATATTTCTGAGTTGTCTCGATATCGGCGTGCCCCATTATCTCCTGCAAGGAGCGGAGGTCTCCGCCTTGGACGAGGAAGTTCTTACCGAAGGCGTGCCGCAGGCGGTGGGGCCCCATTTTCGGCCCCTTGATGCCGGCCCGTTCCAGTGCCCGGCGTACAATGGCGTAGATGAGATGCCTGGTGATGGGGCCTTTTTGTCCCTGAAATACGTGGTCGTCGGGGCTGAGAGCGGCAACCTGGAGCAGTAGGCGCTTGGTTTCTTCGGAAATGGGCACCTCGCGCCAGCCTACTTTGCCGTGAACAATGATGGTCTCTTGCTTGATGTTGTGTTTCAGCAGGGAGCATACCTCGCCGGCCCGAGCCCCGCAGTCCACCAGCAGGGTTATCACCGCCCGGTCGCGCGGGCTTTCCGCCGCATGGAGAAGACGGGTCAGTTCGCCCAGTTCCAGTGTCGGCATAAGCGTCTTGGGGCGCCGCGGTGCTTGGGCCTGCTCCATGGGATTGGGCAGCCGTCGGCGGCCGCTCATAAACTTGAAGAATGTCTTGAGCGCTCGGTAGACGTCGTACTTTGTCTCCGGGCTTCCTTTAATGGTTGCAAGATAGCCTTCGACTGGCTCCGGCCGGCGCGGTAGGGTGGGGCAGTATCTGGCGAAAGGAAGTAGCCTGTCCTTGTACCACTCTATAGTGGCGGGGCTAAGATTCGCCGCAGTGCGGCTGGCGAGGAATTCGAAGAGTGCCTGTTCCGTCCTCATGGTGGAACCTCCATTGGAACGTTTTTAAGGTTACCACCACGTATAAGGACGCGAAACGGCACAAAGTGAGTGACAATTTTGGGCGGGTACCGATACTTCGGTGATGGGAAATACCGACCCGCGGCGGTAGAAGAAATGGCGGCGGCTCGGACTTTGGTGTACCGGACTTTGGTGTTGGTTTTACAACACTTTGGTACAGGGTTATCCTGCAGAGGGGTAGGGAGAATGAAGATTTTACGAGTGGATGAGTTGAATGGCGACCCCGGCCGGATTTGAACCGGCGATCTCCACCGTGACAGGGTGGCATGTTAGACCGCTACACCACGGGGCCTATA
>CAZCOB010000101.1:0-4531 GCA_964500415.1 uncultured Dehalococcoidaceae bacterium | reverse complement strand
CGCCCCCTGTATGGCATTCAGCCCGACTCCCCCGCAGCCGATGACGGCCACGCTGCTGTTGATGGTGACCCTGGCGCGGTTGACAACCGCCCCGAACCCGGAAATAACGCCGCAGGAGAGCAGGCACGCCCTATCCATGGGCAGGTCCTCCGGCACCTTCAGCAGGTTTATCTCGGGAATCACGGCGTATTCGGCAAAGCCGGCCACGGCGCCGGCGTACTGCGCGAGCCGCTGGCCCTTCATATTGGTATATCTTCCCTCCCCGTACAGGTAAAGCTTGTTGGTGGTGCACTGGCTGGAAAGACCCATGCGGCAATAGTAGCAATGCCCGCACCCCTCCGGGATAATGCTGACAATCACGGGGTCGCCGGGTTTTACGTAGGTAACGCCCTCGCCCACTTCTTCCACGTAGCCGCCGACCTCATGACCGGGCACGGCCGGCCGGGGGAGGTCGCCGTGCTCCCCTTTTATGGAGTGGATATCGCTGTGGCAAATGGCCGCCGCCGCTATGCGTATTTTCACGTCGCCTTTCCCCGGGGGGTCTAAAGTTACCTCCTCTATCACCAGGGGCTTATTGAATTCGTAACAGATGGCCGCTTTCATCTAACCTCCTTATAAACGAAAATTTGCTCGGTACAAGCTACGAAAGTAGTCTATACACCCAAAACCAGAAATGTCAAACGCCGCGCATTTGCTTATCCAATCGTCTAAAGAGTAAACTAATAACCAAGTAATAATCAACCAGAAAAGGAGAACGAATATGGCCGAGAAGAAATACAGTAAGTACATCATTGAGTATGACCCTAATAAGTTTCCTAAAGAGCGCCGCCCGGTCATGGCGTACATGGATGACAGCCTGGCGAAAGGGAGCCACTTTTACCTGATACACTGGATATTGCCTGGTTTTGCCGACAACCTCGGCGATTTCAAATACGCCGGACACCCCCCGCATATTCACAAGGACGCCGAGCTGCTTTTCCACATCGGCACCGACCCTGCCAACCCGATGGATTTAGGGGCGGAGGTGTTAATGTACCTGGGCCCGGAACTGGAAGAGCACCATATCACCCGCACCTGCTGCATCTGGATACCGCCGAATTTCATCCATTCCCCCTGGAAGCCGGTGAGAATCGACCGGCCATGGATATTCATGGAGTTCAACCAGGGGCCGCACCATACGGAAAAGTCCTACCGGCAGATTTTGCCTAAGGAATCCCGCGAAAAAATCCCCTGGGAGATGTGGCCGGACGAGGGCTACGATATACCGGCCTGAAAAATGGATGATGCTTTCAATGTTAAGAAGTAATTGGAGGTTAACGTGGCTTACAAGATAAATATGAAGAAATGTCTCAAGTGCGGTCTCTGCGTTACCGATTGCCCGGAAGGGGCTGTGGTTGTGGATGATAAGGTGACAGAAGATGACGGACTTGTCCTTTATACCGTTAGAATCGACCCCGATAAATGCACGGATTGCGGGGTCTGCGTTTCTCACGAGTGGTGGTGCCCGGCCAAGGCTATCAGCAAGGCATAAAAGATAAACAAGCCAAGCAACCAATAAAAACGTCTAAAATGCTGGAAATACCCAATTTCGAACAGGAGTTTAAGGATACCTTACCTGAAACGTATCGTTTATTGAAGGCAGCCAGCCTCAAAGTCCATCCAAACGTGCGAAGAATCACGCTGCACGGGTCACGAGGACCGGCGGGGGGATATCGTGCTGATTCAGACATCGACCTGTGTCTCATTACCGACGTTGACAACACGACTTTCACCGAAGACAAACTCGACCGTCTACTGAAAGACGTGCTGCTGACGACTCTGGAAAATTCCCGCTGTCCGGTTGAACTGGACCTGGCGGCAGTTTACGACCGCAACAACTGCGGACTCTTGTGTTTTGATGTTAGTTCCTATGATGAGCTACGATGTGAAAAAGAAGCTACAGGCTGCCTGGGCATATACAAGATTCAAAAAGGCTTCGACGGCTTCGTACCGCCGTTATCACAGGTGAGCAAGATTTATCCATTTCTAACGATATGGAATAGATAGAGGAGAGTACCGAAAATGGCGGAAATGAAATACAGCAAATACTTCCTTCATGAGCTTCCCGATGAACAGCGCTTCAAAGGCTTCGCGAAGATGCCGACCATGGTGGCCTTTACCGACGCTGATATTATCGAAGGCAGCAAATACTTTTCCGTGATGGTCATGGGCCCGGAAGCGACTAAACACCCCGGGCATGGCCCGCACACTCATCAGGACCCGGAGCTGCTCGTGGCGCTGGGAACCGACCCGGATAATCCCCGTGACCTCGGGGCGAAGATGGAAATGTGCATGGGGCCGGAGATGGAAAGCCACATTATCACCGTATCCACGATGATATGGGTCCCGGCCAACTTTATCCACGCCCCGTTCCGGATACTGGAAGTCACCCGGCCCTTTATTTTCATCCAGTGCCAGTACGCCTCCAAGCTTACCGAGACCTCTCTTAAAAAGCTCGTGGCCGAAGAGATGAGGGATAAGATGGTCTTCATCGATGCTGACGGGACGCATAAGGACCCTTAGCTGGATACTTAAAAGTCTTTATATTTGGTGACCGATACGCGCGCCATCGGCGACAGCCTCCGGCATCAACTGCGGTTCGCGGCAGTCACCGATGACATAAGTTTTGGCGACTTTGCCCTCAAATCTTTTAGCGGCGTCTGTATTCGGCAATAGCGGCAGCGCTATGATGATGGTATCCGCCTCAAGAGTAATTTTCTTTTTGCCCTTCGTCGTTATGACCAGGCCTTTATCGTTGACTTCCTCATATTTAACTCCAGTGTAAGCGACGGCTCCTTTTTTCTCCAGCCAGGGTACAAACCTGAGGAAGTCGTCTTTAGTCATACCCTCCCCCAGTTCTTTATCCACATGCACAATGGTAACCTTCCTCCCCCGCTTGACCAGGAACTCAGCCAGCTCGCAGCCCATTATCGTCCCGCCGATAACGATAACTTTTTTACCCACCGGCATCCATACTCTGGTAAGTCGCTCCAGCATCTTCGAACCGAAGAATCTCATGTAAGAACGGAGTTTTTTATGTAAATCGGCGCTGACGGTCACATTACTCCGGTCGACTCCGGGTATATTCAGAGTGTCATGTACACCGCCGACGGCCAGCACCAGAACGTCCGGCTTTAACTGGTCTATCATGCCGGTGTCAATATCTTTACCCGTTCTCACCTTTACGCCGAGTTTCTCAAGCTGTATCTTATAGTAATCCACGAGTGCCAGAAGGTCGTTAATTTCAAGGTCTTTCACCAGAGCCGCCAGGGGTATCAGTCCCCCCAGTTTCGGGTTATTATCGTAAAGGGTGACGTCATGTCCCCGCAGCGCCGCTACCCTTGCCGCTTCCATTCCGGCGGGACCGCCGCCAACCACCATCACCTTTTTCTTTTCACCGGCCGGCCTGACGGCAAACTCGCTTTCTCTGCCCAGCGTGGCGTTCACACGGCACTCCAGAGGCTTATTCCGGTTTCGCACGTCCATGCAATAAAGACAGCCGGTGCACGGCACGATATCTTCAAGTCGCCCGGCGATAACTTTATTAGGCAGTTCGGGGTCGGCGAGAAGCCGACGCACCATGCTGACAAAGTCCAGGCTACCCTGCCTTAAGAACTGCTCGCCCAGCACGGGGTCGAGTCGGCAGGCGCCGAAAACCGGAAGAGACACCGCTTTCTTGACGGCCTCCATCAGAGGCACCGTGGCGCCGGCCCCCTTCCGACTCCAATCGAGTTCTTCAGGCAGCCAATCCGGCGGTTCGGGGTAGAGAATCCTATCCGGCTGAATCAGTCCGCCACGATGGCCGTAACCGTGGGCGCGGCATTGTATGCCATCAGCGCCGGCTTCCTGCAAATATTTAGCGAACTGTACGCCTTCTTCCATGGTGGTAGCCTTCTCGTGGCCGTACTCCGCGATATTTATAAGGCAGGTTACGGCAAAGTCCTGCCCGACCCGCTTTTTAATCTCCCGGACGATATCGCAGATAAAGCGTGAACGATTCTCCAGCGTCTGGCAGCCGTACTCGTCGTCACGTTTATTAAAGATACGGGATAGAAAAGTGTTAATCTGGTGGCAGGTGCCACCATTTATCTCTACACCGTCGAATCCGGCTTTGACAGCCCTCTCCGCCGCCTTCGCCCAGATATCTACATACTCCAGTACCTCTTCATGGCTTAATCCCCTGGGCACGGCGAAATCCGGCCCGGGCAGCTCTTCCTGCGTCAGCGCCGAGGCGGCCTTGGTATCCCGATTGGGTAAAAGGCCGGTGGGATTCCAGGGCCCGGCGTGCTGGAACTGTATAAAGGCCGGGCAGCCGTACTTGTGGATAACCTTGACCAGCTCGGCGTAGCCGGGTATATATTTATCGTCATCGAGGTGAAACTGCACCGGCGGGTGCTGGACGCCCAGAGGATATTCCACGCCGCAGGACTCGACGACGAGCAGGCCGACGCCCCCTTTTGCCAGAGCCTCGTAGTAGGCCAGCGCCCGCTTG
>CAZCOB010000100.1:0-4533 GCA_964500415.1 uncultured Dehalococcoidaceae bacterium | reverse complement strand
TCTTCTTCCGGTTTCTTTAGGTCGTCCATGGCGGTATAGAAATCGAATTCCACGCCGACCTTGTGAGTAGAGATAGCGTGGGCTACCTGGCAGGCAGCATCGATATTCTTATTAGGCAGGTCAGCCAGCATTCGCCCGAAGAGCGCCAAGTCAGCCGCTTTCCCGCCGGTAAGGGTATCGGAGAAACTCTTGAGGGACTCGTCCTTCTTCTTTTTCTTATCCTTCGCTTCTTCACCGGCAAACACAGCCAGCGAGTCCCATTGCTGGACCATTAATTCTGCCATCTGCGCGATTTCCTTTTCGCCGATGAAGATAAGATACTGGGTTTTGTCCTTGTCATCCAGCCCAAGGTTGATTCCCCGGATTACTTTTTTTATAACCTGCTTTGCCTGTTCTTCAGGTTTTCCCTGTTTGACAAGCCGTTGAGCGAGGTCATCCACCAAATGCTGGGTGCGGATGGCCAGATTTTCCGGTGAGAGTAAAGAACTGGATTTGAAATACTTCCTGATCGAGCGTTTAATACACTGGCTGGAGATACGGGCGCGGCGGTAGCCGCCGAACTCGCACTCTTTAGGTGAATTAGTGTCATCTCGGTTAAGATTGGACGGGGCGAAGTTCTGTAAGATATGCAGTTCGATAATCATGACTATTCTTCCTCCTTGTCTTCTTCGTTTTGAGACTGATTTTCATTAAAACCTGTTCCTTTTTCATGGCCTCGCCAGAAATTTCTTGCCCAGTCACGCTGGGCTTTGCAGCTTTCATGTTGCCAATTATGGACGTCCCAGAGCAATTGTGTCCAGTCAACTGGGATATCTTTGGACTTAAGCAGACCGATGGTGTGGCGCAGGTGGTCAGGGAGATCATCATGGTGGCAGTTGAGGAGGGCAACCAGGCGCTTTTCCATGCGTTTTTCGGCGTCTTCCCGGTTGCTGGTCTCGGCCGACTCACGGTTGACCAGCAATCGCAGGGATGCGCCTAGGTTTGCCGTTGGGCCCTCTTCCAGCTTGTCTTTGCCCTGATACCAGTAAGCAAAAAGGGCTCCAACCAAATAATAGGCGTTCTCCTGCTTTTCACCAGTGTCATGTGGCAGATACGGCAGGACATAGCGGTCCATCTCCCGCGCTGTCCTTGGGGGCTTGCCCAGTCCCCGGCGCAGGGCGGCCAGAGCGCCACGGTCTTTTTGCCTGACGAGATTCTCCAGATGAGTGATAAATGCGTGCTGTTTAGCTACTGCGGTGTTCATTTTTCACCTCCTTCCTTTATATCGTTAACATATTCTTTGAGGATGCTGTACAACCGGTTTTTGAACTCATTTTCGGCTTTCGAGACGGCTTTGAGCGTGCGCCCGGTGCGGTCCAGGCTGCGGGCGGTCTCCTCGAAAGCGGCGCGGGAGGCCTTATGGATTTCCTTTGCCCATTCAGGCAGCGTTTTTTCACCATAGGTTTTTCCATCCGGACCTTTGTCTGATGCAAGGTCTATCATAAACCGGTTAAAGGCGATATCTAGAGCTGCCCAGTAGGAGCGCGCGGGGGAGAGGGATTCGGCGAGAGTCTTTGCCGCTTCCGGATCTGTTTTACCGTCTTGGTCTTTCAGTAAAAGTTCCGAAGCTAGAATCCGTAGAGGACTTGGTACACGGATAGTTTTCCGTTTGCCTTTATTATCCGTAATTTCCGCCTCGATGAACCCTGAACCGAGAAGCCTGCCAGCGTCTTCTGCCAGTTCCAGAGCCTCTTTGAGCGTTTTAATCAGGTACTCATCCTGTAGGCATTGCAAAGGCAGGGGTAGACGCTCGTGGCGCCAGAGGAAGATTTTAGCTTTACTGGTGACCAGCCCCATCATGGAAAGGTTATGTATTGCATTGTGGGGAATCTGTTCTGACTCGATAAGGTCGGACAACCAGCTTAAGATTTTCGGCCTCGTTCTTTCTTCCTTTACAGACTGGAAAAGGCTAAGGCAATCACGCCACAACGCCTTGTCTTCTTGAAAAGCTACAGGCGGCCAAGGGTCTTGGCCTTTACCAGGTTTCAAGACCTTACGGAATGCAAACATCGGTTCCTTTTCACGAAGGGAATACCCGTCCGGCAACTGGTTGCCTTTCATAATAACAACTTGTCTGATGACAGTTTCCCCCACATCATCATGACTTGGTATTAGACGAATACGCCGGCTTTGCCAGGTTAATAAATCCATGTAGCCTTTTGGATAGCGGTCAATAGCGAGTGTCTTTTCCTCACGTTCCCAGATTGGAACGTCGTCATTTTCTGATTTAAAGGGCGCTTCGTCATAAGGATTGTATTTATGAAGATTTAGCATCAGCGTCTGTAACAGGTTTTCTCCTTGCACTAGCGAAACGGCGCCTTTGACCAACGGCGCATTGTCCGCCGATGGTACTTCACCGGGCTCACGCGTAATTAGTCCGCCTATGGCAAACGCCTGAAACGCGACCAACAAGCGTACAGCCTCCGCCGGAGATACGGCTGGTGGGTGACTTTCGATTGTATGGTCGAAAAGTGTCGCATTATCTCCTGTCGCCAGCTCATGAATCATACCGGCTATAGATTTAGCGTATGATTTAGATTTACCTTTGGTGTCAGTTATTGAAACTGGAATCGTGGAGCACTGATAGAAAGGATATTTTTCATGGAACAAGTTGAATCGGTCATGCCACTTGTCTAGATATGCCAGTATTTTATCGGTTTTATCGGTATCCCATTCACCAGTCACATTATTCCATAATTTTCCCCATTCGATTTCATTTGCTGGGCCGAAATTATGATGCAGGATAGCCAAAAGCAGGCGATGAATAGCAATAGTAACGAGCGGTGAGGGGTCAAATATTTCTTTAATTTCTGAAGCTTGGAGAAAAGTGTCCTTTAATGAGAGTTCTTGTCGCAAACCGTTCTGTGTAATAAGGCAAGGTATCCATTTTTCGTCTACCAGGTTGTAACTATACATGGTTACTCCTTTATAGTTTTTCGATTAGCAACCCTCTTTCCGAGTTTAGTTCAAAAACATATCCTTTAAATTCACATCGGTTATTCTTATCAAAGAAAATAACATAATGGTGCCGTAGTAAGGGTTCTTTACGCCAGGCCGGCGGGACTTTCTGGTCGGCTTCAATGATTTTTTCAACCAACCCGGTGCGCGATACGGCAACGACATGCATCAAGAGTTCTTTTACCAACTCTTTTTGTGGTCGAACCCTTTTGTCTAATAGTCTTGAATCTATTGAATCCAGATATGGTTGCTCATCATTCCCATATAAGCAGAGCACGTTTACGGTCAGACCCGTGAGGCGAGTTAATGCTTGATGTGCTTTATGGAACTCTGGATTGTCCTCTTCTCTTGGATTAGATGTCATATGCCCTATTTGTCCGCTAAAAAAGGGGCGCTGTATGTAACGCTCTTCAGCTTCTTTTCGTTCTTTTTCTATATCATCTCCCAATTTCTTGCCGCTCTCTTCCCATTTTTTCCTCACCTCTACAGGAAGCTCCTCCGGGCATTTTCGGTCTCCGTATACTTCCTCAATCAGCCCCTCTACATCCCCTGGAACCATGATGGGTTTTTGTCCCACATAACTCTTAACTGCCAGCCAGGAACGCAGGAGTATGTGGAAGTCATAGACAGCCTCGGTGCCTCCGCCAAAACCGGGCACGCCGTCTTTTATCTCCGGCTGGCAAATCCACAGATTAGCCTTATTCAAATTTCCGGTTCGGTCTCTCTTGTGCCGGTGTAACCGTCCCGCGCGCTGGAGTAAGAAGTCGACCGGCGCCATCTCCGTCACCATCAGGTCGAAATTAAGGTCCAGGCTCTGCTCTATTATCTGGGTGGCGACCAGAACGGCATGTCTTGGTCTTTTTACCTCCCATTCTTTACCGTCTCCGCATTTTACTTTTGCACCAGGTTTGCCGAATCGTAGCAATGTTCTTTCTTCGCGTTGCTTACGGTCGCCATAGAGGTATCGGGCGTGAAGCAGGTCAAGTTCCGGGTAACCATCACCCGCATCCCGTTCAGGGAAATACGGCTTTAAAGCGTGGAAAACTTGCTGCGCCCGGTCGACGGTGTTGCAGATGACTGCGGCACAACCGCCGTCCGCAAGTGCTTCCCGCAATGCCTGGCCCAATTCAAACTCTGTTTCACCTTCCGGCAATCGGCCGTTTACCCACTGGAGTTGCAGTTCTTTTTTAGAATCCCCGGATGTTTCAACTGTTTTAGCATTATATTCATCACGTGTAATCCATGAGATGCGCGGATATTTTGTTCCAGTGACTTCACCCGGGATGCTTTTATCTTGCCCGGTTAAACCGTTCTGGTAAGCTTTGAGGAGCGCGTTCTTCCGCTCCCTGGGCAGGGTCGCCGAAAGCAGGACTACGGATGAGCCCAGCGCCGCCAGCCACTCCAGCAAACGCTCCAATAAGGTGCTCATGTAAGCATCATAGGCATGAACCTCGTCGATGATAACCGTCTTGTGCGCCAGTCCGAACAGCCTCACGAACACGTGCCGGGTCTGAAGCACCGCTAATAGCGCCTGAT
>CAZCOB010000099.1:0-4547 GCA_964500415.1 uncultured Dehalococcoidaceae bacterium | reverse complement strand
TCATCCGCGACCCGCTGAAATTCCCCGATTTTATCCACACCCAGAAACGCCACCCCGGCAACAACCTGAAAGACGCCAATATGTTCTGGGATTTCCTCTCCCTGACTCCGGAATCCGTACACCAGGTTACCATCCTGTTCTCCGACAGGGGAACGCCGAGAACCTTCCGCAACATGAACGGCTACAGCAGCCACACCTTCAAATGGTATAACGAAAAGGGCGAGTATTTCTGGGTAAAATATCACTTCAAGACGGAGCAGGGCATCCAGAACCTGACCCGTGACGAAGCGACCGAGATGAAGGGGAAAGACCCCGACCACGCCACTCGTGACCTCCATAAAGCTATAGAGCGCGGCGAATATCCTTCCTGGCGGCTGGAGATGCAGATAATGACGCCGGAGGAAGCAGATAAGTACCGGTTTGACCCCTTTGATGTCACCAAGGTCTGGTTCCATGCGGATGTAAAGCCGTTTACCATCGGGCGCATGGTGCTTAATAAAAATCCGAAGAATTACTTTGCGGAAGTCGAGCAGGCTGCCTTTTCCCCGGCCAACTTCGTCCCCGGTATTGCGGCGTCACCGGATAAGTTGCTGCAAGGCCGGCTCTTCTCGTACCACGATACCCATCTTCACCGCCTGGGGCCGAACTATCATCTACTGCCCATTAATCGCCCCAAGAACGCCGTCAATTACTACCAGCGCGATGGCTACATGACCTATGGCGATAACAGCGGCGACGGCCCGAACTACTATCCGAACAGCTTCGCCGGCCCGGAACCCGATGCTAATGCCGGCGAGCCCACGTTCGACGTATCCGGCCAGGCCGCACGCCAGCCATACATCCATCCCAACGATGACTTTTTCCAGGCTGGCGAACTTTACCGACGGGTGATGACCGATGAGGACAGGGAGCACCTGGTCGGAAATATCACGACACACCTCTGCAATGCTCTGAAACGTATCCAGCTACGCCAGGCCGCTATTTTCTACAAGGCTGATGCTGAATACGGGACACGCGTGGCCGAGGGCCTGAAACTCGACGTAAAAGAGATAAAAAGGCTGGCGGAAATGACCCAGGAAGAGCGGGTGAAAGCGACGGCACAATAATAAGAATTCAGCCTCAAGATTCGCCTTCACTCCAGCGAACATCAGGCCCTCTGCTTTGAAGTGTAGAGGGCCTCTTTTCCCTGGCATCACACCTTTTTGTCTACAGGGAGAGTATTAAGGCGCCAGATTATCCGATTTCACCTGAAGCGGTGTATCATAGCTCCAATTGAAGCCCGGCACCACACCCTACATACTGCTCAGGGAACCGGCGTTCCAGTTCCTCCTTGTACCGGGTGCAATGGCAGGGGCATACTAAAGGTAACCCGTCTAATCGACTGAAATCGCGAAAGCCGTGGAGCCCGCCAATAATCCCGTAGATTTCCCCATGGGAAGAAGCGGCGTCCAGAATAGCCCCGACGCCGGGATGGGAGCAACCGGTTACCACTACTATGCCCCGGTTAGTCTTAACTGCCAGCGATTGCTCGATATTGCTTAACTCACCGATGGAGAGAACAGCGCTCGAAATCTGTAGAGGATGACTGACCGGAACCACTTTTCTTCCCGGTATTCTTCCTGATATCGAAGCCGGAACATAAATAGTAGCGCGCTTATTAACCTCCAGTATTTTTGAGAGACCTCCGGTATGGTCGCCGTGAGCGTGGGAGATGACGATGGTTCCTATGTTCTCCGGGGCGATGCCGAGTTGCTCCATATTGTACAGCAAAGCAGCACCATCATCACCCGTATCGAATAGTATTGGTGATGTATGCTCAGTCTCTATAAGAGCCGAGAAACCCCAGCCGGTTTTCAATCCTGGTTTATTCAGGCAATTGTCATATACAATCGTAATTTTCATCTCCATACCGATTGACCCCTCTATAGACAACGGGTTATGGCAAGCAGTCAAGATACGTTCTCAACGTCGCTCCTTAAAGGGATTATTTATCGCTGATACCATGTAAATCATACCTGGATTGCTTTAGCTGCTCAATGCGGTTAACAAGGTCTTCTGTTTTTTGTTTCAGCGATGTAACCGTAGTTTGCAGTTCGCGATTTGATATCGGAACTCGTTCTATAATAGCTCCTTGAGGGCACACCTTGATACAGATATGACACTCATGGCACCTGTTCCTGTTTATCTCAGCCCATCCTGAAAGCATTGATATTGCTTGTTGCGGGCAGTTACTCGCACAGATACCGCAGCCGAGGCACAGCTCTTTTTTTATCTGTAACATTGTTTACCTTTCATATTCTATTGCCGGTCTATCACAGAGCTAAAGAAACAAGTTAAGGTGCTACTTCAGCACCGGTTTACCATACCGGGGTAATTTCCTGACGTAGAACTTATTTCCCTGATATTCCGTTTCAACGAGCTTGCCGTCCCCAATTAGTTCCGTAATAATATCCCAACCAGCCTTTGCTTTTATCAAAATTTCTCTAATAGCCTCTTCTCTTATCGGGTGTACTGCAGTAATGCTCAACAGGTCATCCATAATATTGCCCGTGGAGGCAAAGGCATTTCCTTCGTAACCGATGAGATATTCCACATTGCGCAATTTTTCCGTGAAAACATGATATGCCGCATTAAGAGTCTGCTCGGTGGCAGGCTCTACCCGTTCTGCCGGTGGCCTTGTCGGAATGGCCAGATAAGCCTTGTCTGGTTCTAATATCTTAAGGAAGTCAGACACCTGCCCGATCCCGCCGATATCATCATTTACGCCCTTTATAAGCATGGTTTCGGTCGTAAGGGTACCATCGAAAGTCCGGGCAAAACTGATTATGCCTTCTAATATCACATCAAGTCTAAGGGCTCCGTGTGGACGATTGATCCTGCTCCATACTCCCGGGGTAGTCGAGTCTACTTTTACCGAGACCCAATCGGCTTTCTGTAAATCTTTTTTTACGCCCTCAAGCCAGATAAGGGAAGCATTGGTAATAACCGCAATTTTCATGTCTATTGCATGCAGCAGTTCGATTTCTATGCCCAGATTGATATCCAGTGTCGGCTCTCCATCAGCCACAAAGGTGACGTAGTCAACAGTTTCCCCCTTTTCTCTAATTTGTTTAACCCTGTTTTCAACAAGACGGGCGATATCCGACGGTTCGTAGTAAATCCCCCGTTCAATCTGCATATCGGTAGTGCGGCCCAGCTGACAGTAGATACAGGAATAGGAGCATCTTTTGGGCGGAATATTATTTATACCCAGGCTGCGGCCCAACCTTCGTGACGGTACCGGACCGTAGGCTATTGAGCTAACCACCGGCCTTTTTCTGCTTTGCTTTATCTATGCCGCTGGATTTTGCATCCGGCGACCTTATTTCTATTATATGTTCGCAGTAGGAATCACCGGCGGGAATGGACTTGCCTATTCTGTATGTCAAATCGGGATTCAGCTCTTCTACCACGGTTTTTTCCATGGTCGTATGCGCCAGGCACATTTGCGAATTGGTAAAGCGAAGCGGACATTCGAGGGCTTTAATCACTACCCTGGACTTATTCTCTTTTAACAGCTCTGTAATATCGTTTTCCCCCCGTCCCACCGTACTAAATATCCTCAAGAGATACCCGGCCACGGAAGCAAGGTCGTTATCTTTAAGTCTATTCCGGGCCCTAGCCGCGATGCTCAAGCCGTATTCATGGCTCATTTCCGCTATAAGTTTTATCCCGTCATCGCCGAATTTCCGGTAGATGAAATCGTAGTTGCTCTTTAGCCTGGCGTACAGGCCGCTGACGGCGCTCCGGTATACTTGCTCCGGGGTGCGTTCATCTTTTTCCGGCATTTCCTTGGATTTCATTCCGTTATCCCATGTACTTCCGGTAAGCCTTTTTCCACGGCTCTTTCTGCATCGCCAGGTAGTCCCTGATGGCCGCCTTGAGGGTATTTGCCGCCAGGAGAGCGCAGTGCTCACTTTCTTCAGGCAGTCCTCCGAGGGCGCTTAAAATATCCTGCTGGCTTATTCGCATGGCTTCGATGACGCTTTTCTCTTTTGCCATTTCGGTCGTCATGCTGCCGGAGGCGATACTGGTGCCGCAGCCGTCGGTTACAAAATAGATTTCGTTAATTGTGTTGTTATTGACCTTCAGTCGGAACTCCATGGTATCGCCGCACGGCCCGGTAATTCGGGCAAAACCGTCGCAATCATCCATAATACCCAGATTTCTCGGGTTCATAGCATGGTCTATGACGGTCTCGGAATATATCTTCCGGGCGTCTGCCATTACCAGTGCCTGAAGGTCGTCTAACTCCGAAGGCATATCCTGCTCCTGCGTCATTTTGTATCGGTTTTTGCCAGCTGGCTCAAATTATCACTCAACTTTTTTATAATCTCGCCGTCGTATCGCTCAATCTCACCCTCGTCGCAGAGCTTGGCCACTTCCGGGTCTATCGGTAATTGCCCCAGCAGGGGGGCATTTGTCGCGGCGGCCATTTCCTCCGCCCGGCTTCTGCCGAATATCTCAATTTTCTTGTCTATTTCCGGCACGTACAGATAGCTCATATT
>CAZCOB010000098.1:0-4558 GCA_964500415.1 uncultured Dehalococcoidaceae bacterium | reverse complement strand
TATACTTATTTGTTACTACCAGTAAATAAACCCGGAAATCATTTCGATTATTACCCTTCCATAATAAGGACGCGGATTTTCTTTCTGTGCCATTAAGTAACCTGCTCCTCAGCCATTATGGCTGCGCCCAAGGCATTAACGATTTGAGGTTGAGGTGGTACCAGTAATTGAATTCCCAGCTCCTCCACTCTTTTAATAAGCCCAACATTAAGGCCGCCACCGCCGCTGATGGCACACGGCTCCTTCAGCCCGACCCTGTCGATGAGAGTGGATATCTTGCCTGCTAGCGCCTTATGCACCCCGGCCAAAATATCTTCCTTGGGAATACCCTCGGATACTCTAGAGATGGCCTCCGATTCACCAAAAACGGCACACCCTGTAGTGAAAGTTACGGGATTTTTCGCATTAAGGGAAAGAGGACCGATATCCTTAAGTTCCAGTTGGAGTACGTTGGCGATGACTTCGATAAAGCACCCGCTGCCACTAGCGCAGGCCTCGCTGACGGCAAAGTTAGTCACCTGCCCATTCTTATCGACCTGGATTACCTGACTGGACTGACCTTGCACATCGATAACCATCCTTACCGAAGGGAAGATGCAGTTTATTCCCTTGGCGCAGCACTGTATGTCAGCCACATGTTGATTGCCGAAAGGAATGATGCCCGCCCCATGGCCGGTAGTTACCGTGCGGGCAATGTCCTCTGCGCATAAGCCCGCCTTTGCTAAAAGCTCTTCCCTTAATTTCTGGGACACCATCCTGTAATTAACCCCGGAAGCAAGCATGTGGTAGACTTCCAGCTTACCATCCTTAGTGATAACGCCTTTACTCGTTCCTGAGCCAATATCAATCCCCGTAAACCAGGCCATAACCGATTATCCTTTACTGGAAGAAAGTAACCTCTTCCAAACGACGCTCTTCTCTTGGTATAGGCCTACCTTGGGCTATAGCCTTTAGCGTTATTTCCTTCCCCAACAGGGCAGCACCTATCGCCCCGCTAAGTAGCGGCTCTTCAGGAACAAGGACCTCACAGCCCAGGTTTTCCTCTAATGCTTTAACAACACCGATGTTCTTGGCCACCCCTCCGGTAAATACCACTTCAGGTTCTACTTTCAATCTCTCCACCATCCTGGCTACCCTGCTGGCGATGGCATTGTGAATCCCGGCCAAGATGTCCTCCAAAGGTACTCCCTCAGAGATACGGGATACCACTTCTTGCCGGGCAAAAACAGTACAGGTGCTGCTAATGGAGACTTTATTGGTGGATTTCAAGGAAAGACTTCCTAAGTCGTCCAGCCTGAGGTCTAGAGAGTCAGCGATAATCTCTAAAAATCTACCCGTTCCCGCAGCACACTTATCGCTCATCGTAAAATCGAGCAGCTTGCCGCCGTTAATCTTAAGACCCTTAGCATCTTGACCTCCAATGTCGATAGCGAGCCTGACATCGGGGGAGGAACGGAACACACCTCGGGCATGGCAGGTCAATTCTGTAATCTGACGGTCCGCAAAAGGGACCCTAATCCTGCCATAGCCGGTGGCTATCACATAAGATATTTCATCGAATGATAAACCGGCTTGCCCCAGCGCCTTCTCCATTACTTTATTGGCCAGACGCCGATGTTCAGCTCCGGTGTGAGTTATCACACTGGCACAAATTTCCTCGTCCCTGTCCATAATCACCACCTTGGTCATGGTGGAACCGAGGTCAATACCGGCAAAATAGATGTGAATCACCTCCCGACTTATCTATCTTTTCGCCATCATCGTCTTGAATACTTCCAATCTCCTCTTGTATTCCTCGTGGTTATAAACGCGAGGGTCGAAGTTTTCCCATTCCAGTAATAAAACGGGTATACCCAGTTCCTTTTTTACGGCGCTCTCAATTACCAGGGCGTCACCAGCGACAGCCCGGCACCCCACATGAAATCGATCCAGCACACCGTCGATGTTCAACTTTTTACATCCCTCTATTAATAGAGGGATTCTCATTGCAGGAGGCATGTGCATTGCACCCAATTGCATCCCAATGCCAAACTTCATATAAGGGTCTTCCGATGTTTCTTTAATAGACACTTCAAGATTCCTATCTGTCGCTACGATAGCTATACCAACTTCACATGCCAAATGTTCCAGTCGGGGGTCTGTTTGCCCCATCGGAAGTGTAGCCAGCACTCTCGGAGCCTCCTTCTCAACTACTCCCAGTCCCTTAGCAACCCTTTCCTGCAATTCCTCATATAGCGTATCAATTGCTTCAGTCGCTTCTGTAATACCATCGATACTTAGTGCCAACACATTCAAGCACATCCAGATGTTCTCATGGGCGGGGCTGAGTGGCAACGGGGCACTACTTGCGATCAAGTCTCTTATTCTGCCAAAAGCTTCATTCAACTTGCCCTTGGCATCCTGTACCTCAAGCAACATGTCGTTTGTTATTTCAAAGCCCACTACCTCCTGAATTCTCTCGGTCAGCCTTTTCAGGCTTTTCGCGGCTGAGCTGGTAACCCGCTTAGATGGCTCGGGGTATTCCCCGCATGTCCGGTCCTGACAGGCATCAACGTACCACACCGGTATGTCATAAAGCTCGTGAAAAAAATCAACTGTCTTAGGGGATGTTTCGCAGAGAAAACCCGTGGTTACCAGCAGGTCAGGCTTTGGATACAGGCCCAAGGCAAGCGGCCCAACCAGCGTTTTTAGGTTGGCGCAATGAGCCACCATCCCGGCTTTAAGCCATTTTCTCTCTGCCTCCTCCAGTATAGGCTCTATTTTACCAAAAATACAGCCAACCACAATTTGAAAAGCCCAGCTATGATGTATCGAACACACATCCTTGGATTTAGTGACTAATGCCGAACTGAGTAAATCAAAGCCCGGCGCCATAAATCCGTAGATGACTTTTTTCACACCTTCATCTCTTACCAGCAATGCGTCGACCAGTTCCCGTACAATCAACCGTAGGGCCTTTCGGACACCTTTTAATTCCACGTCATAATATTTGTTGAGCCTTTGTTTGCCCCTCTCGATATCCTCAACGGTTATCCCCAGCTTGTTGAATGCCTTCCCTACCCTGGGTAACTCCGACTCGATTTCCTGTTTACTAAAACCACACAATTTAAGCAGTTCAATCATTATTCCATCACCCCTCTTAATATCTCGATAAAAGCTTCGATGCGCGTTTTAAGTTGACCTATGTCTGCTGCGCCGTAATCCGATTCCAGAATAAGCATCGGTATATTCCGTTCCACCATCTCCTGAGAAAAAAAGTACGATTCAGCGTCGTACGTCTCGCAACACAGCAACTCATACCATATTACACCAGACACCGCGAAGTCCTTAACCAGTTTGAGCGTAAAATCCAGCCTCTTTCTGGTCGAGTATCTCATAAAGGCACAGGGTACTCTATCCACCAGATATCCCCTGACCAGAGACTCAAATAAATCGCCTTTGCTCTCAATTTTGTTCCAGTAATACCTGATACCTTCGCATATCTCTTCGATGACAATGTCGCCACCGGCTGCCTTTACTAATTCCAAAATTTTATAGTCCCCATATCCAATGTTCGGACCAATTAGTAAAATCCTGGGTTTACCGGTCTCAGTAGTCTGTTGTTTATCCTTTAGTTCATGATAGACAGAATCCAGAAAACCCACCATGAAAGCTGGGTCGGCGTAAAAAGAGGCATGGTTTAATTCGACAAAGTCCCGAGAGCTGAGTAGAGACGGAGAGGTGCAGCGTAGCGTGCTTATCTTCCTCAGAAGCTCTCGCATCCTGTTATAAAGCTCAATCGCTTCACTTATTTTTTCATCCGTAATTTCATTACCGGTGAATGCTTGCAGCCTGTCCTTCAGCACTCTTAACCTATCGGTAAAATATTCCAGCTCAAAGTCATTATTATGTTGGTGTGGAATCCCCAGCTTAAATATCTCCAAATCACCGTTGTATTCCCATACTTCGGCCACCTTCTTCAGATGCTGGCATGTGATTGGTGCTACCAGCATGTCTATCATGCTGTAATACGGGTTCTCTTTTAAGAGCCTCTCTCCAATCTGGGCTCGGGCGAAGGGGCAGATGACATGAGGTACGATTGACAGAGCCGCCTCGGCTGGTTGGGAGTCGCCACCGTTAATAAGACATAATGGTACGGCCCCGGAGGCGTAAATCAATTCCTCTGGCACATAATTCCCGGGAAAGTAGCCAATAATCTTAACCCCCTTGTTCTTTGCCTCCTTTAATTGGGATGGTCTCTCCCTCAAATGGATAGCTAGACGTTCTTCCTGCATTACATTCCTCTTTTACTTTTAATTTGCGGACTTTATCTTAGGCGTCATAAACAGCATCCCCCCGCCCCCTTTTAGGAAAGCAGCTGTAAACGCAGTTTGTGACCTAAATGATATCTTCTATCCACCATCTTATCGAACCGTTTGATGGGTAAAACCACATTACCAACTCTCTCGAAGGCAGTCCGGTCGAAGCTTGTCTGTCCACGGGGTATTCGATCTCGATAAAGGCTTCAGTCCATCGTACGAGCTCTATACTCAATAGCAAAGCTTCCTAGCCTGCCTCC
>CAZCOB010000097.1:0-4686 GCA_964500415.1 uncultured Dehalococcoidaceae bacterium | reverse complement strand
TAAAGGTGGTTTCGGTGCTGTAATCCATATCTTCAAGCAAGCCAGCCATCTGCCACAGGTATTCCCTTTTCACGCCAAGGTAGTCTGCCAATGCATTTAAAGAAGATACCTTAGGCTTATATTTACTTTTAACGATATTGTGAACCGTGCCCGGGCTGAGTCCTGCGTTCACGGATAGACTGCGAAAGGACAACTTCCTCTCTTTACACTGCTGAGTTAGAAAATCAACTAATTCCATGTTTAGCAACTTGACCTCCGCTTTAGTTCCATTAGAACGCAGCCTCTATTTTTGAAAATTGCGTATATTTCTACATATATTTATCTAAAGGACTTGACAAACACCGAATGGCTATTATATATTACTGTCGAAGTTAGTAGTCATAATTGTATAAATTAAAAAATTTCCCAATAGGGAGATGTGTTTTGTTGGGAAACACCGAACTGAGTGGAGAACATGTTAGCTGCTTTAGGCTTGTTCCCTGTCAGAATCGGGAGGATATGCCCGTAAAAATTAAGAAAATTATTCACATATCCACAAAACAGGCACCTAGCAGCGGAGGGCACACCCAGCCCGCTGAGTTGATATTATGCACCAGCAGCTTTAAACGCGCCACGTTTAAAAAGCCTGATGCTGCTAGGTTGTCTAATTAAAATTATAACATCATTTTCACCAATTCTGCAAAACGTAAAGAAAAGGGGAAAAGGAGATACTGATAGTGAAGCCTGAGGATTGTCCCGCATTAGATGAGTGTTACAAAGTGAAAAAAATAGTCCTTGATAAAGATTTGCTGGATTTCCAGTATGCCGAAGCTATTCGTACCGTCTGTGCTGCTTGCTCAGGTATTAAAGAACGTAATAACGCTGGAGAGCGCGATGAGTTGAATATAATGGCAACAAAAACCTTAACCGTTGAGTTATCCGAGGACCTTTATAACAGATTCATAGAAACCGTAACGGAGAGAGAGGGACGGTGGAGGGAGGAGGAGCCATCTACCCAGGCGCTTGAATCGGCGGTTACGGCTGCCCTGATGCTTTTCCTCCAGAATCTTGACGGGGATACAGGGCTTCCTGAGTTTCGTGATTACATTCTCGAAAAGTATCCAGAAGTGGATGAAGACCTGGTCACCATGATTGAAGACCTGATTGAGCGCCAAAGGGAGAGAGTGACTTAGATAGACTCACAGGTAAATGTATAAGCGACATGAAAAGGGAAATCCAGGAAGAGAATATCGAAGGAGACCTGAATTAATGAGTTCCGTAGAGCGTCTTACCAATAAGCCTACATCAGCTAGTAAAACCGGCGACAATACACCGGGCTTGAACGGATGGAAGCGTATCGGTGGTTTCGGCTCATACGTAATCTATGCATCGGGCGATATACGGCGCCTTATTGAACCGAATACGGGCAGGGTAATCGCTCAATATAGACGCAATCAGTCAGGAGAAGTCGTTATAGATGGCAGATTGTGAATTAATGTCCACGTGCCCGTACTTTAACGGTGACTTTCAGGAAGGCCCGGAGCTTACGGAAAGGCTTAAGAAAGAGTATTGCCGCGGGGACTACACCCTCTGCGGCAGGTACATAGCTTATAAGGCTCTGGAGGGAGAGAGGAAGAGAGAAAATCCGGAATTTGCTGCGCAGATAAACTGATACATCCGGGACACGGGGGTAAGAGTGGGATACAGGTGATTAACACTATGATGCAGCATGAAAGGGGGTGATATCTATAGGGGCAGGCTAGAGTATAAATCTAGAAAACAACTTTAAGGAGGAAAAAGGAATTCAATGAAAAAGAAAATTCTAAGTATAGCATTTGCCCTGGTGCTGCTGTTGAGCTTCAGCCTGATACCAGCAGTGCCGGCGGCGGGTGTTGACGGTTACGACTTAAGCTTGACACTTG
The DNA here is from genome assembly GCA_964500415.1 of uncultured Dehalococcoidaceae bacterium. Lineage (GTDB taxonomy): Bacteria > Chloroflexota > Dehalococcoidia > Dehalococcoidales > RBG-16-60-22 > JAFGPF01. The sequence continues at coordinate 2,785 of CAZCOB010000097.1, read as the reverse complement.
AAAACAAAGACTCCACCACCTGGGTTGTCATCACAGATAACATTTCAGGCCTTCTGGAGTTCAACTCATCCGGTCCAGAGTTCGAGTACAGCTTTTCAGCTACCGGGCTAACAGCGAGTACTGAATACAGCCTCATCTACTATGCCGACAAACCAGACAGGTTCGTTGACTGGGGTGGTGACAACCCTGGTGCCCTGATTGCTACATTCACGGCTGATGAGAGTGGGAACATCACGCCAACCGCTGGCTCAGTAGAACTTGAAATGAGCTTACCCTGCGAGCCAGATGCCAACATCAGTGAGTACGACTACACAGACCCTGCCGTGCAAGACCCACCCTATGCCACTGCCCACGGGGCTAAAATCTGGCTGGTTCCTTCTAGTGATTACACTGAGCCTGCTCTAACTGCTTGGAACCCCAGTCAGTACCTGTTCGAGACCGACCTAATCACCTACACGGATACGGGTGTCATTGTCCCTCCGGGTGGCTCTGCTTCAGCCGGAACGGACAGCGCCAACATTACAGCTAATGCAGGTCCAGGTGAAGGGGCAACGGTCGAATTAACCGAATACACGGCTCCGCCTGCAGGCGAGCCAGTTTTTGGCGCTCTGGGCACCTATGTTGATGTCCACTGCGACACCCCGGAGAACCTCACAGAGGTCATAATCAAGGTTTCCTATGACGACACAGGCATGTCAGACGTCCAGGAGTTAGCCCTCAGGATGTCTTACTGGAACTCCGTTGTTGGCGACTGGCGCCAGTGCAGTGACCAGGGCGTTGACATTGCCAATAACTTCATCTGGGCTAGAATCCGAGATGACACCACCCCTGACCTTTCCTACCTGGCCACCAGCATCTTCGGCGCTGGCACCGTGACCATGGAGCTAGATGATTGGTACACGAGTGGTGATACGGTAGATGTGACCATCGAGGATGCGGCCAAAAGCGGGCTTATTGCCGCCTTTGCCTGGAGCGACACTGTGCACCCTGAAGGCAAGATTACCTTCGCTCTGACTGAAACCGGGACCGGCACGGGCATTTTCGAGGGAAGCTTCGACCTGGTAAGCACAACGCCAGGCGCCGGCGAGTTACTGGTTAATGACGGTGACCAGATTTTTGTCGCATATATGGAGGTTGTTGGCACCGCCACCGTAGACAACGTTGCGCCGACGATAGCCATTGTCTCGCCGGCGGCATCCGCCAACATCACCGAGAATAAACCCCTGATAGCGGCAACCTACACTGATGCTGACTCCGCAGTTGATAACGCAACAGCGGGGATGACGGTGGATACTAAATCCGTGACCCCTGATACGCGCACAGTGACTGAGATAACCTACACGCCGAGCGTGAGCGCTAACCTGTCTGACGGTAGCCACACGGTAACCGTTGACGTCAAGGACCTCGCCGGCAATGCGGCGCTTCAGAAAATCTGGTCGTTCACGGTAGATACCATAGCTCCGGCTATCACCGGGGAAGATGTGACGCCGGGCACGGTAAAGCCGGACATAGCGAATACCCTTGTCTTTACCGCCACTGTCACCGATGCCACCTCGGGCGTGGCTAATGTTACCATTGACCTGAGCAATATTGATGAGGGCACCCTGGCAATGACGGCGGATGACAGCATATACACCGCAAATGTTACTACCACCATCGCTGACGAGGGTGATTACATCCTGACCATCACCGCCACCGATGAGGCCGGTAAGGAATCCACTGCGGAAGTAACCCTCGTCGTCTCGAAGGACATCATATCGCCGGTCATCAACAGTCTGGCCATCACCTACCTGTATGGGGATTCAGTCCCACCCGGTGACACGGTGACCATCTCGGCCAACGTTACCGATAACTTGGCGGTACAAACTGTCCAGGCTGCTTGTGATGCTTTTGAAACAACACCGATAGACCTTGCAAACGGTGTGGGCGACATATACACCGTAGAAGCGGAAATTGCCGCCGGCACACCGTGGGGTGACTACACCGTTACCATCACCGCTACCGACACCAAGGCGAACGCGGCTATTCCAGTAACCGCTAACCTTACAGTTGTTTCCGGAGCCACCGGCTACGAGATTGAGCTGGTTGAAGGCTGGAACCTGGTATCCCTGCCGCTCATACCGGACAGCGATAACATCAGCGTGGTCATCAGCGCCGCTAACCTTGCCTCGGCCAATGTGAGCAACGTAGCCGGCATCAGAGCCTATGACCCCGCTACCGGGTTATTCCCGTACTACGACCCTGATCTCGGCAGCGGCGACCTGGCTACGATGGAAGACGGTGTTGGCTACTGGGTCTTCATGGATGTAGCCGATACCCTGACTGTCACTGGCAGGCAGTGGCCTGTGCCACCGGCCATACCGCCCGTCTACCCAGTCGTTGAGGGCTGGAACCTCATCGGGGTGAAAGACATCACCCCTATATACTACTGGGACTATCTATCCAACTTATATGATTTCTTTGACTATGATTTCTCGGTAGTCTGGGGCTACGACGCAGAGGCGGGTAGGTACTTCAACGTGTTTCCACTTGGGGATGGGGATGAGGAATATCTGTTCCCTGGTTCCGGGTACTGGCTGTGGATGAAGGTCGCTGGCACCATTGTGCCTCCACAGTAAAATAGACTCTGTAAGAGGGGGGGTACCCCCCCCTCTTACATATAGGAGGGATAAGCTATGAAAATTGGACTAAGAGTACTCGTTATATCGGCAGTCTTGAGCCTGCTCCTGCTGCCCGCCACAGCCTTAGCTCAGCCGACAGTGCCGCTTCTCTATCACGGCAGTGT
>CAZCOB010000096.1:0-4708 GCA_964500415.1 uncultured Dehalococcoidaceae bacterium | reverse complement strand
CCACGGTGTTGTTGACGCTATAGCCGATAACGGCCAGGAGGCCGGTGATAAACATCAGGTTAATCTCCCAGCCGAGTATGGCGCCGAGAATGGAAAATACCCCCATGGCAATCAGGGTGTCGTGTACCAGGGCCACGATGGCGCAGGCGCCGTAGTGCAAAGGCCTGGGCATACGCCGGAAGGCCCAGGTAACGTACAGCAGTATACCGATAGCGGCTATAGCCACGGCGATGGCAGCATTATGGACTGTCTCGGAGGCTACCTGCGGCGATACGGAGCTGAATGATGCCTCGGATACCTGCCCGAAGCGCCCGGATAGAGAGTTTTCCAGCTGTGCCTTTTCAGCGTCCGATAATAAGTGAGTGCGGATTAAAAACTGTCCTTCGCCGGCGCTTTGTATAATGGCGTCGGTGTAACCCAGGCCAATGAGCTCCTCTTTGAACTGGTTGTATTCTACCGGCGCTTCAAATTTTACCGTCAGCATGGAACCGCTGCTGAATTCAATGCCGGACGCCAAACCGGCGCTCAAGAGTGATATTATACTGATAAGGATTAATATCCCCGATATAAAAAAGAACCAGAACCTTTTGCCGATAATATCAAACATTATTTCTTGCCCCTGACTATATTAAACAGCGCCGTATTCCTGCCCAGAGGACTGTGGAGAACCAGGCGCAGCAAGGTGCGCGTAACCGTGATGGCCGTGAACATGCTTATTATCACGCCAATTCCCAGGGTCAGGGCGAAGCCCATAACCGGCGCACTGGCGATAATGCTGCTGCCGAGCCAGAAAAGGATAACGCACACGATTATCGTGGTTACGTTACTGTCCCTGATAGCCGACCAGGCGCGGTTGAAGCCGGCTTCGATGGCGGCGCCCAGTGTCCGCCCCATTCTCAGCTCTTCCTTCATCCTCTCGAAGATGAGAACGTTGGCATCGACCGCCATGCCGATGGAAAGGATGAAGCCGCCAAGTCCCGCCAGTGTGAGCGTAACCGGTATCAGCTTGAACAACGCCAGAACCAGCGCTCCGTAGAATATCAGGGCGAGGCTGGCCAGTAAGCCGGGTAAGCGATAGTAGGCAATCATAAAGAGCATGATCAGTACTATGCCGACCAGACCGGCCAGCCAGCTCATCTCGATAAAATTGGCTCCCAGTGTGGCCGAGACTTTTTCCTGGTAGAGGGGCGGCTGCTTTAACGGCATGGGCAGAGCACCCGATTTAAGCAGGTTAGCCAGCTCTTCCGCTCCGTTAGGGGTGAAATTGCCCTCAATCTGGCCGCTACCCTGGTAACTCTGCTGTCGAATCTGCGGAGCCGAAAGCAGCGAATTATCGAGGAAGATACCCAGGGCTCGCTGCGGGGTGCCGTATTCGCCGGCGTTATAGAGTTTACTGGCTATCTGGTCGAAGATGATAGAGCCTTCTGCATTCCAATCGATGCTCACCACATATTTGGGCACGACATCCGATTGGTCGATTTGAGCCGCGGCATCCGCTAAAAAGTCGCCGGTAAGGTGAACCCCGTTATTGCCCTTGGCCGGAATCCATGACAGGCTTTCGGTATATTCCTGCAATTTCGTAATGTCAGCGGGGTTTCCGGAAGCATCCGTGAGGATGACATTGCCGTTATCGCCGGAAAGGAGAGCCACGGTCCTGTATTCCTGGTTGTCCTCCTGGTCGTAGAGGGTGGCAACGAAGACACGGTCGCCGGTTTCTCCCTTATCGATAAACTCAAGCTGAGTCTGTTGCAGGTAATCGACGAGGGTAACGGGTCGTCCCGTATCATTTACCTCCACCTCTCTAAAGTCGAGGAAGCCGGTCTGCTCGACCAGGCTCTTGGCGGCATCGATATCGGTAAAGCCTGGAAGCTGTATCAGAATCCGGTCTTCTCCCAGCTGCTGAATTATCGGTTCGGTAACACCGTATTTATCGATACGTTTTTGAATGGTGGTGATGGTCCGATTCATATTTCTGGCGTGTTCGGTGGCATTTTCGGAAATGTCAGCCTCATATACGAGGTGCACGCCCCCGACGAGGTCGAGACCGAGGTTCAGTCCCTTCCTGCCCAGCCGCTCGGCGTCAATAGGCAGCAACGTCCACAGCGAGAAGCTGAAAATTGCCAGTATCAACAGCAATATTATCGTGTTTTTTCTGGTCATTTCTCTCCCTGAGAATCTCCGTTGCGGGGCGTTTGAGTCTGCTTCGACAAACGCTCAACATAATCGAGGGCCTGCTGCCGGTTGGTGACTTCTCCGGCGGCCTGTGCTTCGCGCAGGGCTTCCAGCAGATTGCCGAGCCGGGGGCCGGGGCTGAGTCCGAAAATTTTCATCAAATCGTGTCCGTCAATCAGCCGAGGCGGTGCGGCTACACTTTCCTCTTCAAGGTGTCCGGCGAGAACGTAGTCGGTCATCTGCGTGTGTTCCAGCCACTGGCGCGGGTCGATGGTGGGGCCGCGGGTGGCCAGGTGGTCGGCCAGGCACAGGTAGAGCAGGTCGATGCCGGCTTCGCCGGTGTCGCGGAAGTAGCGGTAAATAGCGCGGCGGGTGGGGAAACCCTCATGGCTCATCTGAGTAGGCCGGAGGTGATATTTAACGAGGAGTTCCACCAGCTTAATCTCGCGGTTGCTGAATCTCAGCCTGGTCATGATGGCGACGGCGGTAGCGGCGCCTTCTTCCGGATGTCCCAGAAAGCGCGCCCGGCCGTCATCGTCGATGGTCTTGGTCCGGGGCTTGGCGATATCGTGGAGCAGCGCCGCCAGTTTTATCAGCGACCTTCTGGTACTGCCGCTGCTTACAGCCTCATCGAAGTGCCGGCTCAGTTCGGGCGACCACGGGGTGGGGACCAGGATATCTTCGCCGACATATGGCCAGGGACCTTCCCTGAGCACGTACTCGACGGCCACGACGGTCTGGATGGAGTGGTCAAAGACATCCCAGACATGAACCGTGGGCTGGTCGACGCCCCTGGCCGGGTCAAGCTCCGGTATCAGGGCGGTGAGCAGTCCCAGCTCGTCCAGATAGGCCAGCCGCTTTCCGGCACCGGGAAGAGCCAGCAGACGCATCAATTCCTCCCTGACCCGCTCGCCGGATACGCCCGTGATGAGGTGGCTGTGCTGGCGAATCAGTTTTTCGGTAGGGTCGTCAAGGTGGAAGTCGAGTTCCGCGGCGAGTCGCACCGCCCTTATCAACCGGGCGGCATCGGCTTCGAAGACAGTCTCGCCGACGGCCCTTACCAAACCCCGGCTCAGGTCGTCCCGACCGTTAAAAGGGTCGGTGAGATTTTCGATGTCAAGCCTTGCCTTAAGCTCGATGGCCATAGCGTCAATAGTGAAGTCGCGGCGTGCCAGGTCCCGCTCGATGTCGCCCTTGAGCGTGGTAAAATCAATCTGCCACCTGCTATCGGGCAGGAATACCCTGCCGACGCCGTTTTCTTCGTCGAGCGGGATATATTTGCCGTTTAAAGCGGCGGCAATTTCACGGGCGACCGAAAGGGCGTCGGCACCGACGGCGATATCAATATCGGCCGTATCGCGTCCCAGCAGCATATCGCGCACGAAACCGCCGACAAGGTAAGCAGGGATACCTTTATCGTTAAGGAATCGGCTGATTTCAGTCAGTAGCCGGGAAGCCTCGGGCTTGACGACTAATTTTAAATCTTCCATTGTCGTTAGAGGTGTTGGTGGAGGCATCTGTTAAACTATACTATCAAGAGCCAAATTTATCAAGTGGCAGCGAGGGTGTTTTTCGGCTTGACGCTTCTATGAGAGTCGGTTTAAGATTAGCCTGGAGCGCTTACCAGGCGGGAGATGGATAAAATGCCGTACGCCACTATCATTTATACTAAAAAAGCTCATATTGCCCGTATAATCCTTAATCGACCGGATGACGGCAATGCCGTAAATCGGCAAATGGCACAGGAACTGGAGGAAGCCTGCACCCGGATAAACGAGGACGATGAAGTTTACGCGGTAACGATTACCGGGGCCGGCGACGCTTTCAGCAACGGCGGCGAAGCGGAGTCGGAAGATATACCGTGCCGTCCCGCCGCCGCTATCGCCGGCACCGACCGACCCGTCATCGCCGCCATCAACGGCGACGCCCTGGGGGAGGGGCTGGAAGTAGCTTTGAGCTGCGATATCCGCCTGGCTTCGGAAAAAGCGCGCTTCGGCCTGCCGCAGGCGGCGCGGGGGCGTATCCCGACGGACGGCGGAACGCAGCGGCTGCCCCGTATTATTGGAAGGGGTAAGGCTTTAGAGCTTCTTCTCACGGCGGAAATCATCACCGCCGCCGGAGCGCTGGAGATGGGACTGGTAAACAAAGTAGTGGCGTGGGGGGAACTGGAGGGGGAAACTCAAAAGCTGGCGGAGACCATCGCCGCCAAGGGGCCGCTCGCCCTGAGGTATCTCAAGGAAGCGGTAATTAAAGGGCTGGACATGACGCTGGAGCAGGGGCTGAGACTTGAGGCGGACCTTTACTTCCTGCTGCATACCACCGCCGACCGCACCGAGGGGATACAGGCCTTCCGGGAAAAGAGACCACCGAAGTATAAGGGGAAATAACAAGCCGGTGAGCGTTTACGAAGTCATTATCTACGAAAAGCAGGACGGTGTAGCGTATATTACGCTGAATCGGCCTCAGGCCCTGAACGCCTATAATATCAGGATGCGGGACGAGCTTTACGAGGTGCTGGGCGCTATCCGGGACGACA
>CAZCOB010000095.1:0-4874 GCA_964500415.1 uncultured Dehalococcoidaceae bacterium | reverse complement strand
CGGAGATGGCGATGGCCTCGGCGTACTCCACCAGATAGAACATGGCGAATTTCATACCGGAATATTCGGTGTGGAAACCGGCGACAAGCTCCTGGTCGGCCTCCATAAGGTCGAAGGGGCTGCGGTTAATCTCGGCGCAGCCGGCGGCGAAGAAGATTAAGAAGCCGAGGGGCTGGAACAGGATGAAGGGGATATTCTGCGCTAGGACGATGCCGTTCATGGACATCGTGCCGGCGACCAGTATAATACCCACGACGGAGAGCGCCAGCGGCATCTCGTAACTGACCACCGCGGCAACGTTACGCATGGCGCCGAGCAGGGAATACTTATTGCTGGAGCCCCACCCCGCCATGAACACGCCCACGGTTGAAACAGAGCTGATGGCGACCACGTAGAGTATACCGATGTTGAGGTCAGCCAGCAGCGCCCCGTTCTGGAACGGCACCACGGCGAAAATCATCAATGCCGGGGCGAAAGCGATGACCGGGGCAAGCCAGTGGACTATTTTATCCGCACTGGCGGGCACGATGTTCTCTTTAAGCAGTACCTTGATAGCGTCGGCTACCGGTTGCAGCAGACCGAAGGGGCCGGTGCGGTTGGGGCCGAGGCGCGACTGCATGCGGCCCAGACCCCGGCGTTCGATATAAATAACGCCCATCACCATGACCAGAACGAAGGCTATAAGGACAACGGTGAAAAACAGCCAGTGCCACCAGTAGCCGCCGGGCCAGTCCGGCGGGACCGCCTGCATCGGCAGGTTTGCGACTAATAAATCGGGAATCGTCACTATCTATCAACCTCACCCATAGTAATATCGATACTGCCGAAGATAGCAATAAGGTCGGCCACCTTCCACCCCTTGACCATTTCGCGCAGGGCGGTCAGGTTTATCAGGCTGGTGGGTCGTATGTGGCACCGGTAGGGAGCGATGGAGTTGTCCGATACCAGGTAGTAGCCGAGCTCGCCCTTGGGGGCTTCAAGGCGGGCGTAAGCCTCGCCTTTGGGGGGGCGAATGAGGTGAGGCACGTCAGCCCTGACGGGTCCGGCGGGTATATCCTTCATGGCCTGCTCGATGATGCGCAGGCTCTGGCGCATTTCCTCCATCCTCACCCGGTAACGGTCGTAGCAATCGCCGGTCTCACCGGTCGGGATATCGAATTCGAAGCGGTCGTAGATGGAGTAGGGGTCGTTCTTGCGTAGGTCCCAGTTGACGCCGCTGGCGCGGGCCACCGGACCGGTGATACCGCAACTAATAGCCGTTTCCTTCGGCAGGATACCGACGCCTTTAGTGCGCGCCAGCAGTATCTCGTTCTGCATGAGCAGGAAGTCGTACTCATCGACCCAGCGGGGCATACGTTTCACCAGCTTCTGCAACGCCGGCAGGAATTCATCCGGGATATCCTGGCTGACGCCGCCGATTCTCATGTAGTTATAGGTAAGGCGCTGGCCGCATACCATATCGAAAAGGTCGATAATTCTTTCTCGCTCGCGGAAGGCATACATAAAGGGGGTATAGTAGGCACCGCAGTCGTTCAGGAAAGAGCCGACGGCGATACAGTGGTTGGCCAGGCGCTGCAGTTCCGCAATGATAACGCGCAGGTAATCGCCGCGTTCCGGCACCTTTATCCCCGCCAGTTTTTCCACCGCGAGGCAGTAACCCAGGTTGTTGCTCATCGGGGAAATATAGTCCAGGCGGTCGGTGAGGGGGATAAAGCCGCTGTAGGTACGCTCTTCGGCCAGTTTCTCGATGCCGCGGTGCAGGTAGCCCACCACCGGCTCGATATCGATGATAACCTCACCGTCGAGGGTAGCCCGCATGCGGTACACGCCGTGAGTGCTCGGGTGAACCGGCCCGAAGTTCAGGATAAAAGGCTCGGTCTTGAAAGTCATCATCTCGGTCGTGGTCACTATAGATAGTCCTTTCGCAGCGGGTGTCCCTGGAACCCTTCCCAGAGGAAGATTCGCTTCAGATTCGGATGGCCTTCGAATTTAATGCCCATAAGGTCGTAGATTTCACGCTCCTGGAAGTCGGCCGCTTGCCACAGGGAAATTACCGAAGGCACCGAGGGGTTCTCCCGGCCGTAGCAACGCGTTTTCATAACGATGGAGTGGTTATGTTTCAGCGATGTCATCTGGTAAACGACTTCAAAATAGCTGTAATAATCGACGGCGGTAATATAATTAAGGAAGTTAAATTCCAGGCCCCCGGTATCCTTGAGATACCCGGCTACCGCCAGCAGGGAATCGCTTTTTACCACCAGACTATCCGGCCCGGATTCCTCGATGCTGCCGGGGAATTTTTCTTCCAGTCGACCGGCTATGTCTTTACCGGAGAGGGCTACCGTCATTCTTTTTTACCTTTCAACAGCACCTGCGGCAGGTCCAATATCTGGTGCTCCCTGGCGATTTTCTTCTGCAGCATTTGTACGCCATAGATAAGGGCTTCGGGGCGAGGCGGACAGCCGGGAACGTAAACATCGATCGGTATTATCTTGTTGTATCCCGGCACTACGTTATAAGACGAGCGGAAGATACCGCCGCTGATGGCGCAGGCGCCCATGGCGATAACCCATTTCGGCTCGGGCATCTGGTTGTAGATGCGCCAGACAACGGGCGCCATCTTCCAGGTGAGGGTTCCCGCCGTAATCATGAGGTCTGCCTGTCGGGGTGAAGCCCGCAGGATTTCCATGCCGAAGCGAGACATATCGAAGCGAGGGCCTTCGGCGGCGATGAACTCGAAGGCGCAGCAGGCGGGGAAACATATCGCCGTCCACAGTGAGGACTTGCGCGCCCAGTTCAGCACGGCGTCTACCGAAGACAGCATGATGTTCTGCTTTACTTCCTCGTCCAGCCAGGCATCGGGGTCGGGGATGCTTTCTACGGCACCGGCCTTTACCTCTTCGATTAACTGGCCTTCCTGCTGGTCGAGTTCCGAGGATGTATAGATATACTCTCTATCGCTGCTTACTTCCATTCGAGGACCTTCTTCTTCCAGGCATAGATGTAGCCGATGAGTACGATGGCAACGAGAATCAACACGGTAAAGAAGCTGAAAAGTCCCAGTTGCCGGAGCTGTACCGCCCAGGGGTAGAGGAAGACAACCAGGACATCGAGCGCTAAAAAGATGAGGGCGTAAAAGTAGTAGCGGAAGTTGAACTGCACCCAGGTCTTCCCGATAGTTTCCATGCCACATTCGAAAATGGAATTCTTAATGGGATTGGGATGGCTGGGGACGATTTTAAGGTATCTGAGGACAATGGGGGTAACTACCATTACCAGGGAGAAAAGGGCGACGATGATGAAAAACAGTCCGATTAATCCGTAGTTTGCTAGCAAATGGTCCCCTGACTATTTTTATCGCTCATTTAGTGTTTGTGTGCTCGCAGTACTATATACATTGATACAGGGATTTTTGTCCAGCGGTAGTATACCATATATTTTTTAGAAAAAGCAACACCGTAATAAACTGGTTTGCGTCTGGTTTCTGGATATACCTCACCCCCTTACCCCCTCTCCTACTTTTAAATTCGAGCAAACCATACAACTGCTGGTCGGATAGGGGGAGAAAAGCAAGAGGGGCTTGCGCCCCTCCTGGACTCCCCTGGGTTCTTGACTCATCTTTATTTCAGCCCGTATTTTTTAGCCAGCGCCTTAAGGCCGGGCATGGAGCACTCCAGCGTGCGGTCGTCGACACAGTACACCAGGCGGAAGTAGCCGGGTGTGCCGAAAGCCACTCCGGGCACCGTCAGCACGTGATGTTCCTGCTGCAACTCATGCACGAAAGCGACATCATCTTCTACGGGGCACCTGGGGAAGATGTAGAAAGCGCCCTGGGGTTTGTTTACCTTGTATCCCATTTCCACCAGGTTTCCGTAGATAAAGTCGCGGTGGCGCTGGTATTCGGAGACGGGGATGGTAACGTCCTGGATGTTACGTACCACGTTCTGCATGAAAGCCGGGGCATTAATAAAACCCAGCACGCGAGTGCAGAAGACGAACCCCGTCATCATCTCGTCGTGGTGCGAGCTTTCCGGGTGCAGGGCGACATACCCGATACGCTCGCCGGGTATGGACAGGTCCTTGGAGTGAGAAGTCGCGATGATGCTGTGCCGGTGGAAGTTCAACGGCGAGGGGTACTTCAGCCCGTCGTAGATAATTTTCTTATAAGGCTCGTCGCTGACGATGAAAATTTCCGTGCCGTACTCGACTTCTTTTTTACGGAGTATCTCCCCCATTTGAGTCATCAGGCTCTCGTTGTAAACGACGCCGGTGGGATTGTTCGGGGAGTCGATGAGCACCGCTTTCGTCCTGGGGCCGATGGCCTTCTCGAACTCGTCCAGCCGGGGCATGAAACCTGCGTCGGTGGGCACGAGCTTGACCACGCCGTCGTGGTTTTCCACGTAATTAAAATAGTCAACGAACCACGGAAGAAAAAGTATCACCTCGTCGCCGGGGTCGAGGATCGTCTTCAACGCCACGTTGATGGCCCCGGCCGCTCCTACGGCCATAATGACGTCCTTTTCCGTGAGTTTAATACCCGTTTCGCGCGTTAGCTGCGCGGCCACGGCGGCCCTCGTCTCGGGGTAACCGGCGTTCTCCATGTAGCCGTGCATTCCCGGGAAAGGATTTTCCACCAGGCGTTTCAATTCTCGTTTGAACTCGGGGGGAGGTTCCATAACGGGGTTACCCAGCGACAGGTCGTAGACGTTCTCCACGCCGAACTGCTTCTTCATGGCGTTGCCTTCTTCGAACATCCGCCTTATCCACGACCCCAACTTCATGCCCTTTTTAACTCTTGCCGATACGGACACCTTCCATTTCCTTTCTGCCCATTTCGAAGGCAGTCAAATTAATTTCACGGATATTCTCCGGCA
>CAZCOB010000094.1:0-4886 GCA_964500415.1 uncultured Dehalococcoidaceae bacterium | reverse complement strand
CCCTCGCATCATCAGCGGCTTAGTATGTAGTTTTTATCCCCACCCATTAGGCGGGGAGTTTAAGAGGGGCGCCAGCCCCTCTTTCTAATTTCTTCCCCCTCTCCTGCGGAACGCCTTGCCAGGAGAGGGGGATACAGGGGGTGAGGTAAAAATGAAAGTGCTTATTACACCAACTGTCAAACTGCTTGAGTTCATTTTCCTGTTGCACTATACTTAGGCCGAAGGAGAATGAAACGTTGTCACTCGACCTTACCAAGGTAGCCGCGCAGGTCGGCGCGATGATATCCGGATTGAAAGACTCCCGCGCCGAACGTGAGAAACGCCTTAAATTCGCCCTGGAAACACTCGGCAGCCCGGCTATCAACCTCGATGCTCTGAAGAAGAAAATAGCCGCCAGCAAGACGACCTGGCTCGTGGCCGAGCTGGTCGATGGACTGGATAAACGCTATCCGGCGCCCCCCACCCCAACCGACTTTACCGTCATGGGCAGCGACGGCTCCCATATTGACGTCGACCGCCATCATGCCACGCGCTGCTACCTGATAAATATCGGCTCGGTGGCTATCCGCTACGGCCGCCGGCCTGACGCTTCTCTTTCGAGCTCCCCCCGCCTCTACTCCGACGATAAAGACCTGGTAATCACGCCGCCGGGGGGCGGTCGCGAGCAGCCGGTGGAGGGGACCATCCTGGGTATAAAACGCTCCGTCGAGGAATGCCGCCATCTTGCCGAACTCGCCGCCGGACTACCTGCCGGTAGCGACTGCCTGGCGCTGCTCGACGGCACGCTCATCCTCTGGGGCCTGGAAGCGTACCCGGAGTTCGTTACCGATTTCCTGCTGGATAACGGCCTGCTGAAATGCCTCGACACGATGAGAAAGCTCAACGGAGAAAGAAGGGTTGCAATGGCCAGCTATATCAGCTTTCCCCGCAGTACCGATGTCGTTAACGTATTGAGACTGGCCATCTGCCCCAATGATATCCCCGACTGCGACCGCGATTGTCCGCCGGGTAAGGAGCGAGACTGCGAGGCGGTGGCCGGCGTACGCGACCGCGACCTCTTTATGAATTTACTAGAAATCGGGGAAAGGTCGGCGCTGTTCGTGAGTCCGTCGAAGATAGTCAGGGAACGCTATGGAGAACATCGCGTCTGTTTCTTTTACCTGAAAGTCGACGACGAGATAGCCAGAATCGAAATCCCCCAGTGGGTGGCGGAGAGCGAGCTTTTACTCAATCTGACCCACGGCCTGGTACTTGACCAGTGCCGACGCGGGTACGGCTACCCGGTCGTGCTTTCCGAGGGCCACGAGCAGGCAGTGGTCACCGGCGCGGATAGAGAAAATTTCTGGGAACTGGTAGAATCGTCGCTGGTTGCAGAGCACCTGCCCAGCCCCGGCTCCGCCAAGAGCTTCAGTAAAAGGACGCGATGGGTGTAGAAATACTATATTGTCATTCCCGCGAAAGCGGGAATCAAGCACACCCACCCTGTCATTCTGAGCGAGGCCCTGAGCAAAGCGAAGGGACAGCGAAGAATCTGGGGGGCGGGGAGCCTGGATTATCGGGGCAAGCCCGATAATGACGTTGAATAATATGTAAAAGGTATTGATATGCAAAAACTTACGAGTGATTTAGTTAAGAATTTGATGAAGGACTTCGGCGCGAATCTGGTCGGTATAGCCTCCGTCGACCGCTTCGAAGGGGCCCCGCCGGGTCACGGCCCGCTCGACCTTATGCCGCAGGCGAAATCGGTCATCGTGGCCGGCGTCAGGATTCCCGACCCCGTCGTCGATTACGACGAGTACCACCTCAAGATGACCGAGATGCCGCCGGATACGGGCATCCATGCTAATATCGAGAATTTCTATATGCTGATGGGGCATTACACGCAGGACATGATACTCAACGTGGCCGCGGTGAAGCTGGCCAACTATCTGGAAATTAATTACGGCCTGCGGTCTTTGCCCACCCCCAACACCCAGCACACCGGCCTGGGACACCCCGTCATGGCGGTGTCGCTGGGCTTTTTCTCGCAGCGCCACGCGGCAGTACGCGCCGGACTGGGCGAGTTCGGCTTCAGCGGACTGGTCGTTACCCCGCAGTACGGCCCGCGCGTTAGGTACGTCTCCGTTATTACCGAGGCGGAGCTTGAACCCGACCCGCTGCTGACGGAAAAGGTATGCATGCGGGGTAAATGCGGCGGCGATGCCGGGCCAAAATGCCAGCAGAAATGCTCCAGGAACGCCTTGAAGCTGCGCCCGGACGTTGACCTCGATGCCATCTTCATCGATAGCCCGGTCACCTTCGAACGGTTCCATTGTATAAATATATCAACCACCCAGGGCATTTTCGGCTGCACCTTCGTCGGCACCTGCCTCCGCGACTGCCCCCTCGGCCAGCAACTGACAAAGAGGAGATAAAAGAGGAGGTAAATACTAAATCCTAATATCTAAACTCTAAACAAATTAGAATTACCAAATTTTAAAAAATTTTTTACTTTGAGTTTTGATATTGTTTAGAATTTAGGATTAAGTGCTTAGGATTTAAAAAAGGATGAGGTGGGTGTAGGTGATTTATATAACCTCACTCCCTGTATCCCCCTCTCCTTCTGAGGCAGGGTGAAGGAGAGGGGGAAGATAAGTTTTGAAGGGGTAGCCCCTTCAGGCTACCCAGTATAAGGGAGAGCTGAAATGAGAAAATACAAACGTTATCTAATCTTATTTACGGGATTATTCTTTTTGATAACTAGCTCAGTTATGGCTTGTGCTTCGGTGCCAGAGCTTGGGACAGTGGAATCTTACCTAGAAGATACTGAAACTATTATTAATGGGGCTACTGATATAGCATTACAGGTATCGAGCCTTTATAAAACCGCAAAGCAATTATACCAATCAGAAGTCGTTCAGAAATGCACAATTCATGGCAAAGAGTACGATGAACTATTTGATAGGTTTATTGGACTGGAATGTCCTTCAGAATGTTTGAAATTACGGGAATACCTAATAGATGGAATCAGCTATTCCAAACAAGAAGTGACCGAATATGGGGCATATTTCGCTACGGGAAACAACGAGCATTTGTATAAAGCGGAGTCTTATTACAATGATGCACAGAGGGCAATTGCCTTAGCCGCTGGGGAATGGGATAGACTAAGGGAATATTAGGAGAGGTGAGGAGAAAGGTGTGAAAAGATGGGACTAATTAAGAAAGCAAGGACTGGTTTCGGCAGAACAATACAGATACTTGGGGTAATTATTTGGTTATTGGCGGGCATCGTAGTATTCATTTGGACTCTCTATGTATTATTCGCAACATTCGGTATATGGACTATCTTTGTGGGATTATTCTTAGCCCCGATTACATACCTAGCTTCTATATTTATCGTATGGTTCTCCACAGGAGTCTTTCCATTAATACTCCTTATCCCATATGTAGCATCATGGGTAGGAATGGGAGTTATGGCAATTGGTGGAGCCATTAGCGGAGAGGATTAAGATAATTTTATAAACAAAACAGGAGGCACCTAATGGGCACTAAAGGCAGAAAGAACGTTAAGAAACCCAAGCAGGACAAGGGTAAAAAGGGAGAACCCAAGAAGAAATAGAAGCCCGGCTATACTATAATAGCTATGGGGAGTTTGAGGGGGCTTAAATCTCCCTTAATCCCTCTTTACGAAAGAGGGAAAGATCGACTGTAAACGAGGATACATGGATTTATACAATCGTCCTCTCCCTTTCGTAAAGGGAGAGTGAGAGAGGGATTTAACCACAAGGGGGTGAGGTTTATCAATAGCCAGCCGCATAATAAAATCGCCGAGGTCATCGAGGCGTCTACCGCCAGGTTCGACGCCCAGTGCTACGAGCTTTACGAGTTGCCGCCCCTCGGCAGCCTGGTAAAGACCGGCGACATCTACGGAATCGTCTCCGGGGCCAAAACCGAAAGCCTGGAATCGAACCGCAAACCTATCGCCCGCGGCAAAGACGAAGCCTCGGAAGAAGCGGTATATGAGTCCAGCCCCCAGCTTTTAAAGCTCCTCCACAGCGAGTTCACGGCGGAGGTGGTGGGCTATCAGGACGGCGAAAACCTGCGCCGGTACCTGCCCCCGCAGCCCGCCCGCATCCATGGCTTCGTTTACTTATGTCAACCCGACGAGGTCAAAGAGTTCAGTAAATCGTTCGGCTTCCTCGATATTTTACTCAACGCCGCCCTGCCCGTCCCCGCCGCCGAGCTAATCGCCGCCGCTCTGCGCCAGATGAGCCGCATCCACGACGACCCCCACGCCTTCCTGGTAGCAGCGGGCAAAGAGCTGGCCTCTCTGCTCAGCAGCGACTTTCTCACGCTTAAAAACATCCTGGGGAGGCTCCGGTGAGTGACCGACTCGGCATCGTAACCGCGGCCTCGCTGGAAAAAGGCGTGGACGTACGCCTGGACAGCCCCGTTTCGGTGGAGGACATGGTCGTCGGGCGCTACGTCACCATCGAAGGCCAGAAACGCCGCTTCTTCGGCATGATTACCGAGGTCTCCCTCGGCGTAACCGACGAACGCCTCAAAATCTCCCCGCCGGACGTTGCCGACCCCTTTATCAGCGAGGTTTTAACCGGCACCAGCACCTTCGGGCAGATTCACGTCACCCCCATGCTAACCATCGGTGGCGATGCCGAAAGTATCCTTGAAGGCCCCCAGCCCGTCAAGACTATCCCCGCTCATTTCTGCACCGTCAACCTGGCCTCGGAGCGGGACATGGAGCTCGTCTTCGGCCCGGAAGACCCGCAACGCTTTAATATCGGCAACCCGCTGGACATGGAAACCAAGCTCTGCCTTAACCTAGAGGAATTCGCCAAGCGCTCCAACGGCATCTTCGGCAAGAGCGGCACCGGCAAGACCTTCCTCAC
>CAZCOB010000093.1:0-4894 GCA_964500415.1 uncultured Dehalococcoidaceae bacterium | reverse complement strand
AGGGTAAAGGTGATGCCACCCACCGTCTTTGACTCATTTACATTGATAGTCCGCTTGATGACTCCCTCCGGGGGCAGTATAAGCACGCTTCCCAGCACCTTGGCATCTTCCAGTGTGCCGCCACCCAGAACCAGGAACAGGTACTGCCCGTAAGGCACCTGCTTTTGCTGGTCGTCCAGCTGGTTCCATGTCAGCGTATGCTTGACCGTTTCACCCGGCAGGAGCGCTACGGTTGACGCACCGGAGGGAAAGCTGTAGACAGGGTTAAAGGGTGGCCCGGCCGTTCTTACCTCGACCACTGGCGGGAAAGGCGATATCTCATAATCTCCGGGGGTGATATTGGTAAAGGATATTTCTACGTTTATTTCCTCCCCGGGCAGATAGGTTTCTTTATCGAAAGACGCTTCTATCCGGATGAATCTGGCCGCTGGTTCAGGTGCCAACGACGGGGATGGCGAAGGTTCTGGCTCCGGGGCAGGTTCAGGTGTCGGCGTTGGCGTAGGTTCAGGCTCTGGGGCTGGAGCCGGGGCAGGAGTCGGCGCAGGAGCAGGAGCAGGCGTTGGAGGTGGAACTGCCGTTTCAAAGATGCCGCCGTACTGCCAGACGACCACGGCGATAACCAGAATGACGACCACCGCTGTAGCAGCTGCCACTCGCCCGAGTGTAAAGGCCGACCAGAACCCCCTCCGGCTTTCCTTCGTTTCCAGTCGAGGCCTTACCTTTTCCCATGCCTGTGTTGAGGGAAATACCTCATCGGCCATAGCTGTAAAAGCACCGCGCAGGCTCGACTGCGTGGCTGATAGAGCTTCAAGCTCGGCACGGCACTGCGGGCAGCCGGGCAGGTGTGCTTCGATGTTCATCTTCTCTTCCGGCGTTACCTCGCCGTCGAGATAGGCGGTTAATAGCTCGCATATTTCTTCGCAGTTCATTCCATCTTCCCTCATGCCTCTGCCTCCCCCGGGTTCATCTGTGCCTTCAGGTATTTCAAAGACTGGTTTATTCTTGATTTCACTGTACCCAGTGGTATCCCCAGCGCCTCCGCAATTTCCTGGTAGGAGAGGTCGTTGAAATACCTCAGCACCAGTATCGAGCGGTGCCTTGTATCCAGGGACTCCATCGCCCTGAGCAGCCGCTCGTATTCCTCCTTGTTAATCAATATGTCATCCGGCTGAGACTGGTGCTCTATTTCCGGCAGGTCGATGCCTTTCTCTTCGAGCGATACGGGAGCGGGCATCTTTCTTGCCTTCTTCCCGGAGCACTGGTTGACGGTGATGCGATGCAGCCAGGTGGTGAGCCTGCCCTTGTCCGGGTCGTAGGTATGGCGGGACTTCCACACGGAGACGAATACCTCCTGCAGGGCGTCCTCGGCCGTATCCCTGTTGCCGGTGATGAGATATGCCGTCCGGTAGACCAGCCTCTCATACTGCCGGAAAAGGGACTCGAAGGCACTCATATCGCCTTTTTGCCATGGCTCGATTTTATCCGGCATTATCCCCCACACTCTAATATAGGCTTTTTACGGCGAAAAAGTTCGCCAGGTCTGCATAATATCAAATCCGGGTTACGATTATTAGAACGAAGAACCCGGCTGAAAGTTTGCCCTGATTCGTGAAAAATATGTCGCTTTCTCATGATTTTCTGCCTAATTCTGCTCTATTTCTCAGGTGGGTTTTCGGGCGGTATTGCGGAGGGGTAAGGGGGGCTCTCAAAGCTCTCGGTCATCTGAACGCCTGATTCCGTCTCGAAATGGATGGTGATATTATCCATGAACCGCAATTCCCTGATTTGTTCCTTGGTATACCCGCTGGCATCGAACGGGATGCGCGCGCTGAAGGTATGGCTTTCACCCGGGGCCATAACGTCGGCCGGTGTTTCCGGCTCTGCTTCCACGTCCACAGGTTTAGCGGCTCCACCAAGGAGCATCGTGGCGATAACGATTCTAACGTTTTTTACCGGCTCACTGGTATCATTAGTAAGGTTCATTGTATACTGCACTTCTTGGTGAATAGAGTCGTCATATCCTTCCTGCGCTCCGATAGAAACGGTCATATTTTTACTGAAGACCGGCCGGCCCGAACCTGGCTTAATAACCCCAGCCAGCTCCCAGCCGGGCAGGAGATTGCCTTCTGCATCCAGCGGCGGCTCAATGGTCACGGACTGGTTGAAGCCGGAATACCGCATGGTCATGTTCACGGAGAGTATCCCTTCCTTATCGACCGGACCACGCTGCTCCGTCTTCACCTGCCTTATCAGGTAATCTTCCTTACCTATCCAGATTTCATGCGTAACGTCAATGGAACGCATCCCCTCGAATATCTCCTCCATTTGTTCGTCCGTCACGACATGCGTATCTGAACTGGCGTTAAATTCCTGGATATTACGCCTCGTTTCTTCTATCCGTTTTTCCATATCCCATTTCCCGAGGTAATGGAGGCACCTGACCCCGCCTATGTTTTCTTCCGGAAGTGTTTGCAGGTCGGAAAGCTCATCCAGCAGGTCCAGGGTGGCTTCCTTGGTGAGTATAGATGAAAAACTATCGGATGAAGCCATTATCAAACCACGGCTGGAAGCGTGGTTCGTAACATACTGGGCGTCGCCGATGATGATAAACTCGTCTCTTTGACCATCATTCATTACGGTGATATGGTAACGGTCAGGCGCGGCAAACATGACTTCCATATTATGTGATGAAGTCTCGCCATCCACGGTGGTTGTACCGAAATAGTCCAACCGGTACGTCTGAATGTTTTCTAACGCCTCATGGGTCTTCGCCAGTACGGTCAGAGGTTCGAGCGAGCCGCTCCAGGGCTGTATTATTGCCAAGGCGAGGACGATGGCTGCCGCTCCTACCATGAGGGCGGGACGCCAGCACTTCCGGGGTATCTTCCTGACTTGTTCGTAGAGTGCATAAACGATGATGCCGGCGATAACAACAGCCACGCCGGTTACCACGCCGATGCCCCCGTCTGGTACCATAACCGCGTCAAACAGGTTAAATGCCATCGCCAGCGCGCAGAGGACTATCCCGGTGATGGGGAGCCATCGTTTCGCAGTCCTTTGTCTGATATCCGTTATCCCGATAACAAGTCCGGCCGCAGGCACGCCAACGATTATGACCAGCCGCCACCATATGGACGACATGGCGTATAACCCAATGAACAGGCCGGTTATCCCCAGCACTAGTGACGCAGCCCCGGCTGACGCCCTGGCTGCCCTGTTGTTGCAGGCCAGACCGAACAACAGCAAGATACCGAGAAGCATCAGAATGGGTGCGGCTATGGTAGCGACAAACTCGCTGATGTGGACCAGCGTCATCACGGCCGACTGCTCCCCAATCCCTATTACCCTTGCCTCATCCAGGTCAACTGCAACAGACCATTCTTTCCCCTTCAGGTCTATGGACAAGAATGCTATAGGCTTAGCCGTCCCCTCCTTGCTAGTAACCCCTTCGGGGCCGGTGACCTGCACGATATCGATGGAGTGACCGAGATGGACCTCGCCGATAACGCCTCCCTGTGATAGCAAGTCCTGTACCCTGGGATCGGCGATGGCGACATCGAGAGCCTTCTGCTCATCTCCCGGCTGGAAATCGGGAACATCCACCCGGACTACCTCGGTGACCCGCTTCGTATCCAGGTCTACACTCGTGGCGACGGCCCTCTCCTCGGTCCTGACAAGCATCATGAATACGTTCCCCTCGTCGTCCACAAGGCTCGTCGTTACCTCCACCTCTTTTATCTCCTCATTGTCGAGAGCCTCCCGGACCTCGGGACTGCTGCGGACAATGGATGCCGCTAATGCCTCCGGCGATTTCATTACCCACGGCTGCGTTACCAGCAATAGAGCGATGATAATCACCGCCGTCCCGATTGCTATCGCCGGGCGCAGCCAGCGTCTATATAATCTATCAGGCGATACGCTGGCTGCTTTGATTTTCGACATGGTAGTCTCTCTTATATCCGGGGTCTCGGGAACTTCCCTGAGCGATGTGAGCCGCCGGCCAGCCGCCTCAAATTCTGCCAAGTTGGCCCGGCAGTCGGCACAGCCGGCTAGGTGCTCCTCGATAAACTCCCGCTGCGTCCGTGACAGCTCACCGTCGACATAGGCCGACAGCAGTTCTTCTAAATCTCTACAGTTCATGCCTTCCCACCTCCTTCCCGGTCGTACATCTCGATAAACAACTTCCTGCCCCTGGCGACACGCTTACGCACGGCTTCTTCCGAACATCCGAGAGTCTCCGCGATTTCCCGGTACTTGAATCCCTCCACGAAGTGCAGCACCAGGCAGGTACGCTGCTCCTGCGGTATCTTGAGCAGGGCTTCATGGATGGCAGCCGTATCCTCCGGGCAGTCCGGCCGCTCATCTGCAAGGGGTATATCCCGTTCTTTCGATGTGAAGGGGATGAAGGACAGCAGCTTCTTGCGCCGGCTGTGCTGGAACGCGTTGTTGGTGGCGATGCGGTAAAGCCATGCCTTGAAAGATAGCTCGGCGTCGGTCTTCAGAATGCCCTTGTACGCCTGGATAAACGTGTCCTGGGCCAGGTCTTTAGCCATCTCGTAGTCTCCCGTCAGACGGTACAGGTAGCGGTTTACGGGTGTCTGGTAATGCTCAATGATTCCGGCAAAGGCATCAACCTCGCCGGCCCGTACCAAGGCAATGACTTCTGCTTCTTCCAATAATTGAAGCTCCTTCTACCCCTCTACTTACTATAATGCACGGGAAGGCCAAAACCGGACAGAATACTGAGAAAAAAGTGAAATTTGGTTTGTTTCTGGTTACATTGCCACTCTATGTCAGCAGCATGATGTTGTCAAACGATTGTAAAGAAATATGAAAGTTGTTATCTTGGGAAGGCACTAAATGACTTATCGTAGGGCATACCGGATGGAAGGCG
>CAZCOB010000092.1:0-4987 GCA_964500415.1 uncultured Dehalococcoidaceae bacterium | reverse complement strand
ACTGGCTGCCAATCTTTGGCTACACCTCGCCTTTTAAGGATTTCTGGCTGAATACGCAGCAGATTATCCTGCCTGTCTTTTGTTTAACCATACCTGCCATCGCATCGGCAGTCCGCATGACCCGCTCCAGCATGCTCGAGGTCATGCGGCAGGATTATATCCGAACAGCCTGGTCCAAGGGATTAAGAGAGCGGGCGGTAATAATGAGACATGGCCTGAAAAATGGCCTCATTCCCGTGGTTACCCTGAAAGGTGTGACCCTGGCGGCGATTGTCGGTGGCTCCGTACTCGTCGAGACCGTTTTCAGCATACCCGGTATGGGCAGATTGGCCGTAGAAGGGCTTAACTCGCAGGATTACGCTGTGGTCCAGGGCGTGATATTGGTGATCGGTACCATTGTACTGTTTATCAATCTGCTTATAGACCTCTCCTACGGATGGCTCGATCCCAGGGTACGTTTCGGCTAAGGAGGCAAGTACTGTGTCAGAAAAGGCTGAACGGAGTGTAGAGTTGATAGAGGTTTCGCCACGCGTCAACGAACTCCGGCGCTTTTTAAAGGTTTTCCTGAGCCGGCCCGTGGTCGTCTTCGGGGCTATCGTTATATTGATTCTTCTCATATGCGCCGCATTTCCTGAATGGATAGCTCCCTACGATCCCATTAAACAGGACTTGAAAAACGTTTTGCTTCAGCCAAATAGCGAACACCTCCTGGGAACCGATGCCCTCGGCAGGGATTTGTTAAGTCGTATCATCTTTGGGGCGCGAACGGCAGTTATGGTCGGTGTTGTCGCGCTTGGCATTGCCGCCGTAAGCGGCATGATACTCGGACTAACTGCCGGATATTTCGGCGGCATAACGTACGTTATCATCATGAGGTTCATAGACGCGCTGATGGCTTTCCCGGTTATGCTGCTGGCTCTTGCCATCGCAGCGCTGCTCGGCGGAGGACTGATAAATGTTATGGTAGCCATCGGCATCGGCATGATGTCGGGATACGCCAGGGTTATGTGCGGTCAGGCTATTTCTGTCAGGGAAAACGACTATGTTCTTGCAGCGCGTAGTTCAGGAGCAAGTAACCTGCGCATCATGTTCCGTCACGTCTTTCCCAACTGTTTCCCGCCAATGATAGTACTGATGACCATGATGATTGGAATGACTATCCTGTTCGAAGCTGGCCTTAGCTTCCTTGGTATCGGCATCAAGGAACCTACTGTGGCCTGGGGTAGCTTAGTAAATGACGGCTATAAATATCTATTGACACATCCGCTACTTTCCTTTGCTCCTGGCATCGCTATCATTGTTGTGGTATATGCCTTTAACATGGTTGGGGATGGTGTGAGAGATGCCATCGACCCCAGGCTGCGGGGCACTTTATAGCCGGGATTTATTAGACAAGCACCAATCGCCGTCCGCTCAAAGGAAGAGATATGGCCAAGAGCAATCTCAAGATTGCCATACGAGTGGAAACAATAATATCAGCCTGTACTAATCCTTTAAAGAAATATTCCATTTCATTCAGTTGGCCACCAACACTCAGATTATGAATTCAATTGCACAAAGTAGCGTTTTGTTACTTTAACGCCCTGCATGAGACAAAGAGTTGACTGTGATATGAACAGGGCGTAGTATATCAGTGAACAATAATCTGTGAGATGCACTGGATTGCAGGTGTGAAGGAATAGAGCAAGAGGAAAGACCAGACCAGATTGGAGGATATTGTTAAAGTGACTACTGAAAGAAGTTCAAACGGTGTCATGCTAGATCCCTCTCTCATTCTTGCACAAAACTCTATTCAGAAGACTTTTTGGACAATGAGGTCTCTAAAAAAGGAGGATTTTCGCTTGAAATTTTACTATCCCCGATCTCTACTACGAATGGTCAATGACAAAGCGTTTTCACGAGAGAAATTAAGTGAGTATTTCCTATTTAATGCATATCCTGCCGAACCAAAAGAAATCCAGACGCAGTTGCAGGAAAATTTGAACATATTATCAGGATTTGAAGCGAGAAGCCAGGATATCGAGAGGCATTCTGAGGTATATAAGAATCTGCGTGAAGACATGTCTTATTTAGAGGAACCGTTTGGCGAATATGTTCTGGAAATTCTTATTGAAGAATGGATTTTTCTTCAGGAACAATCATGGATTGTCTCTAGAATCAAGAAGCCGTTTAACCGCTTCGTCGAGGCCGGATCCGTATGCCTGCAGTTCGGTAGCAGAGCCGCTAACAGAATGATTAATAGGACCTTAAGGCGAAACGCTGATGAATTGGTAAGCAAAGTAGACAGGTTGCGAGCTTTTGGGAAATGGATCGCTGTGGGAGGACCATCTGTCGTCGGGATCCTTTATAACCCAGTCATTGCCGTAGTTGCCCCTTTCATGGCAGGATTCTTTCTGCTATTCGATCCTTCTGATAGACTCTGAAAAGACCCATGGGAGACTGACAATGAAAGAAATCTTCTCCGGATTCTACCGTTTTAGTGATGACGATTTCAGTATTTTTTGGAAAGAGTGCTTATTTGTCTTAGATGCTAGTTTCCTTTGTGGCCTCTATCGCCTTCCAACAAGCGCGTCTGATGAACTACTGTCGGTACTAAATAAAATCTCCGATAGACTATGGGTATCGCACCATGCTGCTCTGGAATTTCAGCGGAACCGACTTCTTATAATAGCCGACCAGAAGAAGAAATTCTCTGAAGTTAGAACGGTCTTTGCCAACACAGTAGATACATTCAAGAATGGTCTTTCTAAACTTGGTTTGAAGAAACGTCATTCACTGATTGAACAAGAGGTTTTTGAGCACAAGTTTATTGAGTTGTTCGAATCTTTTGAAAAGGATTTGACTGACCAGGAATCCAAACAAATCGATGTGTACGACCCCGATCCGCTGTTACAGAAGATAGACGACTTACTTAATGGTAAAATTGGGTCTCCCCCGGCCAAACAAGCGGAAATTGATAAGTTATACGATGAAGCAAAAAGCCGATATGCGAATAGGACACCGCCAGGTTATGCCGACTCTCCAAAAGCAAGAGACGAGGAACCTATATACACCTATGGTGGCATAGTCTATCAACGACAATATGGAGACTTAGTTGTATGGAAACAGCTATTAACACAGGCAAAGACCAGTAACTCCATGTCAGTCGTCTTGTTGACCAATGATGTTAAAGAAGATTGGCTTTGGAGAATTGGTGGTAAAACTATTGGCCCTCGTCCTGAGCTTCGAGATGAAATTCATCGTCTTTCCGGAGTTGACCGTTTTCACATATACACTTCTGAGCAATTCCTAAGGTCTTCTGAACAATATCTTAAGGTCAAGGTTAGTCAAGACTCGCTGAAAGCTGCAAGAGACATGCTGCAATGGTTGAGGCGGCCGCGTATCCCACGAAGATTCCCCGTAACAGGTTCATTTCCAGAGCAGGTAGTAGAGGACATGTTACCCGACCTTGTATCGGACCTAATTAACGAAGATGAGATGGTGACAAGCAGGATGGCTGAAACTAATGCACTGGGATACGGCCTAGATACTTACGAAATAATCAGTGCCGAATATGACCCCGATTCGGACCTGGTCGAATTCAAAGCAGATGTCCACCTATCAGGAGAACAGGATGAAGAGATGAGTTTCTGTGGTGACACGATCGATATTGAGCTATCTGGAAGATTAAAGTATGAAAAAGGGTCTTGGGTAGTGGACGATTATGAAATCGAATCCTGTGAGATCGCAGACTACTGATTTTTTGTACCTTGTTATATGTAATATCGCCTAAGTTTTGATTGAAGTCTTGCACCATGGTCGTTTCCCACCAACGTCGGCTGCCAAATGCTTGCGGATTTTACGCTTTGTGTCACATTTGCTTGAAATGTGTGATGAGAGCGGGTTGTTACCGAATTAGAAGAAAAAGCGCTGGACAGCAAATAAGCCACCGGCGACAGCTATTGAGATTAGCCAAATCCCCTTGTTCCACTTCAATATCTTTGCGCCATCCAGGGGGCCGAACGGTATCAGATTGAATACGGCCAGCCAGGTGTTAATTCGCGCTCCCAATGTAAAGAGTAAAGTAGGCTGAATAATATCCAACAACAGGAATAAAACGGCCAGGCCGATGTTCGTGGCTGGTCCAGCCAGAGAGATAAGCCCGACCTTCTCTCGGCTCAGACTGGTTGTTCCCCATGCAGTCGCCCTCGGGTATATCATGACGGCACCGGGGGCGGCGAAGACAAAGCCAAAAAGTGAGAAACCCAGTGCTACCATCAATCCCAGGGGCCACATGGCATATTCAGCGAAGTAACCGAACCTTCTGGCAATAAGCCGGTGTCCCAGCTCGTGAAAGACAAAGCCCAGAGAAACGGCGACCAGGGCCATGCCGATGACGAGAACAAGGATGCCTGGTTGCTGAAAAGCACGAAAGCCACCTGACAGGGCAATACCAAATGCCAGCGCCAGAACGAGTGCGGATATGACTAAATCCCTGAGCTCCTTTACCTTCATCTCTGTGTTCAGTTTACCGCATGGTTACCACAGCTAACAACACTGGCGTTAGCGAACAACCGAAGAGCAAAATAAAAGGGACTGGACATCCCGATACCGGGAACATCCAGCCCCTTTTCTGTCGGCTAATTCGGAGATGGTCTAGCTCTTGCCGATTCTGAACATTTTCGTGCCGCAGGACGGGCATACGCCCTGGGTTGCCGGCTTGCCGTTCTTCATAGTGATGCTTTTAGCATCTTTCATTTCCTTCTTAGCGTGGCACTTGACGCAATAGGCCTGCATATTCAAGCCTCCTCTCGTAGTTTTACTCTGACATTAAACCATTAGACTCGTCCAGGTCAAGTGGGTGTGCTTTCTTGGACAAAAAAGAGAGGCCGGGGCATTCTCCCTCAGCCTCTCTTCGGTTTTGGTTACAGTTACTTTCTCGCCAGGTAGGACGGAGCTTCCCTTATCCGTCTTAATCCTGCGTTGAATAGATACAGCCTGATGGTTG
>CAZCOB010000091.1:0-5197 GCA_964500415.1 uncultured Dehalococcoidaceae bacterium | reverse complement strand
AACGCGCGTTAAAGGCATCGGCGAAAGCTTGCTCAACATCAATATATTCCATCGTAGCGGCGCTAGCCATCTTCAGGACCACCGGCTCATCGGGTTTGGATTCGCAGGAAGCGAGTAGACTGCCGAAGGTTGCGATAACGAGTATGGCGCAGATTAAAATGGACAATTTTTTCATTTTTGGTTAATACCTCCTTAAAACTTCACCAAGGGAAAAATTTTTCATTACGCATGTTTGCTGGCTATCACCCCCTTTTCCTGGAAAAATTCAGCAATACTATCGGTAATATGGTGGGCACTTGCCCTGACCTCGTTTATCGTCTCCTCTAATTTTGATTCCATACGGCTTTCGGGGCCCACGAGGCTGAGAGCGACCGGCCAGAAATAATTATTGATAGGTACGGATATACATATAGCGTCGGCGATTCTTTCTCCGTAGCTGACGGCATAACCCCATTGTCTGATTTCCTTTGCTTGTGCCATCAGCTTTCTTTTATCGATAATAGAGTACTCAGTCACGCGGTTTATTTTAATATTTTTTAAAGCCGTCTGCAATTTATCATCATCAAGTTGAGACAGCAGCACTTTAGCCGTCGCCCCGACGTATACCGAACCCACCGGGTCGGGACGGGCTACGACCTTTAATTCAAACTTACTCTGGATTTCGCATAACCTGATGTATTGAAGACCGGCCATTATATTTAGCTCTACGGTCTCCCCGGAGAAGTCATGCAAGTGTGCCAGTTCTTCCATAGCATAATTGATTAGAAAATGATGGTTTGCCTGCGGATTGGACGCTATCCGGTTGACTAAAGGTCCCAGATAATAATGATGCGTAATAGGGTCCTGCGTCACCATGAGGGTCTCCTCCAGTGTCTGGAGTAGCCTGTATACCGTGGGCTTGGAGAGTTTGCAGCAGTTGGCAATGTCGGTGATGGTATTCACACCGTTGCTCAAACAAAAGAGTATATTCACAGCACGGGAGACTGCCCTGATTGCTGTTGGTTTTTGGCTAGTATCCGTATTAGGGTTTCGCGAGATGAAATCGAAATTTCTATTTGACACGCCAATATTGTATACTATATTTTTTAACAACTTGTCAAATAGCGGGTCACTTATATTATTTCGTGGTGGCTTTTTGGTATTTGCCTTGGTATTCAGACTTAGTTATCCGGTGTTCCTTCTCATGCAATCCAGCACTTAAGGCCAGAGCCCTTAGTTCATCCGCCGATATACCATGTGACTTCTCTGAGAGTTCTCTAATAAAGATTGTGCCTTTGTCCTTTAAACTGCGTGATAGTGCATTGAGGGTGGCTTGTCTGTTTTCGGGTGCTATCTCGTGGATGACGTAGATTGCTGATATGATATCAAATGAAGAATCGGGGATATTTAAATTACTGATATCGCCCGTTTGACATTCTGCATTACTACATTTGGCTAATCTTTTCCTCGCTTTATTCACCCAGTATTTTGATGTATCGATGCAGGTAAGGTATCCGCCTTTATTAAGCATCCCGGCAAGACATCGGGAGCCGGCACCTCCTCCACAGCCAAAGTCGAGGACATTTTCGTTGCCTTTTAATTTAAATGTCTTGTAATAAGGCGTAAAGAAAAATAGCCCTCCGAAGATACACTTAAGGATGTCTTCCAGTATAAATAACGCGGTGGGATGCTCGAAGTCATACCGTTTAAATTCGCGGTCACTCATAAATAGCCTTTTTGTTGGCGTTGTTTACATAACCTGGCAATCCCTGAAATAAGGTTTATCCTGGGGACTCTTTTTATATATACCTTATAATCTTCACCGGAGCGTTTTATCAGCCTTTTTTCTTCCGCCATAGTGCTCAGATACAGGATGGCCACTCCGGGTATGCCCAGCACGACGAAAAGCCAGTGGGGATAAAGGAGGAGGGTAGCCAGGAAAACGGCGAGGATACCTCCCAGGTACTGAGGGTGCCTGACGACGGCATAAATACCAGTATCCACCAGCTTGGTGGTATTGACGAATGATTTTCCCTTGGCGACGCCGCCGCGACGCGGGAACATGATAATCGGTGCCATTACCAGCGCCATACCGATGGCCCAGACTATCCAACCGAGGATAAATAAAGGCAGGTAGAAACCGGTCTTTAGCACCCCCGTTAGAACCAGGGGATTAGCCGGAAAGCAGGCAATACAGAGCAGACTGAGGATGGTCATGCAGATGTTTTCTTTAGTTAATGTCCATTCCATGGCTGTATCTTTATTAAGAATGTCTAGGCGGTTATCCGGGAAACGGAATCCTTGAGTCCTTTCATGGCCTCGCCGTCGTAGCGTTCGATAGTGCCTTCGTCGCAGAGTCTGGCAAGCTCAGGGTCTATGGGTAATTGCGTCAGCAGCGGGGCGTCGGCGGCCTGTGCCATTTCTTCGCCGCGGCTACTGCCGAAGATTTCCATTTTTTTATCTATCTCGGGGATATAGAGATAGCTCATATTTTCGACGACCCCCAGGATTGACTTGCCCATTTGCCGGGCCATTTTGACCGCTTTCCTGACTATCATATTCGTCAGGTCCTGCGGTGTGAAGACGATGATGACGCCGGAAACGGGGAGGCTCTGCAGCACGGTAAGGGGAGCATCGGCGGTTCCGGGTGGCAGGTCGACTATCAAGCATTCCAGCTGCCCCCAGAGGACTTCCTCCCAGAACTGAGTTATGGCCTTGGCGATGAGCGGGCCGCGCCAGATGACCGCCTCATCTTCACCCGGCAGTAAAAGGTTAATCGACATGATTTCGATGCCTGAGCGCGTCGGCACGGGCAGCAGGCCGGTATCGCTGCCCCCGGGTCGGTTGTTAATTCCGAACATCTTGGGGATACTCGGGCCGGTGATATCGGCGTCCAGAATACCGACATCGAACCCCTGTCTCTGTAATGTTACCGCTATCAGGCTGGTAACCAGCGATTTGCCCACGCCTCCCTTGCCGCTCATAACGGCGATGACGCGTTTAATCTGGTTCAGGTCTTTGGGTTTGGCCTCGGTAAAGTCAATATCAATTTCTTTAACGCCATCCAGTTTGCCGGTCGCTTCCCTAATGCTATCTTTCAGCCTGTCCTGGATTTCCGGCGCCAGCGCCGCGGAGGCCAGCGTAATTTTAGCCTTGCCGCCGCTGATGTCGATGTTACGCAGCAGGTTCATTTTCACGAGGCTGCGCATAACGCCGGGGACGAGTACCTTGTCCAGGCTTTCTCTAATCTGCTGTTCGGTGGTCATTGTTCCTCCTGCAAGTTCCTGAAGCTAATAGGAGCATTAAGCCTATACGTGGTCGCAAATATTATCGCCGGTAGCCAGGCTGTCGTTAAGGTGACTGAGTACCGCCTGCTCGGGGTCGCTTTCCGCAGCGCCCAGCACGACCTCGATGCCGTGCTGATGAAATAAGTCCACCGCGCGCGGCCCCATGCCGCCCGCGATGATGATGTTCGCCCCTTTTTCCGCCAGCCAGGCGGGCAGAAGTCCGGGCTGATGCTCCGGTGAAGGGATGCTCTCTTTATTGGTAATTTTTCGGCTCTGCTCTTCGACATCGAAGAAGGCGAAGGTCTCACAATGACCGAAGTGCGGCGACAGCCTGCCGCCGGATACGGGTACGACGTACCTCATGGTATTCCTCCCAATAATATTTATTCCACTACAAGCTCGTAGCTGGGGTTAGTGATATCCTTGTCCACATTTATTTTCAGGGTAACGCGCTTTCCTTCTGATAGTAATTTCTCGGACTCGTCGCGTAACTTCTTGGATTCGGGCGACTTGAGAAAAGTAACCAGCGCCTCGAACCTTTGTGTAACCTCATCATCTTCACTTTCACTTCTCAGCAGCTCCAGAAGACAGTTATTCAGTTCCTGTTCGCCCAGGCATTTCAGGCATTTACCCGGTATCTGATTGGTCCCGTATTTAGGCTCAAGTTCATATGATTTCATGCGCTTACTCCCGTTTAGTTCATCATGACACAGACACTGTGCACTACTTTGAGATTGTTCTCCTGGCAGAAATTGATGGCGACTTCGCTTTCCGAGCCAGGCTGAAGCCATATCCGGTCAAGTCCCAGTTCCAGGCATTCCTTGAGAATAGCCTCGGTGGCCGCCGGAGGCACGGCAAAGTCGACCACATCTACTTTTTCCGGTAGCTCAGAGAGCGTGGCATAACACTTAATGCCTTCAATCGTCTTCAGCCGGGGATTGACCGGGTAGACCTCATAGCCGCGTTTCCTGAGGTTTGTAAATACCTGGTGGCCGTATTTTTCTTGGTTATCGGTAGCCCCAACGACGGCGAATTTCTTTTGCGCCATAAACTCTTTTATCAAATCCTGCACGCGTTACCCCTTTTTAACCGGCTAGTAAATTGTATCTTTTTTTCTATAATTTTTCTATCCGGTAAGCCACGTTGTTATGGATTTACTCGATAACCGGCTTACCATGAAACGTAGCTCCGGTTATAGGAATACCGGCGGCTATCCCCGTGCCATCTTAGTCCCGCACTTGGGGCAGTTGATATTATAACACGGGTTTCCCGGCTGGTGAGGTACTTTTTCCCCGCAGTCGGGGCAAACACAGCTACCGCCGGGGCCTGCCCCGGGTCGGTTGCCTCCTAATCTTCCACTCCTCCGGCTGCCGTCGGCCGGTGGTCCGGTTCCGTCTCCTCTGGGCATAGTTCACCTCCCGAATATTATCCGGCGTTTGAGGACTCAGGCCGTTCCTTTGCCGCGCCTCATGCCTGAGTGGGCGTCGGCACTCGGCTGGGAACTGGTCTGAAATTTACCTGCCTTGAAGCTTTCGATGGCTTCCTTTACGGTACCGGTAGCTCCCGTGACGACTTTGATGCCGGCGCTATTTAAAACGCCGAAGGCATTGGGCCCACAGTTGTCGGTAAGTATGGCTTCTACTCCTTTGCTGGCAATCATCTGGGCAGCAGCGATTCCGGCGCCGCCCGACGCAGCCGCCGAGTCATTGGATATCGCCTCGAACTCCATGTTATCCGTATCAACTATAATAAAATTCTGGCAGCGGCCAAAGCGCGGGTCGACCTGAGCGTCCAGGTTTTGCCCCATCGTTGAAACGGCAATTTTCATAAATATACTCTCCTTTATTCTCAATGCGGCAGGAAACACAGTCTCTCAAGGCCAAGCAGGACCGAAATCCCGGCTCCGGTCACGCCGAAGTCAATCAGTCGCT
>CAZCOB010000090.1:0-5219 GCA_964500415.1 uncultured Dehalococcoidaceae bacterium | reverse complement strand
CATTATAGCGGAAGACTCTAAGTCAGCGTGTTACTGTTTTCGGGGATAAGGTCAATTGTTACCTCAATTAGTGACACAAAATGAGTTTTTGTTCAGTGGCTTATGTTAAACAAATCCTCTGGTGTTACACCTTTTAATACGAACGTCCAGCTAAGGTGAAAAAAATCGCAGTCTTTTATGATATAATCCTCTACATTAGTTCTAACTTCAATAAACGAAGAAAACGTTAGCTGGAGGAGAGCAACATGGTTAATGAAGAGAGGCTGCAATTGGTGTCTCCGTGTGGTTATTGCTGTCTCAGTTGCGCTGCGTATGAAAATAGCGTTTGCACTGACGAGGAAGTTATTCAAAAAGAGGCCAGGCGAGCGAACCTCCCTGTTGATAAACTTCGAGGCATGTGTGCCGGTTGCCGGACCAAGCGGGGACGGCCACACATGAATATCCTCTGTCAAACGTACGATTGTTGCGTTAATAAAAAGGGCCTGGATTTCTGCTTTCAGTGTGAGGACTTCCCATGTCTGAAACTGGCGCCTATTAGTGATATGGCCGAAGTGCGGCGGCATAATACCAAGATATACAACCTGCTCATGCTGAGGAAGCTGGGCTTGGATGAGTATATTCGAAAGAGTGGGGAGCTAGTGACGCAATGGGCCAGGGGTAAGACACCAATTCTGGGAGGTGATGTTCAAGTATAGGAAAGCGTCTTGTTACGCAGGTTATCAATCTTAAATAAACAGCAGTAAGCATACCGACACATAAACCGATGGCGAGTTTGAGGAATACTGAAGTATGCTAGGTATTAATAAAAGTACTCAACCTTCTCATTATCGTAATGTAAAATGGACGTCTGTTAGCATAACTGCACTATCCGCTATCGAGTGCAAAAGTGCCCTTTGAGTATTGTATAAACCAAACAGAAAAATAGGTGCCGGGATTACAATACTTCCCAGGGCTGGAACTCTTGTGTGATATTATGGGGGTCCAAATCTGGGCATTGACTCCGGTGGCCAGAGTTCTTCGGCTATATCGTTAAGGCCCAGTTCCAGCAGCTTGTTTCGGCTCGGCTTGGTGGTTACCCTGTCCCAGTCCAAAGCACCGAGACACCAGTAAACCTGAGGTATAAGGTCGGCGGTTACACCAGCCAGAGGGCCTTCTTTTTGGGGAGGGTCACCGACTATTCTCCCGTGCACCTTCCAGTTCAGCGGATTAATCCCTTCGCGGAGGTTAAAGACATGCCTCATATTGGCAATTCTTTCTCCAGCCTTCAATAGTTCCTCTTCAGATAACCCCCAGCCGGTCACGGCGTTCAATAATTCCAGCGTGTAGTTTTTCCCTCCGGGTGGTCCCATGGAACCGAACAGGCAGAGTCCGGTGGCATTGGTAATGTGTCCGCGGAAGCTATCCGGGCCAAAACCAGCCGTGTGACGACCCGGTGTTGCATCCATCTGATAACGGGCGGCGGCAAAGTTGCCCATGAATCCGACGAGCTTCGGGTCGTGCATCCCAAGCTCCTGCCCCCCGATATGTACTGCATACTTCTCGGCTCCCTTGCCTATCTTCTCAGCAGCTACCTTAACTCCGTCGGCCAGAATATCGCCGAGGCCTTCCCTCTTGACCATCTTCTCGGTCATGGCCACGAGCGCCCGGTGGTTACCCCAGGTAAGCTCGATTCCATCGGTGTCTTCCTTGGTGATAATACCGTTTTCATAGCATTCGAGGGCAAAGGCCATGACACCGCCGCCGGATATGGTATCCAGTCCGTAGCTGTTGCAGAGGTAGTTTATCATGTTGAGCGCCTCCGGGTCGGTGTTGAGGCATAGCGTCCCGAAAGAGGCCTGAGTCTCGTACTCTATCCGGCGGGTGCCCGCCGGGTACTTATACTCGCCGGTCCCTTCTTTAAGGACCGCCTGGCAGGCGATAGGGCAGTGCCAGCAGGGGTCGGCTTTGTCCCGGTTGGTTATGGCTAAATCGCCTTTAAGCCCAGAGACATCAGGCAGGTCGACGACGCCGACGCCGCCCCAGTTCTTGACCGGCGTATCGCCGCTGTGCGCCGAAGCGTCCGTCCCGCCGGTGGTGCCGTATTTCCTCATACTCTCAATGGATAGCGGTCCTCCACCCGGAGCCTCCTGGAGATTGCTTATTTGCTCCTTCCTCAGCTGCTCGGCCTTGGCTTTGTCCGCCAGGGGGACCGCCATGTTCCCTTTAACCGCTACCGCCTTGAGTTTCTTGGAGCCCATTACCGCCCCCAGGCCCGAGCGCCCGGCGGCAGACCCTCTCTTATTGACGATGCAGGAAATCAGAGCAAGCCTCTCGCCGGATGGACCGATGCAGGAGACGCTCGTTTCTTCGCCGTGTTCCGCCTTTAGCATATCCTCGGTTTCATAGGTATCTTTTCCCCACAGGTGCCCTGCATCTCTGAGCTCGGCTTTTCCGTTGTCGATAAACAGATAGACGGGTTTCTCCGAGATGCCGGTGAAGAAGACGGCATCATAGCCGGAGAACTTGAGGTTGGGACCGAAATCCCCTCCGGAATTGGCGTCTCCCCACCCGCCGGTAATCGGCGACTTCGCTACG
This sequence comes from uncultured Dehalococcoidaceae bacterium, assembly GCA_964500415.1. Classification (GTDB taxonomy): domain Bacteria; phylum Chloroflexota; class Dehalococcoidia; order Dehalococcoidales; family RBG-16-60-22; genus JAFGPF01. Next base: position 2,645 of record CAZCOB010000090.1, on the reverse strand, counting down.
GCGGCATAGCGGGCGCCCACGATAGCCGGCGTGCCGGTTAGCGGGCCGGTCACCAGGCCAAGGGTATTTTCAGGTCCCAGGGGGTCGACGCCACCTTTCTGTCGATTATAAAGAATCCTGGAACCGATTCCGTAACCCCCGATAAAATTTCGATAAAGGCTTTCCTCGGGTGCCTCCTCTTTGATTATGCCGCTGGAAAGATTTACGAATAAAATCTTTCCCATATATCCTCCAACCATTTATACTCCTTTCTCTGATACCGAATTGAATACAATATAATTCTACTAGTGGCTAGTCGCCATGTCAAAAAAATGATTACTCGTGTGGCTCTTATAGTAGTAAAGATAATTCAAGACGAATGTATAACGCTGTTACTCGGTCAACTCACTCGGAGATTAGTTTAGTATCTTGTGTGTTAACCTTGATTCTTCGGTAGTAACAAATAGCTATTTCGTCGAGTAAATTCTGACGTAGAGTAGCTCGCAGAAAAAAGCCTCAGATGAGACCTGAATGATATTCTTGACATCGCTAATATATAATCATAGACTGTAGTGACTAATCTGGCACAGGAGGACTGTTCCTCATGAAGTGCCCAAAATGCCAGACTGAGAATCGAGAGGGACGCAAGTTCTGCTCAAAGTGTGGTAGCCCACTCCAGATAATCTGTCCAGCCTGTCGGGCAGTCAATGAACCTGGAGAGGATTACTGTGGTGAGTGCGGTCACGCTTTAACAGAACAAGCACTCAAACTTACAAAGCCACGACCCAAGAAGCCCTCAACCCCCGAACCCACCTCCTTCGGCGACGGCCGCTACCAGGTCAAGAAGTTCCTCGGCGAGGGCGGCAAGAAGAAGGTCTACCTCGCCCACGATAATGTACTCGACAGGGACGTAGCTTTTGCCCTGATTAAGACCGAGAAGCTGGACGATAAAGCCCGTACGCGCGTTACCCGCGAAGCCCAGGCCATGGGACGCCTCGGCGACCACCCTCATATCGTTACCGTCTACGACTTCGGCGACCATGAAGGCCAGCCCTATATGGTATTACCGTTGCTGCCCGGTGGTGACATTGAAGGTCTCATCGAGAAGGCACCGGAGCACCGACTACCCCTGGATAAAGCTATCGAGATTACAAAATGTGTCTGTAGAGGCCTGGAGTTTGCCCACTCCAAGGGCATCATCCACCGCGACCTCAAGCCGGGTAACGTGTGGCTCAGTGAGGACGGCACCGCCAAGATAGGCGACTTCGGCCTGGCCGTGGCCATCGACTTATCCCGTCTTACCCAGTCGGGCATGATGGTGGGTACGGTCTCCTACATGCCGCCGGAACAGGCGATGGGCGGTAAGGTGACCACCCAGGCCGACCTCTATTCACTGGGCGCCATGCTTTACGAGATGGTGACGGGCAGGCCGCCCTTCGTTGGTGACGACTCGGTAGCTATCATCGGACAGCACATTAATACCCCTCCCGTATCCCCCACCTGGCATAGAGCTGATTTACCTCCCGCTTTAGAGACATTGATATTACAGCTATTAGAGAAAGACCCGCAGAAACGCCCTGAGTCTGCTACCGTTGTCCTCCAGGCCCTGGAGTCTATAGATACGGGTAAGCTAAGTAAGGAGGTATCTGAAGAAGGGGTTACCCCCACCGAGAATCCCCTTTATAGGAGAGTCTTCGTGGGGAGGGAGCCGGAGTTAAAGCAGCTACAAAGTGCCTTTGACGGGGCCGTATCCGGTCAGGGAGCTTTGATGATGGTGGTGGGAGAGCCGGGCATCGGTAAGACGGCCCTCTGCGAGCGGATATCCACCTACGTTACGTTACGAGGCGGTCGTACGCTGGTGGGCCACTGTTACGAGGAAGGGTCGCTGTCACTACCTTACCTGGCTTTCGTCGAGGCGTTGCGCTCCTACGTGCTTTCCCGTGAGGTGAAAGACCTGCGTGAGGAACTGGGCACGGGCGCTGCCGATGTAGCCCGTATCGTTTCTGAAATCAGAGAGAGACTCAAGGTAAAGCCCCGGCCCAAAGGCGACCCCGAGGAGGCACGGTATCGTTTATTGCAGGCGGTCACCGGCTTCCTGTCCAACGCCGCCACTGTCCAGCCTTTACTGGTTGTCCTGGAAGACCTGCATGATGCCGATAAGGGCACACTGGATATGCTGACGCATGTTTCAAGGAATTTATCCGGGGCAAGGTTATTAGTTGTTGGGACATACCGCGATGTCGAGGTGGACCGTAGCCACCCGCTCTCGGCGGCACTGGCCGAATTAAGGCGTGTCTCTACCTACGGTCGTGTCCTCCTGCGCGGCCTTAACGCCGACGAGGTCAGGCGGATGCTGGAAAGCATTACGAGGGAAGAAATACCCTGGGGACTTGCCGAGGCGGTACACCGCCAGACGGAGGGCAACCCCCTCTTCGTGCAGGAGGTGATTCGCTACCTCGCCGAGGAAGGACTGATTACCCAGAAAGAGGGGCGCTGGCGTCCCACGAAAGACACCCCGCTGGAGATGAACATACCGGAAGGACTGCGGGACGTCATCGGCAAGAGGCTGTCGTTAATCAGCAAGGAATGCAATCAGCTGCTTTCCGTGGCTTCGGTTATCGGGCGGGAGTTCCGCCTGGAGGTCCTGAAGAAGGTATCGGGGCTAT
>CAZCOB010000089.1:0-5446 GCA_964500415.1 uncultured Dehalococcoidaceae bacterium | reverse complement strand
TACGAGTTTAGCACATCACTAAGCTACGATTGCTTCTTAACGCGTTTTCCGGCAGGCTGTGCTTCCTTCGGCGCGCTGCCGATATTACCCCTGACCATGGCGACACGGCCCGTCCGGGCGATTTCCCGGATGCCGAATCCCTTCAGCAGCTTGAACAGGGACTCGATTTTATCCTCGTCGCCGGTGATTTCAATCGTTAAAGAGTCGGAGGCCACGTCCACGATATTGGCACGGAAGATATCGGCAATCTCGATAATTTCGCCACGCGACGCCGAGTTAGCCCTTACCTTGACCAGCGCCAGCTCACGCACGGTGATATTATCGCCCGTGATATCGGAAACCCTGACCACGTCGACGAGTTTATCCAGCTGCTTCCTGACCTGCTCTACCATGGCATTGGAGCCGTTTACGATGATGGTCACACGCGAAAGGTGGGCCACCTCCGAGTGCCCCACGGCGATACTTTCGATATTGAACCCGCGCCGGCGGAAGAGACTAGCCATGCGATTGAGGACACCGGGCTTGTCCTGGACAATAGCAACTAGGGTGTGCTGGTTCGTGGCCATGTCGACACCTCTTTCTTCGGTTGTTCGATAAACTCAATATTAGACGCTCCGGGCGGCACCATCGGGAAGACATTTTCCTCCGGTTCTATCATGAAGTCGATTAAAAACGGACCGTCATACGCCATTGCCTGGTCTATTGCTCCCACTACTTCTTCGCGGCGGTTAACCCGCAGGCCGGGGATGCGGTAGGCCTCGGCAACCTTGACGAAGTCGGGGCAGGAAATCGGCGTGGCGACATACCTTTTTTCGTAGAAAAGGTCCTGCCACTGCCTTACCATGCCCAGATAGCCGTTATTCAGAACCGCTATCTTGACGGCGATGTTGTCCTGAACGAGCGTCGCCAGTTCCTGGATGGTCATCTGCAGACTACCGTCGCCATCAATGCACCAGACAGTCTTATCAGGGCAGCCCACCTTGGCCCCCATCGCCGCCGGCAGCCCGAAGCCCATGGTGCCCAATCCGCCCGAAGAAATAAAGTGGCCGGGCTCCGTGTGGACGTAATACTGGGCAGCCCACATCTGGTGTTGACCGACGCCGGTAACGGTAATCGCTTCACCCCGGGTGGCTTCATAAATTTGATGGATAATGTACTGGGGCAACAACCCGTTGCTATCATTTACATCCGTTAGCGGGTGCTGCTTCAACCATTCATCCAGCTGATTTATCCATTCTACATGCTCACCGGCTTCAATCAGCTTAATTAGTGCCTGAAGCACCGCCTTGACATCGCCGACAATCGGCACAGTAACCGCCACGTTCTTGCCGATTTCCGCAGGGTCTAAATCGATGTGGATTATTTTCGCTTTAGGGGCAAATCCGGCTATCTTGCCGGTCACCCGGTCATCAAACCTCATACCGACGGCAATAAGCAGGTCGGTGCTGTCCATAGCTTTGTTGGCGCAGCCGGTGCCGTGCATACCCGCCATGCCGTAACTGAGCACGTGATTTTCCGGAAAGCCACCGATACCCAGCAGCGTGGTGATAACCGGTATCTGGCTCGTCTCGGCAAGCTGTTTCAATTCTTCACTGGCCCCGGAAATAATAACACCTCTGCCGGTGATAATGAGAGGTCGTTTCGCCTCATTTATCAGCTTGGCGGCGTTCTTAAGCTGCGTTGGGTGTCCCCGGCTAGGTACTTTATAGCCGGGCAGGTCTACCTTCTCAGGGTAGCTGTACTCGGCCTGGTCGGTCTGGACATCTTTAGGCAAGTCGATGAGCACCGGCCCCGGTCGCCCGCTTCTGGCCAGGTAAAAAGCCTCTTTAACGATACCGGCCAGCGAGCCGGCGTCCATGGCGACATAGCTGTGCTTGGTGATGGGCAGCGTTATGCCGGTGATGTCTATCTCCTGGAAGGCGTCCTTACCAATGAACGGCCTGGCGACCTGTCCGGTGAGGGCCACCATCGGCACGGAATCGAGATAGGCGTTGGCGATACCGGTGACCAGGTTGGTGGCACCCGGCCCGGAAGTTGCCATGCACACACCCACCCTGCCTGTCGCCCGGGCGTAGCCATCGGCGGCATGAGCGGCGCCCTGCTCGTGGCGCACCAGGATGTGACGAATCTGGGGGTACTGAGGAAGGGTATCGTAAAACGGCAAAAGGACGCCGCCAGGAAACCCGAACATCACATCGACTCCCTCGGCTATCAGGCTTTCGCATAATATCTGAGCACCAGTCTTCTTCATATAAACCCCACCCTTCCTTTTAAAATTTCATTTACACCCGCATTCCGGATTTCACACCGGGAATCGAGCTTATTAACGACTCTTTATTTTCCGAACACCGCGCCGGTGCTGGCCGAGGTCACTTTCTCGATGTAGCGGCTGAGATAACCGGTTTTTATCCTCGGCTCGAAATCAGCCAGCTTCGCCAGGCGTTCGGCTATTTCTTTATCGGTCAACTCTATATTTAGCTTACAGCCGGGTATATCTATATTGATGATATCCCCTTCTTTTACGGCGGCAATCGGCCCGCGGGCGGCCGCTTCCGGAGACACATGCCCGATGGACGCGCCACGGGTAGCCCCGGAAAAACGGCCATCGGTAATCAGGGCCACCTCTTTATCCATGCCGATGCCGGTAATCAGGGAGGTGGGTGTCAGCATTTCCCGCATGCCCGGCCCCCCTTTCGGGCCTTCGTAGCGGATTACCAGCACGTCGCCGGACTTTATTTTCTTATTCATAATGGCTTGAGTAACATCTTCCTCGGAGTCGAACACCCGCGCCGGGCCGCGATGCGTCATCATCTCCAGGGCTACCGCCGCTTTCTTGACCACGGCTCCTTCCGGTGCCAGGTTGCCGAAAAGCATGACCAGGCCACCAGTGGTCGAGTGAGCGGTTTTCACGGAACGGATAACCTCGCTGTCGAGTGTTTTTACCTTAGCGATATTCTCACCCAACGTTTTCCCGGTCACGGTCTTAGACTTTAATTTAAGCAGCCCCTGCAACTCGCCCATCACCGCCGGTATGCCCCCCGCCCTGTCCAGAACCTCAATGTGGTGCGGGCCAATTGGTCGCAATGCACTGAGATAGGGCGTACGCTGGCCTATCTCATTGACCGTAGCCAGATTAAAGTCGACGCCGGCCTCGCTGGCAATAGCCATGAGGTGCAACACCGAATTGCTGCTGCCTCCCAGGGCCATATCCACTGTAAAGGCATTGAAAATAGCATCTTCATTGACAATATCACGGGGACGGATATTGTCCTTCAGTAGCCTCATGACCTGCCGCCCGGCCTGCCTCGCCAGCCTCCGCCGCTGCGCGTCCACCGCCGGAACTGTGCCGTTACCCGGCAGACCCATCCCCAGCACCTCGGTCAGGCAGTTCATGGTATTGGCGGTAAACATACCCGAGCAGCTGCCGCAGCCGGGGCAGGCAGCCTCTTCCAACCTTATCAATTGTTCGGCGGTCATCCTGCCGCTGGCGACGGCCCCCACGCCTTCAAAGATGGTATTGACGTCAATCTTTTCGCCGTCCAGATTTCCCGCCAGCATGGGGCCGCCGCTGACGAATATCGCCGGCAGGTTGAGCCTTACCGCTGCCATGAGCATCCCGGGGACTATCTTATCGCAGTTGGGGATAAACACCAAGGCGTCGAAGGCATGGCCTTCCGCCATTATCTCCACCGAGTCGGCAATCAGCTCCCGACTAGGCAGGCTGTACTTCATGCCGGCGTGGTTCATGGCGATGCCGTCGCAGACGGCAATCGTGTTGAACTCAAAGGGAACGCCTCCACCTTCGTGCACCCCGGCCTTAACGGCCTCGGCGATATCGCGCAGGTGGATGTGCCCGGGCACAATCTCCGTGAAGCTGTTGACGATGCCGATAAACGGCCTCTCCATATCGTCGCGCGTGCACCCCAGGGCATACAGCAGCGACCGGTGCGGCGCCCTCTCCACTCCTTTTTTCGCAGCATCACTTTTCACTTCTCTTCCCTCCAAAAAGCTCTACTAAAAAAATAACCGTCTCTTAAGACGGACCGGGGAAATCAACCTTTAGCTTAAAGCCCGTACCTAAAGATAGCATGGATATGAGTTTATTGTCAAGCTGGCGGGAGCTAGAGGCAACGATCAAATTCAAATCCTGAGACATTTATACTTTAGGGACGTTACACTAATCAAATCTTATGAATAAGGGGAAAAAATACAAAAGAGAGTTGGTTATTTTATATTCTCCCCTTATGGTATATAATGTATATGTATGGTATACGAATTTATAGGTCATAGGGGATTACAGGTTGCATTTCTTTACGGTTTATGATATTCTATATACATTATAAGGATAATGTCTTAATCACAAGGTTATCAGGAGGATATAATGAACATAAATATTGATGAACGCACAGTCAGGGCACACTTGGATGAGGTGAGAAAGGATTTGGCTGAAAACGAAACTGAGCACGAAGTTTTACTTAATCTACTTAGAGGCTTTGAGGGTTGGCTACGTCTGCATGGTACTAAATCTGTAGAACCCAACCCACAGTTAACAATGTTGAAGGTACAACCTGAAAGAATAAATAACCCTATGGGATTCGGTAAAGCTGTAGTAAAGGTATTACAGGATGCTCATGGCGAAGCTTTACACTCTGAAGAGATATGGCGGCGTATAAAAGCAACTGGATTTATATCGAAAGCGAAAGATCCAGCAGGATGGGTGGATTGGGCAGCTCGCAGTGCTGGAGCTGAAAAGGTTGCGCCACGAACATGGCGATTGGTACATGGAAATGGAGTTTAAATTGCCAAGATCGGGCGGGCGAGATAGCCAGCTTGGAATATATACAGTAAAGGGGCTGGAAGGTCTCAGCTTTGGGGAGCCCACCCTTCCAGCCCCAGATAGGAGTGCTGCATGTTTTCAACAATAGCAGCAGCTTGGTTGGTAATCCAAGCGACTTTATTATAACATAGCCCCCTTAGGGGGGCAATCTACATATATATTACCATATTACCTACATTATGTCAAGGGGTATGATTGGTGAATAGGTATATGCATAATTACACTGACATCCCCTGTCGAGGGAGTGAGAAAGGGCTTGAAGTTCCTTCCGAGCCGAGCGAGCGATAACTATTTCATACTGCGGCATTTAAGACCGGCCAAGGACCTTCTTTTTGACCTCTTTGAGCGACTCGCGTGGTTCGGATTCCCGCTCTTTCACACGCAGCGTATCATAGAAGTCCTCCCAGATTTCCCCATGCTCCTTGAGGTCAATCAGCTTCATAAGAGTGAGATCCTCCTCAGAGATTCCAACTGGCTGGTAGTACAGACCGGAGCGGCTGATATCCAGCAACCGGCACTGGCGTACTATTGAGAGCGACGTATGCCGGCGGTCAACCACCTCACGCCTCCGCTCTACGTTCAGCGACCCAAGGCATTGTCTAGAAAATC
>CAZCOB010000088.1:0-5670 GCA_964500415.1 uncultured Dehalococcoidaceae bacterium | reverse complement strand
CTCGGACAGGAGAGAATGGTGCGGCTGAATAAACCCAGCAGGATGAGGAGGTGAACATGGAAAAGCGTGTCTCGTTTCAAGACCATGCTATTGTTGCCTGCGGCACACTCAACATGGAGTTGAACTATCTCAGGGACAGCGGTCTTCTGGACGCCAGGAAGATTCTTTATACCAAGCCCGGTCGCCATGAGGTGCCTCTTGAGCTTGAGAGTCAGCTTATCAGACAGATAGGGACGGCTAAGAAATATGCCCCGAACATCATTGTGGTTTATGGCGGGAAGTTCTGCTACATTAATGCTGATAACCCGTATCGTAAGATTGACACCATAATACAGGAGCAAATAGAACCCGGGGTCAGGATTTCCAGAATAAAAGCTACTCATTGCATGGATATGCTGGCAAGCGAAGAGAACAGAGAGCGGATAAGCCAGGGTAGAGATGTATACTGGCTTACACCGGGATGGATGAAGTACCGGCATTACGTTTTCCAGGGCTGGGATAAAGGTCTGGCAAACGAGAATTTCCCCAAGCATACCGGCGGGGCCATTATGCTGGATGCCACAGGCTTCTTTGACGAAATGATGCAGAATAAGCCGGAAGAAATCCTCGAGTTCTCCGACTGGATGGGTATTCCCATGGAACCCTACCCGGTAACGCTTGACCATTTACTGGGGCTGCTCTCGGATGAGGTTGAATCAGTTGGGGGGAGATAAGTAAACAGTGATGGCTAACTTCAACGAGATAGAGGAGGCAAGAAAACTGCTGGGGCTTGGTGAGGCGGCGACACTGAAAGAGATAAAAAAAGCTTTCAGAACACTGGCCCATCGTCATCATCCCGACAAGCACGGGGGAGATAACAGCGCCGAGGGCGAAACCATGAAACGATTGAACTGGGCGTACAAACTTCTCCTGGAATACTGCAATGAATATAAATATAGCTTCAAAGAGGAAGATATAGCCCGGACTTACCCTCAGGACGAATATTTAAGGACTTTCAAAGAAAAGTGGTATGACAGTATCTAGTAAAAAAGGCGATATAAAATTACCTACAGGCAACTAATATGGGTCATTAAAAGGTTAAATTTTATAAGGGCACTTGATGAATTTATTCCATAAAAAGTAAGGCAGATTCTGCAATGGAAATTATACAGGCAATCAGGGAAAGAAGAAGCATCAGACAATACAGTCAAGAGCCCATCTCCGAAGATCAACTGAACCAGATACTCGAAGCCGGGAGATGGGCACCGTCAAGGGGTAACAGCCAGCCCTGGAAGTTCATAGTGCTCAACGATGAGCAGGTAAGGAAGGAATTAGCTGAGGCAATTCCTACCGGCAAGTTTCTTGCTCAAGCGCCACAAGGTATTGCAGTCGTGGTCGACCCACAAGCCTCAAAACATCCAGAGCAGGAAGGAGCGGCCGCAACACAGAACATGTTGCTGGCAGCATATGCATTGGGGCTGGGAACATGCTGGATTAGCGTCCGGGGTACTGATTGGAAAGAAACGGCGGCACAGATACTGGGAATCCCTGATGATGAATGGCTTATATCAGTTGTTTCCATAGGCTACCCCGCGGAAGCCCCGGAGAAGCCAAGAAAAGCTCTGGACGAAATTACCTTCACCAATAAATATGGCCTTCATTAGCCTATCTGGTGGAGGCGGCAATATCGAGTGTGTTTACGAGCATGTATAGAGCCTCTGCCGGGTACTTTCAGGCGAGAGCCAACCATCGGATAAAGGTGACGCCTTATATGGATTTATATTCCATGTTTGGGTAACACCAAGAATTCACATACAAAATGTTACAGGTAAAATAACTTTCAGGAGAAGTTAAAATTTCTAGTCAAAAGATACATACAGACTTCCGACCCTGATATTTGTTCCGAAGGCGACCTTATTGAGTATCCAAGCTACATCACAGGCAAGCCAATAAGAGGACAACTACGGCCTAATGCGGTGATTGTCGGTAGAATAGTAGCTAAAAATATTCTTGGACACGGCATAGAATTTCCACCAATCATTAACAGTTTCGCCACGAAATTTTCTGATAAATCCATTGCCGGGACAGGCATCACAGAATCGGAGGCAAGAAATGAAGGCATTAACGTAGTGAGTGCGGTACAATCTTCAGCAAGTAAGCACTCTATGATGAGGGGAAGAAAACCCTATACAGTTAAATTGAAATTCGACAAAAAAGATAGAAGAATCATAGGTGGCCAGATTGTCAACGATAGCGAGTGCCCGGTAAAACATATTGATGCGATAGCCGTAGCTATAAGGGCGGGTTAGACAGCCCTTGAGCTTGCGACACTGCGGTGTGCCGGCCAGCCGGAATTATCTCCAGACCCGGGAATGGAACCTATCTCATTAGCCGCCGAAAGTATAGAAGGAATGCTTGGGTAAAAATAGATTCTTACCTGCAATATTTATACGTTCTAGACTATAACTGATACGCCATAATTGCTCGTATTTACTCATATGAAAGATATATAATCTGAAGAAGCGAGGATAGAACAATGCTGTATACCAATCTTAAGCACCTTGAAACTGAAGAGGAAACGCGAGAAGCTCTGAAAAACAACGAGAATGTGGTCATCTGCTGTGGTCGGATGGGGCCGATGTGTACCCCAGTATATACTATACTCAGCCAACTTGAAACCCGGCATCCACACGTGCGTTTCTACGACCAGGACTTCGATATTCCGACAGCCGACTTTATCGGACAACTCCCTGAATGCGCCTCGTTTATGGGGCTGCCGTTTACGGTATACTTTAAGAACTCCAAAGTGGTAGCTGCTACCACCAGTATTCAAAACGCGGACCAGATATGCAAGATACTGGACAGGGAATTCGGACAGGATTAATCTGTCGCTACTCCCCCAAAGCCCCGTAAGGGAAGGAAAATGAAAGACGAGCACGGGAAGAACACTCCGTATTTTCGACCTGGTGGAGTTGAATGTCTGGGTGGTTGGAACTTATAGTAGAGTAAGAAAGATGTTAAGTATAACTATACCCGGTAAACCCAGCTATGAACTACAATATCTGCTTCTGGATATGAACGGCACAGTAGCTTTTGATGGAGAAATCATCGCAGGCGTAAAAGAGAGACTACAAAAAATCAGCCAGTTACTTAAGGTTTTTGTCATCACCGCCGATACCTTCGGCACTGCCTCAAGACTGACCGCGCAACCTGCAATGGAAATACATCTGGTAGAGGCCGGAAAGGAAGATACTCAAAAGCTCTCCTTTTTAGAGAAGCTTGGAAAGAAAAGAGCTATCTGTATCGGAAATGGCTCCAACGATGCCGCCATGCTTAAAGAAGCGGCAATAGGTATCTGCGTTTTAGGGGAAGAAGGAGCATCGGTCAGTGCATTGATGAATTCCGATCTGGTAATCACCGATATTAATTCTGCGCTGGACTTGATACTCCATACCGATAGACTAATTGCCAGCCTGCGGAGGTGAGTTAGCCATGGAGAGTCTATTAACTTACGTAGCTTCGTATCGAGCTGAGAGAGCGTAGAAATAGAAGACCGGCGGGAAAAGGAGATTAATATGGAAATACGGCCACCATTCATGGTTTCTTACAGCATCACCACAAAGTGTAACTTAAGATGTAAACACTGCTACAGTAACTCGGTTGAAGAGGCTGCTCCTGATGAGCTATCGACAGACGAGGCGTTTCGTCTCATGGATGATTTGTCACGTTGGGGCATACACCTTCTTATCATCGATGGCGGCGAGCCACTGTGCCGCGAGGACCTTCTGCATATAGTGAAGTATGCCTCCTCAAAAGGCATAAGAACCACCATTGGCAGCAACGGTACCCTGATCGACAAGACGATGGCAGGCCGCATGCTAGAGGCTGGAGTCATGGCAATCGCCATATCAGTAGATGGAGCCGATGCCCAGACTCACGACTCTTTCAGGGGTATCGATGGCGCCTTTGAACAGACCATGAGGGGTATAGAGGCATGCCGCAATGCGTCTCTGCCTTTTCAGCTTAACATGGTTGTCAGAAAGGACACCCTATCGCAACTGGAGGATATGCTGCGCCTAGCAGTGGAATACGGTGCCGCCGCCGCTGAGTTATTTGATTTGGTGGCGGCGGGAAGAGCTAAGGAGGAGTGCAATGAGCAGGTACTCAGCCCTGACGAAAGGAGACAGGCAATGGAGCTGCTTGCTGAAGCTCAGGCGGATTACCCTCTGATAATAAGGGTTCCTGCCTGCCCAATGTACCCTCTTCTCCTCCAGCAGAAGAACGTAAAGCCCAGGCACTTTCCCGCAGAAATGCTGCGCAGGGTTCCTTATTATGGTAGAGGCTGCGCTGCTGGTATGCCTATGGGCTACGTCATGGTTCAATCTAACGGTGAAGTAAACCCTTGCATGCTGCTCCAGGTAAACCTGGGTAATATTCGGGAACAAAGCATAATATCCATCTGGGAAAATTCACCTACTCTAGCCCAACTACGCCAGAGAGAATTACTCAAAGGAGTATGTGGGCAATGCACTTACAGGGATTCGTGTTCCGGATGCCGCGGCAGGGCTTACGAGGAAACTGGCGATATAATGGCAGCTGACCCGGGTTGCTGGCTGTGCAGCCCAAGGTAGCTGAGCAAAGCAAGAATTGATATTGGATTCGCAATTGATTTCAGTTTGCATAATTCCAACTAGTGCGTGTTTATTGCAGACAAGGAAATTTGATGTATGTTGCTTTTTATCTGGGAACATTGGCTATTCACTGGTATGGCATGCTTATTGCCCTGGCAGTCGTAGCTGCCCTCGGTATCACTTTTATTGAGGCAAGGCGGCGAGGCGAAGCTACCGCGCATGTTATTAATCTGGCTCTTATTGTCGTTCCCCTGGGAGCTATCGGGGCACGACTATACCACGTTATCGACAAGTGGGACTACTATATGCAAAACCCAGAGATGATTATCGGCGGACGGGGACTGGGCATCTTTGGCGCCGTTATCGGGGGTACGATCGGACTTATAATATACAGCAAGTTGAGAAAGCTTGGAGCCCTTCGCTGGTTAGATATTACTACGCCTGGGCTTCTACTAGCCCAAGCTATCGGTAGATGGGGCAACTTTTTTAACCAGGAGCTCTATGGCTACCCGACCGACCTTCCCTGGGGTATATATATCAACCCTGTTAATCGGCTGCCTGGTTACGAAAGTTTTAGCCACTTTCATCCCCTGTTCCTATATGAGTCCCTGTGGAATCTTGTTGGCTTCTCTATCCTCATGATATTGGGGCGTAAGCTCCAAAACCGGCTCATCGACGGTGATATCTTTTTCCTCTATGTAATCTACTACAGCGTAGGGAGATTCTTTTTAGAGGGGCTGAAGATTGATGTATGGACGATTGCGGGCATTCCTACTGCTCGCTGGATATGTGGTATCGCTATCATTGCTTCAATTGCGGTGATAATTTATCGAAGATATCGGATTCACCACACAGTTTCATGATTTTACACTTCCGGCGAGTTTTAACAGCGTAGGCAGTGTTGTCTTACTTTTACCTCCTCACAACATGGTGGTTATCTGAAATATGAATGGACTCGCAGTCCTAAATTTTTCAAAGGGAAAGCCAAAGCCCTCCATCTGTAGGCCGTCAGCGATAATGGGACACAAACAGGGCCACTAAAACCGTACACTCCAGACAG
>CAZCOB010000087.1:0-5688 GCA_964500415.1 uncultured Dehalococcoidaceae bacterium | reverse complement strand
CGGCTTTCACCACCTCCTGCCCCACCCTGCCCGACGCTCCATATACCACTACCTTGATACGTTCCATAATAGAACACCTCAATAAAGACTGGGGAGATATTAGCTGGGTTTATAAGGAGGGCGCGAAGGGCCGCGGTTCGGTCTTTGCTGGCGGTCGCCGCTGGAATAACGCGGCCGGTTATTACGAAAACCGCCGGAGCTACTTCTCCTGTCGGAGAAGCCCGATGAGCCGCCGCGTCTTTCCTGACGCGCACCTTCACGGGCGGCAGCCTGTTCCGTACCTTTCTCAAAGACGGCCCGCCGGGACAGGTTCACCCTGCCCAGGTTATCGATGGCGATTACCTTAACGGTAACTTCTTCGCCGATTTTCACCTCGTCTTCAACCTTGTTGACACGGTAGTCAGCCAGCTCGCTGATATGCACCAGCCCTTCCTTGCCGGGGAGAACCTCCACCATAGCGCCGAAGTCCAGTATACGCGTCACCTTACCGGTGAAAATATCACCGATTTCCGCTTCCCGAGTCAGCCCCTCGATAATGGCGATAGCTTTCTGCGTGGCTTCCATGTCCGGCGAGCCGATAACGACGGTGCCATCGTCGGAAACATCGATAGTCGTCTTGGTCTCCTCGATAATCGACCTGATGGTCTTGCCGCCGGTGCCGATAACCGCCCCGATTTTACTGGGGTCGATTTTCATCTTGGTCATTCTCGGGGCATAACGGCTGACATCGGCCCGGCTGGTATTGATAACAGCGTCCATTTTATCCAGGATAAACAGCCGGCCTTCTTCAGCCTGGGCCAGCGTCTTCTCTATTATCTCCAGACTCAAGCCCTTGAGCTTGGTATCCATCTGTATCGCCGTGATGCCATCCCGCGTTCCGGCAATCTTGAAGTCCATATCGCCGTTAAAGTCTTCCAGCCCTTCAAGGTCACTTAAAACCACGAATTTACCATCGTCCCCGGTGATAAGTCCCATGGCGATGCCGGCCACGGCCTTCTTTACCGGTATGCCCCCATCCATCAACGACAGGCTGCCGGCGCAGACACTGGCCATAGAGGTACTGCCGTTGGAGCTCAACACTTCCGAGACGAGGCGTATAGCATACGGAAAATCCTCGTCGCTGGGCAGAACCTGTAACAGGGCCCTCTCCGCCAGAGCGCCGTGTCCTATTTCGCGGCGGCTGGTAGAACCGACACGCCTTACCTCGCCGTTGGAGAATCCGGGGAAATTGTAGTGGTGCATGAATCGCTTACTTTCCTCCAGACCCAGACCATCGAGCATCTGCTCCTTGCGGGTGGAGCCCAGGGTGGCAATGGTCAGCACCTGGGTATATCCCCGGGTGAACAGGCCGGAGCCATGAGTACGCGGCAGGAGGCCTACTTCACAGCTTATCGGCCGGATTTCGGTGATGCCGCGTCCGCCGATACGCTGTCCCTTTTCCAGTATGCCGGACCTTAATTCGGCTTTGACCTTGGCGTTGAGAGCCGCCAGAATATCCTTCTCAGGGAAGGACTCGGCCAGTTGCTCGCTGACTTCCGCTATCAACGCGTTCAGCATCCGCTCCCGCTTTTCTTTGTCCGTTTCGCCGAGAAGCTGCTCCAGCTTCTCATCAACGATTTTTCCCAGCGCCGCCACCGTCTCTGCGTTCACTTCTTCATCGGGGACGGACACCTTGGGTTTGCCCGCCGCCTGCTGAAGCTGTTCCTGAAGCCTGATGACATCCTGGTTGGCCTCATGGGCGAATTTAACCGCCTGAAGAATGATATCCTCGCCGATTTCCCTGGCCCCCGCCTCCACCATGATAACCTTCTCCCTGGTGCTGACGACAACGAGGTCGAGCTGGCTTTCTTCCAGCTGGGCCATCCTGGGATTCAGCACCAGTTCGCCGTTAATATAGCCGACGTTGACAGCGCCTACCGGCCCGCCAAAGGGTAGCTCGGAGAGCGTCAGGCACGCCGAAGCGCCGAGAACCGAAAGTATATCCGGGTCGTTCTCAAGGTCGGCCGAGAGCACGGTGGTGATTATCTGGATATCGCTGTGCCAGGTCTTGGGGAGAAGAGGACGTATGGGGCGGTCGGTCTGGCGGCAGGCCAGTGTAGCCGCCTCGCTGGGACGCCCCTCCCTCCGGATAAAACCGCCGGGTATTTTACCGGCGGCGTACAGTCTCTCTTCATAGTCGATGGTCAGGGGCAGAAAATCGACCCCTTCCCGCGTTGCCCGGTTGAAACACATCGTCACCAGGACGATGGTATCGCCGTAGCGTACGGTTACCGCAGCGTCGGCCTGCTGGGCAAGTTTGCCTGTTTCGATATTAAGGTCACGACCGCCAAGGTCGCAGTGAAAAGATTGTGGTTCCAATGAAATACTCCCTCCATCTAAAAGGCTTTACTTACGCAGCCCCAGCCTCTTGATAAGTTGATTGTACCGCCCGACGTCCTCCCGGCTGAGATAAGCCAAAAGCCTTCGCCTCTGCCCGACAAGCTTGAGCAAGCCACGTTGGGTGTGATAATCTTTGCGGTTGGCCGCCATGTGCGTGGTTAACTGTTTTATCCTCTCGGTAAGCAGCGCTACCTGTACCTCGGTGGAGCCGGTATCGCCTTCACGAGCCTGATATGTGCCGATAATCTCGGCTTTTTTCTCTTTTTCCAAGATTTTCCTCTTCCAACTTTTTATTATTAGTTACAAGGCAAATTATAACACAGGAGGGGGCGGAAGTAAATTACGCGCCTGACCGAAAAATAGTTAACTGCACTATTTCTCGTTTCCCAAACCATCCAGAAACTCATTAACCTGCCAGCTAGAACGCAACTCGATGACCCTGGCGTGATGGGGAATAGTAGCCAGTTCCTTTTTACCTTTCCTTACGTACCGCCGCCAGTTCCTGACGAGGTAAAGCAGGAGCGATTCCCGGCTGAAAAACGATAACCGCCACGACTCGTAGTTATTGTTCCATAACGGTTCCTTCGTCCACGACCTGATGACAGTCCGTTTCAGCGCCCGCCAGAAAACGGCGCGGAAAGGAAGACGCAGCCAGATAACACTATCCGCCTGAGGCAGCACCAGGTCTCTGATACGCCCGTAGTTACCGTCGATTACCCAGCCATCCGGATTGTCACGGATAACAGCCGAAACATCGGCACGGAACTCTTCCAGAGACTTTTCCACCCATTCCGGTTTCCAGAAGATAGCATCAAGCTCAATATGAGGCACTCCGATACGCCGGGATATTTCCCGCGCTAATGTCGTTTTCCCGGAAGAGGCCGGGCCCCAGACTAAAATACGTTTACCATACATAATAATCCAGCAGTATAACGTATTGACGGGGTAAATGACAAGAGTAATCATTTGCCCCCTCACGCTCACTGCACTATAATATAGACGGTGCCACTTATTCCGCTTACATCAAGTCCCTCAGAAGCACCTGTAAAAATCATGCACGAATATAGCATCACAGAAAGCATGTTGTCCCTGGCCCTGGAAAAGGCAAACGAGGCCAGCGCCAGCAGGATTACCCGCATCAACCTGGTGGTGGGCGAGCTGTCCGGCGTGGTCAGCGAGTGCGTTCAGTTCTATTTCGACTTTCTTGCTAAGGACACCATCGCCAGCGGCGCCAAACTTAACTTCGAAATGAAGCCGACTCAGGTGCGTTGCCATAAGTGCGATAACGTTTTCACCCCTGAAGACGGCAACTGGGCCTGTCCTAAATGCCATGAGGCGGGTATCGAAATAGTATCTGGGCGGGAATGCCATATGGAAAGCATCGAGGTGGAGTAAATGACAGTGAAAGTGATTAAGGTAGGCGAGGATATCCTGGGGGCCAACGAAGAAAAAGCCAGGGCCAATAAAAAACGACTGGACAAGCACGGCGTCCTGACGATAGATATAATGTCGTCGCCGGGCGCGGGCAAGACCAGCCTCATCATGAGCACGATAAAACACATGAGAGATAAAGCCAGGATTGCCGTCATCGAGGGCGACGTCGCCTCCAGCGTGGACGCCGATAAAATCAGCGAGATGGGCATACCCGTCGTGCAAATCAATACCGGCGGCGGCTGCCACCTCGACGCTAACATGGTCGAAAACGCCCTGAACAGCCTGCCCCTGGAAGATACCGACCTTTTGCTCATCGAGAACGTGGGCAACCTGATTTGCCCGAATGCCTTTATCCTGGGGGAAGACAGGCGGGTCATGATTTCCAGCATGCCGGAGGGCGACGATAAACCGTATAAATACCCGGCCATGTTCGCCGATAGCGACGTGGTGCTGCTGAACAAAATCGACCTGCAGCCGCACCTCGATTTCGATACCGAAGGGTTTAAAAAAGCGGTCACCGGCCTGAATGCCGATGTCATTATCTTCCCCGTATCCTGCAAGACCGGGGAGGGGATGGAGGCATGGTTCGGCTGGCTGGAATCTGCGGTAAAAGGCAAGAAAAACAGGTAGTATGGCAAGAACACCGACGGTTAGTCTCGTTCGTATCAGCGTCAGGGGGGTGGTGCAGGGGGTCGGCTTCAGACCGTTCATCTATCAACTCGCGACCAGGCACAACCTCACGGGCTGGGTATGCAACACCTCGGAGGATGTCAGGATTGAGGTGGAGGGAGAAGCTCAAAATATCGAACGCTTCCTGGTCGGACTGCGCAAGCAGGCGCCGCCACTATCCCGCATAGAGGACATATCGGTAGCTTTGGGCTCTCCGGAGGACTACGATAAATTCGAAATCCGCCACAGCGTTGCCGAAGAAGGCAAATACCAGCTCGTCTCCCCGGATATCGCCACGTGCCCCGACTGCCTGCGGGAAATTTTCGACCCCGAAGACAGGCGCTACCGCTACCCCTTTACCAACTGCACCAACTGCGGCCCCCGCTTTACGATAATCGAGGATATTCCCTACGACCGCTCCAGCACGACCATGAAAAATTTCCGCATGTGCCCGGAATGCCAGAGGGAGTATGACAATCCATTCGACCGCCGCTTTCATGCTCAACCCAACGCCTGTCCGGCGTGCGGCCCGCGACTGGAATTAACCGATGCGGGGGGCAACGGGGTCGCCGGCGACGATGTAATTACAGAGACCAGCAAGCTGTTAAAAAAAGGCAAAATAGTCGCGGTCAAGGGATTGGGGGGATTTCTGCTGGCCTGCGATGCCACCAGCCAGGCGGCAATCAACCGTCTGCGCCAGCGCAAAAACCGGCCCGCCAAGCCGCTGGCGGTAATGTTGGCTTCCCTTGACGGGGCGAGGCAGCACTGCTATATCAGCTCCGAGGCGAAAAAGCTGCTTACCTCGTCCGGCAGTCCCATCGTCCTGATGCAGTGGAAAGCCGGCTCTAAAATATCGAGAGCCGTAGCGCCCGGCCTTAACTACCTCGGCGTGATGCTCCCCTATACCCCCCTGCACCACATCCTGCTCCGGGAGACCGGCCTGCCCCTGGTAATGACCAGCGGGAACATCAGCGAGGAACCCATCGCCAAAGACAACGATGAAGCGTTACGCAGACTCGGCGGCATCGCCGATTATTTCCTGATGCACAACCGGGACATCTATGCCCGCTACGACGATAGCGTCATGATAGTAGAGAGGGATGTTCCCAGGTTCGTGCGGCGCGCCCGCGGCTACGCCCCCTACCCCATCCACCTCACCTGCCAGAGCCGGCAGATACTGGGCTGCGGCGCCGAGGAGAAAAATAC
>CAZCOB010000086.1:0-5806 GCA_964500415.1 uncultured Dehalococcoidaceae bacterium | reverse complement strand
ACTCATTAACCCAAATCGATCATATTGGGCACGTGGCGCATTAAGCGTGCCATCCCAATCTATACAATTCGCAGTATATGGAGTAGTTCTAATAAAGTCTATGGTTGCTATAGTATCCCCATATCTTAATTTAATGGTTTTATTTGAGAGGTTATACAATGGGCAAAACAGCTTACCTTGATACCCGGGATCTACTTGTGGCCCACCCACCCAAAGGAGACCTTCATAAACTCTCTTAACTTTGAGATCCCAACGACCTATTAAGAAACGCGGCAAATTCAACGTCTCAAGCGTGCTAATGACCGCTAATTCATATGGAGGTATTACTAAATCAGGGTTTTCTTCACTAAGCCAATGCTGTTCATCGCCTACTCTACAATCCTCTCCGAGCCTTAGTTTATATCTTGCAGGTTTAAGATTTGCAGGCTCAAAGGGGTGTATTAGAGGATGACCTTTTTGTGTAGCGTAGAAACTAATTTCATCAGATAGTAGCACAGCTCCTTGCCAGTTACTGCTTACTTCTTCTCTAGGATCTTTTTTTAGTATTTCAGGACCGACTTCTTTAGGTGACTTGTTGACAGCTTCCATTACACACCTCCTCTAGATGTTATATAATTTCTCTGAGTAAAAAAGCCTATACGAGTGGAAGTTCACGAATGCTAATAATCTTTCCCCAAATATTCAGAATGTTAGCATTACTCTCAATGAATAAGCTTTCATGTTTTGGTTGTGCTAACAGAAAAAAGACAACATGACGAGTCTTATAATAAAAGATACGCTTGGCCTCTGTTATCGCTTTAAACTGTAGCACTAGATTATTGATGTATGATTCACGATTCATACGGGGGAAGTGCTGATAAATTAATATTGAGTGGCCGGCTTTAAAGGAGGCTGTAACTTCCCTCCAATACAAGTATTTTGATGAATTTTTCTTACCAAAGGGTACTGACTTTACCTCTAGTCCGTTATCCGGATCGAAAAATATCAAATTTGAATGTTTTGCAAACTCAAGGCACCTATTGAAATATATCTCTCGTAACTCTATATTATCATCAACAATCTCCGAATAGAAACTACAGTTAGTAAGTATATCGGAAGTTTCAAGTATTTTAACGTCTCTAATTTTCCGAAGTAATACGTTATCTTGAAGATATTGATAAAGACTAGTGTCAAAATTTCGCCATTTTTCGGGTTGCCTTAAATAATTAATGCGATTACCATCGCTCCTATCATCATCTCGTGTGAGTATCCAACAAATCGCGGTTTTGATTTGACCAAAATTACTCAGATACCTAATTAGACTATATTTCTTGTAATCGTTGATATCCCCAAAATACTGGTTTTTCATATCAGACCTTGTCAGCAATGAAATATTAAGGCCAAATGCGCTTTACTTCTCGATATACTCTTTCTTCGTCAACCTTTTCGCCAAGGCATTCATCGACAGAAATAGTAAAATCTGATAAGTTAGGAACCCCATATTCAATAGCCAATTCTATAATCCCTGAGGAAACCGGACATTCTTTGAAGGGAATAAATGATCTCGGCCCCCGTTTTCTTCTACTATAAAGACTTCCCGTATTTTGATATGAAATATATGCTTTATCACTGTATTGTTCGAGCAAATCTTCAGTATTTATCGTAATTACCCATTGAGGCTCCCCCCTATATTGCCATGCACAAATCATTTTTATAAGTTCATTCTTAGTCACCCAGAAAAAAACTCTCCTATTTAGGAATGCCAACCATTCCTGCCTCGTAACGTCACTGTCTAAGAGTCTATCAAGGTATATATCCCTTTCAGGCCAATCCCTCATTGGTACCTGATCTCGAATATATATAACTCCTAGGGTTGGATGTCTAATTGGTATTTTTCTTCCGCGAAGCTGAGACTCAATTTCGGATCGTTCATTTCCGGTATACCCGCAGCAATCCAATAAAGCAGAAGTACTTAAAAGGCCTAGTTCTTGTATGTTAGGCCAACTTCCCTGCTCTGACATATGATAGATTAGTGGACATCGATTAGCCGTTATAAATTCGGTAATCTCCATTTTCCCCTCACCAAGAACGCCGGTCAATGATACTTCTGTTATTAAATCCAGTGGAGATTAACGATACGGGAGCTCCGGTTACCCGTTCTACTTCTTGAATAAAGTTGATGGTTTCCTGTGTAAGCTGTTCAAACCGCTTAGCTTTCACATTTTCCTTCGATATGTAATCAGTAAAAGTTAATGCAATGTCAGTGGCACCATTAAGAAATGCAGCACGATGAAGAAGCGCCCAATCAAATTCACCAATGCGTCTACGTCGATTAGTCGTTGTGGTTCTTTCAGCTACCCGTAGTCTGTTGGCATTATATCCAGATCGTCTTGCTATCTCCTCCCAACTTATATCACGTAGAGGGCCTGAAGTATTTCCTTTAGGATTTCCTACTCTGATTGGGTATGTTCGGCATACCATAACGACTTTACGAACTCGGTTTGGTGGAATGCCAGCTTCGGCTAAGCATCCCAGAGCAGTAGTATCCCTAGAAGTAACATGAGGGTATGAACCATGAAAGAGACTTAATCCTGTACCTTGTGTACCTTCGAGTTGAACTCTACAGTTTTTTGAAAATGCATCTTCTAACATTTCTTGGGCACTTCCTAGAAATGGCCGAAGTTCAGGGATATGTTGCGCCAGTAAAGTAGATCTTTGCCTCTTTAAAATGCGTCTCGCGGTTGCTGCTCCAACGCCTTGACCTGTTGAGCCGATATTTCTAACCAGGGCGGTCTCACTCGCAATGTCCTCATCTGTGATGATCATTGCATTTCTATCAATACATAGTCGTTCTTTATCAACCTTACAATCCGAAATTTCCTTTAACAAGCTTCTTGGATTTAAAACTGCCCCTGGCCCAATAAGAAGCTTAGCATCACACTTCCTTGTACCGGATGGAAGTTGATGATGGGCATAGGGCTCGGGCTCCTCAAAAACTTTATGACCAGCATTCGGTCCACCAACCCTGACCAAGAGGTCGTATTCTCTCGCTAAATATGCAGCTATCTGTCCTTTGCCTTCGCTACCATATTGTCCTCCAACGACAACGTCAACAAACCCCGTACCTCTTCCGGTACGGATTCTAAGGTGGCTGGCCGTTCTAATTAAGACATCCTGCTCGGTACATCTCTTGGTATCTACTACAATGTCAGCAATTTTCGCCAAATTCTCTACCTGTTGCTCTGTCCTATTTTCTTTAACCTCGGAATATCTAAAGTCTTTTTCTTTCCCTATTTCATGGCGTTTATAGTATCTTTGTTCAAGCTCATTCATTGGGGCCGTTAAGTGGATGTGAATAACGATTTGGCCAAATGCTTCCCGTATAGCCGATATCTGTTCCTCTATCCTGACAGAGTCGATTATTATTTCAGTAATTGAAGGGTTTTGGTTAATCAATTTAGTCAGTTCGTCTAATACCCATCTGCCTCGATTTTTTTTATCTTGACGTTCCCCCTCAGCCTGTAATACTTTCCGGTCCCCCGCCAATTCACTTTTAACTCGCCTTTGAAGTACTATGCTGGTTTTAAGGACGGTCATATTAAATCTCTGGGCGAGTCCTTCAGCCAAAGTGGACTTACCGGAGGATATCGGTCCCGATAGTATGATAATCTTATTAATCATTTTTTATCTATATAAGTATGACTGGATTCCAATGCGTAAATTTAGCCTACCTTGTGCTTCTGCCTGTTCGTAATCAGGAATTGTATAAATTGTTACATCAACATTATTTCTTACGAGTATTTCATCTATAAGTTCAAGGATATAACTCCAATTCCCGCCTGCATAGCCTGTACCAATGCGTGGCATATGCACGCTAGCTCCTCGGCTTAAGGCGATATCCTTTAACTTCTGGAGACAATCTCTAAGTGCGTCATATCGAATTCTTGGTTTCATGGACTCTCCATAGCCACGTTGAGCAATCATATGTACGAAATTTAATTCTTCTGATATTGCTGACATATGAACATTTCCAAGGAAGAAATCATTCGGGTTCTGTGTAACCCACTTAAAAAAATCCTTTTGTGCCAAGGGATACTCATTTTTTACAGCCCTTCCAAAGCCTGCACCCCAATTCGGAGTTTTATCATTTACTATATGAGCAATAATTCTCTTCCCTGTTCCTCTCGGCTTTAAGGCATCTCCTCGCAATAAAGTAAGGTTTGATAAGATTGATTCTGCGTAGTCTGTGGCATAAGCAATACCGATAACCCGTGGATAGCTTCTACCAGGATAAGGTGGAATACCCACGCATTCTATATATAATTCCGGGATCATGCCTAAACCTATCTCTTTACCTTTTGCTGTATAACCAACTGCCGTACACTGTGATAATATGGTATTTTGAAACTCTATCCCTCTCAATAGCTCTAATTTGCTAGCGCGAGAACGAATACTATAATCTGTACGGTATGAGGTGGCACTCTCTTCATCTAGAATACGTGCTGCTGCAAAAATTGTACACGGCTCATTTGTTATCTTAGCAAGCCTTATAGAAATGGCCTCTGTAGATACGTCAAATTCTTTCTGAAGGCGAAGTATATTATCAATATTAATAGGAGTTCGTGAATCTATTTCGTTTCCCACTGGCATAAGGAACTCTGCAGCTGCGATGTTACAGAGGAGTTCTAATTGCCAGTCATCTTCACTGATTCTAGTATGTAATTCTCTATTCCTTACGCTTTCAAAGCAGTCTTGAAAAAGAGTATGGGCTATTTCATGAGCAACAGAAAATCGTAGTCGCCCACGGGATCTATTAGGATTGAATTCTATCTGTAATTTATGTGATCCGGTAGATATTATTCTTGCATCTAGCACGTCCTCTCGAGGTATTGTTGGTATTCCAAAGAGTTCTGCTAGTCTAAAGGGGTCGAAAGGAGGTCCTTGCCAGCCAGCTTGTATAGCTCTAAGCACTTCATCTCTAGCCTTCTGGGTTATCAATTCAATTGGATCAGATTTTCCCGCAAATTTTATTACGCTAGTATTAGTCCAAGATATATCATGGTTAGTCATAGAATTACCCTTTCAGAACTAATATAACCAATTTATATATGAATTATAAACCTCTTTTTATTTTAAATAAAGGTTATTCTGGTAATTTATTAATGTCTAGCGAAGTATATAAATCGTGTATATTAGTGAATAAATTAAGCTTGATTTTAAGTGATTATCTACATAGTAATTAATTATCTGATACCATGACTTAGGTTCAGGGTGTCACTAAAATCAACAAAATAAACCGGCTTAGACTCCTTTCGGGTACTCGGTCAAGGGCATTATTAGCTAGTCGTGCACTGCTAGTGTTACCTATCTGAGAGTTGTAGGGCTTTGGCTTAACATTCTGAGTTTTTGTTAAATAGACTGACTCGTAGATAACAACAAACAGACTGATACTATATAAATAATTAGAAGGGCCTTGTAATTGGTATCCCTTACGAAGATGACACTTCTCAGGTGCGTCCCTTTTCTAATATCACTCTGCTACTCTTGGGCCTTCTTGCTTTGGCACTCACAAATCATTCCGCTTTCGCTGAATACATACAGCGAGATGCCTATTTAATCTGCTCGCCGATCTGCGCACGCCATGTATCAATGATGGTCACTTGTGCATTTCTACGGTTAAACTTACCTATCTCACTCCTACTAGCATCTAAATGGACAATCCTCGAATTATGTATGTCAAGCTCGTCTATTTTCGACTCACTTATGTCCATGTTGACCTTTCCCCCGTAAATAATGCCACCGCCTCTTAGAGTTCTCTGCTAGAATA
>CAZCOB010000085.1:0-6098 GCA_964500415.1 uncultured Dehalococcoidaceae bacterium | reverse complement strand
CCGTATCCGGCCAGAGTAATCGGCCGTCGGAGCTTATCCTCTGGGCATAGATGTCCGTATCTGGGCCACGGTTATCCTCCCAGACAACGACGGCACCGCTGGAACCATCGGTTATCAGCTTAGCCCACCTCGGGTCTGGCGATGTATCACATATCTGAATACCCTGCTCTCCCCAAAGGCAACCGCCATCCGCATTTATCCTCTGGGCATGCACTGTCGTCTTCCAAGAGTCGCCAGTTTTAAGCTCGTTGTACCATAGTAGGATAGCGCCGCCGGCACCATCATTTATCAAATCTATCAGGCTTTCGTTTATCATCTCTACCTGGTGATTGACATCAAACAGGCCGGCCGAGATGGAGATTCCACCTTCGGGCCAGACGGTATTACCCTGCGAATCCAGTCGTTGAGCATAGACGCCCCATTGGGGGATTTCCTCATTGGTGGGATTTTCGTCGGTCCAGGCGAGGATGGCTCCACTGTTATCATCCCCTGCTGATAGTAGTCCTACTGGATGCTTCGAATAGCTGTAGATTTGCCTGCCTTCGCTTCCCCACAAGCAGTTACCCTGAGAATCTACCCTCTGAACACGGGCACCCTTCTCGGCAGACCAAACAATAATGGCACCGCCGGAACCATCAGTTGTTATTTCAGGGGCAACTGGCCGTGGTGCAGAGCCACCGAAGCATCCGGTCAACAGAAGGGCAGTTATTAATGCCGCTGCGGCCGCCACAGTAAAAAGGATTCTTCTCATAATGCACCTCCTCATGCCCTAAATGATTCAGCCTGAATACATTTTTCTCCTGTACTAGGCTTATATGCCAAAAAAGTAATTTAAAGCAGGGTAGATCAAGAGCAATATGACGATAACAATAATCGTGAGTGCCAGCCAGTACCATCTGACTTGCCTCAATTTCTCTGTGAAAGCTAGATACACGCCAAAGACTATCTGAAATATGCCGAGCAGGAGAACCAGGATGAGCTTCACCGCAAACGGGAAAGCCAGATAGTAAAACAGGAAAATCGGGGGGTAAAAGGGAAAGAAAGCGCCAAGAGTGCATATTATCCCATGGACTATGAGTAGCCAACCCACTATCTTTCTCATTATTGTTACCCTCCTAGATTATTTATCCATCACGGGTTCAGCCTGATCCCCTTCTCGCCCCACAACAGCTTGCCTTCGGCGCTTACTTTTTGAACATATGACTTTTCGGAGCTGAACATTGACTTGCCACTGCCCCAGGCAACAATAGCCCCACCATGCCCATCGTGGGCTATGTCATGAGTACCATGTTCCGTGACCAGTGTTCCAATGCCTGGACACACGGTAATGCCGGTAGCATATATTTTCTGAACATAGAGCATGCTCTTTTTACTCCCAGACTCTTTGTGGCCAAAGGTAACAATTACTCCCCCCGAGCCATCACTTATCGCAT
The DNA here is from genome assembly GCA_964500415.1 of uncultured Dehalococcoidaceae bacterium. Taxonomy (GTDB): domain Bacteria; phylum Chloroflexota; class Dehalococcoidia; order Dehalococcoidales; family RBG-16-60-22; genus JAFGPF01. The sequence goes on along the minus strand of CAZCOB010000085.1, from coordinate 4,665 downwards.
TACTTGGTAAAGTGCTGGTGATGACCTCCACACCACCTGGCTGCCACTCCGTTTTGCCACCAGCACCTATCTTCTGGGCATACCCACCCCACAAAAAGATGATAGCGCCGCCGGCATCATCACCGACAACGAGAAGATTATGTGGAAAGCCTCCACCTTCATATGCATTAAGTGGCACTCCATTGGGCGTCCACAAGACGTTCCCACCAGTATCAACCCGCTGGACATAGATATCGTTAAGGAGGGCCCTGGGAGAACCTTCTTCTATCCTCCCTTCGGGTACCTGCATCCAGACAGCAACGGCACCTCCAGAGCTGTCGCTCACCAGCTTCGGCTCTTCGGAATAGACCCCTTCCGGAGTGGTGTAAAGGAGGACGCCTTCCTCACCCCAAGACAGGTTTCCTTTTGCATCTATCTTCTGGGCGAAAATGCGGTTGGTGGTTTCCGGTTGGTGCGGTTTGGGGCCCGGCTCTGTCTGCAATTCCTCCCAGATAATGATGGCTCCACCGTTACCATCGCTGGTCAGACCGAGCGAGTGGTCGGTGTAGCCTTCACAGCGTATAGAGACTCCTTCCTCTCCCCACGGGAAATCACCATCGGAGTCTATACTTGTTACGGATAATGTCCCTTCTTCATAGTTCTCATCACTGGCGATTAGAACGCCGCCGTTACCATCGCTTATCATATGGTCAACGCTCATGACCTCTCTCTGCCACATAATGTCTCCGTTAGTATCTACCCTGGTGACATGCGTTAAGTACTCCATGGGGCGCTGGCCTGGAGGCAGTTCCCAGTCTGGTTCGGAGGGGTACCCACCCCAGGTCACAATGGCTCCCCCGGAGCCATCGCTCACAATATAGAGTTCGTGAAAGCTATCACACTGCTTGTAGGCACTGCCGATGAGCACCCCTTTCTCTCCCCACAGGGCTTCACCGCCAGGACTGATTTTCTGAACATAGAAATCATGCTGATTGTTACTTTTAATGTCTTCATAGACGGCTAGTGCGCCGCCAGCCCTATCACCCGTTACCCTGGGGCCGTATGGCTGACATGCCTGGCGCAGGCAGCCACAGCCGGTGTTGGATGTCAGTGCCAGCAGGATAACAGTAAGAGCTATGACAATTATGCGCGCTCTCTTTTTCATTATTCACCTCAGTCCGATTCTCAGATTATTTCATCTGTTCTGTTATGAGAATATATGGCGTCTCCATGTATAGCCCGTAACCGTGCCCATCGGGATAGTCCACTAGAACCTGACCGTAGTCCCAGCCACCGAAATTCCTGCCTTCAAGATAGAATGTGCCGGCCTGTGGCACACTGAATTCTAGGCGTTTGGTTATGGTCTGCCCGGGCTGCAAGGTCTCCTTGTACCAGTCAAGTGCCGGCGGCGGTGGGCCGAATTCCTGCCTCTCCCAGTTATAGACGATATTTCCCTGACCATCCCTGATAGTGAGGTTAAGATACTGACTGCCGGGTGCGGTTATCTCTACAGTCTCTTTTCCGTGGTAGCTCATGCTCAAGGTGGCTTCGGCTGTTTCTCCTACTTCATAGTCCATTGCGGGAATCTCGATGGTCAGCGTGAAATCGCGATCTGTTTCTGAGCTCTGCAACGGCATCGGGGAAAGATGCGATTCGGTGAATATTTTGACGACCTTTTCCCGGTCGAGGTCTACGCATATCTCCAGAATATCCGAGACGGTCGGCTGGAGCAGCAGCTCCACCTTGGGGAAGATATAGAAGTGCACTTTTCCATCAACAGTTTCCTGCCAGCCATCCCTGATGACGCTGGGACTTTCCTTATAGCCCCGCCCACCCATCACTTCCTTGACCGTCTCATCAGCCAGGGCTATCTGTAAGGTTTTATTTTCTTCCTCCTCGGTCAGGCTATGTTCGACCACGGTGAAGATTATATCCTCAACTCTTTGTTCGGTAGCATTGACCACCAGACGCAGATCCTGGTTAACCTCATCTTCTCCTCTGAGGATGAAAGATACCAGATAGCGTATGACACCGGGTTCCACACCGCGTGTGTAAGGCCCCACTCTGGTCTCATAGCTCCTGTCAGTAAGGTATTCGCTGATTCCCGGACAGCTCATGGCTATCTCGATAAGCTCGTTCTCGCGTTCCGGAGTGAGCTCTTCATCAGCCCAGGTCTCCGCAACCGCCTTTATCTGGGCAACAGCCTCATCTAGGGGTTCCCACGGGGAATTAGCGTACATGCCGTAACGTATTCTGCTGTCGTCGATGATATACTTGGCCCCCATCAGTCCGCCGAGCATGATGAAATGGTCATCCTCCGAATTTAAGAAAAGCAGCAGGTGTTCCCCTTCTGCGAGGTGTACCCCTTTAACCGGCATCATCCCAGATTGCTCAAGGATACGCACATTAAGGCTGGTTTCTGGTAGAGGGTTGAAGACATAGCTCTCCACTTCAAATAGCCAGTCCCGGTAGACAGCATTGTTTATCTCTATGGGAGGCAGCCCCCCGGTCACCCGCCCGATGACGGCGGTCTCTGCATTAGGCACAAAGTATTCAGGTCTCGTCCAGTCTTCTTCACCGGAAACAGCGGCAGGCTTAGCCGTTACCAGCGGGGATGGTGTGGGTGGAGGCAGACCGGGTTCAGGTTGTTGCTTGCATCCCGCTACCAGGGTTATTACCAAAGTAACCATCAAGATTACAGCGAATATAACTATCAGCTTTCTCATGTTGCCTCCTGAAATGGCACACTTCCTGTCTCTCTCATACCGATTGCCGCCAAGATTAGCAATATAGCAGCGGGGAATAAAATCAGTCCTGATGGGCTAAGAAAGATAAACATGAGAGCGAGACTCAATACCAGCATTCCCAGGCTACTTACCCATTTGGATATATGGTTCAGCCGGGGATTTCTCCGGCTCAGCATCAAACCTGCCAATCCCAGAATTCCCAGGAGGAACATGATTACGATAATTGTCACCGTGCCCCAAGCTATGGACTCAATTGTGTTCGTGACGTACTGGCCGGGTGCCATCGCCATGCGTATCGGGGCTATCAAAGATAGGATTATGGCAAGCAGGATACTCCAGATTCCGCCCGCTATTCCACAGGGTTTGGCTATTCTTCTCAGGGTTTTCATTTTTCACCTCTATCTGTATAACCGACTCGGCAGCTTATCTTCCGAGATAACTATTTCGTACATCGCCATCACGCTCGAACCCCAAGAAAACACTTAACCGGGATTATAACGGACCAGCCCGATGCTTGTGGCGAACCATATATTGCCCTCATTATCCTGAAAAATCGATATGACATTATATTTGTTCGTGTCCGGCCAGGGATCAAAGTGCTGCCACTGTGTGCCATCGAAACGGCTAATTCCGTAATATCCATCAATGCAATAAGACCCGAACCATAGGTTCCCCTCGCTGTCCTTTAGCATGCAATGGATAGCATTGCTCTTGAGCCCATCCCGGGAATAGAAGGTGCGCCATTCCTTTCCATCGTAGCGGCTCGTACCATCATTCCAGGTACCAAACCACATGTTGCCTTGAGTATCCTGGATGATAGCAACAACATAATCGTCTGCTAAGCCATCTTCTGTGGTGAATGTCTCCCAGTTTGACCCATCATAACGGGTAACGCCAACATTGCTGCCAAACCATAAGTTGCCTTGATTATCCTGAAAAATTGTAGTAACGAGAGTGCGACCAAGGAAATTGGTCCAATCATTCCCATCATAACGGGTAACACCATGGTCCATTGGGGCTGTCCGCTTGCCCTGGTTTCCGGTGACGGCGAACCAGATATCTCCCTGTTTATCCACGAATATATCCTGGACGGTAACATTGGGACGCAGGTCACTAATAACCGGAGTGATTTTCTGCCATTCTTCCCCGGTATATTTGTAGGCTGCATCGCTCGCTGTCCCGAACCAGAGGTTGCCCTGTTCGTCTCGCACTGTACAAATGATGTGGGTGTTACACATGGCGCCAGTATAAATATCAAAGTTCTTACCGTCAAAACGTGTGAGGCCCTCCGTGCTGCCAATCCAGATCACGCCCTGCGTATTCTGGATGACACTCGTAACGACGTTACTGGCGAGCCCATCGTCAGTAGTAAAAGTAGTCCAGCCGGTAGTCGGAGGTGTTGACTCCGGTGACGGGGTTGGTGTCGATGTTGGAGAGGGTTCTGGTGTTGCTGGACCTGGCGTTGGCGTGCACCCCACCAGAAGAGTAAAAAGTATTAAAGCTAATCCAAGCGTAATTAGTGATAAGGCTTTCTTATTCATGATAACCTCCTTCTGGCTAAAAGCTCCCTTTATTACGTAGAAAACCTACTCCAGCGGCACGGTGAACTCCCAAGGGCCTTCGACATCGCCGAAGCGAGTGATGACAAAGGTGAGTTCCTTCGTTCCTTCCGGTACAGGGATGGACATGAACCAGGCGTATTCGTAGCCGTCCAGATTGCTGCCGCCACTGGCACCAAGAACTGAACCAGCTTGGCGTGCTGGGCCGCCATCGAGGCTGTATTCGGCGATAATACTCTTTAATGGCGGCGGGGGCACCGGGTGTCCGTAGTCGGCATTGAAAGCATAAAAGCTGAGGCCGCTGGTCGTCAGTTCGACCCGCTTCAGGGTAAAGGTGATGCCACCCACCGTCTTTGACTCATTTACATTGATAGTCCGCT
>CAZCOB010000084.1:0-6152 GCA_964500415.1 uncultured Dehalococcoidaceae bacterium | reverse complement strand
ATCAAAGTGCTTTCCCAAACTCAGCAGTTATCCAAGCTATTGAGACTACACTCTCTGGTGTTCGAATGTATACAACAGGTTCTTCTGATGTGATGTTAGCACACATTGGCGATAATAAGGATTGCCCACATAGAAACTGCGTGGGGAATATTTGGCTGGCATTTGATAAGGAGCCACTGGAAATCATTTATGAAGGAATGAAATCATAAGTCAGATTCCCGTTAGGTTATTTTATCCGTGTCACTTTCTGACGAAATGTTCGATTTATTCAATGTTCAGACGTTCCCCATTCTGGTGAACAATTCCTCGCCGAATGAGTCTGTTGATACCAGATTCAATTCGGGAACGAACAGTGTCTCCCGTTCGAGCGTGTCCAAGTAGTCTCGCAGTCTCACGAACAAGGTCGTCTCTAGTCATACCAAAATTCCGTTTGATGACGACCACCGCTGCCTGTTCAATCTCTTCTAAAGCTATTATTTCGATAGACCTAGCTTCATCGCCAGGTGCCGGCACACGAACAGGTGGCTCCTTCATGTTCTTCGGCCAGAAGAAATCTCCGCGCACGACAACCGATGGGCAATTGGATTGGGCGATAGATTCAATACGAGCCTGAACTCGATAGCCTACTCTTGCGATTTGCCAATTTGCCGCCACTCGTCTAGCTGCCTCTACTCTGTAAATAGGTCCTTCCTGTTGAACAACTCGTTTAAGCACGTCGGCCACTGTCTTGGTATCCGATTCAAACATATAACTTGGGCGCAAATTGGTCATAGGAGTTTGCGTGTAGACAGACACATCTTGCGGCGAAGCTTTTTGTTCCGGTTCTGGTTCAATATTGGTACTAGGTTTTCCAGTATCAGGTGAACCTTCAGTATTACCAGTAGGACTTTCCTTAATGTCAACGGGGCTGGATTCTGTAGAGTCGCAGTTCGGCTCCTTGCCTCTTGCTTCAAATCTGGCTTGCGCTTCCTTGACAGCTTTGAGCACCTTGTCTATCTCTATTCGACGATTTTCCACCCAGTCACGAGACCAAATTCGGTGAATTCTCCATCCTAGCCCTTCAAGGATTTGCTGCCTGAGTCGGTCGCGATCACGAGCGGTCTTAAAAGAGTGATATGTTGAGCCGTCGCATTCAATACCCAACATGAAACTTCCCGGATGGCTAGGGTCTACCACTCCCAGATCAATGCGATAACCCGATACCCCGATTTGCTTTCGGATTTCGAGTCCCTTCTCTCTTAACGCTTCGTAAACCTCTTCCTCGAATGGAGACTCAGACTCACCTCCGTCTACTATGATGGCTCGAGGAATTGCATCGAGTCCACGTTTTGCCACCTCCATGTATTCTTTCAACAAACGAACACCTTCGGCATGTATCCGGCTCAAATCCAGTTGTGACGGGTCGAAAGAACTAATCAATTTGACATGTTCTCTTGCTCTCGTAATAGCAACGTTTAAGCGACGTCTACCCTCTTCGCGATTCAGGGGGCCAAAGTTCATCGTAATTTGCCCTTTTTCGTCTGGACCGTATCCAACACTAAAGAACATCACGTCGCGCTCGTCACCTTGGACATTCTCCAAATTCTTTATGAAAAAGCGCTCCTGTGAGTCTGGATTACACCACTCGTCGAATTCCGAGTCTACCTGTCTTAAACTTTCGACCGCAGCATCAATTGCATCTGCCTGTGACAAGCTAAAAGCGACTACTCCCAGACTTCGGTCAGGGGATTGCTTATAATGCTGATAGGCGAGTCCGGCAACATATTCTGCTTCTCGTCTATTGGTTCTGCTTCTACTTCGATCGTAAACACCGTTCGGTGCGAGCAAGAACTCAATACCCATCGGACGGTTATGTATGCCGGCTGAGGGAAAAGTAATCAGTGTATTGTTGTAAAAATAATAGTTTGAGAAAGCTATTAAGGACTCATCTCTACTGCGATAGTGCCATAAGAGCGACTTCTCTCGCAAGCCGCTTGCAAGAGTCTCTTCCATGATGGAATCGAGAATCTCATCTTCTGACGATTCCTCATCCTGTAGCTCCTCACCTTCGAGAGTTGCGAAGAATCTGGTGGGTGGTAATTGCTTGGTATCACCGACCACAATAGCTTGAGGAGATCGTAAGATACTTCCTATGGCATCCTCAGGCATAATCTGAGATGCCTCATCAAATAAGAGAATGTCGAATTTCATCTGGCCAGGCGCTAGATAAGAAGCAACCGATAAGGGGCTCATCAGAAAGCAAGGCTTTAGCGCCTGAACCAAAGCGGGTATTTCGGAGAATAGACCACGTAAGGGCTTGTGTCTTCTCCTCTTCTGGATCTCCCTTTGCAGAATACCGAGACCCGAACTTCGTGGGCTCGTAAATCCAGTATTCGGACGCCGCGAACGAAGTTCGTTGATGATTCGCCGTGGAGTCTCCTGAACCAATCGCTTATCAAGTTTCCTAAATTCGTCTATTGCTTGCTCATGCAAGGCGCTGCTGAATGAATTGAGAATAGGATCCCCTCTGTATGCTTCATCAAGCCACAAACGGTAGAAACGCTTTTCAAAGGCAATGGGCAGTTCTACCGCTTTGATGCTTCTCTTCAGGCTCTCACCAACAAATTCAGCGAGGCCGAGGTTTCTCAGTTGTTTGATAGCGTTTTCAACATCGAGCCATGCCCTGAGTTCAGTTAGTCTGTCATGGCGGAGTTGTACCCAGCATCGCACATCATTGAGGGCATTCTGATCAGTCGCTCCGGTCTGCTCCAACGGGAATAGAGTTCTTAAGAAAGAATACCCTAATTTCAAATCCTGTACTATTATGGTGCCGCTTTGTACTGTTTCTCGTAAATCCTCTAATATAACAGGTTCCAGTGAGACCGGAACCGAACATGTCGCCAAATAATGAGAAGCTGACAAGCAATTTTCAACCCATGAGACAAGCCCGGTAAATATACCATAATTAATGATATCAGTACGTTTATCTGATGTTTTCAAGTCGACAGTACAGGCCTTAAGGCAATGGTGTCCATTACGAACTAATAGTGCCAAATTTAGGTCTCCGATAATAGAGTCATCGCTGGTCACCGGCGGAGCGCAACAACAACGTCTTATACGCCGTAGTGACATTACGTAGCTTAAATATCGGAGGTATTTACCCATACCACGATAAGGGCCAGTGAAACGTTTTAGAAGATCCTCGAGCTCCAGTCTTATGAGTGCAGGAGTATATTTCTCAAGAAGTTTGGATTCCAGACGCTCAACAACACTGTTAACCAAGGAGGTCAAACGGGACTCCAGAACTATCGCATTGTTCAAAGCCTCCAGAAAGCCGTCAAGAGCCCGCTCGATTTGAGTCTGTTGCTGAAGTGAACAAGTCACAAGGAGAGTGCCTTTCCAGGGATGAGTCTCGTATTCATGATAGATGGGCCCGTTAGCCGCGAGTTGCTTAAGCAACTGCTTTATTTCCGATAGTTGTTCTTGTGTTAATTCGAGTGGTTTAGGAAAGGAGGCTGGAACGTCCGAGCTCTCCCAAAGATGTGCTAAACGTGCATTGACCTCAAAAGGCGTAAGCCTAAGAGGGGCACGAGATGAATGCAGAGCCTTTACGAAGCTGTTAAGCTGTTTGCGGCGCTCTTCAAGTTGATAGAACAGAGATTGCTCTCCTGATGGTTGTGAAACTGGAGTCTGGCGTAAAGTCTCGCTAAGTTGCTCTAGAACTGCCCGCTTGTTTGCCTTGTGGCTGTGCAACTCTAGGCAGAACTCGCCTAGCCCACACTGGTCCAACCTTCTCTTGACCACCTCCAGAGCAGCCATTTTCTCACTAACAAACAGGACCGTTTTGCCCGCTACCAGACATTCAGCGATTATGTTCGCAATAGTCTGGCTCTTGCCGGTTCCAGGAGGCCCCTGAAGAACAAAACTCACGCCCGCCAGCGCCGCGACTATCGCCTCTTGTTGACTCGAATCGGCATCTAGTATCTGGAAGGCTCGTTCCGGTTTTATGGCATCATCAAGTTTATCCGCTGTAACTAAATCTGGTGGTACGTCAGGAAGCAGCGCAGGGAATCCTGCAAGAGCGGAGATAATGCGATGCCTTTTTGCGGTACCTATGTTGGCTTCCAAGTCTTTGTACATCATGAATTTGAGGAAAGAAAAAAGCCCTATATGACATTCTTTGTTGATTTGCCAGGCAGTCCTCTGCACAATGACCTTTTTCGTTTCTTCTAGGAATGTATCAAGGTCTAAGTCTTCAGGGTTTTCTGGCAAATCGGGAAGGGTAATACCAAAGTCATTCTTTAACTTCAGCGCTATCGCCGGATTGATAATGACTTCCTCTGGTGCCATAGAAAGGCGATATCTTTGCCGCGGTCGCTGTCTCTCTAGCTGTACGGGAATGAGGATGATCGGTGATACAAGCTGAACCGAACCAGTAGCAATTTCAGTCCAGTGAAGGAACCCCAAAGCTACGAAGAGTACATTGGTTCCTCGTTCCTCGAATTCGGTTTGCGCACGGGAGCGTAAGGTATAAAGAGCCCGTGCCGTTCGTTCCCGGGTTCCTTCGCAAACCAGTTCGTTTGGGTCCTTCACACTGGCAGCGGACTTGGTAGAATCTTGGGTTGAGTCTCCTGGATCTTCGAGGCTAAGGAATCCCTGTTCTTCCTGTACATATATGTAGTATTCACCTTCTTCTTTTACCAAACGGTTAAAAATGTCAGTGATGCCAGGCTCAAGAATTTTGAGAGTACTACTTTTGGTCTGTTTGAAATTCACAAGGCGGTTTCGCAGGCTAAGGTCAATAAGCCGCTCTTTCCATTGCCGGACTTTCCGCTCTACTGCCTCAGCTAGACCGGGCAGATTAAAATCAGCATCTTCTTTGTGAGTATCTTCCTCTATATTCACAACATCCTCCGGCTTATCCGGGCTGCTTATTTTCGCTGTGGGTATCGGCCTCTCCTGTTTGTTTTTCCGCATTGCCAGGCATTGATGGCATACGGTGCCCGTGCGAACCCTTCGTTGTCCGCAGACCGAGCACCACCGTTTGGATTCCCAATATTTCTTCGGGTCGAAGTCTCGATACATTACAGTAAGTTCTCAATGCTAAACAATCCGGAATAGACTATAGCCTCTATTCAACCGGCCACCCTGGAATCAGTTCGTCTATTTCTTCCATTAGCCGGATGGTCTCTTTCAGGGCTACGACTATCTTCTGGTAGTGGGTTGAATCATCAATACTTATTTTCCGACCTTTGCGGTCCTTGAGCCATTTCTGGCAGACCTGGTAGCCGCCGATATGGAAATTCCAGACTTCCGGCGGCACGCCCTCAAAATACTGCGTCTTGTTGATATAGACACGTTGGTTATTATCATCATAGGTTACTTTATCCACCTCGTTGGAGCCGATGATGGGATATTTAGTAATGGGTTTATTGAGTGCTGTAGACTCCATGAGGTGCAGGGATACCAACTTGCTGCCCTTCTCTACCAACGCTTTGAAAAGCCCTTTATCCGAGGTGAGCGGCAGGCGGGGGAAGTCTATCTTGAGGAATTCGGCGTAGCGGGTGCGGTAGGCGGATGAGTGAAAGACAGCATAAGCGTAGTTGAAGATGTCCTCTGGACCGAAGGTCTGGGCAAGGTCACCTCTGCCGTCTTCTATAAAAGTCAGCCCCAGCTTGCCGGAAATGTCTTTGATAAACTCCGGGTTCAGGTTGGGACGGCGGTGTCCGCCATCAAACTGCATCTCACCTTCAGCGGGGTAGAGGTAGAGAGGAAACAAGCATTGAATACCTCTATTACTATAAAAGGCGCGATTGTCTACTACAACTTGTGCAACGCCGAAATGGGAATATGGTTCATTCATGGCTACTTGCCGCATAGATATTAATGCAATGTTCTCCCCGCTCAACATATGATGCATGACCTCAGGGCGGGTACGCTCAATTAAAGCTTTATGGAAAAAAATAGGCCGTATATCAAATGGACGATACAGACACTTAGTAAATGCTTTTTCCCAATCATTTTCATCGCGAATTTCTTTTCGAGCGTTTGCTACACTCCAGCTATTTGTATCTTCCAGACCAAAACTTTCCCTTATCTCCTCATCTCTTAGTTGGGACTGACCTTTCCCCCGTAAATAATGCCACCGCCTCTTAGAGTTCTCTGCTAGAATA
>CAZCOB010000083.1:0-6169 GCA_964500415.1 uncultured Dehalococcoidaceae bacterium | reverse complement strand
GGACTGCTGGCAGCATGAAAGGTTTGGTGTCCACTATTGACATCCGACGTCAGATAGCCTTCTTGAATTCTTGGTTCAGAGTAGTAATTTGTGGGCGATAAGCCGTTGCCTCGCCGGCGAGGCTGGAGAACATCCAAGAGATTTTTGCAGGGTGGCAGTTCGTTCGTTGTTAAAAAAAGGTGGGGATAGTCGCAGATTTGCTGTCCGCTGTCTAACCGAATCTATCGATGACCTTTGGGCGTTCGAAGAATTGCTAAAAGTAATAAGCGAAGAGGAACGTGTTAGAGACAAGAAGGAAATAACACCGACCGAAATATACAATACTATTTTAGGGGATGCTTTGCATCCATTTATGGTAATTGATTATCGATTAACACAATTACCGATGCAGCGATTTTCAAAAATAGAAGGCCTATCACCAGCAGCGCGATGGGCTGTTGCCAGTATATTGCATCATATAGCTGTCATTGGTCAATATCAAGAAAATCGCGAATTGTTGATTGATTTATTGCTCAAAGCCGCCAAAGATTCTTCTCAAAGAGTGCGCTCTGAAGCGATTAATGGACTTGGTGAATTCGCATGTCATGAGAAGTATTCAGGAAGTGGTGAAGTGCCCAAAACCGTGATTGATGCGTTGAATGAGGCAGCTTCTTCTAGGCAATGGCCTGAATCCCAAACGGCTATTGAATATCTACATCGCCTCGGAGAAATTGAAATCAACGAAGAATGGACGAGACGCGAAGTGAAAAATACTATTCAAATTGCCGAGACATGTTTATCAAATAGAAATACCGAATTTGGCGCCTCCCTGGCGGTTAATTTCTTTGATGAGATAATCGGTCCGATAATATGTGAAGCCATTGACGAATTGGGAGACGAGAAATTTGAGAAACTGCTACTTCTAGCGCTTCCGGAGGCGAGTTGGATGTATAAGGATGATATCATATGGCATTTAAGTCGCGTAGGAAACGATGCGTCTGTGTCGGCTTTGGTAAAAGAAGTAATATCAAGACCAAATACCAATGAGCCGATGGGTGATAGAATTCGTCTGGCCGCAGCTAATGCGCTCGGCTGTATTCGTACAAAGAAAGGGATTGATGCGCTGTTTAGTTTGACACAACATGAGCTTTGGGATGTTAGATTACTGGCAATAATGTCTTTGCTCAGGTCACCCACTTCTGAACTCAAAGTAAAAGTTAAAAACTTCAAAGACAAGATTGCTGAATGCTGGCTGGAGTCAAAAGGAGAGATGTTAGAATTGATGTGTCGGGTGAGTGGGGGGCTTTTATACAGCCGAGAGACTTCTCACAGTTTAGATTCAGATGACTTCACTATTAATCCGGTAGTTGATAGCATAATTAGCCAATTGCCACCTGCCGAGCTGCGTATCGCAGCTCGGGATATGCTTATCAAAGGCACAGAGGCCAGATTCGCTTGTCGTGTTTTAGAAGATATAGGTACAATCGAAGACTTACCTTACTTACATAAAAAACTAGGTAATTCAGATATATATGAGAATGTTAAAAACGCTATGGAGCGAATTCAAGAGCGAGCCAGGTAAATTTGGCATACGTATGCGCATGTGCAATTACTATTTTGTTGAGGAACAATATGGAGCTAATCTCACCTACATTCCGGCTGGAATTTCGTGAACTTTGCGTTGGGTTAGCATTACGGCAAATTGACGATATTTTTCAAATGTCAGGCATTCAACCTGGTTCTGTTCCAACTGAACGAAATATAAGCGGGGCGCGCAGGACACGTATAGAAGAGTATTACGCTTCGATAGATTGGACAAATATGGAAGATGCTCAGAAGTTCTTGCAAGCTGTTGGGTTAGTGATGTCGCAATCTTATATTAATGAAAGAGATAAAAATCTTATTCTTGACTTGTGTAAAAAAGATGGACTAATCGTCAATGGTTACCAAGTTCAATTACCTAATAAAAACCCGGATATCACTAAAGATCTATTTACGTTACAATTTCCAGGCGGGCTCCCATTTGGAATACCAAAACCTGATTTTGCGATAACGGCTGAACACGGTGGCCAATCGCTGAAATTTGAATTGAAGACGGGCATCGGTATCATTTGGAAAGATGTATACCCATGCTATGATTTTCAATTATTTCAAGCAGGTTGTGGAATTACGCCATCTACTAACCTTGCTTTGAAGAAATCACTTTTGGTAATGAATCAAACTGAATCTGAGAAAGTGTTTTTCCAGTCTTACGCTAAGCACTTCAATATGGCTGATAGTCATGTACCATTTTTGATTCCGCAAGCTTGGATTCAATGGCATTCATTATCAAAACAGCATTTAATGGCTAAGAAATCACCACTGGCAAATGAATTGTATCGTGTTGACTTCGTAGCTTTTTGGGAAAATAAAAGATATGCGGTTCTCATTGACGATATTAGTCATTATGCCGTAAGACTCGGTAACCAATGGATAGCTGATGAGGAAGCATATTCTAAACGATTGGAAGAGGATAGAAGATTGTTAGTAGAAGGTTGGCGTGTATATAGAGTTAGTAACTGGGAACTTAGAGATAATCAAAAAGTTAGGAAGATACTCTCAAATTTCCAGAGTTTTATTGGTTTCTGAGAATAGGTATATACTCTTTTAAAGGCGTGAGCGGATTATCTAGTTAACGCAGGTCGAGCATATAACTCAATTTTGTACCATGTTCGTAGGCTTGAAATGGAACGTGACACATATTATTCGGAATCTTCTTTAAAGGCATGCAAATGAAAAAAGTAATAAATGCCTGAATCGCGCAGTTCACAGTAAGCGCTGGTTTGCCGACATTTTGCCGACATATTGTTCGGCAGCGATCAACACCATTAGGCATCCTCAGGCACGAAATTCTGTTCGGTGACATATGACCAGAGAGTGAATCCTAGCTGCGATGATTGGGCGGCAGGTCACGCTTCTTACTTTTAATCATGCATTTACTTGAAAGCCAGCCCACTCCCTCCTGGACACAGCCTACAACTGTATAGGATGTAATCCCGCCGAATTAATGTTTCTTCAACGATGTCTTGGATTCTTTTTTCCAGCTCCCGGAGATCAGCTAGCAGTTTCACGAGATTTGTTACCCTCTCAGATTGTGCCCACTCCTCTATCATCGACTGATGATCCTCCTCGTAACCGAGCGCTTGGTTACTATACAGTATTACTCGGTTGCCACACATTAGGTATTCTAGCTCTGGGGCTTGAGGGTTCAAAGGTGCCGCGACATAGTGTGGCGTTCCGGCTTGAGCGTCCCCTGAGGCTACCTTAATAACGCGGTCAAGGGTCTCCCATGAGAACCAGGTCGTTAACCCACGGCGCTGTTCGTCCTTTTTGAGGAGACCCAGTCCCCACTTCTTCTCGGCTTTTTCCACCACCTGGTCGTGCAGCTCCTTGCACGTGATCGCGTATTCATCCCATTTCAGTTTGATAGCCTGGTAGCTCTTCCATAGTTCAGGAAAAGGCAGATGCTCACGCATTCCCTCGAACAGCCGGCTTTGTTCTGCTTGCTCGGCAGCACTCATCGGGTACCGATCGAAGGATGGCGTGGAAGGGGCTTTGACACTCCTACCCCAGCTTTCAAGAAGGCTCCTTATTTCGGCTAGATGCTCACGCAGGTTTTCTTTAATGATTTCCCTCTTTACTATCCGTAACGCCTGCTCTTCCCGGGCTTGCCTTAGCTGCTTTTCCAGTGTTCGGCTATCCTTTATGTGGAATTCCGATCTGAGGTCCGTGAGCGTGGCCCCGTATTCCAAGCGCTCCAGCATACTTTTTCTTTGTTCAGCAGTGAACTTTCTCGGCATAAAATCATTATCCTCTTTCTTATAATTAATTATAGCTAGTTTACCAATTAAATATAATTTTGTCAAGAATATTATACATATTGTTACGTTTTAATGTATTTATTAAACGTAGAAACATCCCTCTTGACATCGTATGATAAATTGATTACAATATAACATACTGTGATGACCATGCCAAGGTTGAAGTTCAACGTCAGTCATGAATTGATGGGGCAGGTTAAGGCAGAGGCTGAACGTCTCTGGCCAGGACAAGGTATGATAGCTGTGAGCCGACTAGTTCGGGACAGCCTCAGGCGTTTTTGGAGATACTGTGGTGGAAATGGTGGAGCTAGACGTCCAGATGGGCGATGATCTGATTGCGAAGGTCCGTAACCTTGCTCTCCGCTACTTTGGAGACGACACTGACGCATCGCAAGCACAGGTGCTCGAAGCCGCGATTAGGATGCGTTGCTTCTGGTCGCGCTTGGTAAAAGAGGGGCAGAAAGAGATTGAGGAGACAATTACTGAGTGGGAATTTTTACCGTTTCCCGCTACCAAGGAAAATGATACTATTATACGAAACTGGCTATTCAGGAGGTGAAAGATGGCAACTACGGAGGTCATGAATAAGGAACGATTAAATCGATACATTCTAGAAGCAGCGAAAGCAGCTGACTGCGAGGAAGGGTTCGGTATCACAGGATGCGACTTGAACCTCAGGCATTGGTGGGTAGCGTATGCGAGACAGTCAACAAGGGAGCAAGCAGAGAATGATCGCCTCGGGGAGTATTTGCTCACCAATGCGAGACTGACCAAGCAAAACGGCGGCATCGTACCGAGGGAATATGTGGTGTACGACGCTGAGTCCAGTGAGGATTTAAACCGTCCCGGTATTATTTGGCTACGTAAAGAGTTAATAGCAGGCAGACGCATAGCCGGCGTTGTTATTCCTTCCCAGGGGCGTCTGTCTGCAGACCCCCTACACCAGTTGGCCTTCGAAAGGGAGTGTGCTTACTACGGCGTACGGGTAGTATACGGGGACGCCCCTAGTGGCCAGGATTGGGCAAGCCAAACGACTAGGCTTATCCAAGCTCAAGCAAACGCCTTGAGGGTCAAATGCAACCGTGACAATGCATTAGCAGGGAATATTGCACGCGTTCTGGCAGGCAAAGCGCCCTCGCACAGAGCAGCCTACGGCTATGTCTACCGCACGGACAAAATTATCGAAGCTCGAACGGGCAGAGCTAGAGTACTCCGTGCTTGGTGGGAGATAGACGAACTGGGACCCGATGGGGAACCAGTTTCGAGAAGTCCAGCCTTGGTGGTGATACAGATTTTCGCGTGGATCGGAGATGAAGGTCGCACTGCCTATTGGGTTGCCAGAAAACTGAATGAACTCGGGATTCGACCACCTTACCGGGCATCTTGGGCTCCCAAGACTGTAATCAAGATAGTCGGTCGCAGGTGTTACACGGGAAAGGCTGAATACAATGCAAATGGGCGTGTTCCCAACCCTGAGAAGCCTCTGGGTGATCTAACTTTGGGTATAAAGAGAACACTCGTTCGGCCGAAGCCAGACAGTGAGAAGGTGACTTTTGAGGTTCCAACTCTCATCACCGAGGGACAGTGGCTAAGAGCCAATAACAATCTCAGGGAGAGAGGCCGCGGCAGGGGTAAACAGGGCAAAAGAATACGGGCGTTGTTCCGTACCCGAATGCTTTGCCCAAGATGTGGAAAGCCGATGTCTGTCCTGCGGAAGAAAGGTAGCGACCAAGTGTATTACTACTGTCGGGCACATTACTGCCCGTGGTTGAGAGACCCTTGCACCTATCGCTGTTTTGTTCCGGGAACCTGGGACAATGAGGTCTGGGAGGAGATCTGCGCCATGCTGAGCAATGATGCTTGGCTGGAACAGCAACTGGCAGCGGAATTGTCTCAGAGTGCGGACCTTGAAAAGCTCCTCAGAATGGAACAATTCAAGATTAGCCAGGCAAAACTTCGAGTCAACAAGGTACAGGAGGGTTGGGAGAAGGGTTTCTACACACCGGGGGAAGTCCAGACGAAACTTGCTGAGCACCGTGAAGCCATTGCCAGGGCAGAGTCAGAGATTGGAAGACTTCATGATCAAATGTCGAACAGGGGTCTCAGCGCTGCCGAGGTTGAGCTGCTGCGGCAGGAACTGAAGGCTCTCCGTGACCGTAATCTGCAGGAGTCGACTTTCGAAGAGAGGGCTGACTTAGTTGCTAAGCTCGGAATTAAGATTCTGCCGTCAGAGGACTTGAAGTCGAGGAAGATATTTTGCCGGTTAAACCTCGTCGAAGTAAATGAAGAGAGGGAGCAGGCCGGTTTTGCAAAAGTGACCTTTGGTGGAG
>CAZCOB010000082.1:0-6284 GCA_964500415.1 uncultured Dehalococcoidaceae bacterium | reverse complement strand
ACCATGGCGATGTTATGCTTATCGGCGGCGTCTACCGATTCCTGGTCGCGTATCGAGCCGCCGGGCTGGATGATGGCCGTCACGCCTATCTTCGCCGCGTGCTCCACGACATCGGCGAACGGGAACATGGCATCCGAGGCCAGGACACTACCCTTAGCTTTCTCGCCGGCTTTCTCGCCGGCAATCCGGGCGCTGATAATCCGGCTCGGCTGTCCCGCCCCCATCCCCACCACCATTTTGTCTTTAATCAGCATGATAGCGTTCGACTTTACGTGCTTGGCGGCTCTCCAGGCGAAGAGCAGGTCTTCTTTCTCCTTGGCCGTCGGGGCGCGCTTGGTGACCGTTTTCATGTTTACCTGCTTCTCCGGCAGCGAGTCCGATTCCTGCACCAGGAAACCTCCCTTCACCCGCCGGTAGTCGGTATAGCCGCATTCCTCTTTGCCGTAGCCGGGCGGCAGTTCCGCCTGTAAAATACGCAGGTCTTTCTTTTTCTCCTGCAGCAGCTTCAGGGCTTCCGGCTCGTAGCCCGGCGCGATGACTATCTCATAAAAAACCGGCCTCATGGCCTCGGCCATGGCCAGGGTCACCGGCCGGTTGGCCGCCACGATGCCCCCGTAAGCCGCCACCTCGTCGCCACTGAAGGCGCGGCGGTAGGCCTCGGCGATATCCTCGTGGCTGGCCAACCCGCAGGGATTGGTATGCTTGATAACCGATACGGTCGGAGCGGCGAAATCGGCGGCCGCCCCCCAGGCGGCGTCGGCGTCCAGGATATTGTTGAAGGAAAGCTCCTTGCCGCCAAGCTGCTCCGCCCAGGTGATGCCGGTGTTTCGTCTGGCTCCCACGGCAGTTTCGGCGTAGAAGGCCGCTTTCTGGTGGGGATTCTCGCCGTAGCGGAGCCCGTAGCGCTTCTTCATTGCTACCGTAATCTCTTCGGGGAGGCCTTCTTCGTCCTGCCTCAGGTACTGAGCGATGGCCGTATCGTAGCTGGCGGTGTGTTGAAAAGCCTTCTGCGCCAGCCGCTTGCGTTCCTCAAGGGGTAGGTCGCCCTTTTGCAGCTTTTCTAAAATTACGGTGTAGTCGGCGGGGTCTACCACCACGATGACGCCCGGGAAGTTCTTGGCGGAGGCCCGTATCATCGTCAGCCCGCCGATATCGATATTCTCCAGCGCATCTTCCAGGGTAACGCCCTCTCTGGACACCGTCTGCACGAAAGGGTAAAGGTTCACCGCCACCAGGTCTATCTTCTCGATTTTCTTCTCGGCCAGCTCTTTCATGTGGGCGGGCAGGTCGCGCCGCGCCAGGATGCCCCCGTGGACCATCGGGTGCAGGGTCTTGACCCGCCCGTCGAGGATTTCCGGGAAGCCCGTAATGTCCGAGACGCTTTTGGCCGCCACCCCGCCCTCGCTTATCGCTTTTTTGGTGTTGCCGGTGCTGAATATTTCATAGCCCAGCTTGCTCAAGCCTCTGGCAAGCTCGACCACCCCCGTTTTGTCCGATACGCTGATTATGGCTCTCATCAAGGCTCCTTCCTTTAACCGTGATTATTCGTTATTTTCAGCCGGTTCGGGCCCCGCCGACGGCCGCCCGGGCTGCGGTTCCACGCTGAGTATTTTCTCCCTGTCGCTGTCAAAGACAACGCTTATGAACATCCTGGCCGGGTCGCCTATATGAAAATAAAGCTCAGGGTTAATAGTTACATCATCGGTAACATATGTAATATCCGCAGGAGGCGTGCCGTCCTTAATATCCTCGTAGTCCATCCGGTACCACCCCACGGCTTTAGACTTTTCCCAGGCTATCACTACCCATCTTTCGTAAACGGTATATATTTCCGTTTCTTCCAGCCACTTTGATACCTCCGGGTCTCCAAGGGCTATGGTAATCATATGCTCCTCGTCTACAACCGTCAGCGGCGGGATGGCTTGCTGGCCGCCGCAGCCCCCCGCGAGGAGAGACGCTACCACCAGCAGACTCATTATCAGCCAGATAACCCTGTTCACCTCACCCCCTCTTAAACTCCCCATTCTAGTCGATGATTACTCTCGCCTCGCCTGCCCGTTTGACCACCTCCCCGATAACCTTGGCGCCGGGTAATCGTGAAGCAAACTGGCTGACGTTCTCCGGGGTGCAAACCACCACCATGCCGACGCCCATATTGAACACGTGGTACATCTCGTCGCGGTCGACTTTGCCCAGGCGCTGTATTAACGGGAAAATCGGCGGCACGTCCCATTTCTTGCTGTCGAAACGCACCATCAATCCTTCTGGGATAACTCTCGGCACGTTATCGACGAGTCCCCCGCCGGTGATATGCGCTATGCCCCTGACGTACGGCAGCAGCGGCTTGAGCTGGTTATAGTAGCAGATGTGTGGTTTCAGGAGCGCTTCGCCGATGGTCCCGCCCAGCTCGGGGTAGTATTTATTTAAAGCCTCCCGGGTCTCGCCGAAAATTTTACGCGCCAGAGAGTAACCATTAGTATGCAGTCCGTTGGATGGCATACCGAGAAGAATATCGCCGGCGGAAATCGCGCTTCCCATCATATATTTATCTTTTTCCACCACTCCGATAACGAATCCCACCAGGTCATAGTCATCGGTAGTGGCATAAAGCCCGGCCATCTCACCCGTTTCACCCCCAATCAGGGCACAGCCCACCTCGCGACATGCCTGTGCCAATCCCTTGACGATGGCTTCTACCTTATCGGGAATCATCTTCCCGAGTCCTATATAGTCCAAAAAGAAAAGCGGTTCGGCGCCACAGGTAAAAATGTCGTTCACGCAGTGACTTACGATGTCAATACCGACGGTATCATACTTCTCCAGGGCAAAGGTGATTTTCGTTTTAGTGCCTACCTGGTCGATACTCGATACCAGCAGCGGGTTTTTATATCCCTTGAACTCAAACAATCCACCAAAGAATCCCACGCTGCTCAGAACTTCGGGACGAAGCGTGGACTTTGCCAATCTGCTTATTCGCTCTATGGCTTTATCCTTGGCAGCAATATCGACACCGGCTCTGGCATAGGCGTCTGGCATAGCGTCACCTCCTGGGGATGGAATAACCTTACGTCTTAGATTACCAAAAAGGGGGGTAGGCTGTAAATGGTAAATATCTCTACCCTGTTATTCTGAGCGTTGCGAAGAATCTTGGGGGTGGGGTATAAAAAATCCCCCACATTGACACTTACACCTATTCCCGCTAGCATTATCGCGGAGGCACATAAAACACCATGTCGGAACACTTTTTCGCCCGCCAGATAGAGGTCACCACCGGCGGGGACATCAAAGTCCCCCTCTCCTTCCGCCTCGACGACCGCCAGTACGTCATCGCGGAAGTCCTGGAGTCCTGGCCCGACCACGGCTACGGCAATCAGCCACTCAAACGCAAAAAATGGTATCACCGCCGCCACCGCAACTACTACCGCGTCAAAACCACCGAAGGCGAAATTTATGAAATCTACTACGACCGCGGCACCAAGCTCGAACACCCCGAACTAAAGCAATGGTTTCTCAGCCGGCGCCTTTAAGCCAAATATTGCATCATTTAAGATTTTAGCTTAGAATAGAGGGCGTAACCCGGCGACGTGGCCAAGTGGTTAAGGCGGGGGTCTGCAAAACCCCTATTCGGCGGTTCGAATCCGCCCGTCGCCTCCAGTTTCACTCCCCAAATAAAAACGGGCTGCCTCATCTCCGGCAACCCGCGCTTCTTTACCCTTCGCCGCTCCTTACGATAAACAGGGCTCTATTTCATCTTCGTAAACGACTATCTCCTTCTTATTCACACCCACACGTACGTTATAGATATAAAATACCTTGCCACTCGGCGGATTCATCCAGAAGTAATCGCACACCTCCCCGACCTGCCCCGCAAACAGGCTTATATCATTTTCGCGCTGCGTCAGGTTCTGCTCACTGACGGGCTGAATGATAACCCTTTGCCCTATTATGTATTTGGGACTCGCATTACTGTCCTGCATCGTCAATTGCGAATAATAATACTAAATGGAGTATTTGTCAATACCTTCATCGGTATTTTATCCAGTTCATTAGCTAAAAGACGCACGTTCCGGCAGACGTTAATGCCAGCCGAAGCCCTGGCGTAGACCCCGGATATAAGCGGCCTGACCGGCGTGCTGGAGGCCATCGCTTAAAGTAACGATGAGCATCATCCCGCGCGTTGGGGGCGGCTTGAAAGGTGTCCCTTCAACCACTTTATCCAGGTCGGTTTTTTTCAGGGTTGGGAAAAATTTCTGCGACCTCTTCAGCACCGCCCTGTGGTACCCGAGCAGTGTATCGGCGTCGGGAGAGATAAACGTGGCCAGGTCTGCCGGCTTATCCCCCATCCCTGCGTCTTCAGGATTAGCAGGCCGTCCGAACTTCTTATGCCATGCGCCTTTTATCCACAATTGTTCCTCGCCCATGAATTGAGAGATTTGCACATCCTGCCAGCGTGTCAGGTGCCACACCAGCCAGCCGATACTATTGCAATCGGGTTTGGGCTGCCAGTTCAAATCCTCCGCAGAAAGGTCTTTCAAGGTGTATTCCAGCGTCCTTAATATACTCCCGTAAGCACCAGATAAAAATTCATGTGTCTCCACAAGATTCCTCCTTTCAAACCATCATAGTGATAACGATTCGCGTAGATGGTATCGCTTCGCAGCAAGATATTATATTTTAGGCAGAGAGTCTAACAAATTTCAATCAGATTTTCGGGACTTACCTTGACACCCTCCACGCCACCCCCTACAATTACTCTGGACATGCCGGGATGGCGGAATGGCAGACGCAGCGGACTTAAAATCCGCCGGAGTAATCCTTGTGGGTTCGAGTCCCTCTCCCGGCACCAATAAAGGAGTATAACATGCCTCCCTGGCTGGTAATTTTGATAGGTTACATCCTTGGTTCAATACCGACGGCTTATCTCACCGGGCGTATCCTGAAAGGCCGGGATATCCGCCAGATGGGCGATGAAAACGCCGGTGCTGCCAATGCCTATCGCGAGTTAGGGATGAGGGCAGGCATAATCGTAGGCATCATCGATGCAGCCAAGGGTGCGGGGGCCGTTCTCATCGCTCAGGCAGCTAATTTACCTCAGTTGGTCGTACTGTTCACCGGCCTGGCGGCCGTCATCGGGCATAACTGGCCGGTCTTCCTCGGCTTCCGGGGTGGGCGGGGAGTGAGTACTACCATAGGTATATTATTGGTTCTGGTAACTCTACCGATGCTCATACTAGCCTTACCCACATTAATCATTCTTGTTGTCAAAAGGAATGTTACCCCGTCTATGGCCTTCC
Organism: uncultured Dehalococcoidaceae bacterium; assembly: GCA_964500415.1. GTDB lineage: Bacteria > Chloroflexota > Dehalococcoidia > Dehalococcoidales > RBG-16-60-22 > JAFGPF01. Next base: position 990 of record CAZCOB010000082.1, on the reverse strand, counting down.
TTTTCATCGCGTTGCCTCTCGTGGACTGGTGGCTCAAGGCACCGGGGGTGCTCATCGCCTATGGCATAGCACTTCCCGCCCTCACGGGAATTACCACCTTCTTCAGGACGCGGCCAAAAGCCATGCGACAAGCTTAAAAATGCCCCTGCTGATTGACATTTAGTCTGCATGTTGCTAAACTAAAGGAACACATGTGAGGTTATGACGCCTGAACACCTTGCAGAGTTTGTTTCCGGGTTTATCTGCAAAGAAAAACAAAATTACACAGGGCCGATAATCAAAATGTCAAAGTACCGGTACGATAAGGGGCTTCATTGACCAGCAGAAACGGAAAGGGTCTGGTCCAGATTTTTACCGGCAACGGCAAGGGCAAGACGACGGCAGCACTGGGCACCATACTCAGGGCTGCCGGGCACGGCTTAAAAATTTTCATTGTTTTCTTCATGAAGGGCGATTACGAATATGGTGAATTCAGTTCCCTGACCAAACTCCCCAACGTTAAGATATTCAAGTCCGGCTTCCGGCAGTTTACCGACCCGCTGCATATCAAGCCGGAAGAAAAAGAGCAGGCAATATCGGCCCTGGCTGCGGCCAGAGAGGCCATGCTCAGCAGCAGCTACAACCTGGTGGTGCTGGACGAAGTTAACGTAGCCCTGGAATATCACCTCATAGAACCTGAAGAAGTCATTAAACTCATCAAAGACAAACCTCCCCAGGTAGAGCTCATTCTTACCGGTCGCTACGCCGATAACAAACTAATTGAGATGGCCGACCTGGTAACCGAGATGGTAAAAATCAAGCACCCCTTCGATAAAGGCATCAAAGCACGCAAAGGAATCGAATACTAATAAACGGAGGTAATTATGAAGGTTACACTGAGCGTCATTAAAGCTGACATCGGCGGCTACGTGGGTCACTCCGAATCACACCCCGATATTATTGCTCTAGCCCAGGAATGCCTGAATAAGGCCAAAAAAGAGGGAATGTTAA
>CAZCOB010000081.1:0-6455 GCA_964500415.1 uncultured Dehalococcoidaceae bacterium | reverse complement strand
CATATTGAACTACCATCGGTCATCCTGTTTTAATTAATCTCCTTCCTTCCATATCACCCCGCCCTCCGGCAGGACGAAGAGGTCTTCGCCGGCCAGCTTAGCCTGGAGGGTGTCTTTCAGCGCGGCGACGGAGACACGTATCTGGTTCATGGTGTCCCGTTCGCGGATGGTGGCCATCTTGTCCTCTAACGACTGAAAATCGATGGTGACACAATAAGGTGTGCCCAGTTCGTCCTGCCGGCGGTAGCGGCGGCCGATAGCCTGGGTGTCATCGTACTGTGTCATGAAGTAGGGACGCAGGTCGGCATAGACGTCTTTTGCCAGTGCCGACAGGTTTTCCTTGCGACTCAGCGGCAGGACGGCAACCTTTATCGGCGCCAGGTCTGTGTGGAAGTGGAACAGCACTCTTAACTCGTCGTTGACTATTTCCTCGTCGTAGGCATCGCAGAGGAGGGCCAGTACGGAGCGGTCGACACCGGCGGATGGCTCGATGACGTAGGGGACGACGTGTTCTTTGGATTCCTCGTCGAGGTAGGTGAGGCCCTTGCCGCTGTATTCCATGTGCTGCTTGAGGTCGAAATCACCCCGGTTGGCCACGCCTTCCAGTTCCGCCCAGCCCATCGGAAAATTATATTCGATATCAAAGCACTTCTGCGAGTAATGCGCCAGTTCGTCTTTCCCGTGCTCGCGCAGTCGCAGGTTCTCTTTCTTAATTCCCAGTCCGTAGTACCAGTTGAGGCGTTCTTCTACCCAGTAGTCGAACCACTTATCGTCGGTGCCCGGCTTAACGAAGTACTCGATTTCCATCTGCTCGAACTCCCGGCTGCGGAAGATGAAGTTGCCGGTGGTAATCTCATTGCGGAAAGCTTTACCTATCTGGGCAACGCCGAAGGGTAGCCTTTTACGACTGGTGTTGAGGGCGTTCTGGAAGTTGACGAAGATGCCCTGGGCCGTTTCCGGACGCAGGTAGACAACGTTGGCGGCCTCCTCTACCGGCCCCATGAAGGTCTTGAACATCAGGTTGAACTGCTGGGGGTCGGTCAGCTCGCCGCCGCAGGCGGGGCACTTGTTCTCCTTTAAGTCGTCGGCACGCCACCGCTGGTGGCAATCCTTGCACTCCACCAGGGGGTCGGAGAACTGGGTAACGTGCCCGCTGGCCTCCCAGACCCTTGGATTCATGAGTATGCTGGTGTCCAGCCCCACCATGTCGTCGCGTTCCTGGACGCTGGCGCGCCACCAGGACTCCTTAACGTTACGCTTCAGCTCTACGCCCACCGGCCCGTAGTCCCAGCAGGCGGACAGGCCTCCGTAAATATCGCTGCTGGGGAAGATAAAGCCGCGCCGCTGGCACAGCGAAACGAGCTTTTCCATGGTGACTTTACCTGGTTTATTTTCTGTCATTAATATTACTCCCGGAGATTTTTCCCTCGCAGGTGGCGATATTGCCGGATTGACCGGATAAAGAACACACCCAGAATAATGCCGCCCAATACCAGCACCATAAGGGCAAATACCCAGAGGGGTATCAGCTTTATTTGATATGCATTGTATAAAAAAATATCCAGCATTGCAAAAAGCAGGATAATTTGTGGCAGCGCCATCAGATTCCCCATGATGGTGAATAACGACCTGTTCAGGCTGCTTTCGTCTATCTGCAAGCGCCGGCTGGTGCTTGTGGCCAGGTAGGCGATAGTCAGCGAGAGCAGGGTGAAAACGAACTGCAATATTAAAACCCAGGCGATAAAGGCGCCGCGACCGGACCAGTGGGAGGGTTCTCCGCCGGAGAAGCGGTAAGCAACCTCGTCCGGCAGCAGGCGATAGAAAAAAGCGGTCAGGATTACGGAAAGAAGGAGGATAGCCACCGGCAGGACAATATATGTCCAGCGGAAAATTTTGGTATTTTCTGAGTTTGCGGAGCTAATGGTAACCACCTGCTTTATAGCTAGTACCAGTAAAGATTAACAGCTTTGAGGCTGGGGTGTCAAAGGGTGGGGCGGAGTAATTATTTAAGCAGCTACTTCTCTATGAAAATCGGACTGTCAGTGAGGTCGATGGTCTGACTATTAACCCTTGATTCTTCTCCGTAAATATTGGTAATTAAGACTTCCCCCGTTATTTCATCGGGGATTTCGTCAGAGCCCCACAGGGCATAGACCGGTTTGCCATTTACCACGAACTTGTATTGTCCTTCAGACAGCCTCTCGACAGATGTGAATGCGTCCAGCTTTGAAACCATGGTCTTCAAGGCATAATATCCGGGTCTTTTCTCATCTCCCTCTACGATTAGCGCCGCTATTTTGTGGTGTTCCGGGGCGAAATTCGGAATGTTGAACATGGTGTAAAATACTTTCTCGGCGCCGGAGGCGAAAGCGACCGCGTAGCTCTTGACGATACCACAGGCATGCTCCTCGAGACCTTTATTGCTGCTATGCTGTACTTCGGTTACCCAGATTGGCTTGTTGATGCCATATTCTGATAACAGTCTAACGAAACCAGGGACAACACTCAGCGCGTCGATTACTTCTATGGAATGGATGTTGGCTATATCAAAATAGTCGCTTCCGTTCTCGTAAACCGGTCTCCAGAATGAGGCTCTATCTTCGCACGGCCCCGCCATGCCGGCATGCAGTACCATTGCCTCCGGGTCTGCCTCTTTTACCGCCTGATAGGTGGTTTTCAGCACTTCCAGGTAATCCTCCGGCGAGCCGACAAAGAAGGTATCGAAGTCTTCTTGCATACCCGGTTCGTTACCGGCCTCCCAGTACTTGATGGGATATATCAGACCGGGCATGTCGTCTTTCCCATCTCCGTCGTATCTTTCCACCAGAGCGGAAACGCACCTGCTGTATGCATCCATGTCATGCGGTTTGCGGCGCCCTCTACCTAATTCTCTCTCGAATATGACTGAAGTGTCAGCGGCATCTCCCCACCCGGCCTGGTCCCATTCGGCAAACGGCCAGATGGTGGCTAATGTAACAAAACTAAAGGCCTGAGTCATCTGAAGATATTTATCTATCTCTCTCCATTTATATTCGCCTTTTTCCGGTTCAATGTGTCCCCAGACAAACGGACAAGGATGGGGTCTATCCCACCTTATGCCCAGCCCGTTGATTTCGCCGATATCCTGCCTAATGTCAACGATGCCGAATCGTGATGTAACAAGTTCCTCTAAAGGTAAGATGTAATCAGGTGCTGGTGGTAGCGGTGGTCCAGGTGGTGGCAGTGGTCCCTTTGGTGTTAATCCTGTTGGCGGAGATGATTGCTCCGGTACGGTCGGTGTTTCTGGTATCACATCGGGTTGCGGCGTTTCTGGTGGCGACGTTAGCGTTGGCGTTGTCTCCGATGGAGATTCAGGTGGTGATTCTGACGTGCAGCCCACCATCATTGCCATAACTGCAAGTATTAGAATTAAATATCCGAGTTTCATATCTGGAATACCCGGTGCCTGCTATCAATGAAACTCTACGCTATTACTACTGTTTTGTAAAGTATGCCCCGGTTAGCACTTAGTCAAAGAAACCCTTGTCCAAATCGGCTTCATCGGAGTAGCCGCGGCTCTCCCAGTAGCCCTGATAGTTGACGTCGTCGGAAAGCTCAATTTTCGTTATCCATTTCACCCACTTGTAGCCCCACTTGCTCTCGGCCACCAGCTCGAAGGGGAAGCCCCTCTCCGGCGGAATGGTGACATCGTTCATCTTGTGCGCCATGAGGATATCGTTGCCCATGATGTATTCTATCGGGAAAGAAGTGGTATAGCCGTCATAGGCGTGGAAGATAACGGTCCTGGCCTCGGGCAGGGGCCCGGCCTGTTGCAGTATGTCCCTGACCAGCACGCCCTCCCAGAGGATGTTTACCGCCCATCCCTCGACGCAGTTCAGCCTGACGACTTTCTTATAGTTATCGAAGTCGCCGATTACTTCGTCGTAGGTATAGCCGGCCGGTTTCTCCGCCAGTCCGGTAATTTCCAGGCGGTAATTTTCTATGTCCACCTGCTGGGGACCTTTGATGGAGTTCTCCCTGAAATCGTTAATTGAGGAAAGATTTTCACCCTGGTACTCTCTCACTTCGACACCCTCCAGTTCTTCGACTTTACCATTGCCTGGGCCGAACGCCACCAGGCCGGCGATGAACGCAATGATAATAACCACGACAACAGCCGAGCCGATGATTGCTCTCTTCTTCACGGAAACAGCCTCCCCATCCAAAAAATAAACACACCGTTTTACGTGTCTCTAATTGGATTCTAGGGGAGTGGAGGGAGGTTGTATGTGACTTTTATCCCGTTAAAGATGATGAGGGTTGTAAGCGCTTTAATGGATTAGTCGGACAATTATGTTCTAATAAGTTATGTTTTCTTGTAGGCTTTGAGAAAGTCTTCCCTTGATATTCCTGCCTGAGCACAAATCGTTCTTAGTGTTGAACTCTTTATCCTCGGATGGGCAGGCATGGTTAACGGGGTTTTACTGCCATCGGGGTTTTCACGTAGCATGGCAATATGTTCCTTCTCTCTAACCGGCCTGAATCCCAGAGTTTCAAAGGCCTTGATGACGCGAGATTTAGGAGCATCTACAGGAAACTTACTCGTCAAACATTCACTCCTGTCTCAGCGATAAAAGCTTCCAGAACAGGCGGCTCCATCTCCAGCATTTCACTGCCGAAGGTTTCGATGTGAAACTGGATGGCCGATTTTACGTCAGATAGGGCTTCCTCATAGGTATCTCCCTGTCCTACCACGATACCTTTCAAGCCTAGAGGATAGGCAACATATCCGTCGGCGTTTTTCTCGACAATAATCTTTAATTGACGTTTCATAGATAGCTCCTCCATGCTAGTCAGGTGCTATCTACTATCATATCACATATAAGGGTACAATCCTAAATATGTACGGATTCTTTCAAGCTCTTAATTTGCTGTGTAACCCTCGCTGCATCGTTTAACTTTTGTTGGTTTACCTTGATACCCTCCCTAGCAAACCAAATTAACCCTTCAGCTCGGTTGGCATGTTTACCCAACTCAACTAGTGTATCGATAGCGTTTGAAATGTCTGGGGGGAGAAGAATTGTCAGCGGGCTGTCTTTCTTAGGTGGAGAGGTTTGCTGACCAATGTCATAATCGGTGGGGAAGAAACGTAGCTTACCATCGACCTTAACGGCTTTGATTTCGGGCATCCGCTTTTCTCGCACTTCTTTTCTTAGAGTCGTTGAAAGTGAAAAAACAGCGTTCTTGGAGTCGCTGCCGCAAAGTCCACTTTGTAGCGCTCTTTGAGCATACTCTTCAGGAGAAAGTCCCGGGTTGGCTTTTATCAATGATACCACCACTTTCTTAAACCCCTTTTGCATATTGAGCCTCCAATAAAGATATTAACCTATTATAACATAGGTAATAGGTATTGTCAATACCTTAGGTATTAGGTTATTATTATTTATTAGGTAATATTGGAAGTTCTAATGTAAAATTAAAGCTTCTCTCTAGGTGGATTGTCAGCTTTCAGTTCGGATGTTGCTTCGTTCCCGTGCTGGATTAGAAATATTAAAATAATCACATCCGTAATCTGTTGAGCCTCTGGAACGCCTTCTGTTTTTCGCCCAGGCCGAGTTTTGTCTTATTGATGGCTTGAGAAAGCAGCTCGATGCTCCGGTCGTAGGTTTGCCGGTCCACCGGATAGGGGATGCCGTCCTTGCCTCAGTGGGCGAAGCTGTAGCGGGCGGGGTCGCGGTAGCTGGGCGCTACGCCGTGGACAAGCTCGGAAATGAGACTCAAAGCCCTTATGGTCTTGGCGCCGACGCCTGATAATCCCAGTAGCTGCTCGAAGTCATCAGGCTGGCGCTCGTAGGCGCTCAGGATAATCTTTCTCAGGCTGTCGGGGTGAAGGTCGCTGGTGAGTATATGGTGGCGTGAGGGGAGGCTCAGTGTTTTAAGTCGTTTAAGTTCGGCCAGCACGTTTTCCGGCTTTTCCTGCGTGGCGATGGAGGTAATGGTGTTCCGGGCCGGCTGGCTTTCTCCGGCCGTGAGGTTAAGCGCCTGTCCTCTGGCCTCTGATAAAATAGCCGAATGCGGCTCGTTAACGAAGTCGCTGACGGTCTCGCCCAGCCAGTGATAGCGGCGGGCGTAGTGGTTCGTCTCGTTCATGCCCTGCTGCACCACGGTCCATGAGCCTCCGGCCGTGAAGAGGAACGTGTGGTGGTAGAGCTGGTAACCGTCCTGGACGGCGGCGCTGTCAACCTTGGCAGACATGCGGCTGGCGTATACCAGCGGTGTCGGGTCAAGTGATATTTTTTCTCCCCAGGTTTCTATCTCCAGGGGTGTCTTGCGTGAGGTCTTGCCTTTACCACCGGCAATAAAGAGACCCAGGTCGCGTTCGATTCCCTTTAGGCCTTCTTTCAGGGCGCCGCAGAGGGTAGTGGTCACGCCGCTCGAATGCCAGTCGAAGCCCAGTACGCAGCCGAAAGCCTGGA
>CAZCOB010000080.1:0-6629 GCA_964500415.1 uncultured Dehalococcoidaceae bacterium | reverse complement strand
CCACCGAACTCAGGCCATGGTTGAACCGGACTTACTTGGCGATGTTGATGAAGTACGGGCTGTACTCTGCCATCGTCGATGCCTTTGATTCCGACCTGATAGCGATAGCCCGCGGACAGAGACCCGACATCGTGGAACTGGTACATAATATGATGGACGGGGAGAAGCCGGATATCGCTTCCCTGCCCAAAGAGATGGTCAACTACGCCAGGACGGCCAGAGTACTCCTGGGAGAGTCGCTCTATTCACACTCATGGCTGGAGATATAGGCATACGCTGTTCGTAAACAGCTAGCCGGATAAACAGAATAAGGCGGCGCATAAATAAGAAACGTGTAAATATGACGAGGGAACGCCTGACAGTGCCGGAGCAGAAGGTACGCGAATACGCTCATGAGCTGGCCTACCAGCTCGCCCGCGAGCGGCTCGCCGCTAATGACGATATTGAACTACAGTGCGAGAAAAGCGGCGCCGAATATATATCATCCGAAAAAGCGATAATAATCAAGCATTCAGGCAGGCCCTATAAAATCGACTTCCCCGGCGGCGAGATATCCCTCGTCGATAGCGAGGAAGCCGTACCCATAAAGGACAAAATCCTCATACTCGACTATTTCACGCGCGCCAGAGGGACCCCGCTCACCGGAAAAACGATAACCTATAAAGAGCTGCGCGACGGCATCCACTACTACCCCACTTTTGCCAAAAGAACCATCGAACCGCTGGTAACGTATTTCGGCCAGGAGCCCGAGCAACTGCTGAAAACCGCCGAAAGCCTGGGCGGGCGTAAAGCCGACTACGGCGACGCGGCCGTAACCATCGATGCCTTTGAACGCGTCCCGGTAACCCTCGTCCTGTGGCGGGGCGACAAGGAGTTCCCTCCCGAGGGGAGTATTTTATTCGACAGCACCATTTCCGATTATCTCACCAATGACGACATTCACACGCTGTGCGAAAATACTGCCTGGAGACTGGTCAGACTACTTAAGACTGGAGGTGATACCCGCACCAATCAGGCAGCGCAGGGCAAGGAGCAGCAGGTACGTCAGTAAGGTTTTTAGTGCAAGAGGAGAGAGCATGTCTATAGATAACTTAAGCAAAGCGGACGTTCAGGATAAATTGAAGGATATTTTCTCGCACTATAACGGCGATAAACAGGAGCTTATTCCCATCCTCCAGGAAACGCAGTCGCAATTCCGCTACCTGCCGGCGGCCGCGATGCGGGAAATCGCCAGGTTTTTACACATGCCGGAGAGCTCAATATTTGGAGTCAGCACCTTCTATGCCCAGTTCAAACTGACCCCCCTGGGCAAGAGGGTTATACGCGTCTGCCGCGGCACGGCCTGTCACGTGCGCGGCTCGGGCAAGGTACTGGCTGAAATAGAGAAACAACTCGGCATCAGGGCCGGGGAGACAACGGAGGATATGGAATACACGCTGGAGACCGTCGCCTGCATCGGCGCCTGCGCCCTGGCGCCGACAATGACGATAGACAATGAGACTTACGGTAAGATGACAACCAAGAAAGTTTCGGAGGTTTTAGGTGTCAGAAGCAACGCCGAATAACGGAAATAAGCAGCGCACGATATATATATGCCAGGGAACGGGTTGTATATCCGGTAAGTCATTCGATATTACCGAAGCCCTGAAAAAAGCCGTAGCGGAACAGGGTTTACAGGGAGTAAAGGTAGATTTCACCGGCTGTCACGGTTTCTGCGAGCAGGGGCCGGTGGCAATCGTCGAGCCGGAGGGCATCTTCTATGCTCACGTCACCGTAGCCGATGTCCCGGAAATCGTAGAGTCGCACCTCCGGGACGGCAAACCGGTCGAGCGCCTCTTCTATAAAGACCCGGTCAGCGGCGAGGCCATACCCTACCACAAAGACATTAAATTTTACAGCATGCAGCAGCGCATTATCCTGCGCAACTGCGGGCGACTTAACCCCGAAAGAATCGAGGACTACGCAGCCGTCGGAGGCTACGAGTCCCTGAAAAAAGTACTGAAAGAGATGACCCCGGAGCAGGTTATCGACGAAATCAAGCGCTCCGGCCTGCGGGGGCGCGGCGGCGCCGGTTTCCCCACCGGCACCAAGTGGGAGTTCTGCCATAACGCTATTGGCGACCAGAAATACATGATTTGTAATGCCGATGAAGGCGACCCCGGCGCTTTCATGGACCGGAGCACCATGGAGGGCGACCCCTATACCGTCATCGAAGGGATGACCATCGCCGCCTATGCCATCGGCGCCAGCGAGGGCTATATCTACATTCGGGCGGAATACCCGCTGGCCGTAAAACGCGTGCGGCTGGCCATCCAGCAGGCCGAGGAAAAGGGATTTCTCGGCGATAAAATACAGGGCTCCGATTTCAGCCTTCATATCCATATAAAGGAGGGCGCCGGCGCCTTTGTCTGCGGGGAAGAGACAGCCCTGCTGGCATCAATCGAGGGCAAGCGCGGGATGCCCCGCTCCCGACCCCCCTTCCCGGCCAACTCGGGGTTGTGGGGCAAACCGACCACCATCAATAACGTGAAATCGCTGGCCACCGTGCCGGTGATTATCGCCAAGGGCGCCGACTGGTACGCCAGCACCGGCACCGAGAAAAGCAAGGGCACCTGTGTCTTTGCTCTTACCGGAAAAATCGCCAACAGCGGCCTCATCGAGGTGCCCATGGGTATCCCCCTCCGAAAAATCATCTACGAAATCGGTGGGGGCATTCCCGGCAACAAGAAATTCAAGGCGGTTCAAACCGGCGGACCCTCCGGCGGCTGCCTTCCGGAGAGCTACCTGGACCAGTCGGTCGACTACGAGTCGCTGACCGCCGCCGGCTCCATGATGGGGTCGGGCGGCATGGTCGTCATGGACGAAGAGACCTGCATGGTGGATGTGGCCCGTTATTTCCTCTCCTTCACCCAGGCGGAGTCGTGCGGCAAGTGCGTTCCGTGCCGCGTGGGCACGAAGCAGATGCTGGATATCCTGGAAAGAATCTGCCAAGGTGAGGGCAGACCGGAGGATATTCCCCTGCTCCAGCAGCTGGGCGAGCAGATTAAAGCCGGGTCTCTCTGCGGACTGGGACAAACGGCCCCCAACCCCGTCCTGACCACGCTCCGCTATTTCCGCGATGAATATGAAGCTCACATCAACGAGAAACGATGTCCCGCCCTGTCCTGTACCAAACTGATTTCATTTTATATTTTGCCGGACAAGTGCCAGGGCTGCGGTATCTGTTTACGTAACTGCCCGGCGGGATGCATCGCCGGTGATAAGAGAATGGTGCACGTCATCGACCAGGATAAATGCGTCAAATGCGGTACCTGCCTGGAAGTCTGCCCGGAAAGATTCGGCGCCGTGGTCAAGGTCTCTGCGGAAAAGGTGGACGTCCCCGCCGAACCCATCCCGATAAAGGAGAAACCGAAAGCCGCAGCAGCATCACAGGGTGAGTGAACTCAACATGGATAAAATCACACTGACCATCAACGGGCAGGAAGTCAGAGCCACCAGGGGCATGACCGTACTCGAAGCGGCATTATCGGCGGGAATCTATATCCCCACCCTCTGCCACCACGCCGACCTCGAACCGTACGGCGGGTGCCGACTCTGCATAGTAGAGATTGAAAAGATGCGCGGGCTGCCCACCGCCTGTACCACGCCCGCCACCGAAGGTATGGTTGTCACCACGGAGTCGACCGCCATTAACGAAGTACGCCGCACCTCGCTGGAACTGATACTCAGCACCCACCCCTGCGACTGCCTGGAGTGCCACCGCCGTGAGCGCTGCGGCCCCTACGATATCTGCCTGCGGCATGTGGCCGTGACCGACCGCTGTGTCGTCTGCCCTTCCAATAACAACTGCGAATTACAGAAGGTGGTGGACTACATCGGCGTACATAACCTGCGTATCCCCAGGGATACCGTACCCCGTGACATCGATACCAGCAATCCGTTCTTCGACCTCGACCGCAACCGCTGTATTCTCTGCGCCCGCTGCGTTCGGGCCTGCCAGGAAATAACTGGCGTCGGGGCTATAGATATGGCCTACCGCGGCTACGGTATGAAGGTAGCCACCTTCGGCGATTTGCCCCTAATGGACTCGATTTGCCGCTCCTGCGGCGAGTGCATGGTGCGGTGTCCGGTAGGCGCCATAATACCCAAGGAAACCGTACCGGCGGAACGTGAAGTGAAGACTATCTGCACTTATTGCGGCGTCGGCTGCTCGATGTACCTGGGTGTTAAAGACGGTAAGATAACTGGCGTCCGCGGCGACGAGCAGGGCCCGGCCAACCAGGGTCGACTCTGCGTGAAGGGCCGCTTCGGCATTGCCGAGTTCGTCAACCACCGTGAACGGCTGACCACACCGCTCATCAGGAAGGCTGACCGACTCGTGGAAGCATCTTGGGACGAGGCTCTCGACCTGGTCGCCGGCAGGCTGGGAAATTACCACGGAGACAAAGTGGCGGTAATATCTTCGGCTAAGAGCACCAACGAGGACAACTACGTCATGCAGAAGTTCGCCCGGGCGGTGCTGGGCACCAATAACGTGGACCACTGCGCCCGTCTCTGACATGGGCCCACCGTGGCCGGTCTGGTCACAACCTTCGGGAGCGGAGCCTCGACCAACTCTCTGAAAGATATGAGCGACGCCAGGTGCATCATGGCCATCGGCACCAACACCACCGAAGCCCACCCGATAATCGGCATGAATATCCGCAAAGCTGTACGAAACGGCACCAGACTAATCGTGGCCAATCCCCTGGAGATAGACCTGGTGCGTGACGCCGACATCTGGCTGCAACACCGCGCCGGCACGGACGTCGTCCTGCTGATGGGAATGATGAAGGTAATCGTCGACGAAGGGCTGATGGACGCCACGTTCATCGAGGAGAGGTGCGATAACTTCGATTTCTTCAAGGACTCGCTGAATAATTACCCGCTGAGCCTGGTAGAAAACATTACCGGCGTGCCCGGCGAAAAGGTAGTCGAGGCCGCCCGCCTGTACGCTACCAACAGCCCGGCGGCCATTCTATACACGATGGGCATCACCCAGCATACTCACGGCACGGATAATGTCATCGCCGTAGCCAACCTGGCCATGCTTACCGGCAATGTCGGCAAGCCCGGCGCCGGCGTCAACCCGCTGCGGGGACAGAACAACGTCCAGGGTGCCTGCGACGTGGGCGCCCTGCCCAATGTCTACCCCGGCTACCAGGCCGTCAACAACGAAGTCCTCAAGGAGAAATTCGAGGCTGCCTGGGGCGCCACCCTTAACCCCATCCCCGGTAAAACGCTTACCGAGATTATGCCGCTGGCCCACGAAGGCAAGATTAAAGCCATGTACCTCATGGGAGAGAATCCCTCGCTGAGCGACCCCGATTCCAGCCATGTCCGCGAGGCGATGCGGAGACTGGAATTCTTCGTGGTGCAGGACATCTTCCTCAATGAGACAGCGCTGCTGGCCGACGTCGTGCTGCCGGCATGCAGCTTTGCCGAAAAGGACGGCACCTTTACCAACACCGAGCGCCGTGTCCAGCGGGTAAGGAAAGCCATCGAGCCGGTGGGCGACAGCCGAGCCGACTGGTTGATAACCTGCCAGATTGCCAGAAGAATGGGCGCCAAGGGCTTCGACTTCACACACCCCTCACAGATTATGGAAGAGATTGCCGAGGTCACCCCCAGCTACGGGGGTATCACCTACGAGCGACTGGAGAAGGAAGGCCTGCAGTGGCCCTGCCCTACCGAAGACCACCCGGGGACGGCGATACTCCATACCGAGCTGTTCTCGAGGGGCAGGGGACATTTCGTCCCGCTGGCGTACCGGCCCTCCGACGAGCTCCCCGATAGTGAATACCCGCTGGTTCTAACCACCAACCGCAGCCTGTTCCACTTTCATACGGGCACGATGACCCGCAGGGTAAAGGGGCTTAATATCTTCAGGGGGGAAGAGCTGGTGGCGATTAATCCCAAAGACGCCGGGGCTATGGGCATCGAGGACGGCGACAGGGTACAGGTGACTTCAAGGCGCGGCGAAGTGTCCGCCAAGGCCAGATTAACGGATTCCGCGCCGCCGGGAACAATCGCCATGACCTTTCATTTTGCGGAGACCCCCACCAACGAGCTGACCAACCCCGCCCTCGACCCCGTGGCCAAGATACCGGAGTACAAGGTAGCGGCGGTGAAAATCCGGAAAATAGGGCAGGAAGCGGCAACGACGGTTTAAGCACAAAACGTTTTTTTACCTCACCCCCTTAATCCCCGGCATACTAAATGCACTTGTTTAGCAATTAACCTCGTGGTATAATTCCGATAAAATCGTCTGCCTTAACCGGCAGAGGAAACTTAGGGTCCCGTGATGAGGTGAGCCATGGCAGTAGTAGAACGAAATGTGTTGATTAACCGACCCGTTGAAGACGTCTTTCGGTTCGTAGCTGATTTTGAGAATTACCCGGGGTGGAACCACAGCATGCTGGAATGTAAAAGAACCAAGGAAGGCCCAACAAGCGCAGGGACAATTTTTGAGTCAAAAATGGTTTATATGGGACAGAAGTATTCAGCACCTCTCGAAATAACAGAATATGAGCCAAATAAGAAAATAACTTTTTACGCCAGTCAATTCGGGTTCTTCAAATGGTTCAGGG
>CAZCOB010000079.1:0-7127 GCA_964500415.1 uncultured Dehalococcoidaceae bacterium | reverse complement strand
CTGGAAGCCAAGGACAAGTACACGGCAGGCCATTCACGGAGAGTGACCAAAATAGCCGTCGATACAGGGCAGGTCATGAGTCTTACGGGAGAGGAGCTGGAAAATCTGCGCTGGGCCGCCCTGCTTCATGATATCGGTAAGATTGGCATAGACTCGAGCATTCAAAATAAACCGGGCACCCTGACCCCTACGGAATATAACTACATCCTGACCCACTGCAGCATAGGCCCGGGCATCGTAGGACCGCTGGTTAACGACATGATTGTCGAGGCTATAAGGCACCACCACGACAGCTACGACGGAAGCGGACCCAACCAGACGGTAGCCGGTGAAGAGATACCCCTCGGAGCCAGGATTCTCGCTGTGGCGGATTCATTCGACGCGATGACTTCAGACCGCCCTTATCGAAAAGCTATGGCCGCCACCAAGGCAATCGCCGAGATAAAAAGGTGCGCCGGCACCCAGTTTGACCCCAGTGTGGTCAAAGCATTCCTCAAGACACCCATAATAAATTCTTTAAAGGACTAAGTACATACCGGACATGTCAGAATGACTTTAGTAATCAGTTATGTATGACGAATTTACTATTTACACCTATCGTATGCCAGCGAATAATAATCGTAGGGAAACTGCATCTTATTTGAAAGGCCGTATTTTTATAGGTGTTACGCGGGATAACATGAAGTCCTTTGAACACCGGGGTGAGGTATGAGGACGAAGGGGGAAAAGGGGTTCTCATTAGTTGAGACGTTAGTTGCTCTAGCCCTCCTTGGCTTGATAAGCGCGTCTTTTCTTAGCAGTCTGGCCCAGACTTCCACCGCGCGCGTCACCGCTGACGAGAGAGTATCCTCTAAAGTCCTGGCCGAAACCATCATGGAAAACGTGAAAAAAGAGTCCTACTCTCAAGAATACGAATTCACAATTCCAGGTGAATTTGAAGGTTACACCGCCACGATTAACGCCACTAACGAGAGGAGTGCCTATATTCAGGAAATTACCGTAACCATACACCATCGGGGTAAGGATGTACTTACGCTGGAAAGTTATAAGGTGAACCGATGATACTCCGCAACATAAGGTTATTCCGTAAAGACCAGAGAGGCATAACGTTGATTGAAATGCTGGTCTCCGTGACGATTGCCGGAATTATCAGCCTTGGCGCCACTATCGCCAATGCCCAGATTATGAATCAGACCGCCACAAATAACGACTTTACTACTGCCAGTCGCCAGACGCTCAATGCCCTCTACTGGATTAGCCGGGATGCTCAGATGGCGCAGGACATCAGCGAGGTGGACGGATTTCCGGCCACTTCCAATCTGACCCTTACATGGACCGGGTGGAATAATACCGACTATGAGGTGGTTTATTCATTAGTGGACGGCCGACTAAAGCGTTACTATACCATAGGGGACGGCAACCCAAGCGTGACGCTGATAGCGGAAGATATTAACTCCGATGCGGAGATGACCAATTGCACATCGGAAAACGGCACACTAATTATGACGATTACCGCCAGCGTGGGCGGAGGTTCCAGACTAATCGATGTGACCAAGGTGCGCGAGATTGCGGCCAGACCCAGGTTGTAACAATCAGGATAGCGATATGAGAAAAACGTTAAAATTCATCCGTTCCAGGTTCTTATCCGATGAGACAGGCATGGCTCTCATCATCGTGCTGGTATTACTGTTAATGGGCAGTCTTACCATCTTACCGGTCCTGGCTCATCTCAGCACCGCCCTGAAGACCGGCGTAAAATATGAAGGCAAGTCTAACGAGCTGTACGCCGCCGACGCCGGCATAGAGGACGCCATATGGCGGATAAAGTACGACTTCATGGGCCTGAGTTACGACCCCTACGACTATGAGACCGTCTGGTCTTATGAAACCGAGACGGTCAACGGTGTGACGGCCAACGTTACCATTCAGAATATCTGGGTTTCGACGGAGCCGCCCTTAAGCGCGGCTGAAGCCAGAGCCATCGCCGAATCAAACAAGCTCATCGTGGTCGGCACGGCCGGCGCCACTCCCGGCGAGCCGTACAGTATCAAGATAGACTTCACGCCTGCTGAAGGCGATAACCTCACCGTAAAATCGCTCGGAGTATGGCTCCCGCAGGGCTTTGAATACGTTGAAGAATCGTGCAGCCTGCACCCGGATGAATTGGACCCCCCCGCCCCTCATCACCCGGATTCCGAAAACGTTACCACCTGCGACGGCGGCCAGGCCGTGGTCTGGATTTACGATGAAGACTACCCCCTCTTTGCCGAGTTCCCCGGCGTGGACCCGGATGCAGAGTTGATGAGCCTCGAATTTACCTTTGAATACGACCCGCCGGCAACAAACCCTAACAGCATGCCCACTGCTATTGCCTGGATAACCACCGGTATGGACCCCGGCTCTTTCGGTTATCCCAACCCTAATGACGTCCCTATTTCCTGGGACGTGGACACCCGCATTTTTGAAATCACCTCGGATGCCGGCGACACGTCTATCCAGGCCTTTTCTTCCAAGTGCGAATTGCGCCAGATGGGGGACGCCATGTCCGGCGACTACGTAGCCATCGGCAACTCGCTACTGGCAAACGATGACCCTTCCTGGTGGGACACATATCGTGAAACCTGGTATACTCCCAGTTCGGTTACCCTCGACTCCATCCCGGCAGATGCCGACGTTGTTGCCGCTTACCTCTACTGGGCAGGGTGGTTTAATGAAGCCAGGAAAGAGATAGAGTGGTCGGACGGCTGCTCGAGCTTCTCTCCCAACTGGGACCCGGCACCCGACAGTTCCTGGGATGATTCCGAGTCTTACTTCAGGGGCAGTGAATACACCTTCGGAGAAGAACGCGAATTGCCCATGGACAGCACCATAACGATTCCTCTAGGGCAGTACGCCGGTTGGACCGCGGTATCAGTTAACTGGGAACACTGGGAGACGGGAAATGTGGAGTCAGATGATGGCCTGGATTTTGCAATCTCTGCCAATGACGGTGCCACCTGGAGCGATTACGAGTCGGCCTTCCGTAATGAGGTGAATAGTGCCAAAGCTTTCGAATACGTTATCCCGAATGAATATTTAACCGATGACTTCAAACTGAAGTTTAAACTAATCGGTTTTACCAACAGCGATGACGGATACTGCTGTATTGATAACGTTGCAATAAAGGTTATGTATCCGGATACCGACGTACACTTCGAGATAGGCTCCGACCCTAATGGGTATTCCGGGAATATTACCGCCGAGCGTTCTTATGTCATGCGAAACGAATTAAGCGGTCCTTATGGCTTTTCCTATGCCTGCACCAAGAACGTATCCGCACTGGTGAAAACATACCCCGTAGTTGAAGGGGAAGCGCACCATACCGGCAATGCCATCTATACCATCGATGATGTCGGAGCCGACAATGGTAGATACCCCTCCACCTCCGACGACTCACACCTTGCTTTTGCCGGCTGGTCCCTTATCATTGTTTACGCCAGCCCGAACACCGCAGGGCATTACCTCTATATCCGCGATAACAACTTCGCCTTCCATCCGGGAACCGACGGGAACCTGGACTTCGACGATGACCCCAGCTACCCGGGAGGTGTCATTACCGATTTCGTTGTCCCGGAACCGATTAAGGACCGGGATGGTAACGTCATCGAGACATTAGCCGCCAGGCTGACCTGCTTTATCGTCGAAGGTGATGAGCGATGGTCTCCCGAACACATAACAGTTACCGGTCAGCAATCCGAGGTTTCCAAGAACCTTTCTAATCCAGAGAGCCCCGAGTCAAACGTCTGGAATGGAAAATCCTACCCGGGGACTTTCAAAGAGGGTGTGGACATTGATACCTTCGAGTTGCTCTGGGCTGACGGCGTATTAACCCCGGGCGATAACATGCTGTACGTGGACTTAGTATCTAACCAAGATGCCTGGAACCTGGTATATTTCATCATATCAATACGCAGCGAGACTGTTACCGGTGGTACCACCCACTACGTGATTAGCGGTAACTAGATACCTTCTTCAGGCGTTATCTTTAGTTCCATGTATAATCTGTCCTTACATAGAACTGGTGCGGAACCGCCAGACAGCTATCGCCCCGAAGACAACGGCAAAACCCAGTAAGGCTAACATATTCGGCACGGCGGCGCCGAAATCGGCGCCGAAGACCATCAGCTTATTGAATCCCGAGGTCGCCCAGGCGTGAGGAGTTATCCTGGCGATATTTTGTAGCCATTCCGGGTAGAGGAAAAAAGGCCACCAGCACCCACCCAAGGGCGCCAGCAGAAGCCCCGTAATGGTAGCTAGCGAGCCCGCGCTACGCTGGGTCCTGGCCAGAGTCGCCAGCATCACGGCGAAGGCCGAGGACATGATGACCATCAGTACCGAGAGGATAATAACGGCTAACGGCGATAATCCCAGGTCGATATTAAACGCCAGGATGCCTGCTACCCAGAATATAGCTATCTGTATCAGGCCCCGGAGGGCCGTGCCGGTAAAGACACCTCCCAGGATGGACTCCCGTCTTACCGAAGTAGCCAGTAGCCGTTCCAGGGTATTGTTCTGCCGCTCACGAACCAGCGTTTCCGCAGTTACTGCGGCCGCAAAAAAGACGAACATGACGAGATAGCCGGGAATAACGTAGTTAGACGGATTTTCCGCCTCCACTTCGCCCACCATCTCCGTCCTGAAGGCCAGGTAGGGCGCCTCGGCCCCGGTGGCAGCAAATATCTCGCCCATAATCTGCTGTACGGCTTTATCGATGCTGGCGACATCCGCCGGGATAACGCCTTCTTCCACCATGAGTGCAACACTGGCATTGATAATTACCTGGTGCGTACCGATTTGCGAAGAGATAGCTCCGGCCAGGCCTTCCAGGGCTGCCCGTGTATTAACATTACCGGCATCGACGTATACCTCGAGATGTGTGCCGGAGCCCGTCATCAACGCCTGTGAAAAATCAGCCGGAAAAGCGATAAAACCGGCCAGTTCCCCATCCTCGACAGCCCGGCGGGCTTCTTCATAATCCCTGTCCCAAACTACTTTAGGCGCGCCGGGACCGAGCTGAGCCTCATCCATCGTTTCCATGGCACCGATTATCTGGTGGCTCATGCCCCCGGCCGTTTCGAGGGTGACGACATGGAGTTCCAGTCGCTCGTCCTCGCTGCCGACACCGCCCAGGAGAAAATTAAATAAGATAATGAACAGGAAGGGAAACACTATCCAGAAGAACACGGAAGCGCGGTCCGTGGCAAAGATTTTCAGGTCTTTCAGGGCGATAAACCAGACATGCGCAAGGTGCTTCATGGCTCTTTATTTACCCCCCGGGAGAACCCTGAAAGTAAGCCGGCTGATAACCAGTCCCACCACGCATACCCCGGCCATCACTATCAGCTGCCGGACGGTATTGCCCAGAGAACCGCCCTCGGCCACTACCGCCCTGAGGGCTTCATTGGCATAGGTACTGATGGAAAATTTGCCGACAGTCTCCAGTATCGAACCTTCGGACACTTCAAAGAAAGTGCCGCCCATCATGACCATAATCATCGTAAAGACGACGGCAATCCAGACAGACCCGTCCTCACTGCGGGCGATTGAGGCGATTATCAGGCCCAGAGCGGCAGCGGCGGCGGCGAAAACAAGGCAAATAACCAGCGATGCCAGGAAAGAGAGCGGGGTGAAGAGCTGAAAAACGGCATAAGACAACCCCAGTAATATAAGTGTCTGCACGAAACCCCGGCTGACGCTGGACAGAAATTTGCCGAAGAAAAGCCCGCTGGCGCTGAGGCGGGTGGTGAGCAACCGCTCCAGCGTGCCCCGCTTGCGCTCCTCTACTATCGTCCTGGCGCCTATAGTCAGCGCGAAGAGGACATACATGGTGACGATACCCGGCAGGAACTGGTTGATGAAGTCCGGGCTGCCGCCCACAACCTCCTCGACCACGCCTACCGCCGGCTGCCGGCGTTCTTCTTCCAGTAACTGCTGCACGGTAATATCGATGCGGTTTTCGGGGATTCCCGTTCCCTGCAGAACGCTTTTCACCTGGTCGCGAACCTGAAAATCCTTATTCATCTCCTCGGCCACGCTGCGGATGATGCTGGCGAGAATCTGGCCTTCCTGCCCGCCGTTGCCCCTCTGTTTAAAGACCATCTCTGCTTTCCCACCGGACGCCAGGGTTTCCGAGAAGCCTGCCGGTACGTACAACGCCAGCAACAGGTCGGACCTTTCCAACCTGGCTTCCGCCTCCGCCGCCGTCTGCAACTCGACGTCAATGCCTTCGATTTCATCCAGCTGCTCGATAAAGAGGGTGGAGTAATTTCCGCCGTCTTCGTTGACGATAACGGCGGTGGATTCGAACATGGTATGCCCCCCGAAGGCTCCGTACATCAGGGCGAAAGTAGCTATGGGCAGAAGAATGCTGAAAGCGAGGTCGCCTTTGTCCTGTAAATACAACCGTACTTCATTCAGGGTGATATATAACGCTCTTTTCATGTTCCGGCTAATCCCGCAGGCTCCGACCGGTCAGTTTCAGGAAAACGTCTTCCAGGGTAACCTGCTCCGGCGACCCTATCTGCGACTTCATGTTATACGGCGTATCCATCGATATTATCTGACCGCCGTCCATGATGGCCACGCGCTTACAGAGGCGGTCAGCCTCTTCCATATAATGAGTCGTGTAGAGAATAGTCATCCCTTCCTGCTGAAGACGCTCAATGTTATCGTATATATGATTCCGTGATTGCGGGTCAATACCCGTGGTAGGCTCGTCCAGGAAGAGAAGCTGCGGATTGCCCATAAGGGCAATGGCCAGGTTGATGCGACGCTTCATACCCCCGGAAAATTTGGCGACCTTCCCTTTGGTCCTGTCCTGCAATCCCATCAGCTTCAGGTTGGCCATAGCCTGTTCCCCGGCCTCTTTTCCCTTCATTCCCGCCATCCGACCGAAGAACACCATATTATCCATGGCAGAGAGGTCTTCATAAATCGCCAGGTCTTGAGGACAGACCCCGATGATGCTGCGGACAGTCTCGGCCTTGTGTTGAACGGAGTGGCCCCCGATGGTAATTTCACCGCTATCGGGTCGCAGGACCGTGGAGAGCATGCGAATGGTCGTTGTTTTACCGGCGCCGTTTGGCCCG
>CAZCOB010000078.1:0-7189 GCA_964500415.1 uncultured Dehalococcoidaceae bacterium | reverse complement strand
CCCTCCAGCAAGAGCTGGGCACTGTGGCTCACGAGCCAAGATGGGCTATTGCTTATAAGTTTCCCGCCGTCCAGGGCACCACAAAGCTAATTGACATTGGGATAAACGTGGGGAGGACGGGGAGTCTTAACCCTTACGCTGTTCTGGAGCCAGTTCGAGTAAGCGGTGTAGTCATCAGCTCAGCAGCGCTGCATAATGAGGAGGACATCCACCGCAAAGATATCAGGATTGGCGACTGGGTTGTGGTGCAGCGGGCTGGCGAAGTTATTCCTGAGATTGTCGAACCTATCGTCAGCCGCCGTACTGGCAAGGAGCAAATCTTTTCCATGCCCGGTAGCTGCCCTGTATGCGGAAGCGAGGTGATAAAGCCTCAAGGTGAGGCTATGCACCGCTGCACCAATACCGCCTGCCCCTCTCAAGCCCTGGAGAAAATCAAGCACTTCGTCAGCCGCGGGGCAATGGATATGGATGGCGTGGGCGAAAAGCTATGTCAGGCCTTGTTCCAGGCCGGCTTGGTCAAGGATGCCGCCGATTTATACTACCTCACAAAGGATCAGCTTCTCAGTCTGGAAAGAATGGCAGACAAAAGTGCCTCCAATGTGCTTAATTCCATCGAAGAAAGCAAGGATAGAAGCTCGGCTCGAGTTATCTTTGCTTTAGGAATCACCCATGTCGGTGAGCAATACGCCGAACTATTGGCAGAGCATTTTGACAGAATAGACAACCTGGCTAAAGCCAGCCAGGAAGACCTTTCAACCATTCCATCTATCGGCCCAAAGATAGCTGAAAGCATCGTTGCCTTTTTCAGACAGAAAGGAAATAGGCAAATTATCGAAAAGCTGAGAAAGGCCGAGGTGAAGCTGGAAAGACAGAAGGGTAAGGAAGCCAGGCCTGAGGAGTTGCCTTTAGCCGGACGGGAATTTGTTTTAACCGGGAAGCTGGAATCCCTCTCCCGTTCTGAAGCGGAAGCGAAAATAAAGGCTCTTGGCGGCAGAGCCGGCTCGGATGTGACTAAGAACACATCTTACGTGGTGGTGGGCGCCGACCCCGGCTCTAAGTTGACTAAAGCGGAGAAGTTGGGAATAGAGACGCTCAGCGAAGCTGAATTCTTGAAATTGCTGGATAAGGCTGTAGGCAAATCATAGAAATTCTCTTAACTATAAATTGACCGAAATTGCATTTACTAATCTTATTGGGCTGTAACGTTCTAGCTTCGCCTTGAGTTCGTTAAGTCCAAGACGGAAGTTCGCAAATTACGATATTTGGAATAATCTGGACTAGTCTTTAAGGGGCAAGTCGCCGTCTCCAGTGAGTCTTCTCTTGAACTCTTCAAAACGCATCTTCTTGTTGGTGAGTTCCTGAAGGGCATGGTCAACTTTGGATGTGCCAAAGGCAGGCTTTTCGGTGATTTCGGAAGCGAGCTCGACCAGCTTCAGTCGAATGTCATCTACTTTTGCATACCATCTGCTAAAAACATCCAATTCTGAGCGCCCATAGTACAATTCAGCCAGCGGCCCATTCAAGGCTATGTATAATAGAAAGAACACCGTTAGGAAACCCTGTTGAATAAAATATTCCGTTTCTGCAGTCCTTGCACTCCCAAAATGGAATTGGCGCAACATTCCCTGTTCTCCAGCATCCATTTCTTGGGTATGTGACAAAGAAGCAAGGAGATTAGAATGCCCCCCATGGCTCAGAACACCATACCAGGCATATTCTTTGGCATGTACTCCCAATTCCAACAGCTTAGCATTAACGGCTTTAGGTTGATATTCTGCTAGATTTATCAACCATTTCTTAGCCGTCTTGGGTTTCTGTAGGAACAAACGGAATAGCAACATGCACTCGATGATATCCCGTATTAAGGGCTGTGCTTGGTCTGGTAGCCCCCATAGAAGCAGCTGCTTCGCTCCTTCGGCGTCATTGAACATTCTGGTGGCCAGTGTCGACATTGCCAACTCGCCTTCGTCGGTTTCCTTGCGGCGCCCACTAAGAGGCTTGAAAGACTCTAATATCAGTTCAATCATTCCAGCAAACAAAAGGCGTTCTTTCAGAAATACTCCCTTATGCCATTCAGAGATTTTGGCTTCAACTTCTTCTATTTTAGGGTAGCTGGTCTCGTACTCTTCGCCCATCTTCCGTCTAATCTTATTATACCACTTGCTAGATTAGTGAATTTGAGAATAGCTCTTTATTAAGATTAAGCACATTCCCCAAATGTTATAATTAGAGTGACGAAGAGATGTGGAGAGACATACTGTTAATACTTGGCACTGTATTAGCCGTGTTGATGTTTTCTGGGCTAACAGGCCCGCGGTTGTCCAAATACGCCAAGGGTGCGATAGCTAAGAGAGGCCGTCTTCAGATATTCTTCCTAATTTTTACAATTGCAATGACTCCGGCTTTCATTCTCATAGTCATATGGAGATTCGAGATTTTCGGACTGCTAGAATCTTTAGCAATAATATTAGCTGTTCCGCTTTTATGGCGCTATGCCCTAATAGAGGTCTGGAAATTAAAATTATCACAAAGGGGAGAGAAGGTAGCGAACATAGTGGGGGCTATAATATATTTAGCGCTCCTTTCATTAATGATTACTGATAGCGTATTGAGTGATAGTGGTAAGCCTTTATGGCAGAAACTTGCTCCCATTTTAGGCGGAACTGGTATCGGAATCGGGATACATGTATTAAGCGAATACATACGCAAAAAACGTGAGAATAAACGCCTCTCCCTAGAAGACAACCAACAATGATTCTCCGCTTTAATTCTCATCTTCTGGGATGGTTTACGTTAGCGTGGTTTATGCAGCCTTTTCAAAATTAGGAGAAAAGGAGAACAAAAAATGAGTTTCGACCAAGACAAATATAATACTGAATTGCGGCGTCGCATCGAAAAACACGCAGTTAGTGTTAGGCACATGTCAGATAATGAACTAAAGATGGTATATGAGAACGTGCTCAATAATCCAGATAAACAGGACGCTGCTTTAATGATAGCTTGTTACAGAGAGGTTGAGAGGCGTTCTATTGCAGCTGGATGGTTTTGGAAAAGATGGTTGAATAAGAAGGAATATAAAGAGTGGAAGAACTTTAACGAACGAATGGAGGCAAAAGCTACGAGATTTGCTTTAGATGCAATTCAAGAATATAAAAATGAATCTTGAGTCTGAGAGAGTTTTATAAGTCTAATGAGTATATTTCTAACCATTATCGGTATTTTGGGGATACTTGTATCATTGTATAACCTATATGCCGGAGCACGATATATTGCTGCCCAATGGCATTTTCAGGGACACGCAAGTGTTGACCGTAATACCGTTTGGCAACTGAATACGCTGCCTGCATTATCAACTGTATTACTTTTTGCACTAAAACACTGGATTTTTGCAATAGCAATTCTTTTCCCAGTGATTCAAATGCTTTTGATGGCACTACCGAATATGCGAAAGGATGAAATGCCTTCAGGTTTTCAAATGGTATTCCCTCGAGTTTCTGGATTTGTGGGCATGGTTATTGTTATTCTCGGGTCAGCAATTGTCCTTACTCTTTCTTTGACGAGTCAAAACACCAATAATCCAACACTTCTATCATGGTATTTCCCAGTATTGACTGTTGCTTTTGTGGGCGTTACTTGGGTTGCTAACCTGATATTTAGTTGGTTGGTAGGAGCTTTGGCTAGATTGGTGTCCAGGTAGAGTCTTTAAAATTCATTAGTTCAGCGAAGTCTCAATTGGTAAGCGTAAGGCGCGAGGAGGCCAGAAAGGTAGTCGAGGGTATCCATGAATTTCTTCCGCTTTAATTCTCATTTTCTGAGCTAACTTAAGTTAATGTGGTTTATGCAGCCTTTCTAAAATAGGATTCAGTAACATGTTAAGGCTAAATACTGGTGAATATAAGGCCATTTAGCCAATCAACCTTGAAGGCAGAAGACTAAAGCGAATTAAGCCAATCAATCTTACTCCTGGTCAGTATAACTAAATAACTAATTTGTAGTAGGCCTAATTGGTATGGTGTCCGTGGAATTCGAGAGAGATTAAGCGAAGCGGAATAATGCAACTTTTTTCGTCTTTCTGCGTTATAGTAATAGGGTGAAGCAGCATATGTTCAAAAGACCGGCCTGCGTCATAGTTAGCAGTATCCTTGTTACTGCTACGCTTCTAGCAGTGACAGTATCCAGCTGCCATCCAGTCTCTGCGTCGCAAAACCAGGAACCGATTGAAATCATGTCTGTGTTGGGTCCTGTCCCGCCTTTTAATCCCGGGGGGGCGGCAGTCGAAATAACCTTGAAGAATGTGGGTGTTGAGCCTGTTATTTCGTTAACTGCCACCCTTGAAGTAAGCGAATCCTTCGACTTTATCTTTGATGTTACTCCATCGAATCCCTTGCAGCCTAATAGAAGCACTAGCACCACACTCACTCTAATCGGAGGTGGAGGATTTAGCAGTAATGGCTCGTATCCTTTGACGATAAATGCAACACTCCAAAGTGGGGGCAAATTCGTTTACACGAAGCTGGTACAGATTGTAGAACCCCCGCTGATGCCTCCCTGGGGCTGGGCAATAATAGCCATAGCCATAGGTATACTCGTGATAGCAGTCATAGTCTTTCGGAGACGTCGAGCAGTGAAGGCATAGCTCTATCAGCAACCTTTCCTAATATTGTACTTTAGCTTGTTTTGTTGCCTCTGACGTAACAAAAGGCCAAAATGTTACCTCTCTAAGCGGGCTTGTCAGCCTACTCATTAGGCGCGGCCAGAAAGGCAGGGGGAATATCCAGAAATTTCTACGCTTTAAGTTCCGGTTCTCCATATGTGGATTTTTCAGGGGTGCAGGGGTGATATAATAGCTATATTGATAGTTACTATGTGAAGGGAGGAATGAAATGCCAACAACTGGAGAAAAGCCAGGAAAGGGTACGTATTACTGTACTAATTGTGGTCAAGCGGTTACTCTAGACGATGACACAGACACACTACCACCTTGCCCGAATTGTGCTGGTACTGATTTTAGATGAAAAATTGATTACGGGTATAGAAGGCGCTAATCATTCCGGATATTATACGATGTTCTTGACCAGCGCCCAATGGGTAATAGCTGAAATCGGGGCTACTCGATAGGCAGCAATATACTTGATTTGCGGCATGCTTGTGTGTATGCGTATTGAATACCATTGGTTTATGCAGCCTTACTACAACACTATTCATTAAAGTATTAAGGCTAATACTGGCGAATATAAGGCCATTTAGCTAATCAAGCCTGAAGGCAGAAGGCTAAAGCGAGTTAAATCAATCAATCTTGCTCCTGGTCAGTATAACTAAATAACTAATTTGTAGTAGTCCTGATTAGTGTAGTGTCCCTGGAATACTGAGTACCGCCATACTCGCCATGTGTGTATCGGAAGCCTTGAGCCGCTTTTGCTGAGGTATCAACTTAGCGGAGGATAATAGTCGAGATAAAAATCATATTCCGCTCCTGCAACACGGTTAACTTCAGTACCGTCTTTCAGCAAAATAACCGTAATCGAATTACCTGGCGTTTTGTTCCAGATTACACAGGAGATTTCTATTCCCGGTATGACAAATTCAAAGGTATTCTTATCCACCGTCATTTCGCCTTGCATGTCGGTCTCCTCGGTTCGACTACCCATAACATATTTCACTTCATGCGTACAGAAGCCTTCAAACCCTGTTCCTTCAGGACCAATGACCTTAACAGTAAACTCTGCGTTTTTCCAGCTCCTGATACCGGGACAGACGGCAAGACCAACCAAGACGCCCACAAGCACAAGAAAAGCAACTATTGCCAATCTTTTTTTCATATTCCTATCCTTATTTTAGTTCTTATCTGACCTAACGTCAAAAACAAGGGCAAGCTGCATGGTTACATTTACTAATGGGATGGTCTGAGTTAGTGTGGTTTATGCAGCCTTTCTAAAATAGGATATTCTAAAGTGTAAGGCTAAATACTGGCGAATATAAAGCCATTTAGCCAATCAAGCTTAAAAGTAGAAGACTAAAGCAGGTTAAACCAATCGACTCTTCCTGGCCGACTGTAACTAAATTGCACAACAGTCAGAATTTTTGGGTCACAAAACAGGCTAATGTGCAATCTCACCCTCGGGTATATTACACTTTCGGTCCACTGCCTGAGGTCTAATAATCAACAGTCACACCTCTCGCCCTAAGTTGAGGTATGTATATGTTGATGGAATCTGAACTCAATGGACTCCACGATATGAAAACGGTATCCCCCGTACCAAGTCCCTCGTTCTGTACCAAGGGACCGATATCGCTTATCTGGTTCTCCCGGAGGTCGATGTCTGTCAGGTTGATGAGGCTGGCCAGGGGCGAGATATCGCTTATCTTGTTAGAGCTGAGGCCGAGGTATGTCAGGTTGGTGAGGTTAGCCAGGGGGGAGACATCGCTTATCTGGTTAGAGACGAGGCCGAGGTATCCCAGGTTGGTGAGGTTGGCCAGAGGTGAGATATCGCTTATCTGGTTAAAGTTGAGGTAGAGGTATGTCAGGTTGGTGAGGTTGGCTATAGGGGAGATATAGCTTATCTGGTTATACCCGAGGTCGAGGTATGTCAGGTTAGTGAGGTTGGCCAGAGGGGATGTGTCGCTTATCTGGTTGCCTCCAAGGTTGAGGTATGTCAGGTTGGTGAGGCTGGCCAGAGGGGAAATATCGCTTATCTGGCTAGAGGGAAGGCTGAGCGACGTCAGTCTGGTGAGATCGACCACATGCGCGATATCGTTTATCTGGTAACCGCTGAGCCCGAGGCCTGTCAGGTTGGTGAGGTTGGCCAGAGGGGAGATATCGCTTATCTGGTTAAACTGGAGGTCGAGGTATGTCAGGTTGGTGAGGTTGGCCAGAGGGGAGATATCGCTTATCTGGTTCCACCCGAGATCGAGGTATGTCAGGTTGGTGAGGTTGGCCAGAGGGGAAATATCGCTTATCTGGTTATAGTGGAGGTCGAGGTATGTCAGATTGGTACAATACTGAAGCCACGATAAATCCTCGATTTGTCCATAATCAGCCGAGAGACTCGCCAGCCCAGCAAGCTCAGAGGCATAAATAGGTTCGACCCATTTGTTCAGGGCTAATCTTATGGCTGCCTCTAGAAACATGTTTGCGAAAGTGACCACCGGGGGTTCTACAATCTGTACCAGCTTTGTGTAAACGAATTTG
>CAZCOB010000077.1:0-7214 GCA_964500415.1 uncultured Dehalococcoidaceae bacterium | reverse complement strand
CGGAATCCAACCTTAATATTGCCCCTATCCTGTCCTAATGATGCGGGCCACCTCAGAAGTAAAATCAGAGACTCAAGCTAAGGCTGGGTATTCCGAAAAGGGTATCCAGCCTTACTGTATCCGGTCATGTTTGCGTTGATTTAAGGTAAGTCTTTCCTCACTTATTATAGACATAACTAGCGATAAGGAATATAATTTTACCAGGTATGGTTTCTCAAGACAGACTGCACAGATTGCTATCACGTGTGGAAATAGATTCTGCAGTCAAGCGGCTGGCTTCTGAAATCGCCAGTGATTATCATGATAAAAATCCTCTTCTCATCGGTATTCTCAAAGGTTCTTTCGTCTTTTTAGCCGACCTCGTTCGTCAGCTTGATTTTCCTCTGGAAATTGATTTTATACGTTTGTCCAGTTATGGTAGCGGTCAGCAGACTTCGGGTAAGGTGAAAGTGGTACAGGGCCTGCGCTCGGTGGTCAGGGGCAGACATGTGCTAGTGGTGGAGGACATAGTGGATACCGGTATCACAGTTGCTTTCCTTATGGACTATCTGAAGAAGAAAAAAACGGTTTCATCGCGACTCTGTGCCCTGACGGATAAACCGTCCCGACGGCGGGTACCCGTTACTATCGACTACCTGGGTTTTAACGTGCCGGATAAGTTCCTGGTAGGCTACGGCCTGGACTATGATGAAAAATACCGCAACTTGCCTGATATCTGTATCCTGGAGGAGTAATTTTGAGTCGGCTCAATCGATTAATATCCGTAGCTAAAGGCGAATCCCCCGCCGACCTTGTCCTGACTAACGCGAAAGTAGTAAATATCTTCAACGGCGAAATCGAGACGGGTAATGTAGCCGTTTGCGGGGACAGGGTAGCCGGAATAGGGGACTATAAGAAAGCGAAGCGGGTTATCGACTTAAGTGGCAAATACCTGGCGCCCGGTCTCATTAACGGACATACCCACCTGGAAAGCTCCATGCTGGATGTCGGCCAGTACGCGCAGGCGGTAGTGCCACACGGCACTTCGGCAATAGTAACCGACCTCCATGAAATTGCCAATGTCTGCGGCATCGATGGTATAAAGTACGTGCTGGATTACGCCCGGCGTTTACCGTTGGACCTTTTCTTGATGGCCCCTTCCTGCGTGCCGGCGACTCATCTGGAGACCTCCGGGGCTAATCTGGGCCCCGATGATATACGGCGTATTTTACGATATAAGGAGTGTATCGGCCTGGGCGAAGTGATGAACTATCCCAGTGTCCTCTTTGGCGATGCTACTATACTGGATAAGATAGCGTCGGCGCGGGGTAAAGTGGTTGACGGCCATGCCCCGGGTGTTTCCGGTAAAGACCTTAACGCTTATATCGGCGCCGGCATCTATTCCGACCATGAGTCGGTTACGCTGGCCGAGGCCGAAGAAAAGTTGCGGCGGGGTATGCACGTCATGATTCGTGAGGGCTCCACGGAGAAGAACCTGGAAGCTCTGTTGCCATTGGTTACCGATAAGACATATAAAAGGTGTCTCTTCGTGGTTGACGACCGCCATGGCGTTGATATTCTCCATGACGGCGATATCGACGCCGTGGTGCGTAAGGCGATAAAGTTGGGACTCGACCCCATACGGGCGATTCAACTGGCCACCATTAACACTGCCGAGTATTTCCGCCTGGAGGGGCTGGGGGCGGTGGCCCCGGGCTATTACGCCAATTTCATCGTACTTGACGGTTTACGCGATTTTAGTGTCGGGATGGTCTTCTATCGTGGCCGACTTGTAGCGCGAAAAGGGAAACCGCTATTTGAATTACCCGAGCTTGAAGGAAATAGACTGACGGACACGGTCAATGTTAAGCCGTTTACTTTAGATGCACTAAAGTTAAAAGCCTCCGGGGAGAGTCGGCTGGTCATTGAGGTCATACCAGGCCAGATTATTAACCGCAGGAAGCAGATAAAAGTGAGGGTCGTAGATGGATTTGTCATGCCTGACACCACACGTGATGTTCTTAAAGCCGTGGTGGTGGAAAGGCACCGGGCTACGGGCAATATCGGCATCGGGATGGTGACGGGCTTCGGTTTGAAGAGGGGGGCTTTGGCCTCCTCCACCGCGCATGATTCCCATAACATCGTCGTTGTCGGCACCAGTGACGAAGATATCTTCGCGGCCATCAAAGAGGTCGAGCGTTTACAGGGCGGACTGGTAGTAACGACTGGGGGAAAAGTAGTAGATAGCTTGGCCACACCTATTGCCGGCCTCCTGTCAGACGAACCGCTGGAGAGAGTGGTCGCCGGACTGGAGAGGCTGGAACAAGCGGTGGCTAAAGATTTAGGTGCTACCTTGCCGGCTCCCTTCGCCGCATTATCTTTCCTGGCGCTACCGGTCATCCCCGAGCTGCGGCTGACCGACCTCGGCCTGGTAGACGTGAACGAGTTTAAGTTGATAGAATAACTCAACAGGTAATACGGGGGATAATTGCATGCGTCATTCTGCTATCGAGCCTATCTTCGATAATCGCTATGATGCCGGGCGCAAGCTCGCTGAAAGGCTTGTCGAATACGATGGAAAACAGGTGATAGTGCTGGGCATCCCCAATGGCGGCGTGGCCGTAGCGCTCAGTGTCGCCCTGGCGCTGAATGCCGACCTCGACCTTGTTATCTCCCGCAAGATTCCGCTGCCCCTCAGCCCGGAGGGTGGTTTTGGTTCTATAACCGATGACGGCACCATGATATTAAACGAGGAGGTCGTCAAGCAGGCCGGCCTGAGCCATCAGCAGATTAACTATCAGGTAGGCCAGGTGAGGTCGGACATCCGCAGTCGCAGCCTGCTCTATCACGGTGAAAGGCCGCCGCTATCTGTCACCAGCCGTACGGTGATACTCGTGGATGATGGCCTGGCTTCAGGCTATACCATGAGAGCCGCTATAGAGTCGCTGCGCCGCCGCAAGCCGGAGGGGATAGTCGCTGCGGTGCCGGTGGGGCCGGAACACGTGGTGAAGGAACTGCGGGAGTTTGCCGACAGGGTGGTGACCTGCGCCGTCGGCACGGAGTCGCTCTTCTATGTATCTGACTACTATCGTTACTGGCATGATATTAAGGATGAAGAAGTGCTCCAGTGCCTCAAGGAATGGCGGATGCGCCGCTACGGCGTTAAAATCGAGCTGCCGGAAAACAGGTAGAGGAAGCTTTATGATAACGTAAGCTTCATGTAGATTCGCCATAATAACGTGGTTTTTCACAGACTCCAGGTCGAGGGGGATATTAAAAATTTGCAAAAGGAGGGAGGTGAGAAATATGCCACGATTTATCGCCGTGCACACTCTGCCTCATTCTGAACAGGAACTGCTCGGAATGCTGAAGGAGATGGCACCCCAGATTCCACCTGGCTTTACTTGGAAGCAAACCTACTGCGATTTTGACAGTAAAAAGCATTTCTGCGAATGGGAAGCCCCGAGCAAGGAAGCCCTCGAGCAGGCCTTTAAAGCGAATAACCTACCTTACGACGCGATTCATCAAGTAAGGCTGTTCAACGTGGCCAGTATGGAAATGGAGCCGTAATCGCTTCGGCGGAGAATCAGGTATCTTAAAAAGGGGACGTTGCAACGGGCGTCCCCTTTTGCCTGTTGTCCCGTTGTTAGTGGTAATACGCCTGTCCCCCGCCTATCCCCCCGCCATACCGCCGTCCACGTTCAGGACCTGTCCGGTAATGTACTTAGCTTCTTCGGAAGCCAGGAAAGCCACGGCCTCGGCTACATCCTGTGGAGTGCCGATGCTTCCCAGGGGGATGTGCTCAAGAAGAGCCTGCCGCTGTTTCTCGTCGAGTTGCTCCGTCATCTTGCTTTCGATGAAGCCGGGTGCAATGGCGTTGGCGGTGACGCCGCGGGAGCCGACTTCTTTGGCAATGGACTTGGTCAGGCCGATAATACCCGCCTTGGCCGAGGCATAGTTAGCCTGGCCGGCGTTGCCGATAATTCCGACCACGCTCGCGATGCTGATAATCCTGCCCCAGCGCTGCCGGAGCATATGCCGCAGTACCGCCCGCGTGCAGAGGAAGGCGCTCTTCAGGTCGATATTAAGCACGGTATCCCACTCCTCGTCGGACATACGCATTATCAACTGGTCGCGGGTAACCCCGGCATTATTCACCAGGATATCGATTCTCCCGAAGTGGCCGGCAGACGTCTCGACAAGGCGGGCGACATCATCCGGGGAGCTCACGTCGGCGGTAACTGCCAGGGACTGGCGTCCCAGCGTCCTGATTTCTTCCGCCGTTTTTTCCAGTGAATCGGCCGCGGCGGCGATATCATTGACGACGATATTGGCGCCGACCCCGGCCAGTTTCAGGGCGATGGCCCGTCCGATGCCCCTCGCGCTGCCTGTAACGATAGCCACTCTATCCGTAAGCTCCATAAGCTGCCCCCTATTTTGTTTACTGGCCCAGACTCTTGACTGCCTTAAGGTCGCCGATGTTTAGCGTGGCGACCTCTTTGTCAATTCGCCTGATGAGTCCGGTGAGAACTTTGCCCGGCCCTATCTCGATAAAGGTGGATACTCCTTCCTTCACCATGTATTCGATGGAACGCTGCCACTGCACGGGATTGGACAGCTGGTTTCGCAACTCAGTTTTAACGGCTTCGGCGGTGGTCATAGGTTCAGCGGTGGTGTTGCCGATAACGGGGATAGTTGGTGCCTCGAAGGAGGTGGCGTCGAGGTATTTTATCATGCCTTCAACCGCCGGCTGCATCAGCGGGGAGTGGAAAGCGCCACTCACCTGGAGCGGTATGGTGCGGCTGGCCCCGGCGGCGGTGGCCATCTCCATGGCTTTAGCGACATTCTCAGCGGCACCGCTGATGACAATCTGACCGGGACAGTTGATATTGGCAATAACGGCGTCGGATTTCCGGCAGATTTCGGCAAGTTTCGCTTCATCCAGAGTGATGATGGCGGCCATAGCACCAGCGCGCATCTGCCCGGCTTCGTGCATCAAACGGCCTCTCTCGCGAGCAAGCCGGACGGCGGTACTGAAATCGAATACTCCGGCTACTGCCAGGGCTGTATATTCGCCGAGGCTGTGACCGGCCAGAAAAGCGGGCTCGGGCAGATTTTTACCATTAGTTTCACGGGTAGCTTCAAGGTAGGTGTAAGCGGCGGTCAGCAGGGCGGGTTGGGCGTTTATCGTCTGGCGGAGTTCTTCTTCCGGACCTTCAAAGCAGAGTCTGGATATAGAGAAGCCCAACGCTTCATCAGCCTGTTCAAAGATAGCCTTGGCTGATTTATTGTTATCGTAAAGGTCACGCCCCATGCCGACCGACTGAGAGCCCTGGCCGGGGAATACCCAGGCTGCTTTCGTCATCCTAGTTGCTTTCCCTCCTCGTAAGTAGCTATAAGATACAGGGCAGATTCCCTGCGTAGACTTGAAATAGAGGTAACAAAAAAGGAGAAGTCCCTCACCTGGTGGATAAATTAGCCGGCCGCTTTTTTCGGTCCTTTCATCTTGATGACCTCCCGCCCGTTATAGGTTCCACAGGTAGGACAGGCGTGATGGGGTTTTTTAGGACTATGGCACTGGGGACAGATATCCAGTGCCGGCGGTTTCAGGGCATTATGGCTCAGCCGGTTTCCGGCGCGTGATTTGCTTTTTTTCCGTTTTGGTAGAGCTCCCATATATTACTCCGTTCAATAAAATGTTATATTGTCATGGTTCTAGTAGTTTTATCAATTCAGACCAGCGGGGGTCTGTCTCCTGTGCCGGGCAGTCACATTTCCCCTGGTTCAGATTATGCCCGCATCTCTGGCAAAGTCCGGCACAGTCTTTATCACAGAGCGCCTTCATCGGGATAGCTATTACCGAATATTGACGTATCGCTTCCGTTAAATCCAGGGTGTGATGTTCGTCAATGGTAAAGTTACCGGCCTCCTCTGGCAATGGCAGCGGCGCCCCGCTGGCTACATCTACGGTAGGTAAAAACTCCTCTTCAAAATTTATTTTAAACGGGTGACGGAACTGCCCCAGACAGCGATTGCAGGTAAGTTCCACCTCGGTGCTCAATGCACATTTTACCAGGATACTGCGCTGGGTACGTAATAGATGGCACTTACCCCGGACCGTATATTTTTTCCCGTCACCGATAATATCAGTCGCTTCGTTGAGTTCGCAATCCCGTGTCGACCCGATGGCTTCTTGAAGCAACTGGGATACATTAATCTGCATACCACCTCGCCTCCACTCCAGCCGGCTTCAGTATAATATTATAGGGTAAACGGGGTGCTTGTGGCAAGCGTGGAGGGCTGGGAGACAAAAATCAAGTTTGAGAGACGCAAACATAACCATATTTATGATTTGAGGGGGGCTGCACCCCTCTCGCTGCGCACTCCTCTTTAGAGGGGCGAATTACATTGCGTGATAAGCGGTAGATGGTGCGAGGGCTGTTTGGGTGGGAATAGATAAGAAATGATGGGGGTTGGTGGGGGGTGTATTCCAGCCTACGCTGGAATGACAAGGGGGGTACGGATTCTTCGCTGCCCCTTCGCTTTGCTCAGGGCTTTGGCTTAGAATGACAGGGGTGGGGTGCCGGTAGCTTACCCGGTTATTTACTGGCCTTATCGTAGTCGCGCGCCGGGCCGGCGGAGAAATGGAAAATGGGCGTGTCAATTCTCCTGAGAATCATCGGACAGTGCTGGAGTCCCTTCGGGATGAATACCATGCAGCTTTTAGTGAGGATGTGTTTTTCATCGCCCAGCCAGAGCTCGACCTCTCCGCCCAGGTCGTGGTAGTCTTTTGGGTTGCTGCCGAAGAACGCCAGAATTTCGTCGAAATCGTGAGTATGGGGTTCCACTACGGCCTCGGAGGCGGTATGGAACCAGATGCACTCCGCGTAGAAGCTCCCTTTAACCACGTTGTCGTCGAGATAAGCGACCGGAACGGCGATATGGGGAAGCGCGGCGGAGAACTCTTCGTTTTCCCTGGTATCGTGCTGCGGCCTGCCGTTATCATCGCTAATGATGTATTTTCCGTACTTTGTCTTATCCATCAGTGTCTATTCCTTTCTTCCGGCGTGATAAACGCCCGGCTATTGCTCTTTCAGCTTTTTAATGAGCAGGGGCACCACCTGAAAAAGGTCGCCGACGATGCCGTAGGTCGCTACCTCAAAAATGGGGGCATTGGGGTCGTCGTTGATAGCGACGATGACATCCGAGGTCTGCATGCCCGCCAGGTGCTGGAT
>CAZCOB010000076.1:0-7257 GCA_964500415.1 uncultured Dehalococcoidaceae bacterium | reverse complement strand
CACCGGCAAGACCTTCCTCACCCGCATCCTGCTCATCGGCATGCTGCAAAAAAGCCGGGCCGTCAATCTGATTTTCGATATGCACAACGAGTACGGCTGGCAGGGCACGTCGGAAGCCGGCCCGCCCGTCAAGGGCCTCAAGCCGCTTTTCCAGTCGAAGGTCGCCATCTTTACCCTCGACGAGGAGAATTCCCGGCGCCGCGGCGTTAGTACCGACTTCGTTGTAAAAATCGGCTACGACGAAATCGAGCCGGAAGACATCGCCATCCTTCGCCAGACGCTAAATCTCACCGACCTTGCCGTCGAGGCTACCTACCAGCTACGCCGCCGCTTTGGTAAAAGCTGGATACAGAATACGCTTGAAACAGAAGATTCTGAAGAAATAAAAAAACTTCTTGAAGAGACAAAAATACACGAAAGTAGTCTGCAAACCCTCAAGAGAGGTCTCCGTACCTTCCAGCGTCTGCCCTTCATCGAACCGCACGCCCCGGTCGACGCCGTCAAGAGCATCCTCGACCATCTCGACCGCGGAGTCAATGTGGTGCTGGAGTTCGGCCGTTACCGCGATATTACCGCTTACGTGCTCGTGGCGAACATGCTCGCCCGCCGCATTTATGCCCAGTACCAGGCGCGGACGGAGAAAGCTATGGCCGAGGGCACGGCGGCGCCCAATCCCCTGGTCATCACCATCGAGGAAGCCCATAAGTTCCTCAACCCCGAAGTATCCAGCCAGACCATCTTCGGCACCATCGCCCGCGAGATGCGCAAGTACAACGTCTCCCTGCTCGTCATCGACCAGCGCCCCAGCGGTATCGATTCCGAGGTGATGTCGCAGATGGGCACCAAGATTACCTGCCTCCTCGATAACGAAAGGGATATTGATAGCGTTCTGGCCGGCGTCTCCGGCAAGAGCGAGCTTAAATCCGTCCTGGCCCGCCTTGCCCCCAAGCAGCAGGCCCTCATCTTCGGCCACGCCGTGCCCATGCCGGTGGCGTTCCAGCCCCGCGAATACGGCTCCGCCCAGTCCTATAAGGACTTCACTTCGGCAGGACAGCCTGAAAAAACGGAAAAAGACATCGAGGAGCTGTGGGAATAGACATGAGCACCACCGGCTCACCCGGAAAAAAGGTCGGCCTGGCCCTGAGCGGCGGCGCGGCGCGCGGCCTCGCCCATATCGGCATCCTCAGGGTTCTGCATCAGGAAGGCATCCCCATCGATTTGATAGCGGGCACCAGCGCCGGCGCCGTTATCGGCGCCGGTTACGCCTGGGACCAGGATATCACCCGCATCACCAGAGACGCTCTGGACACCGGCTGGAAAAGAATGGCCCCTTTGATAGACCCCTCCCTCCCCAGGACCGGTTTTATCAAGGGCAAGAAAATACAGGACCTTATCTCCGGCTATGTAGGCGGCAACATCAAGTTCACCGACCTTAAAATACCGTTTGCCTGTGTCGCCACTGATATCGATACCGGCGAAGAGATAGTTATCGATAGCGGTTCGGTGCCGGAAGCGTTGCGCGCCAGCATCTCCATACCCGGCATATTTACCGTGGTCAAACGCGAAGGCAGATACCTGGTCGATGGCGGCCTGACGACCCCCGTACCTGTCGAGGTAGTCAGGAAAATGGGGGCCGACTTCGTTATTGCTGTGAACGTTAACCCGGACGTATCCGACCGCTTGAGCGAGATGAGCCAGAAGCGTATATCGGCCCACAAAGAACCAAATATTTTCCAGATAATGATGCAGTCCATCTACATCACCACCTACTCGCTGGCACGAACCAGCCTGGAAAATGC
The DNA here is from genome assembly GCA_964500415.1 of uncultured Dehalococcoidaceae bacterium. Lineage (GTDB taxonomy): Bacteria > Chloroflexota > Dehalococcoidia > Dehalococcoidales > RBG-16-60-22 > JAFGPF01. The sequence continues at coordinate 5,458 of CAZCOB010000076.1, read as the reverse complement.
GGATATTGTCATCGAGCCTGACCTTTTTCACATAGGCGCTGGCGATTTTCAGAAAGCACGGGAGCTAATCACCCGGGGCCGCCATGCCGCGCAAAATACTATCCCTGAAATTAAGAGGAAGCTTACAGAGCTCTAGCCACATAAAGTTTGTCTTACCTTCTCCCCACGCTATATAATCATTATCAAATGCACTGGGTCTATTACTTCGGCAGGGTATTAATACGTCTACTGGTATTTCCTGTGGGAAGCTGGCATGTCAGGGGCCGTGAAAACGAACCCGCTAACGGTCCCGTGCTCATCGTCTGCAATCACCTTCACCTTGCCGACCCTCCTATCGTCGCCGCCAGTATTAAATTAAAATCGGTCCTCATGGCCAAAGAGGAGCTGTGGCGGAACGGGTGGACACGCTTCTGGGTGGAGAACTTCGGCGCCTTCCCGGTTAGGCGGGGCGGCGTCGATAGGGAAGTCCTCCACACGGCGGAACGCTGGCTGAAGCAGGGCGTCTCCGTAATCATGTTCCCGGAAGGTACCAGGAGCAGTAATGCCCGGATGCAGCCGGCCCTGCCCGGCGCGGCGCTAATCGCTTCCAGAATGGGTGTTCCGGTACTGCCGGTCGGCATCACTGGTACCGATAAGCTCAGGAAGCTGGGATGGTGCCTGCTGCACCGACCGCGCATCACGGTTACCATAGGCAGGCCTTTCAACCCCCCAACCACCGACGGTAAACTGACCCGGGAGCAGCGTAACCGGCTGATTAACGATATTATGAGAAAAATCGCTGCTCTTTTACCACCGGAATATCATGGCGTCTATGCCGGAGGAGAAAATGCCCAGGATTGAAAAAGCAGGTAAGACCGGCTTCTGCTTCGGGGTGAGACGGGCTATCAATATCCTGGAAAAAGTGGCCCGTGAGCGCGGCGGCGTGGAGACCCTCGGGGCGGTTGTCCACAACCAGCAGGTGCTGCAAAAGCTCTCCGAAAAAGGCGTCAGGGTCGTCGGTAAAATCGACGATATCAAGGGGGACACCATCGTCACCAGCTCTCATGGCGTCAGTCCGGAATTAGAGGAGGAGATTCGTGCCCATCACAACGAAGTCATCAGCACCACCTGCCACAACGTGCGCCGCGCCCAGACCGCCGCCGCCAGGCTGGCCAGGTCCGACTTCTTCGTTATCATCTTCGGCGACGCCGACCACCCCGAGGTTAAAGGTATCCTCGGCTGGGCAAAGGGGAAGGGAATAGCCACTACCGACGAAAAAATTATCGCCGCACTCGACCCTCTGCCGTGCCGACTTGGTATCCTCTCGCAGACTACCGAGGTGCCCGCTCATTTCGCCGGGTTCGTGAAGAAAATCATTGACCTCGCCCTGACGAAAAACTCCGAGATACACATCATCGATACTATCTGCAATGACCTGCGGGAACGGCAGGCCGCCGCCCTGGAACTGGCCCACCGGGCCGACCTCATGCTGGTAGTGGGGGGACGCTCCAGCGCCAACACTAACCGCATCGCCGGATTGTGCGCCCGCGTCACCGAGACACACCTCATTGAGACCGCTGACGATATTAAACCCGCCTGGCTCAGAGGTAAGCAACATATCGGCGTCACCTCCGGCGCCTCCACCGCCGAGGAGAGCGTGGAAGAAGTGATGAAACGACTTCAAGAACTGGCCTGACCATTTATTACACCACACCCCCCTCGTCTCTTATCTTTTCCCACCCTAACCACCCAGTGTCATCTTCGGCTTATCCCGTAATTACTTAACCCCCTTCCCCCCTTGGTTGGGTAAAGTAGGCGGCGTATTTTTTAGTCATTCACAGCACTGGCCTCTTTATATAAAAGAAACAATAAGCACTATTCTATTTTTAAATATTCCCCCTTCCTTTTCCAAAGGAAGGGGGTTAGGGGGATAGATTGACACCCTCTCTGGGGTACAGTTGGGTTATAGGATTTAATGTTTTCTCCCTCACCCCCGTTTTACACCCACATCCAAAAAAGGGGAGTGCGTAGCTAGAGGGGGACAAAGGGGGTGAGTATATATTATCAACCGCAGGCAGATAGCGCCCCCGCCTTGACGCAGATACACGACACTGCTTATAATTTAACTTGAATTCAACGGCGCATCCGCCGATTTCGAGAACCTTAAATTAGTCCCGGAAAAACAGAACTCAGGTTAGATATTTTACCCGACCCGGTTTACGGAGGGAGGAACGATACCTTGGACTACTTTTTTGATGAACAGCAGAAGACCATCAGGGACCTGGCCCGGCGCATCGCCGAGGAAAGAATACTGCCCGTCCGGGCCGAGCTCGATGAAAAAGAGGAGTTTCCCTGGGACATCGTTAAAGACCTAGCCGCCGCCGATATGTTTCGCGTCTTCGTCCCGGAGGAATACGAGGGACTGGGCGGCGGCTGCCTGGAGCTCTGCCTGGTCGTGGAAGAACTCAGCCGGGTGTGCAGCGGCGTGGCTGTCACCTATGCCGCCAGCGCCCTGGGCTGCATGACCCTCATGGAATACGGCACCGACGAGCAGAAAAAGAAATTCCTCCCCGATATCGCCAGCGGCAAGAAGCTGACCGCCTTCGCCATCACCGAGCCTACCGCCGGCAGCGACGCCGGTAATATTAAAACGACGGCGGAAAAGGTGGAGGGGGGCTACCTGCTCAACGGCACCAAGCAGTTTATCACCAACGGCGGAGAGGCCGAAATATACACGGCCATCGCCCTGACGGATAAATCAAAGGGCGCCCGCGGCGCCAGCGCCATCATCGTGGAAAAAGACACCCCCGGCTTCACCTTCGGTAAAAAGGAAAAGAAGCTGGGTATCCGCACCTCGGCCACCCGAGAACTCGTCTTTAAAAACTGCCTCGTACCGGAGGAAAACCTGCTCGGAAAGCCCGGGCTGGGCTTTATCCAGGCGATGCGCCTCTTCGACCGCTCCCGACCCGGCATCGGGGCGCAGGCGGTGGGGCTGGCCCAGGGGGCTTTGGAAGCAGCCACGGACTACGCTCAGCAGCGCGTCCAGTTTGACCAGCCCTTAATCACCATGCCGGTCGTCCAGAACATGCTGGCGGACATGGACATACAGGTCGAGGCCGCCCGCGCTCTTGTATATTCTGCCGCCAGGTATGTCGATAGCGGTGCCAAAAACGTCACCGAGGAATCGGCCATGGCCAAGGTCTTCGCCTCGGATGCCGCCATGAAAGTCACCGTGGATGCCGTGCAGATTTGCGGCGGCTCCGGCTACATGCGGGACTACCCGGTGGAGAAAATGATGCGGGACGCCAAAATCCTCCAGATTTACGAGGGCACCAACCAGATTTTAAGAAACGCCATAGCCGTGAACTTGAGGAAGAGAAAGGCCAGAACGGCATGAATATTGTCGTCTGCCTGAAGCAGGTGCCCGGCACCACCGAAGTTAAAATCGACCCCCAGACCAATACCCTCATCCGCCAGGGAATCGAGAACATCATCAACCCCTTCGATACCTACGCCATCGAAGAAGGGGTGCGCCTCAAGGAGAAGGACGGGGGTAAGGTCACCGTCATCACCATGGGCCCGTCCCAGGCGGAAGCGGCGCTGCGGGAGTCCATTTCGCTCGGGGCCGACGAGGCTGTTTTACTAAGCGACAACGCTTTCCGCGGCGCCGATACCCGGGCCACCGCCTTCACACTCTCCTGCGCCGTCAAGAAACTGGATAATTACGACCTCATTATCTGCGGGCGGCAGACCATCGACGGGGATACCGGCCAGGTGGGACCGGAACTGGCGGAGATGCTGGATGTGCCGTTCGTCGCCTATGTCAGCCGGATTGAAGATATAAAAGACGGCTATCTTCGCGTAAAGCGTATGGTGGAGGAAGGCCATGAAATTTTAGAGACCACTCTCCCCGCCGTCATCACCGTCGCCAAGGAAATTAACGTGCCCCGTCTCCCCTCGCTGCGCGGCATCACGAAGTCCAAGAGCGCCAAAATCGACACCTGGGGCATACAGGAACTGAGCGTTGATGAGAGTATGGTAGGCCTTCCAGGTTCCTCTACCCAGGTTATCAAGATATTCTTCCCCCAGAGAGTCCACCAGGCCGAGATACTGGAAGGCAACGTGGAAAATCAGGTGGATACACTAATTGATAGACTCAAGAATGCCGGCTTATGCTAGGAATTTTTATTAATGGGAGTGAAGATTGACTTACTTAAATGCACTGGCTGCGGCGCCTGTACTTTTGTATGCCCGGTCGGTGTATTGGAGGTGGAGGATATGAAATGCCGCGTTAAAGAAGGCTGTATCTCCTGCGGTGAATGTGTTGATGTGTGCCAATGGCAGGCGATAACGCTGGAGGAAGATAAAAGTAAGAAGAAAGACTGATTGATGGATACGGGTATTAATTTCGACCTTGATAAATGTACAGGCTGTGGCAACTGCATACCGGCCTGTCCCTTCGGTCTGCTGGACGTCGTCGATGATAAGGTGCAGATAAAGGATGGCTGCACCCTCTGCGGCGCCTGCGTGGACGCCTGTAGCTTTGAGGCAATTACTATCGAAGCACCCCAGAAAACCAAAGAAATAAGCGATACATACCGCGGCGTCTGGGTATTCGCCGAGCAGCGGCGCGGCGTCCTGAAAAATGTAGCCTACGAGCTTTTATCTCGCGGCCGGGAACTGGCCGATACTTTACAGACCGAACTGTACGCTGTCTGCCTCGGCCACAACGTTCAGGATATGGAAAGCCTCGTAGCTTACGGCGCCGATAAAGTCTATCTGGTAGAAAGCCCAGACCTTGCCGATAACCAGGAGGACTATCTCACCCACAAGCTCGTCGAGCTTATACGGGAATACAGGCCAGAGATAGTTATCGCCGGTGCCACAGCCTTGGGTCGCGCCTTTATCCCCCGCGTGGCGGCTATTTTAAACACCGGCCTTACCGCCGACTGTACCGGACTGGATATCGATACGGAAAAGAGGCTACTTTTGCAGACCCGCCCCACCTTCGGCGGCAATATCATGGCTACTATTATATGCCCCGGCAATCGACCCCAGATGGCCACCGTCCGCCCCCGCGTCTTTAAAAAGGACGCCCCCCACCCCGAACGGCAGGGACAGATTATCAGGGTGGACTTCAAAAAAGAGGGCGTCACCGCCAGGACAGAGCTGCTCGACTTTATCGACGATGTTACCGAGACGGTCAGGATTGAGGACGCCGATATTATCGTTTCCGGCGGGCGGGGACTGGGCAAACCCGAGAATTTCAAGCTGCTTGCCGAGTTGGCTGAAGCCATGGGAGCGGCCCTTGGCTCTTCCCGGGCGGCGGTGGACGAGGGGTGGATTCCCTACAGCCATCAGGTGGGCCAGACCGGCAAGACCGTTTGCCCCAGACTCTATATCGCCTGCGGCATCTCCGGGGCTATCCAGCACCTGGCGGGCATGCAGACCTCGGATGTCATCGTCGCTATCAACGACG
>CAZCOB010000075.1:0-7326 GCA_964500415.1 uncultured Dehalococcoidaceae bacterium | reverse complement strand
GTCAGCATCGGCATGGTGACCAACAGATAACCGTCAACCTGAAAGAGGACTGGCGTTTTACCATCGGTGAGCTTTAAGTCCACCATACCGCTACAGGCTTTTAAGGCATCGGCAAGATACTTGCCGTCAAGCCGCACCTTGTTGACCTCGCCCTCTATATCGGCTGGCATTACCGCCCGCCCCTTATCATCGGGGCTTGACAGCATCACCATGCCGTTATCAAAAGTCAGGTCTATCGGGTAGGACTTGCTATCGGCAAGCACCTTAAGAGAGCCTACAGCCTTGACTGCCTCAACAGAAGCATGAACACGATGAGCACCTGAGTATACTAATCGACGCCATAGTCGAAAGGAACGAGGCTAGAACCGAGGCCGTGTTGTTAGTCTAGCGGTCTCGGTTTCTTTTTTTGATACCAGTGGGGGTATGGATAGAAAGAGAGTGAATAGAAACAGTGAGGCGCAAATAAAGGTGTTATGGGAGAGGCTATTCGCAAAGGACGCCCGGCACTCTCCTTTTAATAAAGGGCTAAGCGACGTAGAGATAGCGTCTTTCCTCGAAAAGATGGAAGAGAATCCCCCAACCATTGAACAGTATGTCCTGGAGGCAACAATAACGTACCATCCTCAATTCGTTAGACTTGTACCTGAACTCTCGCCCCCTGCATTCAAGCTTAAACTTGATAAGCAGTTGGCACTTTGGTATGCGTTACGGGCTATCAATCCTTCGGGTAGTGGCAACCTGGTCCTCAGCGATGCTATAACTGCTCTGTGCCACTCATTAGACTACAGCCAGCGCAACATTTATCGGCTCCTGGGGAATGGCAAAGGTAAGTTTTGGGATACCTGTGCTTTTAAGGAACCACATACAGGAGCATCATGCACTAGAATCAAAATCTATAGCCTTTTAAGGGTCTGCGAGCACTTGGGTGTTTATCATGTGAGAGTTTTTGTTGAAGTGCCAGTTTCGGCTTTTCAGAAGCTTAGGGAAAAGCGTTCCTGGCTCTATGCTTCATATCACCAGCCTCAAGGCCACACGGCAAATCCGATATCTAGGGCTAGTCTTGAGGTCGCTACTGGGGTAAGGCGAAGGACACAACAGCGTTATGATAAAGTGACCGGAACTGTGAAAGTGGCCAACTTCGCCAACCAGAAAAATAGCGAGGCTAAGATGGTTCCCATCCTTCATCTTGTCAATGGGAAATCAAAACAGTGGCTCAAGCATCGGCGTCTAGGTAACACTTATTACAGTAGGGTGCTAAAGGCAGCCAGAGGTATGACAAAGAAGGTAAATGTTTTATTTAGGCAGTCTTTAAAAAGGGGAGAGGCATGCCTACTGAAGCGTTTTTTCTTTTCTCCTCGCAGTTTTACCAGAGCTACAGAGAAGCACCAAGAGCCTTTCTTGTGGGTAAACCCCAAGGAGAGGATTATACCAGGAAGAGTAGAATGGTGCCTTGTTTAATTCGTGCCTATTGCCAAAATTGTCACACATAATTAGGGGTAAATATAATCCTGCTCCTAGGTTGAACCTACGACAAAGCAATAAAAAATAGTGATGAAATACCGAGTATAAGGACTATGGAATGACACAGGTAACTCCGATACGCGACCTAAAAGGATACCTTGTACCCGAGCAGGTGAAGAGGCTTATTGCCGTGGCCAAGACTCTCAGGGATATCCTTCTTCTCCTCATTCCATGGCATACCGGCATAAGGGTAGGCGAACTCATCCGGATACGGGTTCCGGACATAGACTTTGAGAATCGAGCCGTCCTCATTAAGGTGCAGAAAATGCGTAAGAGAGACGGCAAGGCACTTGAAAGGAGACGGGTAGTTCCTATTGACCAGGGTACCCTGGATATGATCAAGGAATATCTTCAGTGGAGAAGGCAGTTTCCATATAAGGGCGACCTTCTTTTTCCCATTACCAGACAAAGGGTTAACCAGATTTATTGGAAACTGGGAAGAAGGGCTGGGATAAAGGAGATAGGTGACCCTGCCGTTTCCAAACATAGAAAACTGCATCCGCATGTGTTGAGGCACAGCTTCGCCATCCATTGCATAAAGAGAGGCATGAGCCTAGAGCGGCTACAGAAGATACTCGGGCATCAGTCTCCAACCACGACTTCAGTCTATCTCCAGTATTCAGTGGCTGACCTGCATGAGGACTACGACAAGGTATGGGCAGAAGATGAGGCAACGGAAACCAGGGATTGAGAAGACGCCAAAGGAGTCTGTCCGAAAGAGAAAGGGTCCCGGTCCCAATAGCATGACCATTCCCTGGGGGCGGGCTGGCTCGGAACATCGACCTGGGCGCTTTAGCAAGCAGTATCTGTCGGAGCATGGCGAGGCGTGTGCCGCGGATATCTTCTACGCGCTACGAAAAAACCTCGATAGGATAAACAAGGAACGCATTGAGGTTGGGGAGAAACCCATTAGGGGCTGCACGTATAACTCGTTTGCCAAATACTGGCACTGGTTCAAGCTCCTTGAGTTCATTGAACCTGTTGACAGACGAGAGGTACCAATTTATGACTTTCTTAAGGAAAGAGTATTTTACCGCTTAACCGACAAGGGTAAAAGTGAGGTTCGTGGTTGGGAGGACCCACTTTCAGTGGCACATCCGGAGTTTCGCTGAAAACCTGAATCCTGGTTCATGAAAATAAAGTTATGGAGGCGTAAGATGGATTTGGAATCTGTAGCTAAAGAGTTAAAAATGCTTGCCAGCAGAGAGAGGCTGACCGCGCCAGAGCTTGACCGGGCAAGAGACCTCATGGCCCAACTGAAAGGAAAGGGCATGTCAAATCCAGAGATAGTGGAACTTAACGGAGGCCGGTGGAGTGAGTCGACAACAAAGGGCTATACCAGGGGCGTTAGAGCAACCGACCCTGAACCCTGGAAAAGTACCGCCGCATTATTCAGCGAGATGCTGTCCGAAAACCTCACCCTCACTGATGTGAGTGCGGCTATGACTATCAGTGCGGAACTCGAGGCCATGGGGTCATCGCTGCGTGATGTGGTGGGCTTCATGGAGGACCTCGAAAGAAAAGAGACCAATGTGGGCCAATTGAAGGAGGCGATAAATATCAAAACCCAACTTGAGCAGATGGGGACATCACCTGCTGAAATAGCTGGCTTTGTTTCGGAACTCGAGCAAGAAAAACTGGATGTTTCCGCCTTTGTTTTACTCTTTCGCCAGTGGCATGAGGCAGGACTGACACCGACAGCTGCCCGGTTGGCTCTGAGTTATAAGGCACAGGTCGAAGGAGCCGACCTTGATATCGACACCCTGTCTCACATAGCCGAGGCTGCCGGGAAATTTGGTGGTCCTGGAGAAGTGCTTGAGGCAGTGGCAAAGTACAGCAACCTGGAGGAGTTGGACCATGAGGTGCAAAACAGACGAGAGCAGCTCGATACCCAGACCGCCGAAATGGAGAGCCGCACCCAGGAGCTGGATGCTGCTGAGCGGAAAATGCAAGAGGTACAAAATGAGACAGCGGCGTTGGAGAAGGTACTGGCAACTTACGAAAGACTCGAAGCCATTGGCTTTGATGAGAAGGCGCTGTGCGAACTCGCCACGGCAGCCGAGAAGTATGGTACACCCAGTAAGGTTCTTCGGGCGGTAAACAGGTTTGTTGACCTTACAAGAATCAAGGCAAGTGAAGATGAACTACGAAACAAGGTGAAGCAGAAACAGGCAATGGTGAAGAGCCTGGAGGAGCAGCATTCTCACCTGAAAGAGCCGATTGAAATGTGCAAGAAACTACTCAAACGGAGGTTCGGACTCACCGCCCTTTCACTGATAAATGCGACGGCGTGGAGATATGGCGAGCCCACCGAGGTTATGAAATCGATTGAGGCGTATGGTGCGCTTAAGGAGATAGAGAAGAAGACCGCTCAAGCGAAGGTTGAGCTGGCCGAGGTCGAAGGTAATGTTCAGGTATTGAAAGAGGCATACAATGAGCAAAACGCCAGAAACAGAGCTATGCTTGATCAGTTCGAGGCATTAAATGCCAAGGCGATTGAAGTTGGCCGCACGGTGGGCAGTGTTGAGCAACAGCTTAAGAAGGATACGTTAGCCCGCGATGCCCTGAACCTGCTGCAAAACCCGGCCTCAGCGGGCTATGAACAGTACCTGCCGCTTGTACTGGTTATGGTTAAGTCTATCAGCGTTTGGGCGACTAATAACAAAAGCCAGTTCAGGTTTTCTTCTCTCGTAGATAAGAACCTGCAAGATCTGGCAGGGTATTTAGGTGGAAGCTGATGGGTGAGGTAAAGGGCGTAGTTTCTAAGCTTGTGCGGATGCTGGAGGTCAAGCAAAAGGAGACAGAGGGTTTGGTTGACACCATGCACCAGCTGCACGCCTGTCTCCAGGAGGAGTCCAACACCATCATCTGCGGAAGCCTTAACCGGCTGCTGAGCACAGTCAGGATAGAGGCGGCCAAGATAACCGGAGGATCGGTTGTAGTGCTTATCTCACCTCAGGGGAGGGCCACTGTAGACAAGACATATAGCGATGAGAACTCTGACTCCTACCTGAGGCGGCTAAAATCCCAGGGCTTTTACATCCTGACACTACCTGGGTTCTCATATTTTATTCAATCCCTTAAATCTGAGGTGGTAGAGGGGAACCTGGTACCGATAATTGAGTTCCTGAAAGAAAATGCAAAAATCGAGATGCCTCTAGTGTATCCAGACGTATCATCCGTAGCAGCCGGGCAGCCTCGTGAAGCGCCCACCACACCAAAATGGAGGCTGTCCGATTTCTTACCTGCTCCGTTCCCGCACCCGCCCTTGCCAAGGCGGCTGTTTAGGCATTAACATGTCTTGCAACCGGGGAAGCATGCTGGACTCTACCTCCCCGTCATTTCGAACCAGAATCTGACACCAATCCCAACACTGGCAGTATCGGCCACTATGCCTGCCCGGTTGGACGAGACACAGTATCTTTTTTTCATTATGCAGGGGAGCCGTAGCTTTGATAGTGGACTCGGTATCAACGCTGGAGCTTATGCGTTACCCTGTGGAATATCCTTCACTGGTCTTCAAGATGGCCACTGGCGTTGCTTAGATACGGACGAAGAAAGGACGAAAACGGGACGATAGGACGACGGCGTGAAAATGACCCTTTTCCTCTAAACCATCCAGCATCCCCGTCCCTATCACGTCATCATGGCAAGCGTCATGTACGGATTGTTGAAGGACCGTGGATATTTAGCCGGTCTTAGCCGGTCTAAAGATGAAAACCAGGTGAAAAACCAAGGCTGGTATACAACCAGTTGAATACCGTACCTGGTCTAAAGATAGCCCCTGACATCTTGGCATCCTTATTTCGTCCTCTTTTCGTCGTCCCACCGTCGTCCTCTAGCCCTTCTTATGGCCTCAATACCGTCCCTCTGGCGACTATAGGTAGAGACTTTTCAGGCTTAATCAGCCAAATTCACTTTATACTCACCTCTTACAAGCGGGCCTTTATTTTAGTGAGTCATTAAAAAAGTAATTACTTCCTTTTCTTTTCTAAAGGCTCTTTTGTAAAGCATACTGATTGTAGCAGATATGAGTTTTTGAGTAAATCATAATTCTGCTAGCACCTTAACAACTGAATATGAGCAAAGCCAAAGCTGGCATAGCCTAGCCTTGAGGGCAAATAAAATGCCCTAGCCACGGTCAAGAGCGCTAGGGCAAGTCTAAACAATGGGGGTTAAACCAATGCTAGACTACACTGAATATACCATAGGTGGCGACGGCTATCAAGGCAACGGTCATCATCGCAACGGCTATGACCACCTAGAGGGCGACTGGCTCACCTATTATAAGGTAGGCAAAGGTTTTGTCCGCAGGGTTAAGCCAGAGGATAGAGAGGACTTTCTACACGACTTGTTTATTGCCTTTGCCAGAGTCAAAGCCAGCTATCAAGCCAAAGACAAGCCATTGACCACTGGCGGACTGGTGAGGATAGCACAATACGAAGTAGCCGACTACTGGCGGAAGTGGTATCACCGTAACCAAAACTCTGATTGCGGGCGGTGCTCCAAAAGGCAAAGGCAAGAGTGTAAAGCTAACAACTCTTATGGTAGTAAGTGCCCAAAGGCGGTCAAACAGGAAAGCCTTGATAACCTTGTGGAAGATGGTAACGGGGATAGCACTCCACTACACGAACTGATAGCCGATGATAACGCCGACTTCACACCTAGACTGGAAGCTAAACTCATTCTGGAAGCCTATCCTAAACGCTTTGTCCAGCTTGCCTACAAAAAGTATGCGGGCTATCGGCTAACAGATAGCGAAGCACACTACTACTGGCGAGAGCAAAAAAAGGCTCAAAAAAAGCTGGTAGAAGTGTCATAAAACGGGGCGATTTACCGATATATATAGTGGAAGCACTAAAATGCTTCTGGGTGCTAGTCACCAGTGCTAGCGTATCGCAGACTGGTGATAGTGCTGATAACAGAATAAGGCAAAGGCAAGCCAGCTTTGGCGGGCGGGATACCCCACAAAGGTTGGTGAGGACTAGCGGGCACAAGGCTAGTCCTCGCCGTTTGATAGTGCCAGCGAGTTGCGGGCTATCAATTCAAAGCCTAGCGGGGTTGACCATAAGCACAAAAAAGCTGATTGCGATATAGGGGAAGTCTAACCTCTAAACAGACAACGGGGCGGATTGCCTAGTGGCAAAAACGCTCCACTTGATATAGAGATAGTCTAACCTTTTTCACGGCACAGTGTCCGATATAGGGATACTGTGCCTTTTTTTGTGCTCTTTTTCAGGGGCAGTCGGGGTAAACTCGGCTGCCCTTTTTTTATTGTCCAGCACCCCCTCCCTTGCCCTATCATCCCAGCCCATTCGCTGCCCCGAAAAACCGCCCAGAATTTGATTCTAGAGCGTGTCCCGCTATAAGCTAAAGGCTCTCCCGATGGGACTGACCCCCTGGGGAGAGCTTCTCTTTTTGTCTTAGCCTCACTATTGACTTCTACCTCACGGATGGTATAGTCTCAAGGCAAAGAAAACAAGGAGGTCGATAGATGCAAGCATACTGTGTGAAGTGCCGTGCCAAAAAGGAGATGAAGGATGCCAAAAGCATCACCATGAAAAACGGCAAGCCAGCAACCCAGGGCATATGCCCGACCTGTAGCACGAAAATGTTTAGAATCGGCAAGAGTTAGGTCTACTCCGCCATAGCCTAACAGAACTCAGAAGGGCTGGATATTCCCGGTATCGGGATGTCCAGCCCTTTTTTATTTTGCGAATCACACTTATCAAGCAAATGTGACCCAACAATATACTTATTTGTTACTACCAGTAAATAAACCCGGAAATCATTTCGATTATTACC
>CAZCOB010000074.1:0-7598 GCA_964500415.1 uncultured Dehalococcoidaceae bacterium | reverse complement strand
GAGGGGGCGAGTAACAGGTGCAGGTCGGCGGCATCCACGTCGCAATCCGCCATTACCTTGTTTTGCGCTATGGAGGCAAATGAGCCCACGATACTGGTCTTGCCCGTGCCCCCCTTGCCGCTAAGAATCAGCAGTTCTTTCATCTACCACCTCTTTAATCTTATCGAAGAGCTCAATAAAGCCGTTTTTATAATGCGGCATACCCTCAACCAGCGTAACGCCTCTGGAATAGAAACCGGCTATAGCGGTATCAAGGGGAATGGTCAGCAGTATCGGGATATTCTCCTGACGGCAGTACTCCTCTGTTTTACCGTCGCCCACGCCGGCGCGGTTGAGAACGACGCCGCAGGGAATGTCAAGCTGCCTTACCGTTTCTACCGCCAGCACCAGGTCGTTCAAGCCGAAGGGTGTCGGCTCGGTTACCAGCAGGCAGAAGTCGCTGTCCTTGATGGCTTCGACCACCGGGCAGGAAGTCCCCGGGGAAGCGTCAACGATGACCACTTTATTATTATCGACAAGTCCTTTTACCTTTCTGATTACGGGCGGCGCCATCGCCTGCCCGATGGAGAGCTTGCCGTGACCGAAATCAATGCTATCGGCGAGTCCCGTTTCAATCACCCCAATCTCGTGGGGCACCTCGGATATGGCTTTTTCCGGGCAGAGGTAACTGCAAGCACCACAGCCATGACAGAGCTCGGGGAAGGTCAGCACGTATTCCTTCACTACGGCGATGGCATTGTAGGCACAGGCTTCAGCACAAATGCCACAGTGGGTGCATTTTTCCTCATCCACTTTGGGCACCGGTATGGAAACCGCTTCACTGCGGGTAATGTTCGGTTTTAAAAAGATGTGGTCGTTGGGTTCTTCTACATCACAATCGAGAAGCTGCACGTCATATTTATCTTTCAGGGAAAGGGCAAGGCTGGTCGCTACCAGTGTCTTGCCCGTTCCCCCTTTGCCACTGGCAACGGATATTATCATCTTATACTCTTAACCTCTGGCCATCTTCGTTCCGCATTTAGGGCAGTTCCGATTATAGCAGGGATTTCCCACTTGATGGGGTAAACGCGCTCCACAGTTCGGGCAAACACATTCACCGCTGGGGCCGGCCCCGGGCTGGTTGCCTCCCATCCTGCCACCGCCGCCTCCGCCTCTACCTATACCTCGTCCACTGCCGGCTCCACCCCCTCCCGGCGGTCCGGTTCCATCTCCTCTGGGCATAGTCACACCTCCTGTAAATAGTATATTATATGCTCACCGTTATTTCTTCCCCAGTTCGTCAATCCGGCGCTGAATCTCAGCCAGCTGCTGTGCCATCGCCTGTGATTGAGCCCTGAGGGCTTCTATTTCTTGCTCCGGGCTGAGTGATTGTGGCGCTGCCGCGGATTGAGGCATTATTCCGCCTCCCATTCCCATGCCCCTGCCCATACCACCGCCCATGCCTCGGCCCATGCCTCCACCTCTGCCACCGCCCATGCCACCACCTCTGCCACCGCCCCCGCCCATGCCACCGCTCCCGCCAGGGCTCATGCCGTAATGGTCGGCCACGTTAGGCTGCGGGGATGCGGCAAACGTGCCCAGTTTGTATTCCTCAATAGCATCACTTATCTTGCCTGAAACCCCGGTCACTATTCTAATCCCGGCAGAAGATAGTACGCCATGAGCATTAGGGCCGCAGTTGCCGGTAAGCACCGCCTCGACACCCTTATCGGCAATCATCTGGGCGGTGGCGATGCCGGCCCCGCCTGCTGCCGACGCACTGGTATTATCCAATGCTTCGAACTCCTCCGTTTCCGTATCAGAGATGATAAAATACCGGCATCGTCCGAACCGTGGGTCTACCTCAGCGTCTAGAGTAGGGCCGGTGGCTGAAATGGCAATCCTCATAATACCTCCTTATTCCTTCTCAGCCGAGAGTTTCCCTATCTCGGTCTCTAGTTCTTTGAGCTCATCCCTCAATGCCTCGGCCTGGCCTTTCAGGAATTCAAGCTCCTGCTCTCGAGTTACCCTTGGTGTAAACGGCCAGGAACCATACGTTCCGTAGCGTGGAAAGGCATAGTTCACCCGTTGGGGAAAGGCATACTGTCGAGGGTTTACTCCCCGGGGACTGCAGAATCCCCTGCCTCCTCCTGTCATTGGTCCCATTCCATTGGGGCCGGTACCATCAAAACCTGGCATCGTGCACCTCCTTTTGGTACATGTTCACCTCGTTACTTATCTTCTTCCAGGTCGCGCATCTTGGACTCAATTTCCTCCAGTTGACCCTTTATCGCTTCCGCCTGGTCCTTAAGATAGTTAAGCTCTTCGTCTCTGGTCATCGGGGGAGCGTAAGGCGGATATGCAGGGGCGGCCGGCATTCCCGGGTAGGAAGGGGAGTTGTAAAACCCTGGTGCCGGTGCTCCTGCGCCGCCGAAGTAATAACCGCATCTGGGTAGCCCCCCTCTGCCACGACCTACGTAAGGCCAGGGTGGAGAAGCGCCGCGGAAACCAAAACCCATGCCACCACCGGAGCCGCGGCCATAGCCGCCACCTCGTCCGAATCCATAAGCCATTTTGTTCACCTCCTTAAAAAAATCAGATTTTTATGTTTACCAGCGAGGATAGGGTACGAACGGGTTGAACCCGCGTCGAGCCATACCACGCCCTCTACCGCGACCAACGCTACGACCAAAGCCGCGGTTGAAGCCAGACCATCCTCTTCCGAAAGTCGGGCTGAAAAAACCCGGTTGGCCGTAGCCAGTGCAGTAACCGGCGCCCCGGCCGGTCATCGGTCCCATTCCCTGCGGTCCCGTTCCATCTCCGAATGGCATATTACTCGCCTCCTTTCTTATAGCTCTAGTGTAATTTCTTAATTTATAAAACGTTTTTTATAAATCATATCACTCAATAACAGGTTATTGATTTCGCCTTCCTCTGACCCGTCTACCGCTGCCCGCCCCGTGTTGCCACGGCCACAGCGTCATGATGTTAGACGTATTGCAGGTAGGACAAAGCTCCGGCGGTTTCTTTATCATCACCTCGAAAGGGACCTCCCACTCGTGACCGTTGCCACAGCGGAAGCTGCGCTTGGTCAATTCGTAGTTACCGCCCTCAATCCTTATCGCCTTTCCGTTGAGCAGGGCTTCTGCCATTTTCTGCCGGGCTGAGAGTAATATCCGTGCAAATGTAGAGCGGGACACGTTCATCTTCTGAGCGCATTCTTCCTGTTCCAATCCTTCGATATCCTTTAGACGAATAGCCTCTGCTTCCTCAACAGAAATCCGTATTTCCTGCAATTGAGATAGAGGCACCCCGGCAGGTTTAAACAAGGTAACCTTCGGTAAAAAATCTACCCGTCGCCACAGCGGTTGTCTGCTCAATTACCCGGTCCTCCCGTCGTTTTTATGAGCTTATGTTCATACTTTATGAAATATTCAAATCTATATAGTGAGCATATGACCACTACTATGTTACTACAATTATTCCCCGATGTCAAGAAGCTGTTCATTTATTTGGTTCTAATTTTACGGCATTAATGTACCCTAACCTGCAAAATAACTCGTAACGGGATGGGCACTAAAGTGATTGTCGGGATGCGGGATGGGGGAAAGAGGCTATTTAATATCTGCGTGATATTTTTGCAGAGACCTTACATCTGATTTGCCTTCACGGTAAGCGGCGATTCCCTTGGCAGCCGCCGTGGCAGCCGCCAGTGTGGTAATATAAGGGACTTTGTACTTAATAGCCGCCTTGCGGATATAAGAGTCGTCATACATGCTCAGTTTACCCACCGGTGTATTGATAATCAGCTGGATTTCCTTATTCTTGATAGCGTCGGTGATATTCGGCCGTCCTTCATGTTCTTTGAGGATACTCACCGATGGAATACCCTGGCTGGATAAAAAGGCGTTTGTGCCGACGGTAGCAATTATCTTGAACCCGAGGTTGGAGAACTGTCTGGCAACTTCGCCTACGGCGGGACGGTCGTACTCCGCGACCGTAATAAGTACGGTGCCGCTGGTCGGTAGCTGTGTGACCGCATCCTGTGCTTTCCAGAACGTCATGCCGAATGATTCGGCTATTCCCAGGACTTCACCCGTGGATTTCATTTCCGGCCCCAGTAGCGGGTCGACTTCCGGGAACATGCTGAAGGGGAAGACGGCCTCCTTAACGCCGAAATGCGGGATATGCCGATTTTTCAATTTCAGGTCATTTAACTGGCTGCCCAGCATGAGCCGGGTAGCCAGGTTCGCCATAGGAATACCACAGACCTTGGAGACCAGGGGTACAGTGCGGGAGGCGCGCGGATTTGCTTCCAGCACGTAGACGACGTCCTTGCAGATGGCGTACTGGATGTTCATCACGCCGACCACCTGAAGCTCGCTGGCGATACGCCGCGTGTATTCCGTTATAGTGTCGATGTGTTTCTGAGGAATGCTGACCGGTGGGATAACACAGGCGGCGTCGCCGGAATGAACGCCGGCATACTCGATATGTTCCATAATTGCCGGGATGAAGACATTCTCTCCGTCAGCCAGGGCGTCGGCCTCTGTCTCGATGGCATTTTCCAGATAGCGGTCGATGAGAATGGGCCGGTCGGGCGTCACGCCTACTGCGGCGGTAACGTAAAGTCTCAACTCGTCTTCGTCATGCACTATCTCCATACCCCTCCCCCCGAGCACATACGAAGGCCGCACGATGAGAGGGTAGCCGATACGCCCGGCTATTACCCGGGCTTCTTCCATGGTGCTGGCCGTGCCGGATTTCGGCATGGGGATGCCGTACTTTTTCATCACCTGGCTGAAGCGACCGCGGTCGGAAGCGATATCTATCGAATTTACCGACGTACCCAGTATTGGTACGCCGGCTTTCTCCAGTTCCTCGGCGATATTAAGCGGCGTCTGCCCGCCGAATTGCACGATTATCCCCAGGGGTTTCTCTTTCCGGTAAATGCTTACCACATCCTCTACCGTCAGCGGCTCGAAGTAAAGCTTGTCCGAGGTATCATAGTCCGTGGATACGGTTTCCGGGTTGCAGTTGACCATGATAGTCTCGTAGCCCATCTCACGCAGGGCGAAAGCAGCGTGGACGCAG
Organism: uncultured Dehalococcoidaceae bacterium; assembly: GCA_964500415.1. Lineage (GTDB taxonomy): Bacteria > Chloroflexota > Dehalococcoidia > Dehalococcoidales > RBG-16-60-22 > JAFGPF01. The sequence continues at coordinate 2,525 of CAZCOB010000074.1, read as the reverse complement.
CAGTAGTCGAACTCGATTCCCTGTCCGATGCGGTTCGGGCCACCGCCGAGGACCATCACCTTGGGGCGGTCGCTTACCGTTGTACGGTCGGGGCCATTGTAGGTGGAGTAATAGTACATGGCATTTTCCGTGCCGCTTACCGGCACGTAGTCCCAGGCTTCGACCACGTTTAGTTTCGTACGGAGTTTGCGGATTTCATTCTCGCTGCACCCGAGCAGTTTCGCCAGGTATCTATCGGCAAAGCCGTCTTTCTTCGCCCGGGTAAGTAGATTATCCGGGAGCTTCCTGCCTTTATATTTAAGAATCTTTTCCTCAAGTTCCACCAGTTCTTTCATCTGCTGGATGAACCAGGGCTTGATGAAGGTTTTCTTATAAAGCTCCTGGGTATCGGCGCCCTTGCGTAGTGCTTCGTACATGATGAAATGGCGTTCGCTGTTGGGGTAGCTGAGCATCTGAAGGAGTTCGTCAAGCGGTTTTTCATGGAAGTCTTTGGCGAAACCAAGTCCGTAGCGTCCGTTCTCAAGAGAGCGAATTGCCTTCTGAAAGGCTTCCTTGTAGGTCTTGCCGATGCTCATCACCTCCCCCACAGCGCGCATCTGCGTACCGAGGCGGTCGGTAGCGTCGCGGAACTTCTCAAAGGCCCAACGGGCGAATTTGACGACTACATAGTCGCCGGAGGGCGTGTACTTTTCCAGGGTGCCTTCGCGCCAGTAGGGAATCTCGTTCAGGGTGAGGCCCGCCGCCAGCTTGGCGGAGATGAGAGCGATGGGGAAGCCGGTGGCTTTTGAAGCGAGCGCGGAAGAGCGTGATGTCCGGGGATTGATTTCTATGATGACCACACGACCTGTTGCGGGGTCGTGGGCAAACTGGATATTGGTGCCGCCGATAACCCCTATCTTCTCGACAACCCTGTAGGAATACTCCTGGAGACGCTGCTGTAATGCCGGGTCGATGGTGAGCATAGGGGCTGTACAGAAAGAGTCTCCCGTATGGACTCCCATGGCGTCAACATTCTCGATAAAACAGACGGTTATCTTCTGGTTTTTATGGTCGCGGATAACCTCCAGTTCCAGTTCTTCCCAGCCTTCGACGGATTCCTCGATAAGCACCTGTCCAATCAAGCTGGCACTGATGCCTCTACCGGCAACCAGTCGGAGTTCCTCAACGTTGTAGACGAGGCCTCCTCCCGTGCCTCCCAACGTATATGCAGGCCTAACCACTACCGGGTATCCCAGTTCCGAGGCGATGGCTTCGGCTTCTTCTACGCTCTGGGCAATTTTACTACGGGGCATTGCAATACCCAGTTCAGTCATCGTTTCCTTGAAAGCGAGCCTGTCTTCGCCGCGTTTAATGGCGTCCGGCTCGACGCCGATGACCTTGACGTTGTATTTCTCCAGCGCGCCGCAACGCGCCAGACTGGCGCTCAGGTTCAGACCTGTCTGACCGCCGAGGTTGGGCAGAATGGCGTCCGGCCGTTCTTTCTCGATTATCTTAATCATCGTGTCCAGGTTGAGTGGTTCGATGTAGGTTGTATCTGCCATACCGGGGTCGGTCATGATTGTTGCCGGATTAGAGTTCACGAGCACGATTTCGTAGCCAAGCGACCGTAGGGCTTTACAGGCCTGTGTGCCTGAATAATCGAATTCACAGGCCTGCCCGATGACTATCGGGCCTGACCCGATAATCATGACTTTCTTGATATCAGTACGTAGGGGCATTGACGATGACTCCTTCCCGATATTGTCGTTCTTTTAGTCTACTCTACGTTGCTGAAATGGTGCCACGAGGTGCTTGGCAATACTGGCTTCGGTAACGGAACCCCGGAGTACCTGTTCGAGCGAAGTTACCAGCTCTGCGGAAGGGTCGGTGAGTTCCTCTTTGAGCAACCTCAGTCTGCTAAAACAGGCACCGAACAACGCGGTAGTCCGGGCGTTATTGACTATCCCTTAAGACCTTGCCGGTGGCTTTATCCTTCCAGTATGCCCTCTGTTGCACCGGCCAGTTAAACTTAATGGCTCCGGGATGCGGACAATCGTTGACGCAGCAGCCGCCATACCAGCATTCATCGGGATGCAGTATTATAGGCGGTTTGCCTTTCTCGGGATTGGGTATGTACACGTCTACCTGGCAGACTTCTACACAGGTATTGCACCCGTCGCAGATATCGGGATTAAAAGTTACCGGCGTGTTCGGCGAAATGATATTGGGTAAAGCGTGTATCTTTTTCTGAGCCATGACTGTCTCCTTATTTTTCTTTATAGACTCCGGTATAGTCCTGGTTATAGGCCTCGTAATTGGCTTTCATATCACCCCAGTAGTTCATGGGCAATTCGCCCGCTTTGGTCTTGCCGCTCTCCAGCTTGACAGTCACAAATTTGCACCATTCCGGCGGGTCAACCTCGGGGTAATCGATTCTGAAGAAATTGAGCATCAGGCTGCTTGCCCGGCGCGCCAGGGATGCATTCAGGATGATTTGACCGTGTGTCAGCAGGCTCAGGTCTTCGATGCTGCGCATCAATTTATGC
>CAZCOB010000073.1:0-7812 GCA_964500415.1 uncultured Dehalococcoidaceae bacterium | reverse complement strand
AAGGTAGTGGTATATGGAGCGTCGGGCAGGGTGGGGCAGGAGGTGGTGAAAGCCGTCTGCCAGAACCCGGAAATGCAGCTGGTGGGCGCTGTTGACGTAAAAGTCGCGGCGGAGCGGCTGGCTCTGCCGGACGGCTCGGGCACGGTGCCTTTCTCGGCCGACCTTACCGCAATAATCGATAGCTGCCAGCCGGATGTCATTGTCGATTTCAGTATCGCGAAGGCCAGCCTGCCGGCCGTGCGTACGGCGGCAAAACGCGGCGTCAACATGGTCATCGGCACTACCGGCTTTACCGCCGCTGACCTTGACGAGATGCAGAAGCTGGCCGAGGCCAATGAAGTCGGCATCGTGGTGGCGCCTAATTTCGCCCTCGGCGCCGTACTTATGATGCACCTGGCTAAAATTGCCGGGAAATATTTCGACCATGCCGAGATTATAGAACTGCACCACGACCGCAAGCTGGATGCGCCTTCCGGCACGTCTCAGATGACCGCCAGGGTTATGGCCGATGCCAGAGGCAGGCCTTTCCTCCCGCCGGCGGTGCCGGGAGAGGACTCGCCCAGCCGCGGCAAGCCGGTCGAAGGCGTAAATATACACAGCGTTCGCCTCCCCGGCTATATGGCGCACCAGGAGGTAATCTTGGGCGGGGACGGCCAGACGCTGCGGATAAGGCATGACCAGATAAGCCGCGAGGCGTTTATGCCCGGCGTATTGCTGGCGGTTAAAGAAGTAATGAAACGCAAGGGTTTCATTTACGGCCTGGACAATATATTAGGTTTGTGAGGAGAAGTGTGAGAGAATACCATGTAGCTATCGTCGGCGCTACCGGGCTGGTGGGACACGAGTTTATCAAGATTCTGCTCCAGCGGAAATTTCCCATGGCTTCGATTCGCCTAATGGCTTCGGACCGCTCGGCGGGCAGGAAGCTGCCGGTCGGTAACCGCGAAATAGAGGTCGAAGAGACCACAGCCGAATCTTTCGATGGTGTGGAAATCGCCCTGTTTTCGGCTGGTGCCGACCAGAGCCGTTATTTTTCGCCGATTGCCGCGAAGGCCGGGGCCGTGGTTGTCGATAACAGCTCGGCCTGGAGGATGGAAAGGGGCGTGCCGCTGGTAGTGCCCGAGGTCAACGTCGACGATATAAAACTGCATAAGGGAATCATCGCCAATCCCAACTGCTCAACCATTCAGTTGGTCGTGGCTCTATACCCGCTGCACAGGGTCAACCCCATCAAACGTGTCGTGGTCGATACCTACCAGGCGGTCTCCGGCGTCGGCGGCGTTGCCGCGCTGGAAGAACTGAAGACACAGGCCAGGCAGGTACTGGAGGGAGAGGCCACCGTTTCCCATGTGTTTCCGCACCAGATAGCCTTTAACGTGCTGCCGGAAATCGATGTTTTTCTGGACAGTGGCTACACCAAGGAAGAGCTAAAAATGGTTGAAGAGACCAGGAAGATAATGCACGCCGACAGTATCGCTATATCGGCTACCTGCGTACGCGTGCCGGTGCTGGTGGGGCACAGCGAGGCGGTCAATGTGGAGTTTTCGCGTCCGATGGCGGTAGAGGAATGCGTGCAAATCCTCTCGCGGGCTCCGGGGGTGAGGGTGCTGGATGACACCTCCATCAGCCTTTATCCGCAGCCGTGGGCGGCGGACGGAACTGACGAGGTGTTTGTGGGCCGCATCCGGAAGGATGCCTCGCATCCCAACGGACTGGCCATGTGGGTTGTTGCCGATAACCTGCGTAAGGGAGCGGCTCTTAATACTATCCAGATTGCCGAAGAGATGATAAAGCGTGACCGGGTAAAACCGGAAGGAGGCCAGTAACGGTGAAGAAGCTGGGACGGTTCTTAACAGCCATGGTGACCCCATTCAAGGATAACGGGGAAGTCGACTACGAGCAGGCTAAAAAACTGGCATCGGCTTTGCTTGATTCGGGGAGTGACGGCGTCGTGGTAGCAGCAACCACCGGGGAAGCACCGACGCTTTCCTGGGAGGAAGAATTGCGCCTGTTTACCGAGGTGAAATCGGTGGTGGGCGATAGGGGGACTATTGTCGCCTACACTGGCAGCAACAGCACCACCGAGGCTGTAGAAGCGACCAGAGGTGCGGAGAAAATCGGCGTGGATGCCTGCCTGTCGGTTGTCCCGTATTATAACAAGCCGACCCAGGAAGGCATTTACCAGCACTTCAAGACCATCGCCGGAAGCACCAGCCTGCCCGTCATCATGTACAATATCCCTTCGCGCGTGATTGTCAATATGACGCCGGAAACCATCGTGCGTTTGAGTAAGTTAGATAATATCGTCGGGGTCAAGGAAGCCAACGGCGACATGGAACACGTCGCCCGGGTAATCAACAACGCCGCCGAAGGCTTTAACGTCTGGAGCGGTAATGACAACGATACCTTTCCTATCATGACTCTCGGCGGCTACGGCGTTATCGGCGTGGTCACCCACCTCGTCGGTAGGCAGGTCAGGAGAATGATGGAGCTGGTGCTGGACAATAATGTTAAAGAGGCCGCGGTCATTCACCGCCACCTGGTGCCGCTGGTGAAGACACTCTTTATCCAGCCCAACCCCGGCCCGGTGAAGTACGCCCTCAACCATATCGGCATGAGGGTGGGCGCGCCGCGTTTGCCCCTCCTCCCCCCCGATGAAAAGGTAGGGGCTGCCATCGTAGAGACCTTAAAGAAATACGAGATAGACATAAAAGCGTAGTTTTCTTCACCCCCTCAATGTTATCTTTTCCCACCCAAACCGCCCTCGCATCATCCTCTGCTTGTCCCGTAATTTTACCCCACTCCTTTTCGGGTATTGACGTCCCTCCTTCGTAAGGAGGGACAAGAGGGAGAATTAAGTTCCCCCTTTGAAAAAGAGCCTGCCCTGAGCCTGCCGAAGGGGGGATTAAGGGGGATTTTCGTTTCCCCACCCCAATAGGGGAGTGCGAAGCTAGAGGGGGCGTGAGCCCCCTCTCCGGATAAAATTAGCTGCTGGTCTCAATTCACCTGCGGTTTGGGGGGGATAAAGGGGGGATAGGTTCCCCAGAAAATGCAGGGGATGACGTAAAGGTAATATCAGGTTGTGCAGGACGGATTAAAGGCCGTCGCTGTCTTTGAAATATAATTTGAACCCGTGCGCGGATGCTTCAAAGCCCAGCGCTTTATAAAACTCGTGGGCCGGCTCCCGCCGCTTGTCACTGGTTAACATAATCTTATAACATCCGGCTTCTTTGGCCCGTGCAGCCACATATTCCATCAGTAATTTGCCGATGCCTTTGCGACGCCTTTTCTCATCCACCACCACGTACTCCACCACGGCAAACGGTGAAACCCCGTGGGCCATCCCCGGAAGTATCGCCATCACCATTGAGCCGGATATTTCACCGTCTTCCTCGGCAACCAGCAGCTCGTAGCCGGGGGTTGTGGCCATCTCGTTAAATACCCGCCGGTACTCTTCCGGCGTATGGGGAGGTATACCTTCAGGCGGGGGACTAAAGGCCAACTGGCGGTAAAGCTCCAGGATGCGGGGTATATCCTTCTCGGTCGCCCGTCTGACTGTTGCCACTTTTTAGAAAATCGACTTTCTGACGATGGTCTGCTCACGCCTCTGACCGACCGAAATCAGACTCACCGGGCAGCCGATGAGTTCCTCCAGTCTCTTAATATAACGCCGGGCCTTGGTAGGCAGCTCTGAAAATATACGTACGCTGTCGGTGGGCTTTTCCCATCCCGTCAGCTCTTCATAAACCGGCTTGCATTTCTCCAGGATAGCGGCGCTGGCCGGGAAGTTATCGACCGTCTTTCCGTTAATCTTGTAGCCGGTGCATATCTTCAATCGCGGCATTTTATCCAGGACATCGAGGCGCGTAATGGCGATGCTGGTAAAGCCGTTGATACGCGAGCTCAGGCGCGCCGCTACGACATCGAACCATCCGCAGCGGCGGGGTCGCCGGGTAACGGTTCCGTATTCCTGGCCGTATTCCCGTATGGCGTCGCCGGTTTCATCATCGAGTTCCGTTGGCATCGGACCGGCGCCGACTCTCGTTTGAAAGGCTTTGAATACCCCCAGGACATGGGTCAACTGGTTGGGGCCGAGGCCCGAACCCAGGCAGGCGTTACCGGCTAGTGGCGAAGAAGAAGTTCCGTAGGGATACGTGCCGAAATCGGGGTCGAGCAGCACCCCCTGGGCCCCTTCGAGGAGAATTGGCTCGTTGCGTTCCAGCGCCGCGGCCAGCATGACGGTCGTGTCGCAGATAAGCGGTGAAAGCCGGTCGGCATACTGGCAGTACTGTTCGTAAATCTCGCCGAACGACAGCGGCTCTTTGCCGTATACCTTGGTGATTATTTGATTCTTATAATCGAGTGCCAGGGTCAACCTTTCTCGCAGAATGTCCTTGTCCAGCAGGTCGCCGGCCCGGATGCCGATTCTGGCCACTTTATCCACGTAGGCCGGGCCGATGCCCTTGCGGGTGGTGCCGATAGCCTTGCCGCCGCGCGAGTCCTCTTCCAGCCCTTCGAGCAGGATATGATACGGCATTATCAGGTGAGCCCGGTCACTGATATAAAGTCGGGAAGTATCCACTTTGCGTGAGTTCAGCTCTTCCATTTCGCTGAGGAGCACGGCGGGATTAATCACGACCCCGTTGCCGATGATTGATATGGTATCTGGGTAGAAAATTCCGGAAGGCGTAAGGCGCAGCTTGAATTCACCCAGAGGATTAACGACGGTATGGCCGGCGTTATCGCCTCCGGAAAAACGCACTACATACCTGGCTTTACTCGCCAGCATATCGACAATCTTGCCTTTACCTTCATCTCCCCATTGAGCACCGATTACTGCAACGACTGGCATGGTATCCTCCGTTCCGCAAAAAAATCCAGCGTAATTCTACTACCGTAGACGCAAAATGTCTATCATATTTACGTTCATCATGAAAAAAAATCTCAGACTTTTATTCCTTCGTCTGCCGCCAGGCATAAAACAATCTCTGCCCCGCCGTGATGTAACTGAAGAAAGTGATAACGGCCAGGGCGGTGACCAGCGCATAGTCGAACTGACTCAGCAGCAGGCCCAGTGCCAGGATAATTACTCTTTCTGGTCGGGTAAACAGCCCCGCTTTACATTCGATACCCAGCCCCTCCATCCTGGCGCGGAGATAGCTGACCATCAGCGAGCCGAGTAGTGCTGCGCCGACGAGTATGCTTTCGGCGACCTGTCCGTTTCCGGCGAATACCGCCAGCAGTGCCAGCAGCAATATCGCCTCGGACAGGCGGTCGAGCGTAGAATCGAGAATAGCCCCGAAGCGGGTGACCCGATTGGTAACGCGCGCCAGGGCCCCGTCCAGCATATCGAAAAATCCGGCCACGAGTACGACAATACCGGCGGCCAGCAGGTGTTCCGTAACGACCAGTGCCGCCGCACCTATGGTCACGCAGAACCCCAGCCAGGTTATGGCGTTGGGAGTTAATGGGGTCTTGGCTAGGAGGCTGGCTACGGGTTGCGTGACGCAGTTAGATATGTTTTTACGGGTCTTTTCCAGTTTCGGCATTTGCTCAGTGTTTTCCTGAAGCCACACCGACCTGCGGAGTGTTTGCTATCGGGGTTGCTTCTGCCCGCTTTATCCTGTCGAGTGTTTCACCGTAGAAGTCCAGCACTTGCCTGGCGATATTTGACCAGTCGTACTGCACTGCCTTGGGCTTGCCTCTGTCTCCCATCTGTTTTCGCAGCTTCTCGTCGGTCCCGAGTTTAAGAATCGCTTCGGCCAGTTTTACTGAATCCATCGGCGGTACCGCGATTCCTTCGACGCCGTCGGTTAGTACGCTGGAATAACCGTCTATGGCCGAGGCGATAACCGGCTTGCCGACGGACATCGCTTCCAGCAGGACGATGCCGAAACTCTCTCGTCCGGTCGCCGGAAAGCAAACGACATCGGCCGTCGTGTAGTACTTGGGCAAATCGCTGTAAGGGGCGTAGCCGGTAAAAACCACGTCATTCAGCCCGTTCTTCCTGACTCGCTTCTCGTACTTATTGCGTAGTCGCACGCCGGGGCCCACAGCAATCAGGCGGCAGTCGGGTATCTCCTGCTTTACCAGCTTATAAGAATTCAGCAGGTAATCAAATCCCTTCCGCTTCTCAAACCGCCCCACGAATAAAATGTTCAGCTTGCCGTCTTTGAATTTTTCTATCGCCGATGCGTGGTTGTTGAAGTGATGGGTGTCAATCCCGTTGGGTATGACGGCGTACTCGGCGGGGAAAAAGGCCTTTACGTAGTCCAGGGCTATTTTAGAAACGGCAATACGGCCGTCGAGCTTGCGGAACCAGCGGTCGAGGTACCACTTCATAACGGGTGAGAACATGGTGTACCAGGGTTTACCCCCGGAAGCATGAAAGGTGCCGACCATCGGCGTGTGTTTCAACCTGAGGACGGTGGTGCACAATGTCGGCATCAGGGGTTCGTGGAGATGGCAGATATCGAATTTCTCCCGTTCGAATACCTCCTTTACCTGGGATTCCAGGCGTACGGATACCGTTACCCGTGCTATGGAACCGCTGACCGGAATCGGACGGGGTGTGCCTATATGTATGAATCTATCGCCGAGTGTGTACACCGCTTTCGAAGCCGGGGCAATGATTTTAACGTCGTGTCCCAGGCGGGTGAACTGCTGCTCCAGGCATGATATATGGTTAACCACGCCACCGGGATAAGCAAAGTCATAGGGCGATACCAGTGCTATCTTCATCGGTAGTTACTTGGTGGCCTCCTGCTTTTGTGGTTTTTTAGCTGTGGCTTCAGAACGGGCAGTGGCCTTGATAAAGTCTTCTACCATCTTGCGGGCCTCGTCATCGGTGTACTGTATCGGCGGCGATTTCATGAAGTAGGCCGAAGGTGCCGTCAGCTCTCCCTTGAGTCCGTTATCCAGGGCCAGCTTGCAGCACCTCAGCGCGTCGATAACGACCCCGGCCGAGTTCGGGCTGTCCCAAACCTCCATCTTCATGTCGATGGTCAGCGGGACGTCGCCGAAGGTGCGCCCCTCCATCTTGATATGGCAGTACTTGCGGTCTTTGAGCCAGGGCACGTAATCGCTGGGGCCTACGTGGATGTCATCGGGGTTCATCTCGTAGTTCAACTGGGAGGTCACCGACGTTGTTTTTGATATTTTCTTGGATTCCAGCCTCTCCCGTTCCAGCATATTGAGAAAGTCGGTATTGCCGCCGAAGTTCAACTGGTAGGTGTGTTCTAATTTCACACCCCGGTCCATGAAAAGCCGGGCGAGCAGGCGGTGGGTGATGGTGGCGCCTACCTGCGACTTTATATCGTCGCCGATGACCGGCAGCCCCTTTTCCGCAAAGCGTTTCTGCCAGTATTTCTCCTTGGCGATAAAAACCGGGATGCAGTTAACGAGACCGCAGCCGGCCGTCAGTATCTGTTCTATGTACCATTTGGTGGCTTCCTCGCTGCCCACAGGCAGGTAGTTGATGACGACATCGGTCTTGGTTTCTTTTAGAATGCCGACTATATCCGCCGTCGGCCCGGGGGCTTTCTGGATTATCTGCGAGAGGTACTTGCCCAGGCCATCGTGGGTCATGCCCTTTTCCACCTTCACGCCCAGGGGAGGGACCTTGCAGAACTCGAAGGTGTTATTCGGTTTGGTATATATCGCCTCCGCCAGGTCCTTGCCGACCTTGTTTTTGTCGACGTCGAAGGCGGCCACGAAATTGATGTCGCTGATATGATAGCCGCCGAGGTTGACGTGCATCAGCCCCGGTACGAACTCGTTTTCCTTGGCATTCTGATAGTAGTGAACGCCCTG
>CAZCOB010000072.1:0-7814 GCA_964500415.1 uncultured Dehalococcoidaceae bacterium | reverse complement strand
CTTGCGGCTGCGGGAGGGGTGGCGTAATTTTCTCAGGGCCTTGGCCTCAATCTGGCGGATACGCTCCCGTGTTACATTGAACTCCACGCCGACTTCTTCAAGGGTGCGGCTGCGCCCGTCTTCGAGGCCGAACCGGAGTGTGAGGACGCGTTTCTCACGGTCGGTCAACGTACTCAGGACATCCTCAATTTGCTCTTTGAGAAGCTGTTTGGAGGCGATATCCACCGGAGGCAGGGCATTCCTGTCTTCGATGGAGTTACCCAGGGGGCTGTCTTCCTCCTCGCCGATGGGCGATTCCAGCGATATGGGCAACTGCGATACCTTGACGATTTCCCTGACCTTATCCGAGGACACCTCCATCTCCTTGGCGATTTCCCTAGAAGTCGGCTCCCGTCCGTACTCCTGAGCGAGGCGGCGACTGATTCTGAGAAGTCGGTTGATGGTTTCCACCATGTGCACCGGGATGCGGATGGTGCGGGCCTGGTCGGCGATGGCGCGGGTAAGCGCCTGGCGAATCCACCACGTGGCATAGGTACTGAACTTATAACCTTTGCGATAATCGAATTTTTCCACGGCCCTCATCAGACCGATATTACCCTCCTGGATGAGGTCGAGCAGGGACATGCCCCGGCCGATGTGCTTCTTGGCAACACTGACCACCAGGCGCAGGTTCGCCTCGATGAGGTGCCTCTCCGCCTTTTTGCCCTCGCGGACGATATCAGAGAACCATATTGTGAGTTCCCTTTCCACGGCATGGGTATTACCCATGAATGCGGGGTCCGCGGCCAGTCTGCCGACGTCGGAAAACTGGATTTCATTACCGATAGCTTCACGAGCGGCTTCGGGGATTAGCCTCCTGCTCAACGACAGGTTAATCAATATTTCTTCCGTTTCGATAACGGTTTTTTCGAGCATGGTGGCGATATCGTGGATGACCTGCGGGTCTATGCTATTATCAATAGTCTCCTGTATTTTGTCATTGTAAACGCTTTCAATTAACCCGGAGGTATGCGGCAGGCCGATTTGTTCCTGCAGAAGGTGGATAAGCTGGGAGGACTGCTCCAGGTTCTGGAGCATAATCAGAATAATATCGCTGGCGGAGGGCTGCCGGCCGTGTTGCTGGGAGTATTCCTGCCTGATATCGTTGATGTATTTGCCCTCTTCCATCTGCTTGGCAAGGGTTTTTTCGTCTTTGGCGGTGAGGAGCTGCACCCGGCCGATTTCGTGGAGGTAGATGCGTACGGGGTCGTCGGTGATATCCTGCTCGGTGGTATCTTCCGAGGGGAGTTCCAGTCCGATTTCCAGGGTGTCGTCATCCTGCTCTTCAGAGTCAGCGCTATCAAATCCCTTGGTCTTGGACCATATCTCATTGGTTTCAGAACTGTCCTCGTCTTCCATATCACCGTTGGATTCATTGGACTTTTTTGATAACGAGTCTGCTGTTGAACCGGAATCCAGTATTTCATGGTGAGGCATATCCTCGAATTTTTCGCGGTCATGCAAAGAATCCAGTTCATTTTCGTCCTTGTCCTTATCCATAGCTATCTCCTTGCCCTTCCCGGGGAAAGTTTCCTTTTCTTACCCCGGCGGTCGTCCAGCTCTTTTAGCTGGGCGCTGATTTTTATATCTTCTTCGAGGTGGGCGGGGTCGAAATCTGCTTCGCCCGACTCCGCTTTACGGGCGGCTATGTTTTTCAAGAATTTTTCCTTGAGTCGCATAACGCTGTCGCCCAGCTTATTCTCGATGTTATTCCTGGTTTCCGGCAGATTCCTGTTTATTATAACGTCAAGATGCTCGTGAAGATTGGGGTCCAGCTTCTCTTTTAACAAAGAAATATCATCCACCTGCTGCCAGGCGTTGAAAATCTCGCGGTTTTCACTGCTTTCAAAGTATTCCGGTGAGAGTTCCTGTGTTTCGTTCTTAAGCTCAGGATGCTGCAGGAGTATGGCCAGCAGGTATTCTTCGCGGGAGGTAGATACCAGCGGGCGTATATCCTGGCTAGTCGTCACTGGTTTTGCAGCCGGTGTACGACGTCTAGCCGTGGGAGGCTTTATCCGACTTAACGATGCTTTGATGGTATTCATATCCACGTTCACCAGCCCGGCCAGCTTCTGTAAATAGTGCGCCTGGCGGATGGGGTCGCTGATAGCAGCCACGATGGGCAGGAGCCTATCCACGGCGAGGGATTTATCCCTGGCGGTGGTGAGGTTAAGGTTCAGCGTTGTTTTTTCAAACATGAAGTCCATTAACGGCAAAGCTTGATTTACCAGTCCCTGCCACGTTTTTATATCTTCTCTGATAACGTCGTCCGGGTCTTTGCCCTCCGGCATGACGATAACCCTCATCTCGGCGTTGAGGATATTCTCGTAGCCGACGGTGCGCAGCATGGCTTCTTCACCGGCGGCATCGGCATCCATAGCGAGGGTGATATTCTTACTCAGTTTCTTGAGGATATTCACCTGCGTCTCCGTAATCGCCGTACCCATGGAGGCGACCACGCTAGTGATGCCGTTCTGGTGGGCGGTAATGACATCCATGTAGCCTTCCATGACGATGGCGCTGTCCTGCTTCCTTATCTCCGGGGCGGCGCGGTCGATGGCGTAGATGGTGCCGCTCTTATCGAAAGTGGGGGTCTGGGGGGAGTTAATATACTTGGGCAGGGAGTCGTCCAGCACGCGGGCGCCGAAGCCGGTGACATGCCCCCGGATATCGCGGATGGGGAACATGAGCTTCCCGCGAAAGCGGTCGTAGGTCCTGCCTTCCTCCGATTTCGATAATAGTCCGGCGGTGAGCATGGTGGCTTCGCTGTAGCTTTTCTCCGTCAGGTATTGCTTTAGAGCCTCCCAGCTATCCAGGCTGAAGCCGAGTTGAAAATCGGCGACGGTCTGCGGCGTAAACCCCCGTTTTTGAATGTAGTTCCTGGCCTTTTCCGCCGCCGGAGAGTTGAGGAGCAGGTTGTTATAATAGACAGCGGCGGCATCGTTGACCTGGTAGAACTCCTCCTTCTCTTCTTTGCGGGCGCCCGGCTCCATCCGCGAAGGCAGGGTAACTCCGGCCCGCTGCGCGAGCACGCGCAACGCCTCCCCGAAGTCGAGGCCCTCTTTTTTCATAATGAAGGCGAAGACATCACCGCCGGTGCTGCAGGCGCCGAAGCAGTGCCAGCTCTGCTGTTCCGGGTAGACGTAAAAGGACGGGTTTTTCTCGCTGTGGAACGGGCACAGGGCGGTGAGGTTACGTCCCGACTTTTTTAAGGTGGCGTACTGGCTGATAACCTCGACAATATCGGTTTTCTGTTTTACTTCGTCGATTGCGCTCATGGTTAACTAAGGGACAATTATTTATTATACTACTTTTTGGGTGGCGTTTGTGTAACAGAACTGAATGAGTTTTATACTAATTCTAGTCTTCACCTGATCCCCTATTTTTCTGGTGAACCTATCTCCCTGTGTCCCCCTTCCCCTGGGGATTGATGAAGGGAAGGGGGAATAATTTGAAAGAGGGGCTTCGCCCCTCTTAGACGCCCCTTAAAAAATAAATAAGTCAGCGCCCCCCTCTTCCTTCCGCAGAAGGACGCACTCCCCTGGAGATAAAAAGGTAGAGATTAATAATTCATGCGTATTTTAATGCCGCGGTTGTGCAGGTACTCTTTTAAAGCCCGGCAGGTGTACTCGCCGTAGTGGACGATGGAAGCCACCAGGGCGGCATCGGCATGGCCTTCGGTAAGCACGTCGTAAAGGTGCTCCGGCTTACCCGCCCCGCCCGAAGCAATTACCGGGATGTTTACGGAGTCGGCCATCATCCGCGTGAGATTAATCTCGTAGCCGTCCTTGGTGCCGTCGGCATCGATGGAGTTAATCACCAGCTCGCCGGCGCCCAGTTCCTCGCCCGTTTTCGCCCACCGTAGGGCGTCGATGCCCGTGGGCGTGACACCGCCGTTGATAACAATCTCATATCCCGAAGGCATCTCTTTATTCGGGTCTACTTTCCTGATATCCATGGATAAAATCGTGCTCTGCGAGCCGATGGCGTGAGCTATTTCCGAGATAAGCTCCTTGCGCTTGACGGCGGCGGTGTTGACGTTTACCTTTTCGGCGCCGGCGTTCCTGAGTTTGGTGGCGTCCGGCACGGAGCGAATACCCCCGCCCACCGAGAAGGGAATGAAAATCTGCCGGGCGACTTTCTCCACGAAGTCAATCATGATGTCGCGGTTCTCACGTGAGGCGGTAATGTCGTAAAAAACAAGCTCGTCAACCCCGTCCTCGTAATACTGGCGTGCTTTAGTAATGGGGTCGCCGATATCCTTCGTATCGACGAACTTAATGCTTTTGGCGAGCTTACCGCTGCGCACGTCAAGGCAGACTACCAATCTTTTACTGAGCATGGCTGATATTTTACACCCTCTCTTGATTAAGCTGTTAAGGTGCCGTCCCAGCGGGCAAAGCGTTCCAGCAATTGCAGGCCGAGTCGGCCGCTTTTTTCGGGGTGGAACTGAGTGGCGAAAAGGTTGCGGCTTCCCAGTGCGCAACAGAAGTCGGTGCCGTGACTGGAGACGGCGTAGATATTTTTCTTATCGGCAGGCTGCGGGTAATACGAGTGGACGAAGTAAAATTCGTCGCCCGGCTGGATACCTTCGAGAAGGGGGTGGGGCTGCACTAATGTGACCTCGTTCCATCCCATGTGCGGTATCTTGAGCAGCTTGTCCTCGAGTCGGAACCGGACGGTTTTCCCCGGGACGAGACCGAGGCATTTCCGATTGCCTTCATCGGAGCTTTTCAGGATAATCTGGGCCCCCAGGCAGATGCCCAGAATGGGAATTTCTGCATTAAAAGCATCTTTCAGGGCTTCATCCAGTCCCGTTTTTTTCAGGTAGGTCATGGCGCTGGGGGCGGCGCCGACCCCCGGAAAGATTATCTTTTCCGCCCCGGCGACGGTGGTGGGGTCGCTGGTGACGATGGCCTCCACGCCGACCTCCGCACAGGCGCGCTGGACGCTTTTTATATTACCGGCGTTATAGTCTATGATGGTAATCATTTTATTAATCCTATTGAGTTGGGGGGGGATTTTATCTACCTCACCCCCTGTGTCCCCCTCTCCTGACGAGGTGTCACAGGAGAGGGGGAGGATATGGAAGAGGGGCTTCGCCCCTCTTAGACGCCCCTGTTAATAAATATCCTGCCCCTCCTGGACTCCCTTATATTTAGACTTTTTATTTCAATTCTTCCGCAAGCCTGAGGGCGTAGTGGTCGGTCATGCCGGCAATATAGTCGACGACCCGGCGGTCGGCGGCATCGCTGTAGAGACGGTATTCCACCGGCAGCTTATCGTCATGTTCGTTAAAGTACCGGTAGAGGAAGCGTATCACATTTTCGGCCTGCTGCGATTCTTCCCCGGTAGAACGCGGATTATAGACTCGCTCGAAGAGAAAATCGCGTAATTTGTTGGCCGCTGTCAGCACCGGGGGACTCATTTTAATCGCAGGTCTTTCCCTAATTATATCACAATTACGCACGTCCCACGAAATCTCGATGATATCGGAGACGAGCGTATTGATACGCTGCGAGTGGGAGAGCCCCAGCACCCTGACGATTTCGATGGGTAAATCTCCCTCGGTGAGAATTCCCGCCCGGATGGCATCGCCGATATCATGGTTGATATAAGCGACCATATCGGAAATTTTAACGACTTCCCCTTCGAGAGTATTTACTTCTCCCCAGTCGTTGCCGAGGACAGCCACGCCCGACTTGGAGTGATTGACGATGCCGTCCCTGACTTCCCAGGTGAGGTTCAATCCCTTCCCGTCCTTCTCCAGAAGGTCGACGACGCGCAGGCTTTGCTCGTTGTGGCGGAACCCGCCGTGGTAGAGTTCGTCGAGTATATCTTCGCCCACGTGGCCGAAAGGGGTGTGCCCGAGGTCATGGCCAAGGGCGATGGCCTCGGTAAGGTCTTCGTTGAGGTTCAGGGCGCGGGATATGGTGCGGGCTATCTGGGAGACCTCCAGCGTGTGGGTCAGGCGGGTGGCATAGTGGTCTCCCAGGGGAGCGATGAAGACCTGTGTTTTGTGCTTGAGGCGGCGGAAGGACTTGCTGTGGATGATGCGGTCGCGGTCGCGTTGAAAAGCGGTGCGTACCGGACACGGTACTTCGGGGCGCTGACGACCGCGCGACAGCCTGCTTCTGACGGCATGAGGCGAGAGGCTTTCTTCTCTCTCCTCGCTCATTAATCGTATTCTTAATTTGTCTATTGTCACCTGATGCCCAGTTTAGCACCTGCTGACAGGTTTTACAAAGCTCTCCGGTAGGCGATGCCATCAATCATCAAGAGACAATCATCATCGACAAATTCCGTGGTGGAGCCCATCCTGGCCGGATATTTATCTTTTTCAAAGTAGTCCCGAAAGAGCTTCTCGTACACGCGTATGTCTTCGATATTCTTCAGCCAGACATTGACCTTGACCAGGTGCGCCAGCGTCAGGTCAAACTCGGCTAGGGTCTTTTTAGGTGTGAAAACATGTCGTGGAACTGGGCAGTAAAATCATCGCCAAAGCCGCGGTGCAATCCGAGAAAAACGTAGTCCCCGGCTGCAACGGCCATCGAGTAGCTCCAGGGCGCAGGAATCCGTTTTAATTCGGTCATTCCTGTTCTCCTGTTTGCTTATCGAATTGACAGTTACTTTATTCCCTGTTTTGCCTCAGCTGCGGCGATAATATCGCGGGTAGTGTCAATCATATCCGGGCTGACGGATACCGAGGTGACACCCCACTCCACCAGTTTTTCGGTAATCTCGGGGTAAACGGAGGGGGCCTGGCCGCAGATGGAGCAGGTGACGCCCAGTGACTTGCAGGTTTTTACGACCTTTTCGATGGATAGCATGACGGCCTCGTTACGCTCGTCGAAGGTTGCGGCCAGCTTGGAACTGTCGCGGTCAATGCCCAGCGTCAACTGGGTAAGGTCGTTGGAGCCGATAGAGACCCCGTCGATACCGACGGCCAGGAATTTTTCCAGCAGGATGACATTGGAAGGCACCTCGCACATCATCCAGAGCTTGAACTTATCGGAGCGCTTCAGTCCCTCTTCGGCCATAATTTTAACGGTGCCGGCAAGTTCCGATACCGTGCGGACGAAGGGAATCATGACCCACAGGTTGTCATATTTTTCTCTGACCTTCTTGATGGCGTCCAGTTCCAGCTTGAAAGTCTCAATATCGGTGATGTAGCGCGAGGCACCCCGGTAGCCGATCATGGGGTTTTCTTCATCTTCTTCAAACTTTTCGCCGCCCTTGAGGGCCTTGTATTCGTTGGATTTGAAATCGTTAGTACGGTAGACTACCTGGCGCGGGTGGAAGGCTGCCGCAAATTTGGTAAGTTCCTTAGCCAGCTTGGTGGTAAATTCGCTGCCGCGGCCCTGCTCAATCATGGCGCTGGGGTGTTCGCCGATTTCGGCGACCATGAACTCGGCGCGCAGCAGGCCGATGCCGTCGACATCCCTGTTGGCAACGCGGTCGACGATATCCGGCTGGGCCAGGTTGGCGAGGAGCTTGGTCCTGGTAACCAGCTCGCCGCGCTTGCGTATCTTGACATCGGTTTTGATTTCTATCCTGCCCGGATAGACCTTGCCGTTACTGCCGTCGACTGTGATTACCTGATTGTCTTTCAGGGTGGTAGTAGCGTTTTCGCAGCCGACGATACAGGGTATGCCAAGCTCGCGGCTGACGATGGCGGCGTGGGCGGTCCGGCCGCCGCGGTCGGTAACGATACCTGCCGCCCGCTTCATGGCGGGGACGAAGTCCGGCGTGGTCATTTCCGCTACCAGGACATC
>CAZCOB010000071.1:0-8024 GCA_964500415.1 uncultured Dehalococcoidaceae bacterium | reverse complement strand
CCATGGCCTTCTTTAAAAAACGCTGCTTCTCCAGGCCGATGCCGTGCTCGCCGGATAACACCCCTCCCAGGGACAGGGCTATCTCGATGACTTCGTCGATGCACTTCAGGGCACGATTATAATGCTCCTCGTCCCGACTGTCCGTGAGCACCACAGGGTGGAAATTGCCGTCCCCGATATGCCCGGCGAAGCTGATAGGTACGTCGTTCTTTCTGGCGCTTTCCTGGCTGAGCCTGATGAAATCGGCTATCTTATCGCGCGGCACCGACACGTCCTCGTTGATGATGGTATGGGTGCGACTGGAGATGTCGGAGAAGTGGGCGCTCCTGACCTCCCAGTATCTGTCGGCTTCTGCCTGGTCCTGCGCCACCCTGACCTCGCCCGCCCGGTTTTTGCAGATATCGACGACCTGCTGCGCCTCGGCCTCCACGGTTTCCGGCAGACCGTCGACCTGTATGAGCAGGATAACCTGCGAGCTATTGAGGATTTTATCCGGCAGGAGCCCGCGGAACTTTTCGAACGTCCAGTTGTCCACGAACTCTACTTTCGAAGGCAGGACGCTGCTGGCGATAATTTCGGTCACGGTCTCGCCGGCCACCGCAACGTCGCTGATAACGGCCACAATTGTTTTACTGGACTTCGGCTCCGGCAGCAGGCGCAGTGTCATCTTGCTGATGACGCCCAGCGTGCCCTCGGAGCCGGTAAATAGCATTATAAGCTCGTAACCCGTCCGGTTCTTGGGGGTCACGCCGCCGAGCTTTATTACTTTACCGTCGGCCAGCACCACTTCGAGGCCGAGTACGTACTGCTTGGCGACCCCGTACTTCAGGCAGGAAGGCCCCCCGGAGTTTTCCGCCACCACCCCGCCCATCGTGCAGCCGGCGAAGCTCTGCGGGTCGGGAGGGAAAAACAGGCCTGCTTTGGACAGGGCATTCTGGAAGTCCTGGAGGATGACGCCCGGCTCTACCGTGGCGTTCAGGTTGGTCTTGCTTATCTCGATAATCCGGTTCATCCGCGTGGTGCACAGGACGATGCCTCCCTTAATCGGTATGGAGCCGCCGCTGACGTTGGTGCCGCCCCCCCTCGGCGTCACCGGAATGCTGTTCTCGTTGGCGAACTTCAGAATTTCCGATATTTGTCCGGCATCGGATGGCAGCACGACCACCTCCGGCAGGTGTTGCCACATATTGGTGGCATCATAGGAGTAAGCGAGCAGTTCCTCTTTCGAGGTCAGCACGTTTTCTTTACCGGAAATCCGGCGCAGCCGGTCGATATGTTTTGATGTAATCATAAAGACTCCTGAATACGCATTCCTCTATTAATATGTTACCGTGTTGGGGGCGCTCGTTCAAGAAGGACGCTTTTTGAGGTCGAAGATTAAACTTTATCTCTCCTGACTATTATCGCCGACTGGAACCAGCTGTTGTGGCATTTCTCAATGATGCCGATTTCTTCTTTGGTGCAGCCGATAATAGGTTTAATCTCCGCGTCTCTTTTCTTCATATCGACAGTGCAGGCTATCGCTGTCAACTGCCGATGTTCCGCAGTGCCTATCCAGATGTCTGTCCCATCGTCATCCCCTCCAGTGGTACCGCTGAGATATCCGTAATCGAGCGGAAATACTAAATCGGGATTTCTCGAATGCGTTGTCCCTTTCGGCCTGTCGATGACTATTTCCGATGTTTTAATTAATTCATCCAGTCGCGACCAGAAACGCTTTTCCACGTTTTCTCCCCGGCAGCCGTTGCATAATTATAACATAATATTTGAAGATTCCCGCAGAAAAGTATTATTATGGCTAAGACCTGAATGCAGGAATAGATGATTAAGGAGAGTAAAGAATGCTTCTACCCGATAAAGTTGCCATTATCAACGGCGGGGCCACGGGGATGGGCCGGGCTACGGCCATTAAATTCGCCGAGGAGGGCTGCTCCAGCGTCATTGCCGACGTCAACGAGGCTGGGGCTGCGGAGACGGTAAAAGAGGTCGAGAAAAGGGGCAAAGAATGCCTTTTCGTCAACTGTGACATCACCGACCTCAAGCAAATCAAGAATGCGGTGGACCAGACCGTAAAGAAATTCGGCACGGTGCATATCCTGGTAGGTTGTGCCGGGGGCACCCCCAGGACCAGGGGCAGCGCTACCCCCCGGCCGGGCAGCCGCCCTAAAAGGGGCGTTGCTAACCTGGACGAAGCTTTTTGGGACAGTATGCTGAGCCTGAATCTGAAAGGTCACGCCTTTTTCTGCAAGGAAGTAGCGCCATACATGATAAAACAGAAATTCGGCAAAATTGTTCTGATTTCTTCTCTGGGAGTATTTTCGCCACCCATGTCTTCATCCGAGTATCATTCCGCCAAGGCCGGAATCCTGGGGCTTGTCTATAATCTGGCTTTTGAGCTGGCCCCTTACAATATCAACGTGAACGCCATATTGCCGGGCCCCATAAAAACCCCCTTCTATGACCCCCTGATGGCCAATCTGTCAGAGAAAGAGAAAGAGGTTAAGTTTACCGAGATTGGCAAGTCCGTGCCTTTGCAGAGAATCGGTCTGCCGGAGGACATCGCCGGTGCGGTGCTGTTCTTTGCCTCGGAGATGTCGTCTTACATTACCGGCGAGACGTTAATTATCGGCGGCGGCAAACCACTGCCGGTATATCATGAAATTCTTTAGCGGCAACTTTAGTAAGGACTCTAATATAAACAGGGAGCGGAGATGCTCCCCCTTCCTGTTTGGTGGAATAATTTATAATGGCCTCATGATGGGCCGGCACCAGCCGGCATCGCCCCCCTCGATATTTACCGGCAGACAGATAATTTCATAGTTGCCGGGCTCCACTGCGGACAGGTTCAGCCCTTCGATAGCCCAGATTCCGTTGCCCACCAGCACCTCGTGCACTTCCACCAGACTCTCTCTATCTTTGTAACTGCCTATAGCATAATAGTCTATGCCAACCACCGATACTCTCTTTTCATAGAGGTAGTGAGCTGCCTCGTTAGAGATGTATACGAAATCCTCAACGAACTTATTCAATTCGTAGAATGAGGAATTTTTAGTCTTAAAAAGAATGCGCTCACCCGGCTGAATGTTATAAGCCTCCAGTTCCTCCGGCTTTATCGACTCGGTGTCTTTGATTCCGATGACACGGCACGGCCCCATGATGGTATCCAGGGGCATCTCATCTATGCTCGTGCCGTCGGGCCTGAAATGACGTGGCGCGTCGATGTGAGTGCCGTGGTGCGAGTTTATGGTCACCTGTGATGTTGTGATTTCCTTGTCCTTGTCCCGATGATGCATGAAGTCGATATTCGGGGGCACGGGGTCGGTGGGCCAGTGCACCATATCCTTGCGTAGCGGTATTGAGATATCTATCCATTCCGACTTTGCCATTAGTGGCACCTCCTTAAAAAATAGCTGCTGCTGGCTGGTAGTGTAGTGTTGGCTTTTATAACGGTCTCAGGAGAGCCCGGCATGGGCCGGCGTCGCCTTTTTCCAGGCGGAGCGGCAGGCAGGCAAGCTCATAATTACCCGGCTTAACGCCGGCCAGGTCCAGCCCTTCGATTATAAAGACGCCGTTTTTCAGCAGGGCTTCGTGGACTATGCCGATATTTTCCGGGGGGTCGTTGCTGGCGATGGAGAGGTAATCGATGCCGACAAGCCGCACCTTTTTCTCCGACAGGTATTTTGCCCCTTCCGGGGAGAGCGTCACCAGATTGCTGGTGTACCACTGCTCTTTATATACACCCGGTGAGTTCTTCGTCTTGAACAGGATGCGCTCGCCCGATTTGATATTATGTTGCTCCAGTTCTTTAACCGTTATCAGCTTGTTATCTTTAATTTCTATGACGCGCGCCGGGCCCAGCGTGGTGTCCAGCGGCATCTCGTCAATCGACATTCCGCCGCGGATGAAGTGGAGCGGCGCGTCGATGTGAGTGCCATCGTGGGAAATCATCTCGATCCGGCTCATCGTGGCTTTGTCGCCCTTTTCCACGTCGAAGAAACGCTCGACTT
Organism: uncultured Dehalococcoidaceae bacterium; assembly: GCA_964500415.1. GTDB lineage: Bacteria > Chloroflexota > Dehalococcoidia > Dehalococcoidales > RBG-16-60-22 > JAFGPF01. The sequence goes on along the minus strand of CAZCOB010000071.1, from coordinate 4,017 downwards.
TCGGGATGGGTACGGCCGGGTTGTCCGGGTCGCCGAGAGGCAGTACCGGTATTTTCTTGCCTAGCGGTATTGAGATGTCTATCCATTCCGATTTAGCCAATTTTCTTCCTCCTGTATTTCACTTTCCCTTCTGCATAAAGGTCACCGCCGTAAATATCGTTGATGACTGTTGCCGGGAAGTCTTTTACTTCGAGTCGTAGAACCGCTTCCGGCCCGAGGTCGGCATAGGCAACTACATCAGCTTTTATAATGCTCTTGGAAATCAAAGCGCCGGCGCCGCCGACCGCCGCCAGGTATATAGCTCCGTATTTTTTTATGGCATCTTTGACTTCTTCCGAGCGTATGCCTTTGCCAATCATCCCCTTGAGTCCCGCGGCAAGCAGGCGGGGGGTGTAAATATCCATCCGTGCGCTTGTGGTGGGACCCGCCGACCCTATAGGCCGGCCGGGGGGCGCCGGGGAGGGGCCCATGTAATAAAGTGTCTGCCCCTTAATGTCGAAAGGCAGAGGCTCTCCCCTTTCAATCGCCTCGACCATTCTTTTATGGGCGGCGTCGCGGGCGACGTACAGGCTTCCGTTGAGCAGCACGTTATCCCCGGACCTGAGTTCGCTTAGTGTTTTTTCGGTTAGCGGTAGATTAACCTTTATTGGCATTAACTATTCCTTGGAGTATAATCTCCCCGTGCCGCGCGCTGTGGCACTGCAGATTAACCGCCACCGGCAGGGCGGTAATGTGGGCGGGGAAGCTCTCCGCGTGCACGGCCAGGGCGGTGACTCTCCCCCCGTACCCCATCGGGCCGATGCCCAGGTTATTGACTTTCTCTAAAATCTCCCTTTCGAGGTCGGCGGTCTCGGCGTCGGGACTGGGCTCGCCGACTTTTCTCAGCAGGGCATGTTTCGCCATTGAGGCTGCCTTCTCCGCTGTCCCGCCGATGCCCACCCCGACGATTACCGGCGGACAGGGCTTGCTCCAGGCCTCTTCCACGGTATTGACGACGAGCTCCACCACACCCTGCCTCCCCGCCGAAGGCAGTAGCATCCCCATCTTGGCCATGTTCTCGGCGCCGCCGCCCTTGGGCAGGACGCTAATCTTCAGTCTGTCGCCGGGCACGATATCGGTATGGATTACCGCCGGGGTATTATCGCCGGTGTTGGTGCGGTCGGAGAAGGGCCGGGCGACCATCGACTTTCTTAAGTATCCCTCGTCGTAGGCCTGCCGCACCCCTTCGTTGACGGCTTGATACAGGTCGCCGCCGGCGATGTGCGCGTCCTGCCCCAGCTCTAAAAATACCACGGCCGTGCCGCAGTCCTGGCACAGCGGGATTCTCTCGCTTGAGGCGATTTCGGCGTTCTTTAAAATCGTATCGATGACTTCGCGCCCGGGCGGCGATTCTTCTTCACGGCGCGCTTTCTTAATAGCGTTTAATACATCCTCGCCGAGTTCGTAGTTGGCCTGTTTGAAGAGCTTCGCCACGGCTTCGGTAACCGTACCGGCTTTAATCTCTCGCATTGGCTGGATCGCCTTCCGCCAGCAGCTTCCTTAGCTCGATAATCATTTCCGGGACGTCGATTTTCATGGGGCAGCGCTGACGGCACCGCCCGCAGGTCAGGCAGGTATAAGCTATGGAAGCCGCCTTCTCCATGTCCTCGTTGACTATGGCCGCCCAGACCGCCCCGATACCGGCGAAGTATTTGTCCCCGAAGTGCCCGGCGGTCACGGCGAAGACGGGGCACTCGTACAGGCAGCCGCCGCACCGCAGGCAGTAGAGCGCCTGCGCCAGCCGGGGATATCTGGCCAGTCGCGTCCTCCCCCCGTCCAGGAAGATGACGTGGAACTCCTTGGGTCCGTGGGCGCCGTAGGTGGTCTCCTTCTCGATGTCGCCGGTCTTGCTCGGTCCGGATACCAGGCTGACATAGGAAGGAATGGTATAGTTGGCGTAGCGCCAGGTTACCTCGGATACCTTGTAGGCATCGCTTAACGTGGGTACCAGCTTTTCCATCCCCACCAGGGCGATGTGTACCGGAGGGGCGCTGGTCGCCAGGCGTATGTTTCCCTCGTTCTCGATGATGAACAGCGTTCCGGTCTCGGCGGCGACCACGTTGGCACCGCTGATGCCGATGTCAGCCCGGAAGAATTTATCCCGCAGGTACTCCCTGGCCGCCGCCACCATGTCGGCAATCTTGGAATCCGGTGCTATTTCCTGTCCCATGACCTTGGAAAAAAGGCGGGCGACGTCCTCCCGCGGCACGTGAATCGAAGGTGACAGTATGTGCATCGGTCGCGACCCCATTTTCTGGATGATGAACTCGCCCAGGTCGGTCTCATAAACTTCGTTGCCTTTCTCTTCCAGGTACTCGCGCAGGCCGATTTCCTCGCCGGTCATCGTCTTCCCCTTGACCACCAGCTTATTCGTGCCGGTAAGGTCGGCGATAATCTCCAGGGCCTCGTTCGCCGTCTTGGCGATGTATCCCTTTCCCTTGTTCTCCTCGATGACGGCAATCGCCTGCCGGGCCAGTTCTTCCATACGCGGGATGGCCGCTTCTTTAATTTTGAGCACCTCTTCCGCCATGCCCACCGTATGGGGGAATTTCTCCAGGGCATCCTTCACGTTGGAGCGGAAGCTCTTGATAGCCCGGGACAGGGCCAGGCGGAGGCGGTCGTCATGGGCCGCCCCCATTATTTCTTTTTTATAGTTCTTGAAATCGGACGTTTTTTTCATGTTTCCATGGCCATGGCCACGACCTGCGACAGGTCGAGGACTTCGACGCCTTCTACTTTAAGTTCCCGCAGCCCATCCTTCAACTGCATGATACAGCCGGGACAGTGCGTCACGATGATTTCCGCCCCGGTCTCCAGCAGTTCGCTGGCCCGGTTCACCGCCAGTACCTGGCTCAACTCGGGGAAAACGGTCTCGAACCCTCCCCCGCCCCCGCAGCAGGTCGCCCACTCCCCCCGGGTCCAATCGGGCTCCACCAGTTCGATATTTTCGATAGATGTAAGTATCCGGCGCGGCTCCTCGACCAGGCTTAAATAACGCACCAGCTGGCAGGGGTCGTGGTAGGTGACTTTAACCTTCCTGGGAAACTTCAACTTGAGCGACGGTATTTTTTCGACGACGACCTCCAGGAAATGCCTGACCTCCAGGTCGTAGCCGTCCACGTAAAGGGGAAAAAGCTTCGAGATGGCGTGGGTGCAGTAGGGGACGATGCCGATTATCTTTTTTACTCCGTGAGATTTCAGCGTCCGGTAGGCCTGGCGGGCGTTCTCCGCGAATTTGGTTTGCAGTCCGGCGTGGTTCAGCGGCGCTCCGCAGCAGGGTTCTTCCTCGGCCAGGTACCCCGGCTGAATCCCCAGGTTACGCAATACTTTGATGGCCGCCTCCAGCGGCTTTAGTTCTTCCCTGCCCGGGAGGATATTCAGGGAAAGGACGTTACTGTATATTCCGGGTAGATTTAGCCCCAGCTTCTTCTGAAAACGGGCAAAGCGCATCGGCAACTCGGCGCCGATAACGCTCTTGTCAACTCCCCGCGCCAGGGACATGAGCCGTTCCAGTTGGGGGGAGAACTGGTAGCCGCAGCCGGCGAAAAAGATGGTCTCGGCCTGCCGGGGGATGTCGAGTTTCTGCGCCCAGCGGGCGCTCTGTTCCTTGGTAACGCCCAGTATATTCTGACTGGTGATGATATTATCGGCGAGGTAGGTCAATCCCGGGGGCACTAAGTCGCTATCCATAATTGCTGCTTACTAATGATACATCCTCAGGGGTGGTCTGGCAAGTTAATATCGTAAGGGTTATGGCATATCTCCGGCTGATTATTTATTTACCCCCACCCCCTAAAATGTCATTGCGAGGAGCGTAGCGACGAAGCAATCTCATGCTCCACCCCACCCCCACGTTTCCAATCTTTTCCCACCCATGCCGCCCTCGCACCATCCGCCGCTTATCCCGCAAGTTTACCCCCCCCTTCGGGTATTGACGTCCCTCCTTCGTAAGGAGGGACAAGAGGGAGAATTAAGTTC
>CAZCOB010000070.1:0-8281 GCA_964500415.1 uncultured Dehalococcoidaceae bacterium | reverse complement strand
ACGCGGCGCCGCCGCCGCCGGAGGAAGAATCAGCCGGCATGTCCTGGGAAGAAGCCGCGAGCTATATCGGTGAGGAGATAACCGTATGCGGTCCGATTGTTGATAACATGGATATCGGTGGTCCGCTATTACTGGGTATGGGCGCATCAGCCGCGGATTCTGCGACCGTCGGTATAGAAATAGTAGTGACACTACTCGCTGAAATGCCGGAGGACATGTATGTGGGTCAGACCATATGTGTGACCGGCGTACCCTATACCAACCCGTATGGTGGCGCTAATATAACGGTTAATGACCTTTCGCAAATCGTGGTCCAGGAATAACAACAGCCTGACAAAAGAGATATAATGGCATGGGGTACCTGCAAGAGCCGGGCTCTTCGGATTCGGAGAGTTCGGGGGCGGGTGCCCTGTGTTATCTTATGACGGTGGGTGGTGTGGATGGGATATCAATAGTCTGAAATCTCAAGGTAAAATCCCGTTGCTTGTTGTGGTGATATCATGCGTCAATCCATGCGCGGAGTCTATGTCGTTATCGCCGAACTGCCCGAGGCAATGGATATACAGGTAGGCAGGCGGAGAACAGACCATTTTGAGGCGGGGTTTTACGGATATGTCGGGTCTGCCTTAAGCGGCCTGGAAAAGCGTCTGGCACGCCATCTTGCCAATCGAAAAAGACTGCACTGGCATATCGATTATTTGTTGGATGTGGCCACGGTTCGAGCGGTTGTTTACGCCGAGACAGGCCAGAAAAAAGAATGCCTGATTGCCCGGGCTCTATCCGTGAAGTTGGCTTCGAAATCGAACTTCGGATGTAGCGACTGTAATTGTCCGTCGCACCTCTTCTTCAGCCGGGACCCTGAAAATCTCAGTGAAGCCGTTCTGGACAGCTTTAAGCTCCTCGGCCTCAACCCCTCAAAGATAGCGGATTGCGCGGATTTTACGATACGTCGAAGGCAATAATGCGGTTAGTCTGTGGCTTAACAACATGTTTTATTATCGAGCGAAAGCCCGGTGTTATTATTAACCAGTGTATGGATTACTTAACGCATATCCCTTTTTAAATCGCGTCTCGCCTTCATTCGCAGGCTCTTGGTGACGGCCAGGGGGATAACGATGGAGGCTATCAGTATTATTATCAACGCTGAGGTACTCAGGACAGCGAATCCGCCCACGGTAATCCAGATAATGGTGGACACCCCGGTGCCTATTCCCGCCATGACGGCCTTGCCCGCAGCTTTACGCGCTAATCCTCTTACCTTGATCAGTTTGGCATGCCTCAACGTGGCGATTACATCGGTGCCCAGTTTACCGTTGACGCCCAAGCTGGAACAGAGGTCGTCCAGAGTAGCTACCTGGCCGCTGTTGATGAGCTGACCACCCTGGAGGGCCAGTTCTTTCAGCTTGTTGGTATATTCATTACGCACGTCTTTAGCGGGTTTCTTACAGGTATAACAGTACCCGTGTTTGAGGCGAGTTTCGCAAATGGGGCATTTATCCTTTAGAATACGCTTCTTGGCAGCACTTACTATACTTCCTATTACCCGGCCCCGCGCCATAGGCTCAAGCCGCTCCATGGCAAGCACATAGAGACGTGTTAGCGGTGTAACCGATACGACCGATGGTAGCGTGGTGCCGGCTGGTAAACCGGGTACGGCCAGCGCTCTTGCCAGTACAAGAATGGCGGCCACTGTCCCCGCACTAACCGCAACCCCGGCGGCTCCGGCTGGTGTGCTTAACGGATTGCCGGGGATTCGAATGTTTTTCCACTGGCTCAAGACCTTTTCCCGGTTGCCCACGGTGTATTCCAGCCTTATCTGACCGCGGTATATCCCGGTAGTCAATGACTGCTCGCCGACTTTAAGTGCCTCTCTCGCATCTATCACTATCTCCCGTCGGTAACTTTCACCGGCTACCATATGAAAGTTACCTAGGGTATCGCTTTTAGTGAGTATGACCTGTTCTGCAAAGGTTACAGATACGGATACTTTCTGCAAGGTTACATCCCCGGTAACATCGAAAATCTGAAGGTCTATCGTCAACGCTCTCTCCGGGTCGATAGTAACTGTTTCCGCTTCCGAGATATCTTCGCCATTCATAGTTAGCCGGAGGGTAAAGTCCTCGTTTGCATGGACCGTGGAGTCTATAGCCAGAATCAACACGAAAGTCAATAATACGAATGCCAGACACCCAATGATGTTTCTTATGGTCATATTCATGCTTATTATACACTACTTTTTAAAAAAACGACGCGAACATCCGGTGATTCTGGTCGACTTGCTCTCTATCATTTAAGCGGAACCGCGATATGACGTTTCGTCATTTCAGAAGAATATATGTGTTGGCAGACGAGAGGCCGGTTCCGGCCTCTCGTTCGGTCGTTGCTTTGAGGTTAATCTGGATTCAGAATTTTAGGGTGGAACAGCAGGTACAGTATTGAACCGAAGCAGGGTATTATCAGTATTAATATCGCCCACGGTGCCTTACGCCCCCCGAATACCTTCTGCCTGGATACCAGGTCTTGCAACATAACTCCAGCCAGTATCCAGTGTACTATACCGAACAGGACTATCCTCAGAATCCATTCAGGGTCCATGCTTACTCCGCCGGAGTTACTTTCGGTTACGCTATATTCGCATTATATTATAATACAAAAGAATGTGAAAAACTGCGCAACTGGTCCCGATAAAAGCTAGCTTCAGATTTGTTTACGTTGTGTGATGTCCCTGAATATAGAAATCTGGCAAACCGTACCGTCGGTATCAACGTAGGGTGCCGCCACTACTTCAAAGGTTTTACCATCCGGAAAGCTGCATTCCCATTTCTCGATTTGTTTATTACTGATGACCTCCGGTATGTGGCATTCCTGTTGACATGGAGCGTCAATATTACGCAGGTGTTTGTAGCAGGTGAGTCCTGTGCCCTCACCGAAAACATCCGCGATTTTTGAATTCATAAAACGTATCTTGTAATCCGGGCCGGTGATGACGACACCATCTGCCATTCTATTCACAATTCCTAGCAGCTTGTCTCTTTCGCCTGTAATCACAGCTTCCAGTTGCTGGGACTTTACGGCCTGATTGCGTATGGTACCAACGAGCACACCGATTACGCCGGAGAAAATAACGAAAAGCACCATTCTGAGTAATGGGTCAGGGTAGGGAGATATAAAAAAGGCACGGGGCAGGAAAATTATGAAGGCAACCATAGTAGCGATTAGAGCCCCTTTAACCCTGGCGGTATAGCCGGCATAAATTATCGGAGCCAGAAACAGGAGACGGTGGACATCATGAACACCGTAGAAGAACTCCTTGCGTAAAGCATCCCACGCCGCCCATTCCACGAGTTCGCCGAAATAGTAAAACAGGGTACAGAAAGCGAAGAGTAAGGTCGGGATGAACAGCCTGAGGTTTGTTTTCTTCATTGGTTTTTACTTCCTCACCGCTTAGACCTGCCTTTAACCCTCTCTCACCGTACCTGCACCTCCGCTGCTTCCCCATGTGGTATAATCGGCATCTCTGATATCTTTCCGGTGGTACTACAGCCAGCAGCACGATACCGGCTTATTTTTTAGATGTTTCTCTGGCAGTATGCCGTTCGGTTTCTGCCTCCCTGGCCTCTTTTTTACGAGCTGCTCGCTTCGCCCATGCTTCCATGACCGCAGTACAGATGCCTATTGCCAGTATTACCGCCACCAATATTTCCCACTGCATAAGCCTGTCTTTTTGCCTCGTTCCTTTCCGGTTTTCTTTTTCTGGGGGATTACTTTACCTTTACTGTCTCTTTGGCTCCCACTTTACGGGCAACCCGCCTGGCTCTCGCTTCCTTCATAGCGGCATAGATACCGCTGATGTTAAGGAACCATATAAATACTACCGGGAAGAGGATGATGGGTACTGCTACCACTATCGCTACTATAATCTGCCATTCCATTTTGTTGGTACTCCTTTTTTGATATTCTTAATATCATCGTTACTTTGTTTTGACCGCCTCTTCAGCCTTCTTGTGGGCAACCCGCCTGGCTCTCGCCTCTTTGAGAGCGGTATAAATGCCGCCTATGTTCAGATACCAGACAAATGCTGCCGGGAAGAGGATGATTGGTATCGCAATTACCAGCGCTACTATAAGTTCCCACTGCATTTTGTTAGCCTCCTTTCTCGTTCTACTCTTTCCCTCACTTCCACTATCAGCTTACCACCGTGCCGACAAATCCAGCTTCCGCCGTGATACCTATTTCCAGTCACCGACATATAAGTATTATTGCCTACTTATGCCGGTTACATATTAGGCAATTTCGGCATTGAGGACTTTACCCAAGAGGTGTATGATAAAGATGATTGAGGAATGGGGCGTGTCACATGGATAAAATTAAGATTTTAATCGCTGATGACCATGCCGTGGTAAGGGAAGGTACCCGGCAGATTCTGGAACAGGAATCGGACCTGGATGTAGTTGCCGAGGCTGCCGATGGGGAGGAAGCAATCAGATTGGCCGGCAGTTCCAAGCCGGATGTCGTTATTATCGATATCGCCATGCCCAAAGTCGACGGTATTGAAGCTACCAAACAGATCAAGGCACTTCATCCCGACATGGCCGTGCTGGTTCTCACTGCCTATGATGATGACCAGTTTGTTTTCGGCCTCCTGGAAGCCGGCGCTGCCGGTTACCTGCTGAAAAGCGTTCGGGGCCGGGAACTGATTGACGCGGTGCGCCGGATTTATGCCGGGGAATCCGTACTGCATCCGGCAATTGCCCGTAAGGTGCTTAATCGTTTTGTGCCCACAACGGGTAAACTGGCAGGGCAAAAGCCATCGGAAGTCCTTAGCGACCGGGAAATGGAAGTACTCAGGCTGGCGGCTAAAGGTCTTAGTAATCAGGACATCGCCGATAATCTCTGTCTCAGTCTGCGCACGGTTCAAGCTCACCTGGGTCATATCTTTAACAAGCTGCGGGTTAGCTCCCGGACGGAAGCCGTGGTACATGCCCTGAAAAAAGGCTGGGTGACTCTTGAAGATATACCGTGAGAATCACACGCGGAATACTTGTTAAATGGTTGCTGTACGCAATATAGTACTTGACTGGCTGATGAGAACCATTCGCAAGCCGGGCTTCTGGTTTATCCTCGCTTTGCTCATATTGCTCACCCTGCCCCACTACGGAGAAGCTTTTAGATACCCCGGGTTATTCCTCCGGATGATATCCGAATTAAGTCTGGACCGTCATGCCATTGAGAGAATACTCTACCTGGCTCCCGTGGTATGGGCGGGTTTCCTGTTCGGCTGGAGAGGGGCCTTCATTACTTCGATAGTCGCCCTCGCCTGCATGTTACCTCGTGCTATCTTTATCTCGGAACACCCTAAAGACGCGCTTATCGAGAGCGGCGCCGTTTTCATAATCGGTAACGTGCTGGCTATCAGTTTTCACGCGCTTCGCAGAGAGCGGGAACACCGCATCCAGCTTGAAATAGCCCAGCAGGAGCAGCAGAGAGTTACCGAGGAACTGAAGGTAATGCAGCAGAACCTGCGTTTCTATTTGCAGCAGGCTACCCGGGCTCAAGAAGAGGAAAGAAAGCGTATCTCCCACGAGCTGCACGATGATACCATCCAGGCTTTAATCGTGCTCTCCCGGCAGCTGGATGCTCTGAGTTCGGATAAAGGGATGTCGGAGGAGAACCATCGCCGCCTGGAGGAGCTGTGGCAAAAAACCAATGATATTTTAAAGGGAGTCCGGCGTTTAAGCCAGGACCTCCGGCCGGCGGCGCTGGACCGCCTGGGACTGCTACCGGCACTGGAGTGGCTGGCGGCTAATGTGACGGAATATTCGGGAATAGCCACCAGGGTCAATGTGGTGGGTGAAGAAAATCATCTCCCGGAAGAGGTAACAATGGCACTTTTCCGAATCACGCAGGAAGCCCTGAGAAACGTGTGGCGGCACTCCGGCGCCAGCAGCGCCGAAATTGCGGTTGAATTCAACAAGACGGTGACAAGGATAACGGTTACCGATAATGGCCATGGATTCGAGCTTCCGGATAACCCGGGCGATATGGCCAAGAACGGTAAACTTGGCTTAACCGGAATGCAGGAGCGCGCCCAGCTGGTCGGGGGCCAGCTTACCATACAATCCCAGCCGGGGAAAGGTACGAGTGTTACTGTAGAAGTTACAGCCTGAGTCGCGCTTCGATAGCCGGTAGCGCCTATTTAGATACAGACCCCAGTGGGAATATCTCGCGTCCGTACTTGGCATTAACGATTACCGCTGCTGAGCCGTAAACCGCGGCCCCGCCGCAGAAGATGCCCTCGATGCCGGGGATGATGGCGGGTATAGCGCCGAAGAAATGCGCCGCCAGCAGGAAGAAGAGCACCGTCAGCGAGGCGAACACGAAGGTGAATATGCCCCACATGACGAACAGCCAGGCTATGCCGTGACCATCCAGATTGACCAGTCCCATCCACTGCAGCAGAAAGCTGAAGCTGAGCCCCAGCCAGAACAGCCCGTATGACGTGAAGGCTGTAAGGCCGAAGGTATCCCCGCGCCGGGCGTCGATAATGCCCGCGATTATCTGGGACACGCCGCCCCAGAAAAACCCGAAAATCAGGGGTAAAGTGCTGTCTATCCAGCCGATGTTGTGGATCTGGAGCAGGACGGTATTAAGGCCAAACCCGGCCAGGCCCAGAGCCCCGGGATTGGCTCATTGCGATTCCTCTTTAGTGATGACCTGTGCCACGAAATTCCTCCGTACGTAATTAAGAATAAGCGTGGTCGGAGAGAAAAATCCCCCCGACCACACACCATGAAAGTTACTTCATTCTGCCGGCCAGCAGGGTGTTCACGACCGACGGGTCGGCAAGCGTTGAAGTGTCACCCAGGTCCTCCGTGTTGCCGGCGGCAATTTTAACCAGAATCCGGCGCATGATTTTGCCGCTGCGGGTCTTGGGCAGGCCGTCGGCAAATTGAATGACATCGGGAGTGGCGATTGGGCCGATTTGCTGGCGGACATGAGTCTTCAGCTCTTTCTCCAGCTCCGGACTCGGCTCCTGGCCGGTCTTCAGGGTGACATAGGCATAGATGCCCTGCCCTTTCAACTGGTGAGGCATGCCGACAACAGCCGCCTCGGTTACCTTGGGATGTGATACCAGGCTGCTTTCCACTTCGGCGGTGCCGATGCGGTGACCGGAGACGTTAATGACATCGTCGATACGTCCCATGAGCCAGTAGTACCCGTCCTGGTCACGGCGGGCACCGTCGCCGGTGTTGTAGTAACCGGGGAACTTGCTGAAATATGTTTCCTTGAACCTCTGGGGGTCGCCAAAGATGGTGCGCATCATGCCCGGCCAGGGTTTCTTGATGCAGAGCCAGCCGCCCTCGTTGACGCCCGCCTCGGTCCCGTTTTCTCTCAGGATTACCGGCTCGACTCCGGGGAATGGCAGGGTGGCCGAACCCGGTTTGGTGGGAATAGCACCGGGTAAAGGCGTAATCAATATGCCGCCGGTCTCCGTCTGCCACCAGGTATCCACGATGGGGCATTTCTCCTTGCCGATGACGCGGTGGTACCACATCCAGGCCTCCGGATTGATAGGCTCGCCGACGCTGCCGAGGAGCCTGAGACTGGATAGGTCGTGCTTGTCGGGCCAATCCTCGCCTTCCCTCATCAGGGCCCTGATAACGGTGGGGGCGGTGTAGAAAACGTTCACGCCGAACTTCTCCACAATCTTCCAGAACCTGTCGGCCGCGGGATAAGTCGGCACGCTCTCAAACATCAGACTGGCAGCGCCGATCGAGAGAGGCCCGTAGACGATATAGCTGTGGCCGGTGACCCAGCCGACATCGGCGGTGCACCAGTAGGTGTCTTCCTCTTTTATATCGAAAATCCACTTCATGCTCTGGTAGCAGTGCAGAAGATAGCCCGCCTGGGTATGCACGACGCCTTTGGGCTTGCCGGTGCTGCCGCTGGTATAAAGGATGAACAGGGGTGCATCCGCATCCATCTGTTCCGGTTCGCAGTCATCGGTGATATCATCGGCATTCATCAATTCCTGCCACCAGTGGTCCCGTCCTTCCTTCATGGGTACGTCTATACCCAGTCTTTTAACCACGACGACATCGGTCACCTCAGGGCATTCTGTCAGAGCAGCATCGGCATTGCCTTTACTCATAATCTGGCGGCCGCTGCGGTAATAACCATCGGCGGTGATAAGTGTCTTCGAGCGGCAGTCAAGGATGCGGTCGCGCAGGGCCTCGGCGCTGAAACCGCCGAAGACCACGCTGTGCACCGCCCCGATGCG
>CAZCOB010000069.1:0-8352 GCA_964500415.1 uncultured Dehalococcoidaceae bacterium | reverse complement strand
GGGCGCGCCATGGAAATAGTCTATAACGCCACCGAGCTGGTGCGGTACATCGGCCTGGCCATGGAACTGGATACCGGTCACCCCGTCCTCATCGATAAATATTTGCAGGGGAAAGAGGTGGAGGTAGACGCCATCGGCGACTGCGAGACCGTGCTTATCCCGGGCGTCATGGAGCACATCGAGCGCGCCGGCGTGCACAGCGGCGACTCCATGGCGGTTTATCCCGGCGTCAGCCTCACGCAGAAAGAGGTGGACACCCTCGTCGATTACACCGTGCGTATCGGCCTGGGGCTTAAAATCAAGGGCCTCATGAACATACAGTTCGTTATTATGACCGGAGACGAAAATAAAGAGTCGTCGGTCTACGTGCTGGAAGTGAACCCCCGCGCCAGCCGCACCGTCCCCTTCATCTCCAAGGTCACCGGCGTCCCGATGATAAAGGTCGCCACCGGGGTAATGCTGGGAAAGAGCCTCGGGGAGCAGGGGTATAGCAGCGGTCTTTGGCCGGTAAGGAAGCTGGTGGCGGTTAAAGCCCCGGTCTTTTCCATGTCCAAGCTGGCCGGGGTGGATACGCACCTGGGGCCGGAAATGAAGTCGACCGGCGAAGTCATGGGCATAGATTATACCTTCGAGGCGGCGCTGGGAAAAGCGATACTGGCGGCCGGACTGGCCCTGCCGCCGCAGAGCGGCATCCTCTTCAGCATCGCCGACCGCGACAAGGCGGAGGCGCTGCCCATTATCAAGAAGCTCGCGGCGGCCGGCAGTAAGCTTTACGCCACGGAAGGCACCGCCGCCATGATACAGGCCGCCGGACTGCCGGTAAAAATGACCGGCAAGAAGCTCGACGAGGGTCACCCTAATATTATCGACCTCATCAACGACGGCACCATCGCCGGCGTGGTCAATACCCTCACCGGAGGCAACGTCCCTTTCCGGGACGGCTTCTACATCCGCCGCGCTGCCGCCGAAAAACGCATCCCGTGCTTTACGTCGCTTGACACGATACGCGCCGCCACGGAAACAATCGCCCGCGGCAGCCAGATTTATACCGCCCAGCCTCTCCCCGATTACCGAACGAAGGAGCCGACATGAAGCAGGTGAAAGCTGCCATAACCTCCGCCGTGGAAGTGATGCCGGAGACTCATCTCTTCTGGCTGGACGCCCCGCCGATAGCCGCTGCCGCCGGGCCGGGCCAGTTCGTCATGGTGGGCTGCGGCGGAGATACCACCCTGCCCCGTCCTTTCAGCGTCCACCGGGTGGACGGCGACCGTCTGGCATTGCTTTTTAGAGCGGTCGGCAAGGGCACGCGCTGGCTTTCCCGGCGGGAAAAAGGCGATACCCTGGATATCTTCGGGCCGCTGGGCAACGGCTTTCGAATCGACCCTGACGTTAAAAATCTCCTGCTGGTGGCGGGGGGCATGGGCATCGCCCCGCTGTGCTTCCTGGCCGATACCGCTGCCGGAGAAGGGAAAAAGGTGACGCTTATCACGGGCGCCCGCTCCGCCGACTGCCTCCTGCCGATATCGTTATCACAGAGATTATTCGATGGAGGCATGCGCCCGGCCAGTATTAACGTCGTCAACGCCACCGAAGACGGGTCGGAGGGGTTTAAAGGGCTCGCCACCGACCTTATTCCCGCCTACCTCGAAGGGATAGACCAGATTTTCGCCTGCGGTCCGGTGGCAATGTACCGCACCATGGCGGCCAGCTACAATAATATATATAAAAAGCCCGTGCAGGTGTCTCTGGAGATAATGATGGGGTGCGGAATGGGCGTCTGCTACGGCTGCACCATTAAAACGAAAAGCGGTCTGAAGCAGGTCTGCAAGGACGGGCCGGTGTTCGAGATGGGGGAGATAGATTGGGGGGAGTCTTACCCAAGTATAAACCAGCCTTTCCAATGATTTTTATTCTTAATAACGATGAATCATTGGTATTGTAGAATCTGGTTAAGACTCTAAGCTAAAATATTACTGCCCCACTTTCATGAGGTCACTTAATTCAGATAAATTTAGTAAATCGTCTGTTTCGGGATTAAATACATAGACATCGCCCCCAGCAACAGCCTCTAAGATAATCATATATTCTCCTGTATCGGAATAGTAGTCAATGTAACTAGAAATAATAAAACCATCCTTAAGTGCGGCCTCTTGTATATCCAGCGCTTTTTCGTACAATGGCTCAGCAATAGTCGAAGCCGGTCTATCGGATACGTCATTTGCATACAACCAGTCCTGTAACTCCTTCTTTGAAGAAAAATATCGCGCCGGGTAAACCTCCTTAATGTCCGTCAGTTCCTGCATTACCGCGCTATTCTCACCATTCAGTTCATCATAGCTGGCCTGCAAGGCTTCCTTCTCGGATATTAAGGAATTTTTCTCCGTTTCCAAGGATGCTATTTCAGATTCCGCCGACTCCAGTTCAGCGTTCCTTGCTGTCAGTTCGTCTCCAGTCGTTTCTAGTTCAGCTTGAACACTCGCAAGCTCAGCCTTAATAGATTGCAGTTCCTGCTGCGCTTCGCTAAGGTCAGCTACCACAGCATCATGCAGCTCCTGCTTGACGCCACATCCAGCCAATAAACAAGAAAATAACAAGACCGATACTCCAACCAGAAACCATCGTTTCCTCATGCTATACCTCCCCAACTTTTATTCCTAATATATAAAAAGGGCGCCAGCCCCCGCTATTAAAGCGGTTTCAGTGCCCTTGTTACACCCACCCTCACCCCCAACAAACTTATTTTTGTTCAAGTTATATCATATCAAGCAGATTAATTATATTCATATATAAACTTTTGTCAATGCTCACGTTCTTAGACTCTCTATTTCTAGTAGGCTAAAGGGGGGTGGGGGTGAGGGCTTAAAATCCCCCTTAATCCCTCCTTACGAAGGAGGGAGACAGATTGGGGAGAGTTTGGGGGAGTGTGAGGTAAGTTTGCTTGACCTTCAGATGTTCTCGACTATTTTATCGAAATCATTATCAAGAAAAATGGTCAAATTTTTCTTTCTTTCCAAATATCCTCATGCATTTGTTTATCAATTGTGCATTCAACCAGACCGATGAATTCCTTTTTTGTTAATTTCAAACGTCTTGCTGTATCTGAAATTACATGGTCAGGTGCTTGTCCACGGGCACTGTGGGACAGTTTCCCAACCCTGTACTCGTGGTCATTAATATTTAGCCAAAAATAAATATGGTGACCAGTTCTATCTTCCGATGCATACAGCTTGGTCACCAACGTACTTCGTATTTCCCGATTGTCCATTACATCATTGAGATTGTTTCACTAATATATCTCTAAGGGCTTGCAGATTTTGGCGCTCCCTGTCTCCAAGCCTATCCTCTCTCTTCTCTAGAGAATGAAGATACTCAACTAATGAATTAAACAAGTCCTGTTGAGCCTCTTCCATAGATTGTCCAACACCATACTCGTCTGTTCGGTTTTCTACTATTACGTAATTTTCATCTTCCAACTTTACTATGGCTATAATCGTTTCTCTTAGCTTATATTCATCGGTGATATGCTCATCCTCTTTTACAGTCATCACCCCAATGGTACTAATCAGGTTTAATTGACCACTTGTACCACTATTTGTGGGGAACGCTTCTGGCAGGGTATCAGTATAATACACAATATTTTGAACCGGCATAATTAATTACCAACTCTCTTTATAAGTTAATATCTGAGGATTTCCAAAATTCTTCCCAATCGTCGGGAGAAATACCAAGGCTATTTAGTACTCGTCTGTCTAAATTAATTTTAACCCCCGTATCAGATTCCATTTTCTTAACCTGCTTTACGATAATCATGGTCATCACTTTCAAATGTTCGATGCTCATTCTTATCGTAGCAAGCTTCTCAGCTGCAACAGGTTTGGTCTGTTCGGGATGAGGCGTATTTACGTAGAACGACAAATTAGCACCGAATGCAGTTGTTGTTACCATGAATTGGTCGGAGTATACATCAATTGGCTCTTCCATACCTTACCTCCTCTTATATCAGCCAAAAACCAACATGAAAGATACACATCAGATTATCAGACATAAATTATTTTGTCAACGGTGCTACCACCATTTATATGCACATAAGGTTGCCACGACTCCCTATATTATACACCATATATTGCCTTATCGTACCGATAGGACGGGACTTCCTTGCAATGACATTCATGGGAAGCACATACGGGCTAAGCCGCCGATGATACTGGGCGGCTTGGGTGGGAAAAGATAACAAATGGGGGGCGGTTTGACACGGGGGCAGGTCCAAGCGTATACTTCATGGCCGTAGCTAAGCTTTAGTATCTTTATTAAGGAGGAAACCCTACCAATGAAAAAAGTGCTCATCATTTACCATTCCCAGACCGGCAACACCGAGGCAATGGCGAAAGCGGTGGCGGAGGGCGCCCTTGCCGCGGGGTCGAATGTCACCATGAAAAAAGCCGTCGAAGCCAACGACAAAGACATACTCGGCTGTGACGTCGTCGCCTTCGGCACGCCCAACAACTTCAGCTACATGGCGGGGATGGTCAAGGACTTCTTCGACCGTGCCTGGCCTATCATAAGGGAGAAAATGGCCAACAAGCCGTACGTGGCCTTCGGTAGCTACGGGGGCGGGGGCATGCCGGCCATCGAGACCGTGGAGAAAATTTGCGACAACATGGGTATGAAGAGGCTCTTCGACAGCATCGGCGTCCAGCGGCAGCCCACGGCGGAGAATTTGAAGGCATGTGAAGAACTCGGCAAAAAGATAGCCGAGGCATAGCCTCAACGGCGGGTAATACTCAAGAGGGGCGCAAGCCCCTCTTCCTTTTTCATCGCTCTGGCAGCGTTTCCTCGACGAAGCCGTGGACCATGAAAACCTGCAACTGGGCTACCACCTGCTCCCTGGGAAGCCCGGTAGCAGCGCCGATTTCTTCTATCGCTCCGGGGCCTCTCTCGTAGAGATACTCAAGTACTTTATAACCGTCCGTCACGGTCGACGCATCTACACTCAGTCTCATGCGCCGGAACCGTGCCCTCCCCTCACCTATCAGCAAATATTTATCCATCGGCCCAACCCAGGCGATTTTGATTATACTCCTATCCCCATAATTGTCAATAGTACTTATTGTGGCCTACGCTGGGTAACAGCTTTGACAATGCCCGTACTTTCGGCTTATAATATTTACAGATAAAGTCTCTCAAAGAGGTGGTGCAACATGGCAAATCAGGTAGGTAAAAGGTACCGCTGTTTAAAGTGCGGGGCTGAGATGATTATCACCAAGGGAGGCAATGGCATCATCACCTGCTGTGGCCAGCCCATGGAGCTTAAGCAATAAACAACCCAGTTTGCGGGAGGTCAGAAAATGGCAAGCCAACTAGGTAAAAGATATCGCTGCCAGAAATGTGGCACTGAAGCATTATGCACTAAAGCCGGTGCTGGTGAGCTTACCTGCTGCGACCAGCCGATGGAAGTCCAGGAGGCCCGCCCTATTCCTTCCTCGGATTAAACCAGGCCTTCCTAACCTCTGGAATACACAGCAGTCGTATTTCTACGCGGAAATCAGGCGACTACGCAGCTTTTTCCGGTTCGGGTTCAGGTTCAGCTTCCGATTGAGCTACAGCCTGATTTAGTTTTTTCAGCAGCCTCGCTTTGCGCCGGGCAGCATTATTCGCATGAAGAATCTTTTTCTCCGCCGCCTTATCCAGGGTGCTGACGGCTTTCGTCACCGCTTCCTGAGCATCCTTAAGTTCACCAGCGAAGATAAGTTTTTCCGCCCTGGTGATATTGGTTTTCACCTCACTGCGGACAGACTTATTTCGCTGCTGTCTCCTCGAGGCAGTACGTGTCTGTTTCTCTGCCGATTTACTTGCCAAGACCTACCTCCACTTATTTTTTACTTGAGCCGGCATCCTCGGTTTTGGTTAACGGAGCCGAAGAATCGGCGTTGCTTTGTCCGGGTACATTATCGCCGATACGGGTAACATTAATCACCCCTTTCACGGCGTCTACCTTTTTTAAAATCCGGCTTAAATGCGCCAGGCCTTTAGTCTCCAGAGTCAGAAACATGGTAATGGTACGCCCGTCACCCTCGGCGAGGCTCACCGAGGCGATATTCACCTTCTCCTCCGCCACCACCGTGGTGACATCGCGCATCAGGCCTACCCTGTCCCAGGCCTCGACCTGGACATTAACCGGGTAAAGAAGGTCCTCGCTATGTCCCCACTCTACCGGTATCAGCCTCTCTTTCTCGTCCTCATGGCGGATATTGCGGCAGTCCTCGCGGTGGATGGTAACGCCGCGGCTCCGCGTGATATAGCCGATTATCTTATCGCCGGGGACGGGGTGACAGCACTGGGCGATATTGGTGACGAGGTCGCCGACCCCCAGCACCTGCACCGACGAAGGCGCCGTCCGGGAGGGAGCGGCTTCGGGTGGCGGTGCCTCTTTTTCTTCCTGCGCCGCCATTTTCAGGACAATCTGATGGGCGGTAATGGTGCCATTACCGACCGCCGCCAGAAAGTCGTCCAGATTACCGTAAGCAAACATTTCCGCCAGCGCCTGACGCTCAATCTTTATGCCGAGTCGACGCAGCTCTTTATCCAGAATCTGCCGGCCTCGCTCTATGTTCTCCGTCCGCTCCTGCTTATTGAACCACTGCCTTATTTTCGCCCTGGCATGAGATGTGTTGACATACCCCAGGTTAGGGTTGAGCCAGTCCAGGCTCGGCCCCCGGGAACCCTTCGCCGAGATGATTTCTAGAACGTCCCCGTTCTTGAGCTGATAGCTAAAAGGCACCAGCTTGCCGTTCACCTTGGCGCCGACGCACCTATGCCCGAGGTCGGTGTGGACACGGTAGGCGAAATCGAGGGGGGTGGAACCGCGGGGCAGGTCTTTTATCTCTCCCCTGGGAGTATAGACGAAAACCTGGTCGATAAAGATATCCGTCTTGACCGATTCCAAGAATTCCTCGGCGCCGGCGAGCTCGCGGTGCCATTCGATGAGCTGGCGCAGCCAGGCAACCCTGTCTTCAAACTGCATATCCTTCTTTTCGCCCTCTTTATAGCGCCAGTGGGCGGCCATGCCGTATTCGGCGACATGGTGCATCTCGCGGGTGCGTATCTGGATTTCCAGGGGCGTCGTGCCGAGGGCCATCACCGCCGTGTGCAGTGCCTGGTAGCCGTTGTGCTTGGGATTGGCTAAATAATCGTCGAAAGCGTCGGGGAGGGGGTGCCACAGACTGTGGATAACCCCGACGGTGCTGTAGCATTCCGGCTCACTGCCGACGAGTACTCTCAGGGCGAGCAGGTCGTATATCTCGTCGAAGTGCCGGCCCACGGCGGTATATCTTTCTATTTTCTGGTGAATGCTGTAGATATGCTTGGGTCGACCGGAGATATCCGCCACCAGATTTACTTTTTTGAATTCTTTTTTCAGGAGTTCTATGGCCCTTTCGATAAATTTTTCGCGTTTGGCACGTCCGGTATCCACCAGCCGGGCGATACGCTGGTACTGCTGCGGCTGCAAATACTGGAAGGAGAGGTCTTCCAGCTGCCATTTCAACTCCCATATTCCCAGTCGGTGCGCCAGCGGCGCGTATATTTCCAGCGTTTCCTGGGCGTTAACGAGCTGACGGTCCTTGGGGAGGGCATCCAGGGTACGCATGTTGTGAAGTCGGTCGGCAAGCTTGATAAAGACCACCCGCAGGTCCTCGGCCATGGCCACCAGCATCTTCCGCAGGTTTTCCGCCTGGGATTCACCCGCGGCTGCCCCGGTGGTAACCAGAGAGACTTTACCCAGCTTGGTGGTGCCATCTACGAGCCTGGCTATCTCCGCCCCGAATTTAGCCTCGATATCGGCGATGGGGAGACCGGTGTCCTCCGGGATATCGTGCAGCAGGGCCGCCGCCAGAGAGCTGGCATCGAGCTGAAGCTCGGCCAGAATATAGGCCGTCTGCAGCGGGTGCTCTAGATAAGGGTCTCCGGAGAGGCGTACCTGGCCCTCGTGCTTTTCAGCGGCGAATTTATAGGCTTCTTCCACGACGGGAAGCTTCTCCGCCGGAAGATATTCCTTTGCCCTCTCCAGAAGTCTGCTGAATTCCATTTCACCCCGCCACAAGCCGGAAACCGGGAGTTCTTTTTCCCTTAATAACATAAATAGAGATATTTTCAGTATATCCCAAAAGGGGAGGTGTGTAAAATGGGGGGAAGGAGAAGGAAATACCAAGTAACAATGGACAAGTATCAAGGGGAGGTGGGTGAACTAAAATCCCCCTTTAGTCCCCCTTTTTCAAAGGGGGAAACTGGGTGGGGAAAATCTCCCTTAATCCCTCCTTACAAAGGAGGGAGACAGATTGGGTTAAGGCATTGATA
>CAZCOB010000068.1:0-8368 GCA_964500415.1 uncultured Dehalococcoidaceae bacterium | reverse complement strand
CCCTGAGGGTATCGCCAACTACATCAAAGGGCGCCTTGGTAAAGCCGGCGGCTATGATTGGGTATCCGGCGGCGGTTATCTCGCTATTGAAGGCACCCATGGCTCCCATCCATTTCAGGGCTTCAGCGCCGGCATCAAAAAGCGCCTTATAGGTGGCTTGAACAGGAGGCAGACCAAAGGGGATGAAGTTCATGGCGACCCCGTACATTTCAACTATGCCAGTGAGAGTCGGGAGCATCTGGAAACCATCTAGTTTACCGAAGACACGTGGCAGGTAGCTATGTGTGAAATAATTAGAAGGGTCCTCAATCAGTTTGTCATACTCATCGGCCGTCATATACTCGCCTTCATTACACTGGTACGACTGCTCAGGCGCGACCCCATGGCCCGGCCAGGAATATAACTTGTAGTCAAGAATCTCAAAGAACTTCCCAGGTCCGGGTACATACGCGCCAAGGTTCCCGTCCGGCTCAAAGTCCATCACAAATTTTTTGAATGCCTTGCAGCACTTGTCGTAGTCATACATGGCTTCCTGAGGAGTTATTCCAGCATAATAAGCGGGGAAGAAGCTAGGAGCGACGAAAACCGGCACCCTATCCGGCAGCTTCTTCATCTGAATGGCGTCTTTTATCCGGGTTATACTCTCCTTGAACGCCTTTTCGGCTTGGGGGCTCTGGAACTTAAGGTCATTCCCATCAGGGTCTTTCGGTGCAATCCATTTGGCAAACAGCGCTTCATGCTTTTCTTCCGATGTCATCTCTGCCCATTCTTTTACCATTTTTATTACCTCCTGCATATTATTCGCTGAAAATTCTTATTTAGTACCTGTCCATTTCCTGGCAAGCGAAACGCCGACCACGGCGTCTTTACCAAAGGCATCAGCGCCGGTGTACTTTTTTATCTCATCGCTCATCTGGCCGCCGCCGATCATGATCTTGGTCTTGTCTCTTAACCCGGCGGCTTTAATAGCTTCGATGGTCTGTTTCATGGAGTCATAGGCCAGTGTCAGGAACCCGCTTAAACCGACTACTTGAGCGCTGGTTTCGTTGATTGTATCGACGAATTTCTTGGCGGGGACGTCCACGCCGAGGTCGATAACATCAAATCCGCTGACATCAAGCATGAAGACGACGATGTCTTTGCCGATATCATGTATATCACCGGCGACTGTGCCGATGATAACCTTGCCTCCGGCCTTGACTCCCCCTTCCCCGGACAGCTTCGGCTTAACCAGTTCGTTGATTTTCTTCAGTATTTCGCCGGAATATATCAGGTCGGGGATGAAATACTCGCTTTTAGAGAAACGCTCGCCCACGATTTCCATGGCACTGCTGGCATCGTTGAGAATACCCATGGGGTCGGCCCCTGCGTCAAGTCTTTCCTTGACGATTGCCAGCGCCTCATCTTCCTTCAGATCAGCCAGTGTTTTACGTAAATCCTTTGCCATATTTATTGACCTCCTTAACCTGTGTTTAGTTTTAAACCCTCGGGCATTGGTACCTTGATTTTGTGTGGCGCTATCCTAAACCCGTTTACACAAACATATTAACGATTTATGAAGCAAAATTCAAGGTGCTTCAGACGCAAAAACGCGAGGTCGACATTGTAAAAGGCTTAATTGAAAGCTATTCGTGAGATATTTCCTCTGCAATTTAACATGGCAGCAGTCAGATTGCAATATAAAATTATCTATGATATTATAGAGAACACTCTGATATTCGTTAAGAAGAAGAACGTTATTTTATCGCGATGGCAACAAGAGTGAACGGTACGGGACCTGTAAGGTAGGTAAGAATGTCTCCGTCAAAGCTGGACCTGCATAGCCTCATAGTGTTTTATTATGTTGCCAGCGAGGAGAGTATCACCGCCGCCGCCGACAAGCTATGCCTGACTCAACCCACCGTCACTTACCATATCAGGTCGCTGGAAAGAAACGTCGGCCTCAAACTTCTTGATATAAAAAGACAGAAGATATTCCTGACTCAGGCCGGCGCTGGACTCTATGAATACGTACGTGAAATTTACCATCATATGAGCAGCGCCGAAAGGTATCTGGAGAACCTGAAAGAAGCCAGCCTGCGTGTCGGCATAGCCACCACCTTCAGCACCTGCGTTGCATCGGCGGCTTCGGCGTTTGAAAAGCTCTATCCCCGTGTAAGACTGGTTATCAGGAGTTCTTCTTCCTACGAGGTTGTTGACGACGTTCTCAATTCAGAGGTGGACCTGGGGATTGTCGTCAGTATGGACTATAACAATCCCAAGCTGAAATTGATTAACATTTCTGCCCGGCAGGAGCTGGTACTCGTCGCTTCAACTTCCAATCCTATTGCTCAGAGGGAGCGACTTGATTTTATAAATCTCTGCGGTTATCCCCTGGTTCTGGGACCGGAGACATCGGCGACACGCCAGATTATTCTTAAGAAGCTCAGGGTCGGCGGTTGCGCCATACCCTCGCCCGTCATCGTGGAAGTAAATAGCTCCGAGTGGGGTATCAATCTCGTCGAAAACGGGGAGGGTGTCGGTTTACAGCATATCGTGGGTGTGGAAAAAGCCATCGCCGAGGGGCGTCTTAAAGTACTACCCATGTCCGGTGAAATATGCGTGGGTGTGGATGCCGTTCTACGTGCCGATACCCCCGAGCATCCCATGGCGGGGAAATTTATTTCCCTGGTTAACGAAGCGTGCCAGGCCAGCACCGATAAATCGCCGGCCCGTGCTGCGAAAGAAAAACGGTAAAAGAGTGTTTCCTCCGCGTCTTGCCTTACGCCGGTTTCCCTGCTAAGGCATCCACTGGAGCTGTTCCGGATTAAGCGCAAACTCGTAATACGTGTTGCTCATTTCCGGCCGGTCCCAATTGCTCCGCGGCAGGTGGGGGTCGTTGAACCTGTTTTCCGTGGACTTACCCACGTAAATCAAGCCGCCCATCATGCCGCTGATATATCTGGGCAGCCCGTTCATGGTCATAATAGGCTCCGCTTTCATACTGTAGGCGCCTTGCCACTCCACGGCGTGTTGGTATCCGGGCGGGGATGCCGAACCCACCGGCTCTTTATTAAAAGTCATCGGGGCGCGTTTAACCTTGAGCACTTCTCCCATATTCGACCATACGGTGGTGAAAATCTTTTCCAGCGCGGCGGCCTGCCTGTCGTCCGCTTTAGAGTCGATATACAGTATTGATTTCCACGGGGCTTGTACGGTAATGCCACCGACGGGCGAGTTAAAGCCGAAGCCGACATTCAGTCCGCTGAGGTCGACGTCCTGGTAATAGCCCTCTTTGATGTGGAAAGTAAAAGCGCCCTCGCACTGATTGATGCCATCGTGAAGGTCTTTAGGTGTACTCGAACCCCAGTAGTAGGGGCACACCGGCGGCGAGGTACAGGCCTCGGTGCAGTCCCCGCTCACCATCCATTCCATTTTCTCTGCTGCCATTTTATTTATCTCCTTTCAGAATTCTGCCGTTCTCAGGAGATATTATACCAGTTTCAGTGCCTCCCGGATATCTTCCGCCACCATTCTCCTTTTCGACTTCTCAATCAGGAAGTTTTTACCGGCCGGGGTATAGGAAGTGAACGCCCTTTTATCTCCGAAGTAGTAGGCCTGACCCCTGATTTTGTACGTGGAACCCGCCGGGATTACCTTTTTCCCCGTCTGACTTTTCCAGATGTTGTTCATCATTTTAATCGCCACGTCTCCCATCAGCATGAAAACCCTGACGTTCGGTAAAAGAGCTATCTCTTTTTCAAGCAGCCTTGAGCAGTTTTTCATGGTATCGGGAGAAACAGCGTACTGTGTCTTGCCGCATTTGATGGCCGTGGTAATATACACTCCCAGGTCGAGGATATCTTGCATGGCGGCTACATTCGCCCCGGCGTCTTTAAAGGCCTGGAGGGTGGTCTGTAAGTAGAACGGGTTGCCCCCGGCGTAAAAGTAGTCTGCCTTATCATTGGGCGGGGCTTCCGTTATCATCAGGATTTTGATGTTCTTCGCGTTGATATCGGCAGAGGGCAGGACATAGCTGTTTTTGTCCGTGTCCGTACAGGGGAAATCAACACATTTTATTTGCTCGCTGATTTTCATTTTGAATATCTTTACAGGGCCTTTTGAGCGATTTCCGCGATGTCGTAAATCTCGATGTCTTCCCCGTATTCTTTGACGGCGTCCTTGAAGTTCCTTTCGCACCAGGGGCAACTCGTGACCAGCGCCGTGGCTCCCGTTTCTTTAGCCTCTTTAAGTCGCTCATTGGCCGTCCACAGGGCTAAATCCGGGTTGGCCTGGCTGACGCCGGCCCCGGCCCCGCAGCACCACGCGTTCGCCCGGTTGCGTTCCATCTCCACCAGTTCGATTCCCGGTACGCTTTTGAGCACGTCCCGCGGCGGCTCGTAAACACCGTCGTCCCCCAGGTGCCTTCCAAGGTGACAGGGGTCATGATAGGTGACCTTCATCGGCACTTTTTTGGTGAAATTGAGTTTCTTATCTTTGATTAGCTGGTCGAGATACTCCACCATGTGCATCACACCGAACTTCGCGTCGATACCGACTCTGGGGTAGAGTTTCCTGAAGGTGCTGTGGCCGTCCGAGCAGGAGGTAACCACCCGGCTCACGCCCAGCGAATTGAAGGTCTCGATAAAATGCTCGGCGTACTTGGTAAATTCCCCCATGTAGCCGATTTCGTAAGCGTGGCCGCCGCAACAGGACTCCTCCGCACCCATGATGCCGACGTCCACGCCGGCGCCTTTCAGGAGACTGATAGCGCTCCGGGGTATCTCCCACAGCTCGGGGTCGAAGGAGAGCATACACCCGGCGTGGTAGGCTACGTCCGCCTTTTCCTGCGCGGCGTTCTTTATTCCCATGTCTTCAGCCCAGTCGCCGCGTTCTGCCTTTGGTTTGCCGAAGACGTTATCGTCCTTCTTGAGGCTTTCCACCATAATCATGTAGGCGGGATTCAGTGTCCCCCGAGTCACCGCTTCCGTCCGGAGCGCCTGGACCGTATCGAAGATGTGCTGGTGGTGATAGATGCCGCACTGCTGTTCGCAGGAGAGACAGCCGGTACAGGCATATATCCGGTCCATGATATCTTCGTCCAGGTCAAATACGCCGTTGACGATACCTCTGGCTATCAGCATTTTCCCGGACGGGTAATATGATTCGAGCCGGTATTTTTCCCCGGCGGGACAGGTGGGAGTAAATATATCGAGGACATTCTTGCAGGTGCCGCAGTGCGAGCATCCGTAAAGCCATTCCTTCAGTTCGTCAAGGACCATCGTTGACTCCTAAATCTAAACCGAATCGACTATTCCCCGGGCTTTCCCCACCTGCCGGGATTCATAATATTGTTGGGGTCCAGCGTCGTCTTGACCCTGCGATGCAGCTTCAGCCAGTCGGACCCGGCCAGTTCCTCCAGCCTTCTCACCGCCCAGACCGGCGTCTTGTAGGGTATATAGCCTGTTTCCAGTACCAGGTCGAGTTGTTCCGCGCACAGGTCGTTGATTCTCTGCACCAGTTCGGGGTCGCCCTTGTCATAGGGGAGCATCCATCTCAAACCGACGAAGTGCCCCTCGTTCATAATGCGGGTATAGCAGGTGCGGGAAATATCGTATTTGTCCTGGAGCTCGCAGCCTTTTTTAGCGGTCTCGAGCCATCGGCTCATGGGACCGTAAGTCCCGACCCACATTAGCCCCCCGCCGGAACTGAGCACGCCCAGGGCCTGCATGGGGAAAGCGGCGGTGGTGCTGGGAATAGTATCCGGCCCGGTGTACTTACTGCCTTTGCACCTATCTGTGACCGCTTCACCCATCGCTTCCACCTTGGCGTTGAGTTCGTTTTCGGTATTGCCCGTAATCTCAGCCGTTATGACGAACTCCGGCTCATCGGGGAGTCGGTGAACCGCCGGGTGCAGTGACGCTTTCTCGTGAGCGTAAGCTGCCATTCCGACCTTGTTCAGGGCGAAGGAAGTGCCGATAAGGTCGTCGGGAATCCTCGTCCGTATTATCGCCTGAAATATTTCATTGGCGCTTTCCATGTCCATCGCCATGTAGGTTATTGCCGTGTTGTGCGGTGGATTAGGCCAGAGGCTGACGGCCATCTTGGTGATGACGCCGGTGGCTCCCTGCCATCCCAGGAAGAGGCCATCGGTTTCGGGGAAGGGAGAGATTGACTGCCAGGTTTTGCTGGCCGCGCAGGAGCCGATTTTTACCAGTTCTCCCGTCGGCAGCAGCACCTCCAGTCCGCTTACCCAGTGCGAGGCATCGCCGTACCTGAACGATAGATTATCGAGTCCCTGCACGAGGGCGTTGGTCATAACACCGGTGGCAGGGGGCGAAAAGGCGTAGGTGTATCTCAGGGTAGGGTGGTGCTTCTCCAGGTAGGCTTTAATCTGGCCGAACGTCACGCCGGGCTCGACGACGGCATACATATCGGTCTCGCTGACCTCGATGATGCGGTTCATCCTTTTCAGGTCGAGGATGATACCGCCCTCGAGCGGGATGGCCAGCCCGCCGATATTCCCGCCGGCCACGTAGGGGATAACCGGAATCTTTTCTTTATTGGCCAGGCCGATGACGGCCTTCAGTTCCTCCAGAGATTCCGGCAGGACTACTATGTCCGGCCAGTTTGTCTCGGCCGGGGTCAGGTCGTAGGAGTAGATGTAAAGGTCGGCCCTGTTGGTGGAGACGTACTCGCTCCCCACGATTTTTTCCAGTTCATCGACTAGCTTATTCTTCACTGCTTCTATCATCTTCCCGGCCTCCTTGTATCATGGTTTAACCGGGTCTTCCCACCTTACCCGGGCCAAATGAAGAGTAGTCCAGGTTATAAAACTGCCGGCAGGTGGTAAAGTAACCATAGTGCAAACCACCCAGGACTATTTTCGCCTCAGCAGAATCACGATAATACTTCTCGTAGTTATTCTCACGGACATAGCCATAGGAACCCATCAATTCTATCCCCTTCAGGATAAGCTCCGGAGTTTTCTGGGTAATAAATGCGTGCACAGCGTGTCCTTTAGACATCATGCTAACTGAGTCCCACGGACCGTAAATCTCCATGTGGTCAAACTCATGGGCCAGTTCCAGGAAGGCGGCTCTGGCCACAGTTATTACCGAGGCCATCTCACCCAGTATCATAGCCGTATGGAGATGCTGGTTGATTGGTTTACCTCCTGCCACCCTCTCTCCTGTATACTCAAGAAGGACATCAAATGCCCCTTGTAGAATACCTGTCGCATGTCCTGAATTCAGTGGCATGGGAACCGACGTGGTATTCTGGAAGATAGCCCAGGCTTCAGGACCCTGCAGCCCCCACTCCTTGGGTACCCTGACATTATCAAAATAAGTGGATGTGTTCCTGTCACCCTGCATACCGCATTTGACCTCAAACTTGCCGTGGGAAACACCCGGCCATGGTTCGGGGACATAAATCAAAGCAAAGGCGTCTTTCCCCAGTTTCGGGTCCATGTTGCAAACCACACAATTGAGGTCAGCTATACCGCTATTGGATGCCCAGAACTTGGAACCGTTGATAACCCATTCGTTACCTTCAAGTTTTGCCCTCACCCCTACCGTTCTGCCTTCATTTAATGGATTCTCAATATCAGTGGCAGACTCGGTTTCACTAAAGTTCATACAGGCAACGGCGAACTCGTCGCCAACGAACTTGGGGGCAAATTCCTTAAACACCGCATCTGCCCACGCCTTCGCCTTCGGAGAGGGCGCCATAAGATACGCCAGGGTAGCCGGTGTCCATCCCCAGTCGGTGCAGGCACTGTGCATACTAATACCATAGTCGGCTCGTCCCAACTGCTCCTGCTTCAGGGCGCCGGCAACTATGGAAACCATTTCGTTGCCACCGTACGCTTTCGGTATCATTGTCTTCTGGCTACCAAGGTCTACCTGTAATTTCTTCAGGATTGGAGTAATTATTTCTTCATGTGTCACATCATCATCAATTTTGTGACGAACCGGCATAATTTCTTTGTCGGCAAAATCGGCAAACATCTTCTGTATCATTCGTTGCTCTTCACCGACAAAACACTCCGGGTACTGCAATTTGTACCATTGACTGGTCTGGTCTAACATTTTCCTTACCTCCTTATTTATTCGCGACTGGTAACTGCGGTTAATATGATGTTTAACTTACCAACAGTTTCACCAGGTGTTTCATATCGCAGAAAGCGATATATCGTGGAAACTCCGCCACATCATACTAATTTAAGGACTCCATCGTCAACCCTGAGAAGGGGCATGATTTTAAATGCAAAGTGGCCGGCTGCTTGATTTTGCGTGTTATTTTGCTTAGAATTGATATACAGTCAAGGCACGGGCGGTTAGCTCAGTGGTTAGAGCGCCTGCTTCACACGCAGGAGGTCACAGGT
>CAZCOB010000067.1:0-8634 GCA_964500415.1 uncultured Dehalococcoidaceae bacterium | reverse complement strand
ACCATGCCCCTGTCCTTGAAGGAGCCGGTGGGGTGGCACCCTTCCAGCTTGAAATACAGCTCGCCACAGGCGTATTTTTTCGCCAGCTTATCGCTCCTGACCAGCGGCGTATCCCCTTCGCCGATGGTAAACAAAGGGGTTCTGGGGGTAATCGGCAGGTACTTTTTATAGTGTTGCAGGACTCCCTTTTTCACGGCTAACCGCCTTCTATTTCCTCGACCCTGATGAAATTGCTGATTTCCTTAACCACCTCGAGATTTTTCAGCTCACCGAGCGCCTTCTGCATGGCCTTTTCCCCAGCAGGGTGGGTCATAATCACTATTTCCGCCGTCTGTGTTTTCTCGTCGGACTCCGGCTGTAGCGCCGATGAAATGCTTATCTGGTTCTTACCGAAGACAGTGGCAATCTGCGCCAGAACGCCGGGCTGGTCAGCGGCGCTCAGCCTGACGTAATACTGCGTTTCGATTTCATCCATAAGTTTAATGCTCTTGCCCGATACCGCCTTCCAGGTGGAAATGCTGCCGATACCGAGAACAATCTTCCGCGCCGAAGAAACAACGTCGGCGACGACGGCACTGCTGGTGGCCATAGGACCGGCACCCTCCCCCATGAAGAGCACCTTGCCGACCAAATCGCCCTCTACCTGAACGGCGTTATAGACGCCGCTGACCTTGGCCAAGAAAGAATCCACCGGGACAAAGACGGGGTGCACTCTGGCCTCAATAGAACCGCTGCTCTGCCTGGCTATCGCCAGCAGTTTTATGGTAAAACCCAGTTCACGGGCATAGCGGAAGTCGCGGCCGGTGAGGCGGGAAATGCCTTCACGGTAAATATCCTCCGGGCGTACCCGGGTCTGAAAAGCCAGCGAAGCCATGATAGCGAGTTTATAGTGGGCATCTATCCCCTCAATATCATTCTCCGGGTTGGCTTCGGCATAGCCCAGTGCCTGCGCCTGTTTAAGGGCTGAGGTAAAGTCCATGCCCTCCCGTTCCATCATGGTGAGAATATAATTGGTCGTGCCGTTGATGATGGCAAAAATGCCGCTGATATTATTAGCCACCAGGTCATGTTTAAAGGGGGCAATTAACGGGATTCCCCCGCCGACGCTGGCTTCATATTGCAGGCCTACTCCGTGTTGCCGGGCCAGAGCCAGCAGCTCCATGCCATGCTTGGCGACAAGCTCTTTGTTGGAAGTCACCACGTGCTTACCACCCGTGATGGCCCTTTTGTGGTAATCCAGTGCCGGATTTACACCGCCGATAGCCTCGACGACGATATCAATACCGGGTTCGTTGAAAAACACTTCATCATCGGTGGTAAAAAGTTCGGCAGGCATTTGCTTTGCCTGCGGTCGAGATAGGTCCTCCGGCAGAACCTTGGCCTTCCGCAGAACCAGGGGACAACCGACTTTTTCCGCCAGTTCGTCCGCCCTGTCCGTCAGGACCCTGGCCACCTGTCCAGCCACGACCCCCAGACCAATCAGCCCGACTCCGATACTTTCTTTATCCATTTCCGTTACCCCTCCGCTTCAGGAAAATCCTTCAACACCCGTTCTATCGCCCACTGCTTTGATTCTTCGGTCAGGTAGGTATTATCAACGATATTATTCAGGTCGGCCTGCACTTCTGCCAACCAGTTGTCAAAGAGCTGCTGTATGAGGTAATTACGGTCTTCACTGCTAATCTCCCTGTCTTCTTCCCTATCGACCACCTCTAACAGCCAGTATCCGCCTTTGCTCCAGTACCTCTCGTCACGGATGGGCTCGCACCAAACCCCCAGCTCCACCTGCGGGTCGAAAACATATGCATCAAAGGTTTCACCAGTTTGTTCCGGCATTACGAAACCCAACTCCCCGTGCTTATCCCGGGAAAGACTGTAATCCGAATATTCATCGGCGATGGGCCCGAGGTCTTCCCCCGCTTCAAGTCTCTCTTTGATTTCTCTTGCTTCATCTTCGCTGCTTAAGAAGACGGCTGATACGTTTGCCGAACCCTCCTCCGGAATATCGTTGACCCTAATCAGCCAGTAGCCCAGCTGCTTGGACTTATCTTCATCGAAAAGGGGCTCGCTTAATACCCCCGGTTCCGCGTTGAAGGCGTATCCTATGGCTACGGAAGAACCAAGCTGAACCTCATATATACTCTCCGGATGCCAGCCATAATCGCCCTGATTTATATTTTTAGCATAATAATCCAGGGCAAACTCTCCAGCCAGCGCCGTAAAGTTATCACCGCTGAGCAACCTATCTCTTATCTCAAGCGTCTGGCTCTCACTCTCCAGAAACATGGCCAGGGCATGCACCTGCTCGGTTGACTCCGGTACCTGCGCCCCGAAAT
Organism: uncultured Dehalococcoidaceae bacterium; assembly: GCA_964500415.1. Taxonomy (GTDB): domain Bacteria; phylum Chloroflexota; class Dehalococcoidia; order Dehalococcoidales; family RBG-16-60-22; genus JAFGPF01. The sequence goes on along the minus strand of CAZCOB010000067.1, from coordinate 6,298 downwards.
ATTCGGTTTTAAGTTTGTTTTGCAGCAATTGCCCCCCGATAAGGCCCTTGGAACCATCCGATACAGGAATACCTATATTTTCCAGAGTATTTTTTACCTCTTCATCCCTTACCGTAACGCTGAGTTTTTCAGCTGCCTGCCTGATTAACTCATCCTGAGTCATCTGCTGGGTCACGCTACTAGCCAGCATTTGTATCTTAGACGTTCCCTGGTCCATCGCGGCTATTTTCAGAGTGTCAATGTAATAACTCATATTAAACTTAACATCATTTACGTCGAGTACCGTCCTGTGCATGGGGACATATTCCCCAATGATCCACCCAATTAGGATGATTAAAATAACCGCGGCAATAATCGAAATTCCCCCGAAGAACACAAATCGTTGCCGCCGCCTTTGCTTTTGTAAATTTGATAGCTGCCGCCGGGTATATTCGCGATGGGGTTTCTCTACTTTCTTTTTCTTAGCCAAGATTCTTCCCTTCCATCAGATATTCTGCAGACCGCTGTTATATTTATAATGCAAAAGCCGATACTTTTTCAAATACGGCTCCCGGGGGACGCAAGTCAGGAAAACTTCCGTAGAAGACTTTTTTTATTTTCTCCAGATAATGCTGCGTTGCCACTTCGACGAACTACGGGGAAAATCAGACCGGAAGTGAGCGCCGCGGCTCTCTTCCCTGCGCAACGCTGACTCCGTCAGCAAACGTCCGGTCAATATCAGATTGCTCAGTTCGTAAGAAGGCTGGTCTACCGGCGGCCGCAGCGACTGCTGCCAGGCTGCCAGGACATCGGCGGCCTGGTTCAGGCTTTCTCTATCACGAATAATACCAGCCTTATCCCAGAGTAACTGCTGCAATGCGGCAAGCCCCGCCGGCGGAAAAACCCGGGGGACCGGCCTCTGACCGAGTGACGAATATACGTTTTTATCCTTCCCCGCGGTAGAAACCTTCTCTTTTGAACTCGTTCTGGTCCTTTCCACTATCCTCTTACTGAACACAATCGCCTCCAGCAAGGAGTTGGAGGCGAGGCGATTAGCCCCGTGGACTCCGGTGCAGGCCACTTCTCCGGTGGCGAATAAACCGTTCACATTCGTTTCTCCCCAGCTATTGGTCTTAATACCGCCAATCATATAGTGCGCGGCCGGTGCTACCGGAATAAGGTTCTTGGTAATATCCAGGCCATGGTCGAGGCAAAAGCGGTAGATATGCGGGAAACGCGTGGTGATGGTGTGGGGCGGTAAATGGGTTACGTCGAGAAACACTCTTTTAGAGTCGGTTTTTTTCATCTCGTTAACTATGCTGCGAGCCACGATATCCCTGGAGGCCAGATCTCCTTTTTCGTGATAGGCGGCCATGAAACAGCGACCTTCGGCATTACGCAGCACTCCCCCCTCACCTCGTACGGCCTCCGATATCAGAAACGGGATGACACCGGGCATGCGGAGGGCGGTGGGGTGAAACTGGAAAAATTCCATATCGGCAATCTCGGCACCGGCATTAAAGGCGAGAGCGATGCCGTCACCGGTAGCGATATCAGAATTGGTATTATATTTGTATAGCTGCCCGGCGCCGCCGGTAGCCAGAATCAGGTGCCGGCAACCGAATTCCTCAAAGGTTCCGGTGCGGCACTCCAGGGCTACGATGCCTGTAACTTTCTTTTTTTGCGTCAGGATTTCGGTCGCCAAGAAGTTTTCAAGCACTTGAATTCCGGAGGAACGCACCAAGCGACTTAATGTAACCTCGATATATTCGCCGGTGGCATCTCCCCCGGCATGAAGGACACGGGGCACGCTGTGGGCCGCTTCCATAGTCATGGCAATCTCACCATCGAGAGTATCGAAGGGCACACGGTAGTCGACAAGGTCGGCAATACGCGCCGGTGCCTCGTTAACCAGGATACGCACCGTTTCCTTATCGGACAGGCCATCACCGGCATTAATGGTGTCCCGCATATGGAGCTTCGGCGAATCTTCCTTACCGATAGCTGCGGCGATGCCGCCCTGAGCATACTTGGTATTGCAGTCGTCAATGCTGCCTTTGGTGATAACCAGCACGCTGCCGTGTTCTCTGGCCAGCAGGGCCGTATAGAGTCCGCCGATGCCGCTGCCTACTACGATATAGTCGTACTGATTCATCTAGAACTTCAACCCCTTCAGAATGTCTCCGGCGATGATACTCCTCTGTCTTTCCAGAGCCAGCTCGATGGCATTAGCTTCCAGAGCGCGCCGGCACAGCCTCTCCATAGGTAACCCCTCTATAAATGGCGGCCCGTTGAAAATATGAGCCGCCCTGTCAGCGACAGTTTGAACCATCTGGGTGGTGTACAGCTTGACCATAGCGGCTTTACGCCTTATCGATTTTCCTATATCCGAGTTCCAGGCCGCTTCATACACCATGAGCCGGGCGGCTTGAATATTCATGGCGATGTCAGCCAGCGCCGCCTGGATGCTGGTACGCTTGAAAATAAGCTGTCCAAATGTCTCCAGCGATTGTGCCTGGATAGTAGCCTCATCGAGCAGGCGGCGGGCAATACCCACACACCGCGCCCCCCTGACCACCCGCCGCTGCGGGAGCCATTTCCTGCCCAGGTGGAAAGCCCTGCCCTCTTCACCCAGGACATTTTCCTCCGGCACGCGGCAATCTTTAAAGCTCAGGGCCATCGGCTCTCTTACCGGCGCCAGCCACCCTGTCCTCTCACCGCCGCCGGTGACGCTGAATCCCGGCGTGTCCTTATCCACCAGAAAGCAGGTTACACCGCTATCCATACCGGCAAAGACCATAGCAAAATAATCGCGGCCGGCACGGGATAGCGATAGCTTGGTACCGTTCAGGAGATATCCTGCTTTCTTCTTCTCCGCTTTCATTTTCATACCGGAAGCGTCGGCTCCGCCATCCGATTCCATCAGAGCCAGATAAGGCTTCTTTTTATCGTTTAGAGCCGGCTCTAGGAACTTTCCCCGCTGTTCCGCGTTACAATCGAAGAGAACAGGTGTTACGTCGCCGAAATGAAAGGGCACCACCGTCTGGGCCAGTTCCTCTTCGACCAAGCAGACACCGAGGGTGTCCAGCCCGGCACCCCCCAGTTCTTCGGGGACGCCGACACCCCACAGTCCCATCTCCCGGACCATCTTAACCAGTTCCGCCTCTTTTTCCCCGGGAAGGCAAGCACGGGCGTCACTGAGGTCGGCGGCCCTTCCCAGAATATCCCTTTCCAGCGGCTTAAGCCGCTCGGTAACAAAGTCCCGTACCAGACTCTGTATCATCTTCAGTTCTTCAGAAAGTTCAAAGTCCATCCTTTTTCACCCTGTCAAATCAGTCGGCGCTGACGACCTCCTCAAGGAACAGGTCCAGGTCAGGTTCGTTCTCATCACCGATTCTAGCCTCAAGACGGGACATTACTTCTATCATGCGGTGGTTGACGACGTAGTTTTTAATGGTGGTATCAACCTGGGGACAAACCAGGATGCAGGCGTTACAAAGGTCGCAGTCCTCCCCGACGATGCTTTCCAGCGCCATGGAGGTACGCTGCTCTGTTTTTTCACGTCGGGACGGTTCACGGGACAGGAATGGGCAAATATCCACGCAGTTACCACAGCCCAGGCATTCCTTGTGTCCACTGATGTCCTTGGCGATATTCAGCGAATGGGCCATGCCGAACCCGCTGGAAAGAAGGCGGCACCGGCCCACCGGAGGACACCTGGTATTCAGGATTTCATTCAGAATACCTTCAATTTCTTTAATGTCCCGTTGTACAGATAGTGGCATAGCATTTCTCCAGAGTTGCGAGATTATTTAATATTGTTTTATTGCCATTCCGGCGAAAATCGGAATGACGCTATTAAACATCATTTTAAAATTCCTGCCTGGCATATCCGTGAGCGTGTCTGACATAGTCCGGCAAAAGACGCGGTGAGACCGGGCGCTTTCCGGCCAGGCCCACCCTCTCAAGTTCTTTCTGCCATCGGCGTACGTGTTCTAGAGTCGGACTGCCTCTTTTCACTTCTTTCGCATACCGGGCCGCCGCCCGTCCGGCTCTCCTCCCGAAGACAAACAGCTCCAGGGTCGAGTTACCGATGAGGCGGTTCCGCCCGTGCACGCCGCCGGTACACTCGCCGGCCGCGTAAAGTCCGGGCACATTGGTGGCGCCCTCGGTATCAATCTTAATGCCGCCGTTCTGATAATGCAGGGTGGGATATACCAGTATCGGCTCACGGATAATATCGATATTGAAGCGGCGGTACTGCCGCACCATGGCGGGCAGTTCCCGGGCAATCGTGCCTTCGCCACGGAGGATATCAATCATCGGCGAGTCAAGCCAGATACCAACCTCCCCGTGAGGGGTGCGGAGTCCCCGCTGTTGTTCCCGGCACTCGCGGATGATGGCTGAGGCGACGATATCCCGGGGTTCCAGGGGCATAATGAACTGCTCGCCGCTGCCGTTGACCAGTTGCGCTCCCAGCGTCCTGACCTTTTCCGTAACCAGCTGCCCGAGAATCTGCAGTGGATAGACGGCTCCGGTGGGGTGATACTGCATGGTATCGATAAAAATCAGTTCGGCACCGGCGCGGTAAGCCAGCACCAGGCCGTCGGCGGTGGCGCCGTAGTGATTGGTGGTAGGAAAATCCTGGATATGCAATCTACCGATGCCGCCGGTAGCTATGACCACCGCTCTGGCCCTGACGATAATCAGCTCTTCGGTCTCCAGGTTGAGCAGTATGGCACCGGCTATCTGCCCTTTATCGTCCAGTATCAACTCGACGGCCGGGGCGAATTCCAGGTAATCTATCTTCTTATTCTTGAGCTCGTCACGGAGAACGCGCATTTCTTCAAGTCCGGTATAGTCCCGTGCGGAGTGCAAACGCCGCCGTGACGTACCGCCGCCGGATAGTTCGTACATGGTGCCGTCCGGGGTCTTATCCCAGTTCACCCCCAGCTTTTCCAGCCATTTTATTGCCGAAGGGGCATCTCTTACCAGAACCTCCACAAGCTCCGGGATGTTCTCGAAGTGGCCACCTCCCATGGTATCCAGGTAGTGAATTGCCGGCGAGTCGTTGGGCCTATCGGCGGCCTGAGTGCCCGCCTGCGCTCCGACGGTATTAGCGTCACCCAGGCGTAGCTTGGTGGTGATGAGTACCCTGGCTCCGGCTTCATTTGCCAGCAGCGCCGCCGAAGCCCCCGCCCCACCACAGCCGATTACCAGGACGTCAACGTTATAATCGGGCGTGGAAGGGTCAATTCTATCCGGGTCGACGCGGCTCTTCCCCTCCAGTAAATCAGCCAGTTCTACCGGCGTGGAATCACTCTTGTTGATGCCCAACTGCAGCTGGCGCATACGCGCCGTGATATAGTCGGGATGGTACTGCCTTAGCAGGTCGGATTTCTCATCTTCGGCAAGACGCGGGATAACCTCGATGAGTCTTCTCACCCGGGTATCCTCTACAAGATGAATGATCTCTTCCAGATATGCAGGGTACATCGTTAACCAACCTTATTCCCAGTGTTGTTCCAGGGCAGGTTCCATGTCGCGTCCGGCGTAGCGTTGGCGCAGCTCTTTTTCGCCGGCTTTTTTCAATTCCTCTATTTCAGCATCGAACTTACCGGACTCTATTTCATCTATTCTGTTATCCAGGTGCTCGGAAACAGGGGCCAGGTAACGGCCATAGAGACGACGGCACAACAGGGCCACGTTATAGGGCGCCAGCCCCTGCGGGCACCGGGCCGCGCACAGGCCGCACATAACACAGTCGAAAGACTTTTCAGCCACCGCCCGGATATCACCCCTGAGAGCGTCGGTCATAAACCACATTACTTCCAGTTCCTGGGGGCAGGTCTTGGTACAGGTATTGCATCCGAAGCATTTTACTATGTCCGGGTACAGGGCTTTTATTTTCTCGCCGTCGGCCTCGAGCTTTTCCAGGTCGTAAACGGCCTCGAAGGCGGGGAAGAAAGGTATCTGCACCAGGCACATGTCCGGCTCGACAGCTTTCTGACAGGCGAGGTCGTACCTGAGCTGGGGGTCGTTTTTAAAATTATAAATGGTAGCGCAGGCGCCGCAGAAGCCGGCACGGCAGCCGCAGCCGCGCAACATACGGTAGCCGCTGTATTCCAGCGCCGTCAGGATGGTGAGCCCTTCAGGAACCTGACAGTGCCTGCCCATGATATAGATATCGATTAACCTGGCCTGTTCCGCCATTTAACTACTCTAGCCTTTATGTAAGAGACTTCGTCCGAGAAACTGGTGGTCATGGTGCCGAGGGGGAGATTTGAACTCCCACGCGCTTACGCGCACCACCCCCTCA
>CAZCOB010000066.1:0-8809 GCA_964500415.1 uncultured Dehalococcoidaceae bacterium | reverse complement strand
AAAGGCAGGCTTGTCTACGCCGAGGGAAGGATACACACCAGGAACTGGGAAAGTCAGGATGGCCAGCCTCATTCACGGATTGAAGTGATTGCTAACCGGGTAATATTTCTGGACAGGCGCGGTGCGGCTGTCCTTTCGGAGGAAAGGTCGGACGATGCCGGGATTGTTCCGGATGAGAAGGCGGAAGATAGCAACGTTACCGAAATGGACCCGGAAGACCTTCCGTTTTAGCTTAAAGACGTAAAAACTTAATAAATATAGAGGGAAGAATGGCACAGACTAGAGATACCAGGACAAGGAGAACGGGTAGGTCGAAATATATCCCCAAGCGCAAGGTTTGTTTTTTCTGTCGGGACAAAGTCCGTTATATCGACTATAAAGACCCGGCATTATTACGACCTTATATATCGGATAGAGGCAAGATAGCGCCACGCCGTAAGAGCGGCACCTGCGCCAGGCACCAGCGTGCGCTGGCTGTGGCCATAAAGAGGGCACGGCACTTGGCTTTGTTGCCGTACTCACCGGAACATGTCCGCGTAACAGGTGGCGTCGGTTTAAAGAGCTGATATATCTGAATATTTTCGTTTCCGGCTTTTCATTTCCTTAAAAACGTTCCATTATTGACAGGGAGTTAAAGTGTCGAAAAGTACATATCAACCGAAGAGTATCCCGAGAAAGCGCGAACACGGTTTCTTGAAAAGGATGAGCACGCGTGGTGGACGCGCCGTGCTTAAGGCAAGGCGACTAAAAGGTCGGAAGAGGTTAACCGTTGTTTAGCGGTTGCCTGGAATGACCCGGGTGGGGTAGCCGTGAGGGGTGAATGGAATTTAACCAGAAAAACACAGTTTGAGCTGGTTTATAACGGAGGAAAGACGTGGGCAGGAAAGGAGTTAGTGCTTAAAGCCCTGCCTAATGGACTTGATTTATCAAGGTGTGGTTTTACGGTCAGTCGGCGTGTGGGTAAATCGGTGGTTCGCAACAGGGTGAAACGTTTGCTGCGGGAGATAGTAAGAAAAACACCGCTGCAACCGGGGTGGGATATTATCTTTATTGCCCGCACCACGGCGGCGGGGGCTGATTATACCGATCTGGGGAATGCAGTCAGGAAATTATTGTTCCGGGCCGGATTATTAATGGGGGAGTATGAAGGCGTTAGCCCTGGGGCTAATTAAGTTGTACCAGCTCACCTGGTCACGGGTTATGCCGCCGTCCTGTCGCTTCACTCCGACCTGCTCCCGGTATACCTACGAGGCTATTGTCAAGTTCGGAGTGCTTAGAGGAATAGGACTGGGCATCAGGCGTATCGTCCGGTGCCATCCTTTTAACCCCGGCGGTTATGACCCGGTACCGTAAATTGAATGTCGGGCTTTTTCTGAAAAGGAGAATACAGTGAATTTAAAGGGCAGGGGGCGAGTCGGCCGTTTAATCCTCCTGGTGATATTAATTCTGGCGGTAAGCCTGGTTGGCTTCGGTTGTGTCAAAGGGCTGGCACCGATTGGATGGTCGGGAGGGATTGTCTCCGATGGTTCTCTGTTTGTGGGTTCCAAGGAAGGCAGGCTGGTAGCGGTCAATCTGGCTGATGAAAGCCGTCTCTGGGCTGAGCCTCTAAAACCGGTTAGTAGCACCGGGTTTTTTGGCTGCTCTCCAGCTATGGGCGGAGGTTGTGGTGGCGCATCCAGGGTGGCCATTTACGGTACGCCGGTAATCTACGAAGACCTGGTCTATATCGCCGGGTATAATGGTAAAATTTATGCCTATAACGCCACATCGCTGGGTCTCAGGTGGGTCTACCCGCGTGAAAGTAACCTGAAACCGTTCGTCGGGGGCATCGCTGTTTTTGGTGATAAGTTGTATATCGGCGGCGAAGACGGTAAGGTTTACGCTTTTGATGCCGCCACCGGCGACCTCGTATGGGAGTTCCAGACCGACGATAAAATATGGGGGACACCTACCCTATATAATGACACTTTATACATTGGCTCTTTCGACAAAAAGTTGTACGCCTTGGACGCCGCCGACGGTAGCCTGAAATGGTATTTCACTGCGGAAGGCTCCGTCATTGCCACGCCTCTGGTCTATAACGATGTGTTGTATATCGGGTCTTTCGATAGGCATATGTATGCCCTGAACGCTTTCGATGGCAGTCTGAAGTGGAAGTTTATGGGTGAAAACTGGTTCTGGGCCGAGCCGGTAGTCGTCAACGATGTCATTTACGCCCCCTGTCTCGATGGTAAGGTATATCTCCTTAAAGCGGGTAATGGGGCTAAAGTAGATGAGTATGACATGGATGGTTCGGTATCCTCCAGGCCGGTTGTCGTTGACGGTTCCGTCATCATTACCACGAGAAAGGGCGTCGTCTATTCTATAGCGACGGATACACGTGAAATCAGGCAGATGGCGGATTTTGAAGAGGATGTCGATGGTCCGCTTACCGAGTACGGAGGAATTGTCTATATTCATACGGCGGACCTTTCGTTGCAGCGTATCAACGCTGCTACCGGGGCGATATTACGTCCTGTTAGTCTGGAAAGCCAGTGAGGTAGCATAGATTGAATCCCTGGGAACTGATAATACAGCAACCGGTAATTAACGTTCTTATCGTGATGTCGCACTATCTGGGCGATAGCTTCGGCATGGCTATCATTGCCCTGACCATCATCGTCAACATCCTGATGTTGAAGCTGACGTTTAGCCAGATAAGGTCCTCCAAGGCGATGCAGGACCTCCAGCCCAAGATAGCCGAGCTCCAGAAGAAGTTCGGCAAGGACAAGCAGAAGCTGTCCCAGGAACAAATGAAGCTTTACAAAGAATCGGGTGTCAAGCCGGCCGGCTGCGCCGTCACCATGATAATCCAGATGCCGGTATGGATTGCCCTCTATCAGGCCATCATGCTGTCTCTGGCGGTAGCCCCGGAAGGCCTGCTGAATCTCTCCAAGTACCTTTACCCCTGGCCGATTGTATATTCTGTTTTACCTTTGAACCGGGAATTTTTATTGCTGGATTTAGCCCAGCCCAATTTCATCCTGGCCATTCTGGTGGGTGTTACGATGTGGCTCCAGCAGAAGATGTCCATGACCATATCGACCGACCCCCGGCAGGCGCAGCAGAGCCAGATGATGCTCTGGATGATGCCGATGATGTTCGCTCTCCTGGCTTTATCCTTCCCCAGCGGACTTGCCCTTTACTGGGTGGCTAACAGCATCGTCCGGGTAGTCCTGCAGTATCGCGTGACCGGATGGGGCGGCCTACGCCGGAAACCGGCAGAACCGACGGGTGATGCCGACAAGAAATATTTGAAGTTCGATGCTTCCGAGGAAAAGAAATCTACCGATGAAGTCGGTGCGGATATCGTTATCTCGGATAGTGAACCGTCGAGGAAAGATATTTACCATCCGTCGAAACCCACTAAAACAAGGTATCAACCGGGTAAAGACCGGTCGAAGGGGCGGCGCAAAAAATAAGAGGTTAGGTTAATATGGAAATACCCGAGCAGCAGAGCGAAATATTTGAGACGGCCAAAGATATACTGGAAAAGCTCCTGGAACTGATGGACCTCCCCGCCACTGTAGCCCTCTCCGATGAGTTTACGGCGATAGATGAGGATGGCAATGCCTCTTCGATTGGACTCAATATCGAAGGTGAAGACCTGGGGATTTTAATCGGGCGCCGGGGTCAGACTATGGCATCCCTCCAGCATATCGTCAGGTTGATGGTAACGCACCAGACGCAGGTAAGGCTCCCCATTGTTCTCGATGTGGAAGGTTATAAACAGCGCCGTTGCGAAGGACTGCGGGCTCTTGCCATGAGATTGGCCGACCAGGTAAATACGCGTAAAATGCCTTTTACCATGGAGCCGATGACCGCTTTTGAGAGACGCGTTATCCACCTCGCCCTGGCCGACCACCCCGATGTCATGACGGAAAGCACCGGCATCGGCGAGTCCCGTAAAGTCGTCATTTCGCCCAAGAAGATTCCGCACTTTTAGATAATTCTCCGTCGTTCTGACCACATCCACCCCCTCTGACATTTAAAGCGCAGCGAAAAATCTAAAGCGTAGTAGTGGCCTTGACTCCCGATTCAAGCCAGATAATAACATTTTTTTAACAATTTCTATCCACGCTATTGATTTCCTCCGCATATTGTGTTAACATAAAGCTGATAAAGGCAGTGACGGAGAAGAGTAAGGGCGGCAAAGGGTATTCAGCGAGTCTGGTACGGTGTAAGCAGATATATCCTCACCCTGAAGATCACTCCTGAGCTACCAATCGAAAGTCCTTCGTGGGTGAAGGATAAGTAGGCTTGGTCGGTCCCGTCAACCGTTATCCGAGACGAGGGTATGAATCGTGCCCTGAAGAGTGCTCCTTCTTTGGAAGGAGAAATAGGGTGGTACCGCGGGAACTTCATAAGAGTCTCGTCCCTTAAAGACGAGGCTCTCTTTATTTAATACGGGGGTTGCTATGTTTAGTCCTGTAAACAGCCGGATAAATTTTCCTCAGATGGAGGAGAAAATCCTCGCCTGGTGGAAAGAAAACGATATTTTCCGTAGAAGTGTGGCGGCGCGTCAGGGTGGGCCGCGCTTCGTCCTGTATGACGGGCCGCCCACGCTTAACGGCAGCCCGGCGTTGCACCATGTTTTCATGTCCGTTTTCAAGGACGTCCTGCCACGATATAAGGCGATGAAAGGCTACTACACGCCGCGTATCGGCGGCTGGGATACGCACGGCTTGCCAGTGGAACTGGGAATAGAAAAGCAGCTCGGCATATCCTCAAAATCTCAGATTGAAGAGTATGGCGTTGCCAGGTTCAATGAACTTTGCCGGCAGAGCGTTAATCACTACATGCGCGAGTTCGAGGAGATACTGGAACGCAGCGGTTACTGGATTGACCTGGAACACCCTTATATCACTATGAGTAACGACTATATAGAGTCGTGCTGGTGGGCTATCAAGCAGATGTGGGACAAAGGACTGGTCTATCAGGGCTACCGCGTTACTCCACACTGTCCCCGTTGCGGTACCTCACTCAGTTCCCACGAGGTCGCCCAGGGGTATCAGGACGATACCGAAGACCCTTCGGTTTACATAAAGTTTAAGGTCTCTGATAAATCATCTGGCGTCCTCCCGGAAGATAAGCCCGTTTACCTCCTCGCCTGGACGACCACGCCCTGGACGCTGCCGGGCAATACCGCGCTGGCCGTGGCACCCGACGCCGATTATATCATCCTTGAGGGTAAAAAGGAATACCTGTTGATAGCGGCTCGACTTGTTGGGGCGGTCGGTCTTGACGATTATCAAGAAGTCAAAAAGATGGAAGGCAAAGAGCTCGTTGGTCTGAAGTATCAGCCCCTGTTCAATCCTCACGACTTTAACGTAGAACGTCTCAGGTTTCAGGAAGACGGCGCGTTGCTGGAGCAGAAGTCCGATAAGAAGCTGACATACAGAGTCATCAGCGGAGATTTCGTTACGCTGGATGACGGCACAGGCATAGTCCATATCGCCCCGGCTTTCGGCGAGGTCGACTATGAAGCCGGCAAAGAGTGGGGACTGGACTTTGTACAGCAGGTTGACCTCCAGGGCAACATAATCGGCGCCTATTCTTTCGGCGGTAAATTCGTCAAGGACGCCGATGCTGATATCATCACCGACTTGAAATCTCGCGGTCTGCTTCTCCGCAGGGAGACCATCAAACATACCTACCCCTTCTGCTGGCGTTGTGATACGCCGCTGGTTTACTACGCCAAGACGACCTGGTACATCAAGACCACCGCCATGAAAGACAGGCTTATCTCTGGAAACGATGAAATTAACTGGTACCCGGAGCATATCAAGTACGGACGCTTCGGAGACTGGCTTGAAAATAATATCGATTGGGCTTTCTCGAGGGAACGTTACTGGGGCACGCCATTGCCGGTCTGGCGCTGTGAGTTGTGCGGTGAGTTCGACTGCATAGGCGGACTGGATGAACTTAAGGCGAAAGATGGATTTTCCGGGTTGAAAGAGCCGCTTGATTTACACCGTCCCTTTGTCGATGAACTGACCTTCAAATGTAAATGTGGCGGCAAAATGCAACGCGTCCCCGAGGTTATCGACGCCTGGTTCGATTCCGGGGCGATGCCGATATCCCAGGTTCACTACCCGTTTGAGAACGGGACCCTGCTCGAAGACGGGCGTTTCCCCGCGGACTTCATCTGCGAGGCAATCGACCAGACACGCGGCTGGTTCTATAGTCTGCACGCCATATCTATCCTGTTGTTCGATAAGCCCTCCTATAAAAATGTCATCTGCCTGGGGCATATTCAGGACGCCAGAGGGAAAAAAATGAGCAAGCGCAAGGGAAATGTCGTCTTGCCCTTTGAAATAATTAAGAAATACGGCGCCGATGCCCTGCGCTGGTATCTCTATATCACCTCGGCGCCGGGCAATCCGCGTCAGTTCGACGAGAAGCAGCTTGGCGAGTTGTCCCGCCGCTTCCTTTCGACGCTCTGGAACGTCTATTCCTTTTTCGTCATGTATGCCAACATCGATAAGTTTACCCCGACCGAAGAAGAAGCCCCGGCGTCCGAAGCTGAGCTGGACCGGTGGATACTCTCCGAGCTTAAACAGCTTATAACAGACATTGACGCGGCGCTGGATAGCTACAACCTTACCGAAGCCGGCAGGAAGTTGGACAGCTTTATCGACGGCCTTTCCAACTGGTACGTCCGGCGGAGTCGGAGGCGCTTCTGGAAGAGTGAAAACGACGCCGATAAGCTCTCCGCCTATAATACCCTTTATGAGTGCCTGGTGACGCTGTCCAAACTCATGGCGCCTCTGACCCCCTTCCTTGCCGAGGAGCTTTACCGTAACCTGGTGGTTTCGGCTTTCCCGGATGCACCGGAAAGCGTTCATTTGGCTGATTTTCCGGTGGCGGACGAAAGTAAAATAGACCGGCAGCTCTCCGAGGATAATCGCCTCGCCATGAAAGTATGCAGCCTGGGCCGGGCGGCCCGGAGCAAGGCCGGCATCAAGATAAGGCAGCCGCTGGCGGAGATATACGTCGGTGCTGCTTCCGAGAGAGAGAACCGGGCTCTGGAACGTATTGCGCCTCTGGTAATGGAAGAACTCAACGTTAAGGAATTATTTTATGAATCCGTTGAGAAAGTAGCCGGACTGGAAGGTGAGGGTTATTCCGTCGCCACCGAGACGGGCAATAATGTGGCTATCTCGACTTACATTACCGCCGAACTGGAAGCCGAGGGCATGGCTCGGGAGATAGTCCACCGCGTCCAGAATATGCGCCGCTCCGCCGGCTATGAAATCACCGACCATATCAACCTGTACTACGAGACGGACGCCTTTATTATGCAGTCACTTTCTTCCTTCGCCGACTATGTTATGAGGGAAACGTTGTCTCGTGAAATTATAGATTACGTTCCGGATGATATCGACCTTAAGGAGACCATTAAGATAAGCGGCTATGGTGTTTTGCTGGGTGTGAAAAAGGCGGACTAGCTCATGGACGCGGGCTTTCGATGGGTATCACCGTGGTGGTATGTTCCGCATTATCGCGCCAGTATTTGATTTCCAGCGGTTCACCGATTCCCGAAGCATGCAGAATTCTTGTGAATTTATAGACGTCTCTGACTTCCTCGCCGTTGATACCGATAACAACGTCGCCTTTCTTTAGTCCGGCATTATCCGCCGGAGCTCCGGCGACGACCTGCACCAGGAGTACTCCGTAATCAATTGATAGGCTTAGCTGTCTGATGGCTATCTGGTCCACCGTATAAAGCCCCACCCCCAGCCATGGCCTGGTGACGTATCCCTTGTTGACTAGTTCCTGGATGATGGGCACGGCGGTATCGATGCTTATGGCATAGCCCATGCCTTCGATGCCAATCTGGGCAACCTTGGCACTGGTGATGCCCACCACCTCTCCGGACAGATTTACCAGGGGGCCGCCGCTGTTGCCCGGGTTAATGGCGGCGCTGGTCTCGAGGAGGTCATAGAGTATTTGCCCCTGGTCTACCGCCAGCGAAACCCCCTTGCGGCTGACAATCCCTTCCGTGGCTCTTATCCCCTGGCCGAGTGCGTTGCCGATAGCTATCACCCAGTCGCCGACTCTAAGGGTGGAGGTATCGCCTCTCTCGAGTGCTAGCAGGTTCTCGGCGTCTATCTTGAGTATCGCCAGGTCATTGAGGGCGTCGGTGGCCACGGAGTTTATGTCGGCGGTATATGATTCGCCGTTGTCGGTGGTCACGTTGATGGTTCTGGCACCTTCGACGACGTGGTTATTGGTCACGATAATCCCGTCCTCGTCGATAATCCACCCCGAACCAGCCCCCTCCTGCGTGTAAGGACGATTGAAAAAGTCGTAGGACACGACCTCTGTGTTAATAGCTACTACCGAAGGCTTTACCATGGCTACCACGTCGGCGATGCTGGGGAGTTCTCCCGTCTGGTTGGCTGTCGAAGGTGGTGTCCATTCCGGGTTAATCGGCTCGGGCGGAGGAGTCGTAGTGTCGGTAGGTGGCGGTGTCGTTTTCTCCGGTGTGGTAATCGTAATACAACCCGATAGTAGAGTCAGGAGAAGGGTCAGGATGATGACCGAAGTGACAAATAGTGTTTTAAAGCTAACTTTTTTCATGGCTAACTGTTATTATAACATACAAAATAATTGTTAAGATATTATGAAATCATGGATGGGTTCCCCTGAGATTGGAGTGTTCCGCGAAAGATGGTCAGGGGGTGGGGTAAAGAAGAAACCCCCTCGCCTTTTCAGGGGAGAGGGGGTTTCAGGGTCAAAGCCATGAGATGGCATACTATGTGCT
>CAZCOB010000065.1:0-9091 GCA_964500415.1 uncultured Dehalococcoidaceae bacterium | reverse complement strand
CGCGCACCACCCCCTCAAGATGGCGTGTCTACCGATTCCACCACCTCGGCACAATCCTTCCAAGAAGTATGGCAGGAGTGGGAGGACTCGAACCCCCGACCGGCGGTTTTGGAGACCGCTGCTCTACCAACTGAGCTACACTCCTGTGCCAGTAAAAGTATATTGTATTATAGCACGGTGGTGCAAGGTGGGGAGGAATTTATTGACTTCTATATATATACGGGACTATTATGCATTTAAAATATAAAGGAGGACATAAAATGATAGGCACATTAATGGCTAAAAGCAAGATACGCTCCGGATTCAATGCCCTGAATCAGCGTGACATTGATACATTTCTGGCTGGCTGGAAAGACGATGCAACCTGGACATATCCCGGGAATCTCTCCATAAGTGGGGAGTTTAAAGGCAAGAAAGCCATTGAGGAGTGGTTTCGTAAATTCCTGGAACAGTTCCCTCAAATCAAATTTAATGTTAAGCACATTGATGTTCAGAACATTTTTGATATGATCGGGACAAATTATGTTGCCGTGGAGTGGGACATTGACCTTAAAAACCGGGATGGGAAAGAATTTCATAATAGCGGCGTCACGGCGATTGATATTAAAATGGGCAAGGCCATCCGGGGACGTGACTATATTTCCGACCTTGAGACGACCAGGAAAGCATGGGGTGAGGGGTAAACCACAGGAGCGGGCTCATACTCAAACTGGCTTCATGCGGTGACGACTGTAACTACTGCCTGCGGTATCTGGCTACCCAGAGCGGTAACGAAGAACGTTTTAAAGAGGTGGCGGATATGTGGCTGATGATTGGCTGGCGGGATACTGCTGAACCCCCGGGAGAGTTAAGTTGTTATGGCTGCGCTTCCGTGAAAACATGCGGACTCGGTATTAAGGAATGTGTCATAGAAAAAGGGATTGATAGCTGCGGGAAATGCACGGATTATCCCTGCGAGAAATTGATAGAAATATTTAATAACAATGAAAAGGAAGCAAATATCTGTAAAGAAAAATTGTCAAAAGAAGACTATGAACTTTTCCGGCGAGCTTTCTTCTCCAAGAAAGACCAGCTGGATAGAATCCACCGGTAATTTTGGAATATTTTTAGGTTAAATCTCACGAACAAACCCTTGTCCCTCCAGGGTTTCTCTGCTATAATGTAACAAACGCACCAAAGGAGCCAATTTAGCAACCTTTAAACCCAGTCCCGCGAGGCTGGCAAGGGAACCAGAGAGAATAAGTATAACCGCAACCTCTTGCCGGCCGGAAGCAAGAGGTATTTTTATGCCCGCAAAAACAGTAATGACCGCCGAGGATATCCGGCGCACCCTCGCCCGGATCGCCCACGAAATTATCGAGCGCAACAAGTCCACCGACCGCCTGATACTGGTCGGCCTGCACACCCGCGGCGTGCCCCTGGCCAAACGCCTGGCAAAGAGCATCTCCAACTACGAAAATTCGCAGCTACCCGTCGGGGCGCTGGACTTCAGCCTGTACCGCGATGACCTCGACCCCTCGGAAGCCAGCACCGCCCTCCAGCGCACGGACATCCCCTCCGACATCAACGGCAAGTCCGTAGTCCTCGTCGATGACGTCCTGTATACCGGCCGCAGCATCCGCGCCGCCATGGACGCCCTCATCGACCTGGGGCGCCCGCGCTCCATACAGCTGGCAGTCCTCATTGACCGCGGCCACCGCGAAATGCCCATCCGCGCGGACTATGTCGGTAAAAATATACCCAGCGCCCGGCACGAAGATATCCAGGTACGCCTTTCGGAAACCGATGGCGTCGACGAGGTGGCCATCGTCTCCCCACCCAACAGCAAACCCGCTGACGGCCAATCAGAGAAGCTGGAATCCTCTGGAAGAAGGAAGGAGGAGCTACCATGAGTCTGGCAAATGGAAGTCTGGTAACTATAGACGACCTGTCCAACGGTGAAATAACGGGGCTCTTTTCCCTGGCCGACGAGATGTCGTCGAAGATGAAAGAGCAGCATAACCTGTGCCAGGGCAAGATAATGGCCAGCCTGTTCTTCGAACCGAGCACCCGCACCAGACTATCCTTCGAGGCCGCTATGCACCGCCTCGGCGGCAGTGTCATTACCGTTTCCGATGTCGGCGCCACGTCGCTGGCCAAAGGCGAAAGTATCGCCGATATGGCGAGAGTGGTGGGCGGCTACGCCGATATCATCGTTATCCGTCACCCGTGGGAAGGCGCCGCCCGCGTCATGGCCGACTACTCCGGTATTCCGGTGATAAACGCCGGCGACGGCGGCCACCAGCACCCTACCCAGACTCTCTGCGACCTTTACACCATCCAGAAGGAAAGACACACCATTAAAGGACTTAAAATTGCCCTGTGGGGCGATTTAAAATACGGCCGGACCATCCACTCGCTGATTTTCGCCCTGGCCAAATTCGGCGCCGATATGCTCTTCTGTCCGAGTCCGGGTCTGGAGGTACCCGAGCACGTCATCGATAAGCTCGTTAACGAATACGGCGGCGACCTTGAAAAATTCGATTCTCAGGACCAGAAGGTCAGAGACAATCTCTTCCCCATAGACGCTATTTATACGACGCCGAGCAGCCCACACCAGCTGGCGATGATGCCGGACATCAGCGTACAGGTCGAGTTGAAAGAGGGGGTAGATGCCCTTTATGTCACCCGACCCCAAAAAGAAAGATTTTCCCCCGGAGAAGAAGGGCAGGACTTCAAAGAAAAATACCGCGTGGTGGATAAAAAACTGCTCAAGGATAAAGCCTTCCGTAAAACGCTGGTCATGCATCCGCTGCCCAGGGTGGACGAACTGGCTTACGAGGTGGATGCCGACGAGCGGAGCATGTACTTCAAACAGGCCACCCGTGGCGTACCGGTCAGGATGGCGCTTATCTCCCTCCTGCTGGGCGCCAGGGAAATCGATATTCCAGAGGTAGATTCGCCACTACCGGTGGACTATCCCGTATACCGGCATGACATAAGCCCCGTGTGCCCCAACCCGAAGTGCGTATCGATTCAGGCTACCGAGACAAAGTACCTCAAGCCCGAGTTCAAGATAGTCAAAACGCAGCCCCTGACGCTGCGGTGCGTCTACTGCGAACACGGCTTCGAGCCGAAGTTCGTAGCCAGCACTGAATGGCACGAAGGCAAGCTGGACACCAAGAAATACCACGACGCCGACAGCCACTGGGCCAGGACCATCCGGCCGGAGAACCTGATTGTGTTCAACACGGCGAAGGAAGCGGAGGCCCACGGCTACAAGCCCAGTCACTTTACGGGAGGACATCGTTAGAGAAATGGCTAATGCTTTACTCATCCGGGGCGGCCGCATCATCGACCCCGCTCAGGAAATAGATAAGACCGGCAGTCTATTCATCAAAGAGGGTAAAATCTCCTGGCTGGGTGACGGCACGCCACCCGATGAGGATTATGCCGTCCTGAACGCTGAAGAATTGATTGTCTGTCCCGGCTTTATTGACCTGCATTGCCACCTGCGGCAGCCGGGCGACGAGGATAAAGAGACCATCGCCACGGGGACGCGGGCGGCGGCGCGGGGCGGCTTTACCACCGTCTGCTGCATGCCCAACACCAATCCTCCCCTGGACAACGAATCGATGATAAGCTACGTGAAAACAGTCGCGGCCAAAGAAAGCCCTATTCGAGTATTACCGATAGGCTGCGTTACCGTCGACCGACAGGGAGAGGAGCTGGTCGATATGAGCGAACTGGAGATGGCGGGAGCGATTGCCTACAGCGACGACGGTTCGCCGGTGGTCAGTGCCGAGGCCATGCGGCAGGCCCTCGAGTACAGCCGCGACTTCAACCGGCCGATAATCGACCACTGCGAGAACCTGTTCCTGACTCAGGGCGGCCAGGTAAACGAGGGGGTCGTTTCACTGGAGATGGGGCTGCGCGGCATACCGGCCACCGCCGAGGAACTAATCGTCCAACGCGACCTCGACCTTGCCCGCGAGACCGGCGGACACGTACACATCGCCCATGTCAGCACCGAGGGCTCGGTGGAGCTTATCCGCACTGCCAAGGAACAGGGCGTTTGGGTCACGGCGGAGGTCACTCCCCACCATCTCACCCTTACCGAGGAAGCGGTTTTAAAACATAAGACTTACGCCAAGGTCAACCCGCCTTTGAGAACACAACGGGACAACCTGGCCCTGCTGCGGGCGCTGAACGACGGCGTTATCGATATCGTGGCAACGGACCACGCCCCCCACACCGCCGCCGACAAGGACTGCGAGTTCACGCAGGCGGCCTTCGGCATCAGCGGCTTCGAGACGGCGCTGGGCAGCCTGGTGGGACTTATCTTCAACAGCGAGTTGAGTTTAAATACCCTCATCGCCGCGCTAACCATGGGCCCGGCGCGTGTCCTCGGCTACGAGAAGCTGGGCACGCTGGAAATCGGGGCGCCGGCGGATATCTGCATCTTCGACCTTCATAAAGAGTGGGTGGTCGATACATCTCAATTCGCCTCCAAGGGTAAAAATACCCCCCTGAACGGCCAGACTTTAAAGGGCAAGGTTATGGCGACGTTTTGCCTGGGGCAGCCGGCTTACATGGACGAAGCGATAAAAATAGAAGCGAGAGATAATCATGGCTAAAACGGCTATTCTGGTACTGGCGGACGGCTCGGTGTACGAAGGCTATGCTTTCGGGGCGGAGACGGATACAGTCGGGGAGGCGGTCTTCAACACCAGCATGACGGGCTACCAGGAAATGCTTACCGACCCCTCCTACGCCGGCCAGATTTTAATCCCCACCTACCCCCTCATCGGCAACTACGGCACCAACAACGATGACAACGAGTCGCGGCGGGTACAGGTAAAGGGATTCGTAGTGCGGGAGGAGTGCGACCAGCCCAATCATTACCTGAATAACAAGACCCTCCACGAATACCTCACGGAGGGCGGCATACCCGGCATCTACGGCGTGGACACCCGCGCCATCACCCGCCGGCTGCGCTCGGCGGGGGTCATGATGGGCATGATTACATCGTCGAAGACGCCGGCCGAGGCTTTAGAGGCTATCAAGAACACGCCCAACTATGGGGAAATCGACTTCGTCAGGGATGTCACCACGGAAAAGCCTTACGAGTGGCAGAACGGCGATAAAGCCCTACACCACGTGGTGGCGCTGGACTGCGGGCTGAAATACAACATTTTACGCCTGCTGGCCAAGCACGGCTGCCGCGCCACCGTCGTCCCCTGCACGACATCGGCGGAGGATATTTTAGACTTAAAGCCGGACGGCATCCTGCTTTCGCCCGGCCCCGGCGACCCCGCCCGGCTGGACTACATCGTCGGGAATGTTAAAAAGCTGGTCGGGAAGAAGCCTATCATGGGCATCTGCCTGGGCAACCAGCTCATCGCCCGCGCTTACGGGGGCAAATGCTTCAAGCTCAAGTTCGGTCACCGCGGCGGCAACCACCCGGTGCGGGAGCTGGCGACGGGCCGCATCCACATCACCGCCCAGAACCACGGCTACGCCGTCGACCCCGATTCGATAGGGAATGAGCTTGAGGTGACGCATATCAACCTGAACGACGGCACCGTGGAAGGCCTGCGGCACAAGGAACTGCCCGTCTTTTCCATCCAGTACCACTCGGAGGCGTCACCGGGGCCTCTGGATAACGTGTATTTGTTCGAGAAGTTTGTGGGGATGATGGGAACGAAAATCCCCCTTAATCCCCCTTTTTCAAAGGGGGAAACTTAAAAGGGAGTCATTGAGGAAATTAGTGTTACCCTACAACAAGAAATTGAAACAATTTACACAGCAACTCAGGGAGAATATGACAGATGCCGAAAAGCGTCTCTGGTGGAAGATAAAGATGAAACAAGTAAAAGGATTGATTTTCTATCGGCAGAAACCAATAGGTGAGTATATAGTAGATTTTTATTGCCCAAAGGCAAAGCTGGCTATTGAAATCGACGGCAGCCACCACTTTGTTGGTGAGACGATTGAATATGACAGGATAAGAGATGATTATTTGAGTAGTCTTGGTTTGAGAGTGGTGAGGTTCACTAATACCGATGTATTAAAGAATATTAAGGGGGTTTTAGAGAGAATCGAGGGAGAAATTGATAGGAAAATCCCCCTTATTCCCCCTTTTTCAAAGGGGGAAACTTAAAAAGGGTGGATAGACATATTAGCTTCTCCCTTTGGTAAAGGGAGAGTTAGAGAGGGATTTTGGCGGGACAAACTGCCGGGCTAAGCCGCAGGTGATGCGAGGGCGGCCAGGGTGGGAAAAGATAAGAAACGACAAGGGGGATAAAGGGGGTGAGGTAAATAAGATGGAAAATTGGATAATAGCTATTATAGCCACGCTTGCTGGTGTAGTTGTCGCTTTTTTACTAAATCTTTGGAGAGATATACATCACCAAAGGGAACAAAGAAGGCAAGAAAACATGGAAACTCACTTTGAAGATATCAAAGGTAAAATAACAGACAGAATGTCATCCATGGCACAAAGTTTATGTATAACTCATTACCGGCTAGTATTCGCGGGTCAGTCTCCTGTCAGAGAAAAATATGACTTCCTTGAAGAAAAAGAGGAATACATAAGTTTTCAGATACACTTCAAAGAACTTTTTAGTGAATGGGCACAACTAAATGAGAAGGCTATTGCCCATAATAAAATCCTTGAACAATTCTTCAGTTCTCAAAATGACAACAATGCAATATTACAAGCTACTGAAGAGTTAAAGCCATTACAAGAGGATTTTAGTGAATTCGCCAAAAAACTACACGAGAAAATGTACGATATAGAAAGGTATAACAAAATCGGCAAAGGTAAAGATTTTTGGTATATCAAAACGTGCCCAAAATGCAAAGAGATTTTTAGTTAGGAATTTAGTTTTTATGCCCACCAAACCGTCTAAAGTCTTAATCATCGGCAGCGGGCCCATCATCATCGGGCAGGCGGCGGAGTTCGACTACGCCGGCACGCAGGCCTGCAAAGCCATGCGGGAGGAGGGCGTTATCTCCGTGCTGGTCAACTCCAATCCCGCCACCATCATGACCGATGAAGACGTCGCCGACGTGGTCTATATCGAGCCGCTCACCGTGGACATGCTCGCCCGCATCATCGAGCGCGAACGACCGGACGGCCTGCTGCCCACGCTCGGCGGGCAGACGGGACTCAACCTCGCCGTGGAGCTTGCCGACGCGGGAGTGCTGGACAAGTATAACGTCCGGCTGCTCGGCACGCCCTTACAGACCATCAGGAACGCCGAAGACCGCGAGCTTTTCAAACAGCTTCTTCTTAAAATCGGCGAGCCGGTGCCCCGCAGCCAGACGGTCACCAGCGTCAATCAGGCGCGGAAAGTGGCTCAGGACATCGGCCTACCCCTCATCATCCGCCCCGCCTTCACGCTGGGAGGAACGGGGGGCGGAGTGGCCCACACCCCGGCAGAGCTAACCGAACGCGTCACCATCGGCCTGCGGGCCAGTCCCATCAGCCAGGTACTCCTGGAAGAATCGGTCATCGGCTGGAAGGAAATCGAATACGAGGTCATGCGGGACGCCGCCGACAACTGCATCACCGTCTGCAACATGGAAAACTTCGACCCCATGGGCGTGCACACCGGCGACAGCATCGTCGTGGCGCCCAGCCAGACCCTCACCGACGACGAGTACCAGATGCTGCGGACGGCCAGCCTCAATATCATCCGCGCCCTCGGGGTGGAGGGGGGCTGCAACGTACAGCTGGCCCTCGACCCCCAAAGCGAAAAATATTACGTCATCGAGGTCAACCCCAGGGTCAGCCGGAGCTCCGCCCTCGCCAGTAAGGCCACCGGCTACCCCATAGCGCGGGTCGCCGCCAAGATAGCTGTCGGCAAGACGCTCGACCAGATTCCTAACGCCGTCACGGGAAAAACGATGGCATCCTTCGAACCAGCCCTCGACTATATAGTCGTCAAAATACCGCGCTGGCCCTTCGACAAGTTCGCCACCGGCGACCGCATCATCGGCACGCAGATGAAAGCCACCGGCGAGGTCATGGCCATCGACCGCACCTTCGAGGCGGCCCTCCAGAAAGCGGTGCGCTCCCTGGAGTTCGGCAAGAGGTCGCTGCTCTGGGAAGACCCCCAGTGGGAGCGCGGCCAAGAGGTTGAAACCTACCCCCTCATGCCCCCCAGCGACCTGCGGTTGTGGGCGATAACGGCGGCGCTGAGGAGGGGTATAACGCCGGAAGAAATCGCCGGGCATACCAAAATCGACGTGTGGTTCCTCGACAAGCTTCAAAACATTATAAATATGGAAAAGACCCTGCTTTCCGAAACACTGACGCCGGAGCTATTGTGGAAGGCCAAGCGACTCGGCTTCTCCGACGAGCAAATCGGCACGCTGGCCGACCGCCTCCCCGAGCAGGTCCGGCAGCTGCGCTATACCTGGCAGGTTCGCCCCGTCTATAAGATGGTGGATACCTGCGCCGCCGAGTTCGATGCCGCCACTCCCTACTTCTACAGCACCTACGAGCAGGAAAACGAGGCCGTTCCCGAAAATGTCAACAAGGCGGTCGTCATCGGCAGCGGGCCGATAAGAATCGGCCAGGGAATCGAGTTCGACTACTGCTCGGTGCACTCGGCCTGGGCGCTGCAGGACGCCGGCTACAAGAGCATTATGATTAACTCCAACCCGGAGACCGTTTCCACCGACTTCGATACGTCGGACAGGCTCTACTTCGAAGCCCTGGACGAAGAGAGCGTACGCGATATCCTCGAAAACGAGAGCACGTCGCTGCGCTCCGGCTATGCCACTCCCCCGCCGTCGATAGTACAGTTCGGCGGGCAGACGGCGGTCAACCTGGCCACTCCGCTGGCGCAGGCCGGCCTGCCCATTATCGGCTCCAGCGCCGAGGCCATCGACCTCGCCGAGGACAGAAAAAGGTTCGAGCTATTCCTCGACGAGCTGTCTATCCCGCAGCCGCCGGGCGCGGGCATTACGTCATTAGACGAGGGCCTCAAGGTAGCAGAGCTTATCGGCTACCCGGTGCTGGTGCGTCCCAGCTATGTCCTCGGGGGGCGCGCCATGGAAATAGTCTATAACGCCACCGAGCTGGTGCGGTACATCGGCC
>CAZCOB010000064.1:0-9644 GCA_964500415.1 uncultured Dehalococcoidaceae bacterium | reverse complement strand
GACGAAGTCGCACGTTAGAGGAGGTGGGCAAGGAGTTTAACGTAACTAGAGAGCGGATTCGCCAGATCGAAGCTAAGGCACTGCGCAAATTGCGCCACCCCAGCCGCAGCCGGAAATTGAAAGATTACATCTAATAAAAGACTATCTAAATATTCCCATTAAATTTCTGGGTAGATTACCGCCTACTCCTAGCTTGATCAACCTTTGCATCTGATAGAATTGGCTGAGGAGCTGATTAACGTGCTGTGGCTCCACCCCACTACCGCGAGCGATATGGCGGCGCCGGCTATCGCCAATGATATTTGGATTGAGTCTCTCCTCGGTAGTCATGGAAAGTATAAACACTGCGTTTGTCCCCTTCCAGAGGCGTATGGCGTATAGGTAGTCGGTTTCATATAAACGTTAGGCAGCAAGCGCCTAAGAATCACACATAATGACGAAATGTGCAATCTAATAGAAGACTAAATCTTCACGCATGGGGAGACCGAGCCGGCTCGGCCTCCATCGTACCGTATTATTTCAAGCCTATAGAACAAGGGCAGGCAGCCAGAGCTAACCGCTTCCTTATTCACCGTGGTAACCTCCTTAGTACGGTGCTTACGGTGCTACGGCAGCCTGGTATCGCACCTAGGCATAGTCGCCGGTGTTGATGCCGATGGCAATATTCAGGATGGGCCTGTCCACCCTCTGGTATATTAGGGGGCCGTGCATCAGCCCTTTGGGGACGTAGATGACTGTCGTTGAGGTCAGGTGATAGGTTTCGGCATTCTTGCCCGCACCCATTCCCCACTCCACCTCACCCCCCAGGTCCCTCAGGTTCTTGGGGTTGGAGCCGACCAGGAGGACAATTTCATCAAACGGATGGGAATGCAAACCCGGCATCTCCCGCGGGGTTGTTTTGTCCCAGACCCAGACGATGTCCAGCCAGTGGTTGGCCTCTTTGAGGATATCCTTGTCCAGATATACCTCATCGGGAAAGGTGAAACCTGATATCTTGTTGAGGTCATGATGCGCTAGCTCTGTGACAAATTTGGGCTGGGTGATGACATATTTGCTGTATTTGTTGTTGGCCATGGTTCTCCTCCCTGAGTTATTATTAGTTATCTTTAAGACGGATGAGACAGGTAGAGCCTCGCCCGGGGTTTATTCCTTTTCATCAGGCGAGATAGCCCCCATCTTCAATAAATATCTGTCCGGTAACGACCGCCACCTTACCCGACAGATCAAATATCTTATATTCCATTGCCAGCTACTCCTTATCCACCCAGGTAAGCCTTCTTAACATGCTCGCTGTACTGTAATTCTTGGGCCGCCCCACTGAGGACTATAACGCCCGTCTCCATGACATAGCCTCTAATAGCCAGCTTAAGAGCCAGGCGGGCATTCTGCTCTACCAGGAGGATGGTTGTTCCAACTTTGTTAATATCTACGATGATTTTCCCAATTTCGCTGACCATGATTGGAGATAACCCGGTTGAAGGCTCATCGAGCAGCAGCAGCCTGGGTTTACTCATGAGAGCCGTGGCGATGGCCAGCATTTGCTGCTCACCGCCGCTTAACGTACCGGCCTGCTGGCGGCTCCTCTCTTTGAGCCGCGGGAAATGTTCCAGCACCCCCGCCAGGTCTTTAAGTACAGCATCCTTGTCTTTACGCAGGTAGGCCCCCAGTTTTAAATTCTCAGCAACTGACATATACGGGAAAAGCC
Source organism: uncultured Dehalococcoidaceae bacterium (assembly GCA_964500415.1). Lineage (GTDB taxonomy): Bacteria > Chloroflexota > Dehalococcoidia > Dehalococcoidales > RBG-16-60-22 > JAFGPF01. The sequence goes on along the minus strand of CAZCOB010000064.1, from coordinate 7,939 downwards.
CTCTTCCTTGGGGTACCTGCGTGATACCCATCTTGACAATATCCTGCGGTAATCTTTTATCAATCCTTTTCCCTTCGAACCAGATTTCCCCGGAGAAGTGTTCTTTTAGTCCGGATATAGTCCGCAGTGTGGTAGTTTTACCCGCCCCGTTACTGCCGATAAGGGTGACAATTTCACCGGCTTCCAGGTTTAGAGAGATTCCTTTTACGACCTCCGCACCCTCGTAGCGGACCTTTAAATCCTTAATTTCAAATAACATCTATCTCTGCTCCAAGATAGGCCTCGATTACAGCGGGGTCGTCTACGCACTCCTTGGCAGTCCCTTCCATCATTTTCTTGCCGTAATTCAGGACCACCGTGTGTCCGCACAATCCCAGTACTGCCCTTATATTATGTTCCACCACAATGCTGGTAATACCCCTGGTATCCCTCAGGGCTTTCACAATGGCGCTCATAGCGGCTATTTCTTCGGCATTCATCCCTGTCAGGGGCTCATCTAGCAGTAGCAGCTTGGGTTCAGAAGCCAGGGCCACGGCCACGCAGAGTTCCCGCTGGTTCCCGTGAGGCAGGCTGGTAGCCATTTCATTCGACTGCTCCTCAAGGCCGACGAACTTGAGCAGTTCCATCGCCCGGTCATAGAGGCCCTTCTCTCGCTTCAGGTCTGAGGGCGTTTTAAAGAATATCTCCGTGAACTTTTTACTGGAATGGAGATAAGAAGCTGCCAGTACATTTTCCACCACTGTCATACTTTTGAATAGCGCATTTCTCTGGAAGACACGGGCGATACCCCGACTGGCCCGGCGGTAGGCCGGGATGTTAGTGATATCCTTGCTCTGGAAGGTGATTTTACCCTGGTTGGGTAAAAGCGTACCCCCTATCATGTTTAAGACCGTGCTTTTACCGGCACCATTCGGCCCTATCAGGCCGCATATTTCACCTTCGGCAACATCCAGGTCAAACTCGCTAACAGCCGCCAGACCGCCGAAGTGTTTATCCAGATCCCTTATCTCTAAAAGTGCCACTTTAGCCAACCTCCGCTTGATGAGCCATAATCACTGTTATCAGGATGGTGAAACAGGTTTCTCTTCCGTCGTATTGTTTATTCGCCGGGCTAACCCGGAGTTCCTCCTCCCCTGTATCCAGTACCGGAATTGTGTGGGTAGGCCCGCCAACCCGTAAGGCATAAAAATCATTACCAGGATGGCGATCAGGCCGATAAACATGTCCTTATAGTTCTGTAGCGGTCTGACTAACTCGGAGATAATGGTCAATACCAGAGTCCCGATGATAGGACCGGCAAAGTACTTTTGCCCCCCGACCACCATGTAAACCAGTAGATAGATGGACATGGTCACACCAAACCGGGAGCCGAAATCGGCGCTCAGGTTACGCTGGAAAAAGGCAAACAGAACCCCGGAGACGCCGGCAAAAAAACTGGCGATAGCGAAATTCATCATCTTATACCAGATGACGTTAATTCCTACGGACATGGCGAGTTCATCGGCATCCTTGATGGCTCTCCATCTGAAATTGACATGGGAACGCTCCAAAAGGTACATGATGAAAAGACATATCAGGACAACGATGACGACAATATAGTAGTAATTGACCGGCGTATCGAATTTAATAGTGCCGATAAAGGGCAGAGTCATGGGGCTGGCCGGGGGTATATTCACCAGGCCCAGCGTACCCCCCGTTAATTCCCTCCAGTAATAGGCCACCAGCCTGAAGGCCTCCGCCGTCATCAGCGTCAGTATAGAGAAATAGATACCCTTTACTTTCAGAAAGGGGTATCCCAGAACCAGGGCTACAGCTGCTGCCAACAGGCCGCTTATTACCAGGGCTGCCCAGAAGTTAAGACCGGCTTTCATAACCAGCAGGGCTCCTCCGTAGGAGCCAATCAGGGAGAAGCCAACCTGGCCCAGGGAAATCTGGTCTGTGAGGAAGATGTTACGCAGGCTGGCGACCAGGAGAATATTAATAACGGTCAGCGATGCAACAGAAATCAGGTACTGGTTGCCTGATAGTATCGTGGGTAGTAAAAGTACCAGGACAACGACTACCGCCATACCGGAAAATTTCACGATTTTATTTCTATTCATGCCCGAATATGCCTTTCGGCCTTACTAACAGGATACCTATAACGATAATCATGGGGGCTATAGCCGCCACCGCCGAGCCGAAAATCACCGGGACGATGCCGTCGACAAGACCGAGTATCAACCCGCCGACCAGAGCCCCGGGAATACTCCCCAGGCCGCCCAGAACAATAATCACCAGGCCCTTGATCATGGGGAGAGAACCCATATAAGGGTTAATCTGGAGGATGGCACCCCCCAGGCCCCCGGCCAGACCCGCCAGGGCGCAGCCGATGGCCACGGCCATCATCGACATCTGGTTGGGGTTGATGCCTTTGAGGAAGGAACCCTCGCGGTTTTGCGCGCTGGCTGTCATAGCCTGACCCCACCGTGTCTTCTTGAGAAAAAGATATAAAAACAGGAAAGCAGCTACGGAGAAAGCTATAGCCAGAAACCTGTCCTTGGGAACACCGCCGCCGAAAATCTCAAAAGAGCCGTAAAGCAGGCGCGGGAGGCTTTTCTGGTACAGCCCAAAAACCACCACCGCCGCGCTGGTTAAAATCAGGGTAAGACTGATGGCTATAACAATAGAAGTCAGCATCGGGTCTCTATTGGGGCGGGGGCGGAAGAGAATTCTTTCTAAAAAGAGGCCGACAATGCCCATTAATATCGTGATGGTGAAAATGGCCAGGTAAAGGTTAAAGTTGAAGGAATCGAGAAGGGTAAAAACAAGATAGGCTGAAAACATGTAGACTTCGCCATGGGCCAGTTGCAGGATGCCCATGATACTGAGCATCAGCGTCAAGCCTAGAGCCATCAGTACGTAAAGCCACCCTAAAGCGAGGCCGTTGGCGATGGCTTGCAACCAGATATCAACCGAGAAGTCCAGAGTAATCTCCTTAGAGTTTTGAGTCTCAGCAGGAGGGGGCTAGCCCGAGGACCAGCCCCCTCCCACCTCAAGCCAGGTAAAACCCTATATTCGTTTATTTCTCCGGGCTGGTGTAGCCGATAAGCTCCATTTTGCCGTTATTTATGACAGTCAGCGGTAGCGGCCGGTAGAGTACCCTGTTCACACCATACTTCTCCATGCCGCCCATATATCCGGCGCCAAGGCTGGTCATAATATCACCTGCGTTCGTCATGGTTTCCATGGCAGCCAGCACTGCGGCTGGCTCAATGCTCTGGGCCTCCACCATCGCCTGGGCAATTATCCAGGGCATATCAGAGGAGTGGATGCAGTCGGAGACAAACGGGTCATTGGGGTATTTCTTGCTCCACCATTCCATCATCTCTTTGATAGCATCGTTGGGTTCCTCGATATCCGGGCTGTTAACCAGGACATTGGTCAACCAGGTCGGGTCCTTTAAAACATTGACGAAAACATCGGCGCCCAGGGGTGAATTGGAGATGAAAGGCCCCTTGAAACCGAGCTGGCGGGCCGCCATCAGCTGGTCCATAGCCTGGCCACTGTTCATGGCAAGGATGACATCGGGTTTGGAGTTAAGGATGCGGGTGAAGGTGGGCACAAAGTCGGTGGTGCCCCAGGCCCATTTTTCCGTGAATATCACGCTCATGCCGCGCGCTGTGGCATCTTTCTCACAGTCGGCAATCATCCCCTCGTAGCCGATATCAGGTGCAGAGATGGCTATTTTCTTAGCATCTGGGTAATTCTTTATCAGGTAGTTCAGGTCACCGGGTATCGTGGTCGGAATATCGATGGATAACCTGGCCATTAGCGGTTTATCCGGGCTGACATCAACTTCATGCCCCGGTATATTGACGTTAGCCATGCCATAAAACACGCCGGCAGGCCTGGTGATCTGGTAGATAGCCGCTATTTCTGATTCGAGCATGGCACCGATGATGAATTTGGCCTTGTCCTGCGAAACCAGCTTGTTGGCAGCGATGCTGGCCCCCTCGGCGGTACCCTTACTGTCCTCATTTACAAAGTCGAAGACGTAATAGTCATTCCCTATCTTGATGCCGCCTTCTTCTTTCATTTTGTCGGCATAGAACTCCCAACCGCGGTTAAATGCCAGGCTGGGCACGCTAAGCGGCCCGGTTATGCCCATAATCGTGCCTATTGTAATATGCTTGACTTCTGGTGCGGGTGTTGGCGTGGGAGCGGGCGTGGGTGCAGCTTCCTTGGCGCAACCGGCGATAACCAACGCCAGCAGCAACAATATCGCCAGACCTGCAGACAGGATTCTGTACATCTTTCTGTTACTCATTTTTCCCTCCTTCATATACTGGTCATTAGATATGCCATTTTACTCCTTATAATCACATATGTCACCTCCTCTACCTTATCAAGCAGGCTGTCTAAAAACCTTTTCTGCCGGAGGGTAATCACCGACCATCGATTGCCTCCAGCACCTTTTAACCGTTGTTCTCTTGAAGGCTATCACCCCTTTCGGCTACCACCTGGCATAGGGAGAAATTGGCATCAACTGTGATAACCTTGCCGTTTAAAAAGGCTAAATCTGCCATCCCCGGTTTGGATATCACACGCCCTTTTCTCATTTATATTTACATCTTCCTTCCCAACGGTGTAAGTAAAAAGGTTTCCCCGCCTTTTTAATCCGGCCCAGAATCCTGCCGCTCTTGAATTAATTCGCTCACTATCTGCTGAGAACGTTTAATAGCCGCGTCCCTGCCTTCAGTATAATGAGGAGGATTCCAATCCATATCCTGCAAATTAGGTATCAGGGTAGGGAGCAAATCATAGGGAATGGATATTAGTATCAGACCCTCTGGAAATACCTGCAGCGATTTCATACCCCAGCAAAGGCCAGTGACCATATAATTCAATTCTCCACTTATGTATGGATAAACGTAAAGCCATGAGCATCCCAACACAGTGGTTGTCTTACTGGAGTACATCTTCCCGGTCGTATAGCTCGATGCTCTCAGCACGATTTCTGCCTGGCTAACATTAGCAGTAACAATGAAAACATCTGGTTCGAATGACAATTTGCCCAACGTTGAAAAGAGGACATAGTTGACGGTGTTCCGTTCCATCCTTGAAATAACGGGGTATATTCTTCTGTTAGCCCGTGCTCCCTTGAAGGCTCCATACTTGACCCCCACCTGCCCGCTTTCGCGAATGGGGTCACTTCCCACCATCCCTAATGTAATCGGCCCGGCGCAGATGAAGTTCTCTTTGACGGCGTAAAAAGGAGAGCCTTTCTGTTGCGCCTCTTTAAGCATTTCACAAAAGGCGATATTCTTGTCCAGCGGCTCGACTCCCTTTGGCTTATTTAATAAGAACTTAACCCCTACGGGAGGCCTCTCAAAGTTAAATTTGTTAAATATAGATAAGTCTTGTTGAGTTGAAATCATCCTGACCCTCCTAACGTTTACGTTAACTCAAGCTTTGACGATACAGGTTAAATATTATTTACCCATAATCTCCGCAAAATAGGCTGAATCAAAATGCATCCGGACACTTTTAATCTTACCGTCTTCAAAGTCGTAGATGTTGGCGCAGGGTATCTCAAATTTACTATCGCCTTCATCTCCCATAAGCAGCCACTCAACAGAGACCTTGTCCGATTCGCCGAAAACGTTCTGAATCTTTGCATTCACCGGCGGCAGGCTGGCCAGCCAGGTGAAGAACTTCTTAACCTCATCAAAGCCGGAGGCCGCGTTGTTTTCCGCATAACCGGCAACCCGCATAACCGAGTCCCAGACTACAGCATCGCTGGCATAATAGCACAGCTTCTCCTCAAGCTTTTCCTGACCGATACAGAGCACATCATCGATGGCGATCTTTTTATTGTCCTCCAGACTCATAGCAGTCCTCCATTAAGGCATTACCCTTTATTATGACCTTATTCTATGCTTGATTTCAGTAACCATCAATACCTGAAAATAGTGATTTTTCGGGGGTATGAATTGTTCCACCAACAGCGAAACTCTACCGCGGAGTGTTGACAGTAAAATATTACTGGTTTATACTTCAAGTACAAAGTTAATAATATTAGCGGGTATTGGGGCCATGCTCAGTGACAATCAGGCTTTGACACAACTCATTTATCTTTCCGATCCATACACAGACTGGAGAGGAAAGCTGAGGTATATTGTCGCCGAAATGGCAAAAAAATTCCAGGCCGAAGATGCCGTCTTCTTCTCGCAGAGCCAGAAACAGAACGAGATTGATTGGGAAAACTCATTCAGCCTCTACAGCGATAAATCATATCTGGGGAAATATATTAGCTACTATCGTCATCTTGATCCCCTTTACCCTCCCCAATTCAACAGGCAACCTATCATGACCGTCTTCAAAACTGATGACATTATACCTTATTCGGAACTCATGAAACTCGAATACTACAACGACTTCCTGCGTCCCCAAAATCAGGACAAAGAACTAATTGTCCGGCTTTGCTCCAGCTCATATTTCTTCGGGGTAATAGCTCTTCAGCGCTCGGAAAGGCAACCTAACTTCAATAACAACGACATGCTTATAGCCGAAAGCCTCATTCCCCATCTGCTGGACTATTTTAAGAACGAATCTCTATTATCAAAAACCTATGAGGAACACAAGCTGCTCGAGTGCTGGCTAGAATCTCAGGCTGAAGGGATTATTTTGTTGGACAATAAAATTCAGCCGATATACTGCAATTCAATCGCCAGGGAAATCAGTATACTCATGTCACATAACCTTTATAAATCAGGCAAAAAAGTAAGCAGCTCAGATAGCGAAGATTTTCTCATCCCCCGCGAGATTATTCAAGACTGCATGGAACTCAAAAAACAATCCCGGCAAAAAGACAGCCATGGTTGCCCCGTCCCCATGAACAAAAGGATTATCAACACAGTCAACGGGAGGCTCTATGCTGAATCTCGCCTCACCTATTTTCCCTGTCAGTTGGCATCTAGCCCCGGTTTTACCGTTTATCTGAGACGCGTAGATGACGCCGAAAAAATCAACCGGGGAATGACACAAAACGAATATATCCTGACAAAGAGAGAACTGGATGTCATCCAATGCGTCATCGAGGGACTAACCAACCGTGAGATTGCGGAGAAGCTCATTATCAGTGAATTCACTGTGGAAACCCACCTAAAGAATATTCTAACGAAAACCGGATTCCGTAACAGAACCCAGCTGGCGAGCCGGATACAATCAATGAACTCCAGAAACTAACCAACAAAACGGTGCTCTCCCTCATGCCAAACAACCATTCATCCACCAGACAAATATTAAGGCAAGCCGTGCTCAATACTTTTTAGGGCAGTCAGCAAGACCAACCTCACTATTTTTCGAGATAAACATTTCGTCATAAAGCTACTTATTTTTTGACTGTTGTACGTATCAACCGTCGTCCATATTAAATTTTCCTTTTCCAGTTCCTAACTGAAAAAACTAGCGCTACAGCCGCAATGATTATCGCAAATATTGATAGCATCCATATTATCCAGATACCGTTCCAATTAACCGCAGTAAAACCAAACGTAGCAATTATTGCTATAGCTGACATTATAATGGCTAATACTGTCCAAATAGTACGTTGAAAATTTTGCATACTTGAAGCTGTTTGTTCTATTATCGTTTCAAAGCGTTTAAAAGCCTCTTCAGGTGCACTTAAAATTCTCTGGCGGTCCAGCCTGGCAAACGTAAATGTTGAAAATTTGTCGCCTGAATCCTGTGAACTCCAAAGATCATCTAAACTTTCATCAACTGGTTTGGTAGTTACGAAGTCGATGGTAAAAAGAGTCTCCTTATAAACTAGTTGTTGCTTTATATTGGATAAATTGTATATAGGACAAAATAAGAATCCCTGATATCCAGGATCGACCTGCAAACTACCTACCCAAACAAGCCCACGATACACCATTCTGACTTTAAGATTCCA
>CAZCOB010000063.1:0-9669 GCA_964500415.1 uncultured Dehalococcoidaceae bacterium | reverse complement strand
TGTCCTCAATCCATGCCAATGACGCCGTCGGCGTGCTTTTCCGGCTGATGGACCTTGACGTGGAACCCGCTTCAATCTCCTCGACACTTATAGGAATCGTCGGTCAGCGCATGGTCCGCCGCATCTGCCCAAACTGCCGTTCACCCTACCAGCCGCCCGAGGAGGAGCTGCGGTCGCTCAACCAGGAGCTTAAGGGAGAAGTAACCACATTTTATCACGGCACCGGGTGCAATCTCTGCGCCAATACCGGCTACCGGGGCCGAACCGGAATTTTCGAATTTATGGTCATGAGCGAGGATATCAGAAAGATGCTGCGCAGCCATGCCAGCGCCGGCGAAATCAGAGCACAGGCCATCACCGAGGGCATGTTAACCATGAAGCGAGATGGCATGCTCAAGGTAAAAGAGGGGATAACATCAATCAGCGAGGTAATACGCAGCGTCTTTTCTATTAATTAATAAGGGGCTTTTAAGAGGGGCGAAGCATTCTCTTTAATTTCGTTACTGCAATAAACAGGCGTGTGAGCCTGATGAGAGCAGATTATGGCCTATAAGTACAAAGCCTACACCGTCGACAAGAGGATTGTCCAGGGAAAGATTGAAGTGACCTCGGAGAACCTGGCCGAGAGCGCCCTGTACCGCGCCGGTTACCAGCATATCCTCAGTCTTAAGGAAGTGCCGCCCGGGCTGAGCCTGGAAAGTCTTATACCGACCCTGTTCGGCGTCAAGACCCAGGAAATAATCGACTTCTCAAACCAGCTGGCCACCCTGGTGGAATCGGGCATTACCATACTTAGCTCGCTGCAACTGATTAAAGGACAGACCTCAAAAAAGTCGTTGAAAAAGATAATGGACGGGATGATAGAAGAAATCCAGGGCGGCAACTCGCTCTCACAGGCGCTGGGCCATTATCCGCAGGTATTCTCCAATACCTACTGCCAGGTGATAAAAGCCAGCGAGCAGGCAGGCAATCTGGAACTGGGCTTGAGTCAGGCTGCCGGCTACCTGGAAAAACAGTCTGTCGCCAACCAGAAAATCAAACGCGCCATGCTCTACCCTGCTTTTGTCCTGCTCATAGCCGCCGGAGTATCCATCCTGCTCATCACCGTGGCCCTGCCGCCGCTGGTAAACCTGTTCGACTCTCTCGGGGCGGAGCTTCCCTGGATGACGAAACTACTTATCAACGTTACCAGCTTTTTTCTCGACCGGACTTCGTTAGTCCTCGGTGTTGTCGTTATTATTATTATGTTAACTATTGGCCTGTTAAGAATGTCGCCGGTCAAGCGGGCAAAGGATAGTTTCATTTTGAAAATACCGGTCATCGGTATTATAAGCATCGAGCGGAGCGTGCAGCATTTCTGCCAGACGGCTTCCATGCTGCTGAAAGCAGGCCTGCGCCTGCCCCAGATAATGGAAATAACTATCCAGACCAACCGGAACCACGTTATCCGCCAGGCGTTGAGCAAAGCCAGGGACAGGCTGGTCCAGGGAGAGGGTCTTTCCCAGCCGTTGAGCGAAATAGAGTTTTTCCCTCCACTCCTGGTGGAAATGGTCGTCGTAGGCGAGAAGACCGGCACCATGGACAACACCCTGGCCACCCTGGCCGATTTTTACGAAAAGAAGGTAGACCAGAGAATAAATGCCCTCATATCGATGATAGAACCGGCACTGACGGTAGTCATCGGGGTGGTGGTTATCTTCATCGCGCTCTCGATGATAACGCCGCTTTATTCCATACTGAGGTCGATGCACTGAACGGCTTTTACAGGCAGTAAAAATGACAGGGAAATGAAATATAAAACGGCACAGATAAGGGAGCGGATTCAAGGCGAGAGGGGGCTGGGACTGGTGGAGACGCTGGTCGCCGTGGCTATCCTGGGCACATCCGTGGTTGCCTTTGTCGTCGCGCTTTCAACGGGGACAATCGCCGTCGGCGAGCAGGACAAGGAAGTTGTATCACAGGGACTGGCGCAGGCCCAACTGGAATATACCAAGAGCTACGCTTATGACCCCGGCGCCAGCACTTATCCCACGATAACAGCGCCGGAAGGCTATACCATATCCGTCGGCGTCAGCTCCGTTCCGAACACCGATGAAGACATACAAAAAATAACGGCCGTAATATCACGGGGTGGTGAGGATATACTGACGGTCGAGGACTACAAGGTAAACCGATGAACGGACAGAAAGGCACGACCATGGTGGAACTGCTGGTGGCTATTGCAGTTACCGGCATTATCGTCGTTTTTCTGGGAACGGCCGTCTACCAGATTATCAACGTTTCCGAGTACGGTAACGACCGGCTTACCGCCATGCACGAGCTGCAAAACACCGCCCACTGGTTCAACCTCGACGGGCAGAAGGCCGTCACGGCCAGTACCGAAAGCGGGCTGCTGCTGACGATATCAGAATCATCAACGATTACCTATTCGCTGGTGGGCACCGAGCTACGCCGGACGGAAGACGGCTCCCAGATGACACTGGCGAAAAATATCTCCAGCGCCGTTTTTTCCATCGATAACCGTATCATCACCATGTCCCTGACTTCATCCCCCGAGGGGAGGGACAACGTGAGTGAAAGCGGTACCTATAAGGTCTTTCTCAGGCCAGCGGAGGAAGGATAATGAACAGCGAAAAGGGACAGGCCCTTCCCCTCGCCATACTGGCGCTGATGATAGGCACGCTGGTGATAGCGCCGTTCCTCGGCCATGCCAGCGCCAACCTTATCGGTTCCGCAGCCTATGAACAGAGCCTGACCGAGCTGTATTCCTGTGATGCCGGCATCGAGTACGCTATCTGGGGACTGCAGAGCGGCACGCTGGAGGTGGAGGAAGGCGCTACGGAGACATTACCGGAATTCACCATCAATAACAAGACGGTGGACGTTACCATCGAGAACCTGGGGTCGCAGATATACCTGGTCACGGCTTTAGCTACCAGCGACGACGAACACAGCACCACCATAGAGTCATACGTAAGCTACGGAGGCGGCGGCTGGAGCAGCGACGGCGATATCGACGGCGACATGGAAGGAGATGCCTATATTGACGGTGATGCCAACATCGGCAGCAATGCTACCGTCGATGGCAGCGTTTACGCCACGGGTGATGTCACCCTCAGCAACAACGCCGAGGTCACCGGTGATGTCGTTAGCGACAGCGATCTGGAACTTTCGAACAACGCAATCATCGGCGGCGATGTCTCGGCCAGCGGCGACCTGACCCTCGATAATAACTCGGAAATCGGCAGCATCGAGGTCGGCGGCAACGTCTGCGCCGGCGGCGACATAACTCTCAATAATAATACAGTTATCTACGGAAGCGTCTATACCACCGGCAATATCCTGATAAGTGGCAACGCCATCATTAAGGGTGATGTATATGTCGGTGCCGATATTGCCACCATCATTATCAACAATAACGGCAAAATCGAGGGCAACGTGTATATCACCGGCAGTATCACCAGCAAGATTCAACTGGCCAATAACGCCCGAATCTACGAAGATGTTTACGCCACCGGGACCATCAATAATATCATACGCGAGGCGAATATCCTGGGCGATGTCTATGAGAATTATACAGGCTCGTATCCTCCCCACCCGGACTGCCTGACGATGCCCGACCCGGGGGGCGGTGCCGGAATCGTATCGTGGGACTAATGCTGATGAATAAACCAGAGAAGGAGATTTGAAAATGACTTTCGATTCGACAGCCGTATCCAACATATTCCTGGCATGTATCGCCCTCACCAACCTGGTAATACTGGCGATACTCTATCGGTTTTCTAAAAAGCAATAAGCGGAAAGAGGGGTCTCGGTGAAAAGCAGGAAACTGCTCATCATAATACTGGTAATAGCCCTGCTCGCGGTCTACTATCTTCTCGGAACGGGCTACCTGAAACAGAAACAGGAACATGAAGCGCTGGCTTCTCAAATTGCCGGGGCGACACAGGCGCTGGCGCAAATTCCACCACCGCCCGCCGACCTGGAGCAACAATTAGCCGCCGCCAAAGCCGACCTGGACGAGGTAAAAAACAACTTACCCGACAGCCTGAACTGCACCATGATAATCAATACTATCCTCAGACTCGCCGAAGAAGTCGGCGTCAAAGCGATACCGCTGGCGACACAGGCCCAGACTACAGAGAGCTTTAACGAAGTGGACTATTCCGTTTTCCGGTTGAACGTAGTTCTGGAAGGCACTTTCGCCCGGATATCGGAGTTCCTGAACCGTCTGGAAAAAGGAGAACCCGAGACGCTTGTAATTGAATACATGAACATCAACAGCCCGACCGACCCGTTCGGGGGAGAAGGCGTTTCCGGGAGCACGCCGGAGGTGAGCGCCACCATAAATATATCCGTATATTACCAACCCCCAGTCACGGATACGGAAGAGGAAGGCGATTAACCAAAAATGCATGTCGGTCTGAATATCAGCAACAGCGGCATCCAGGTCCTCTCGGTCAAGGGGAGGCAGGTAAAGAGATGGGGAAACATCGCCCTTGCCAGCGGACTGGTACGCGACGGCCTGATTCTCCAGCCGCAGGCCGTCGGCGAGGCTATCGATACGCTGTTCAAGTCGAGCAAAGTCCCCAGAAAAAACGTGATTATCAGCCTGGCCGGCATGTCCTTTACGTACCGCTTTCTGAGTCTGCCCCGGATGAAGTCCGCCCTCTTCGAGGAAGCCATCCTGCGCGCCGCCAGGAAAGAAATATCACTCCCCCTGGATGAACTCTACCTTTCATGGCAGCCCCTTCCCGGTAAGGGCGACGAGCAGGTTTTCTTCATCCTCGGCGTATCGCAGAATCTCGTCGATACCGCCCTCCAGACACTGGATGTAGCCAGAGTGGAACCATACCTCATGGACCTGCGGCCACTGGCTCTGGCCAGGGCTGCCAATCGGGGAGACGCGATAGTCGTCAACCTGGAGCCTGACTGCTTTGATATCGTCTTCATCGCCAGCGGCGTCCCTGTGGTAATACACACCATCAGTCCCAGGGGCGAGGGGGCTACCCTCGAAGACAATATCCGGCGCCTGGCGGATGAGCTGTCTAAAATGGCGGCCTTTTACCAGAGCAGCCACCCGGAAAGCCGGCTAAGCGCGTCGATTCCCTTACTGCTGACCGGCGAGCTTGCCGCCGAAGCCCCCGCCAGCGGACTGCTCCAGGCCGAGGTAGAATACACCGTAGAGCCCCTCATTCCGCCTGTGGAATCCCCGTCGGAACTCCCCATTGCCGCTTACGCGGCCAGCGTCGGCCTGGCTTTAAAAAACACCCCGCGGAAAGCGGCAGCTACAGGAGATGAAACCCGTTTTTACGATATCAATATCAATATACTGTCCGGGAAACACCGTACCAGAAAAGCCAGGCCTTTGCCCGCTAAATATTTAGTGCCGGGCATCTTACTGACCATGGCGGTTATTCTTCTCTTTCCTCTTTATCAGAGTCGGAGTCAGCTCAGCGCGGATAATACCGGACTGCGAAGCGAGTTGAACATTGTCAGCCGTCAGCTTAACCTGGCCAGCCTTATCGCTGTAGAAACAGCCGTAACAGAAGAGACTATTAGTGAAATATTAGCCAGCATTAAGGCTGCAAATTTAGCCAATGACAGCATCCTCGGCAACCGGGGCAACTACACCAAAAATTTAAAACTGGTGATTGAAGACCTGCCGCCCGGAACGTATTTCACTTCGATAGAGATTGATGACCAAGCAATCACCGTACGGGGAGAGACGGATAACGTTTTTACCGTCATCGATTACGCCACCGCCCTGGAGACCAAAAAGACATTCCCACAGATACGAATCGTCCAACTGGACGAAGTAGTATCAACCACATCCGAAGTCGGCGAGGAAGAGACTAATCCGGAGGAAACCAGCGTAATTACATTTGAAATTTTTATCAACCTTAATCAACCGGTAAACGGGGAAGGTCAATACTCGTATGAAGGTTGATGAAGGAGAGCAAGGGAAATGTATTTAGACGACCTGCTGCGTATGGCGACGGCCAGGGGCGCTTCGGACCTGCACCTAAAAGTCGGAAGCCTTCCCGTTTTGCGCATCAACGGAGATATCACTGCCCAGGAAGATATGAACGTAATAACGGGCGATATTATGCAGACGCTTTTAAGCGAAGTTACTACGGACGAACAACGAAAAGCCTTCGCCGACGAACTGGAGGAGGATTTTGCCTACCAGGCCGACGGCCTGGGCCGCTTCCGCATTAATGTCTGCCTGCAGGGCGGTACGACAGCTCTGGCCTGCCGACCGATAAGGACAGAAACTCCCACCGTTGAAGAACTGGGGCTGCCCGCGGTATGCAAGACCCTGGCCCTAAAATCAAGCGGACTGGTGGTGGTCACCGGCCCGACCGGCTGCGGAAAATCGACCACCCTGGCGGCTATGATGAATTACATGAACCAGACGGTAAAGCGCAAGGTCGTCACCATAGAGGACCCGGTAGAATTTGTGCATGCGGATAAGAAGTGTATCTTCTCCCAGCGGGAGCTGGGCAGAGATACCAGGTCTTTTACCGGCGCCCTGAAACACGCCCTGAGACAGGACCCCGATGTGATACTGGTGGGCGAAATGAGAGACCTCGAGACAATGGCCGCCGTCCTGACGGCAGCGGAAACAGGCCACCTGGTACTGACCACTCTTCACACGCCGGGGACACCGGAGGCAATCGACCGTTTTATAGATGTTTTTCCGCCACACCAGCAGCAACAGGTACGTATACAGCTGTCCATAACGCTCGAAGGGGTTCTCTACCAGGTATTATTGCCGAAAAAAGACGGCTCGGGGCGTGTTGCCGCTGTAGAGGTTATGCTGGCCACACCCGCTATAAGAAATCTCATCCGCGAAGGTAAAACACACCAGATGATGAACGCCATCCAGACGGGGGCCCAGTACGGCATGCAGACCCTGAACCAGTCTCTGGCCGACCTTTACCAAAGGGGGATAATAACAAAAGAAGAAGCCCTGGTACGGAGTACCGACACCGAGGAACTGAAGGAAATGCTTGGCGGACATTAAGCAATAATATGATTAATTTACTGACACTTGACGAAATTGCGGCGATTGCTTACACTTAAAAAGTACCGTATTATATCAGGTAGCAGCATGAGTGTTAAGAAAAAAGAAAAAGGGCGTAAAGAATCGGGGGTGGAGCACGCTCTGGACAAGCGCGTCAAAGAGCTCAGGTGTCTCTACGATGTTGCCAGTATTACCGGGTCCGCTCATATTACCCTGAAGGATAGATTTTCAGAGATAGTAAAGCTACTTCCCAGAGCTTTTGAATATCCCGAGTTCGCCTGGGCACGGATTACTGTTAGCGGAGATGAATTTAAGACAGAAAACTACCAGAAGACCGATAAGATGATATCAGCCGATATCATCGTGCAGGGAGCTAAAACAGGCGCCGTAGAAATCGGCTACGTTAAAAAAAACCCGATTACGGAAAATGGTGTATTCTCCAAAGAAGAACGGCTGCTACTGGATGCCGTTGCCGAGCGGCTGGGGTCAATCACCGAACACAGACAGGCGGAGGAGGCCCTGAAGGAATCCGAAGAGAAGTTTTCCAAGGCTTTCAATGCCAGCGCCAATTTAGTGGCTATCAACAGGCTTGAAGACGGAAAATACCTTGAGGTAAACGATAGTTTCACCCGTATCACGGGCTATACCCGTAAAGAGGCGATAGGCCACAATGCAAGCGACCTCGGCATCTGGTTTGACGAAGGCGAACGCGCTAAATTCGTGAGCGCATTAAAGGATAATAGTATATTACACAACGAGGAGATAAGGATACGTCACAAGTCGGGTAAAATAATCACGGGATTGTATTCCAGCGAGCCCTTAACCATCGGTGGTGAACAGTGCTACCTGCACACCATAACCGATATTACCAAGCTGAAACAGGCAGAAAAGGCAATGGAAGAATCGGAGAAGAAGTACTCCAAAGCCTTCCGCGCCAGTCCAAATATTATTGCCATATCCACCCTTGAAGACGGTATATTCATCGAGGTGAATGATAGTTTTACGCGTTACTCCGGATATACCCGTGAAGAGGTAATCGGGCGGCGTGCTACAGATGTCGGCGGCTGGACAAATCCCGAAGAACGCGCCAACATGATAAAATTACTGAAGAAAAAAGGTAGTGTCCGCAATATGGAAACTACGTCTATTACCAAGACGGGGGAGGTACACTTCGGGCTTATTTCAGCCGAGCTTATTGAAATCGGTGGTGAACCGTGTATTATCTCGGTGGTAAACGATATTACCGAGCAAAAACAATCCCAGCAACTAGTCAGGACAGTTTATCAAAATTCACCACTAGGTATTTACATCTTGCAGGACGGGGAGCTACAATACACTAATCCGCAGTTCCAGAAAATTACCGGGTATAGTCAGAAAGAGCTTCAGGGACGGGGGTTACTAAGTCTCGTCGCCATCGAAGACAGTGACGTGCTCAGGTCAAGCATGGCGTTTACACTGCAGGAGAAAAATCCCTACCCCTGCGAATACCGCATTCTCAACAAGACCGGGCGAATCAAATGGGTCATGCAAACCGTTTCTCCCATCTACTACGAGAGGAGAGAAGCTATCCTCGGGAATCTTATGGATATCACCGAACGCAAGTACCTCGAGAGGAAAGTGATCGAATATAAAGAACTGAGTAAATTGAAGAGTAACCTTCTGGCTACGGTTTCCCACGAACTGCGTACCCCCCTGGCGACGATAAAAGGCTACTCCACCATGATGGTCGATTATTACTCCAGGCTCAAACCTGAAGAAACAAAGGACTATCTTAAATCCATAGACAACTCGACAGACAGGCTGAGCAAACTGGTCGATAACCTGCTGGACACATCACGCATGGACGCGGGACTGCTTAAACTGGAAAAAACTCCGACTGACATCCGTCAACTTATCAAGAAAGTAGCTGCGGAAGCCAGTATCCGGGATGGCGACCACAAATTTGTTACCAGGCTTAACGGCAAATTACCCCTGGTAAACGTGGATAACAAACGAATCCGCCAGGTACTTGACAACCTCATCGATAATGCTATAAAGTACTCACCTCAAGGAACTGAGGTGCTGATATCGGTAGGGAAAAACGGCGGCGAGTTGCTAATCGGTATAACCGACCAGGGTACCGGTATACCCGCCGAAGAACTTGCCAGTATATTCGACCGGATGTACAGAATAGAACAAAGATTGAACTCCGGGATAGATGGCATGGGGCTGGGGCTTTATATTAGTCAGAAATTGGTAGAAGAGCACGGCGGCCGCATATGGGCGCAGAGCACCGTGGGCAAAGGGAGCACCATCCGGTTTACGCTCCCTATAGCTAATACGTTAATAGAGAATAAGACAAAAAGGTCGATAAAATAAAGCGACTAACCCGTTTACAGGAGAAAAATATATCTTTCACTGGAAAATGAGGTGATATCATGTCCTCGAAGAAAAATCTTGTTCTGGTGGTTGATGATGATATCCGCATATTACGCATGATGAAACACATACTGGAGCTGGAGGGCTTCCAGGTACTCATAGCAAACAACGGCGACTCGGCTTTAAAAACGTTCGATAAGGAGACTCCGGACCTGGTTCTGCTCGATATTATGATGCCGGATATGGACGGATATACCGTATGTGAACACATTCGCGAGTTC
>CAZCOB010000062.1:0-9818 GCA_964500415.1 uncultured Dehalococcoidaceae bacterium | reverse complement strand
CCGTCAGCGATAATGGGACACAAACAGGGCCACTAAAACCGTACACTCCAGACAGGTTGCTGAGAATGATGTTTCCATCTTCCCCAGCAGATACCCTGACTAATGCCCTTCCCGGAAGGAATTTGAAAGCTATTACCTTGAGGGCTCGGCGGCTGAATCTCATGAGAAAAAGAGGTAGAAAGTTACCGTTGCGGCATTGGACTGAGGAAGATGACAGGCAACTCGAGCTTTATTATCAGGAAGGGATGAATTATAGAGAGATAGCTGCTAAACTTGGAAGGAGTGAGTCATCAATCACAAGCAGGATTCGAGATAAGGGTTTGAATCATTCTCGTATAGATACCAGGAAGCAAAAACCTATCGATTGGGAATATTACGACCTCGTTACTTTACATAGTTCACCTCAGAGAGGGGGACACAGGGGGTGAGGTAGATAATACCATCCCCGTCCTAAAACCGCCTCATCTTCAGGACCATCGTCAGGATGATGATGAGCGCGAGAAAAATTATCGCCAGCAGGCCTCCCATCAGGTAGATTATCCAGCCCGATGTGCTTGGTGGCTGGTTGAGGGGAGGTAGTGCTACCTCACCGTCGGGAGGTTCGCTCGTAGATGGGGGTTGTGTCGGTGTCATTGCTGGCGCGGTCGGCAGGGTTTTCGTGGTCAGGGAGGGGGTTATCTCCGGCATCTTATCCTGGGGAGAGGGTAGGGTTGGTGATTGGAGTTCATCCAGGAGTTCGTTTTCTTCCGGCGCCGACTCCGTGGTAAAGACGCCGGCGGCACTCCAGTGACTGCGGGTGCTGGCGCTGATGGCCCTGACTTTCCAGTAGTATGTCGTTTCGTAATCGAGGCTGACATCACAGCGCCAGGCATTGGCCGGCAGGGCGTATTCGTCTGTCCTGACGATAGCGGGTTGGCTGAAATCGGCATTGGTAGATACCAGCAACTCGTAAGCATCCGCCCCGATTACCGCCGTCCACTGGAAGACGGGCTTTACCAGAACGGCACTGGCGCCGGCGGCAGGACTTTCCAGCTTGAGTGGAATAGCCTCCGTATCCAGGCTGGTGGTGAAACACCATTTCTCCGACCACGGACTGGTTATCGGGGCGCTGACGCGTACCCGCCAGTAGTAGGTGGTAGCCGGGTCGAGTGACGGCAGGTGGGCGGAACTGGCGGACGTGCTGCCCTCGAATCCGTCGGGGACGGATGACAGGTCGGTGTCATAATCGCACTGCCACTCGTAGCTCGTCGCGCCTTCCAGCGTTTCCCAGTCAAGGGTGATGTTCCTGGCGGTGTGGTCGATAAGACTACCGGTGCCCGATGCTCCGTCGTCCGGAAGGGCCTGAGCAACCGGCGCTGTCAGGGTGTCGAGGAAGGTCATTAATCTTACGTTGGTGGTATCTATTGACCATAATCGGTTGCCTGATTGCCACAGACCGTGCAGGGTAGCGCCATCATCCAGTCCGCGGGTAACGGTTTCGAACGTCGGGCCCAGGGCATATTTAGGATTAAGGCTGCGTTCCATGCCTCCGTCACCATCGTAATTGACGGCGTTCAGTGTCCCTTCTTGAATAGCGCTCAGTCCGTTGAGTATCGCCCCGGTGGGCAAAGTACTGTCGATGCTTTCCCAGTCGGTGCTGGTGCCGATGATGAACCGGTAGACCCCGCCATCGGCAGTATCGCTGGCGGCATAGATAGTACGGTTGCTATCGAAATCGTGGTCGTAGGCCACGCTGACAGAGTCGGTAAGAGGTGACGAGGCGTAGTCCCCGGGCAGCGATTTGAATGAAATACCGCTGTCGTCGGACCGGAAGACTTGGCCGCCGGTGTTCCCGACCAGTATGGTGCCGTCCCTTGCGTAGTCGGGCGACAGGGCAATGGAGTTTAAAGGCTGGCTGCCCGCCGGTGTGCCTTCGGAGTAGGTAAAACCGCTATTGGTCGATTGATAGACCATTCCGTAGCTGCCGTCATAGCTGCCGACGAATAGAATAGTTTCGCTGGCTATCGCCCAGGTATCGATGTAAAACTCGGCGCTGGTGGCGGGGTCGCGGGTGAATCGAAGCCGGTAGTTCTGGCCGTCATCGGTCGTCTGCCAGATAGTCGGACTGCTGTTGCTTTCTCCGGCCACAAATAGAGTCCGGCAGTCATCACCGTATTGGGGAGGGAGGGCGACCAGACTTAAAGTATCCACGTCAGTCAGGCTGCTGGACAGGACCCTTTCCCAGGTGTTACCACCGTCCCTGCTACGCCAGAGTCCTCCGGAGGAGGGGCCGGCGCCGAAGGTAAGCATGAAGAGGGTATTATCCTGTGCGTATCCGGGCGAAGGGGACAGGTCAACTATAGTATCGATGGTGCCGTCAATCATGCTGATTTGATTCCAGGTTTCGCCGATATCCCGGCTGATAGATAGAGCGCTGCCGTCACCGGTAGTGGTAGCGTACATCAGGCCGGTAGTGGTGAAATCGGATGCTATCAGTGCACCGGTCGTAGACTGGCCGGTAGGCTCTTTACGATTTCTTGTCCAGGTGATACCGCCATCGGTACTCACGTAAGTTCGGGTGCTATCGGCAGCCCCGGCCAGCAGGATAACGAACGGGTAGTCCCCGGAGGCGGCAAGCGCGGAAACATCGATGTTGCCCTGCCCGTAAGTCTGGCCGATGTTCATGTCGGTAGCCAGAGGGGCTGCCGGCGCATCGTCACAGTTGATTTTATAAACGTCGCCTTCACCCACACCGGTATCGATGGCTACGAAAAGGACGCAGCTCCCGGAAACAGACTCGGCGTCATAATTTTCGGGAAAGGCGATTACCGCCGGGGCAGCCACCGCGATGGAGGTAGGGATTCCCGAATTGTCTCTGTCCAGCCGGGAGTATCCTGCTGTGGCACTCCAGCTGGCATCGCCTGCTTTAGCGGTAAAAAAAGTATCGGTTTCGTCGGTTATTACTGCCGTAAGCTGTTGGTCAGAAGTGTAGCTGGGTGAGAAAGCCACGGCGTAGACGTCATAACTGCCGATATCCGTGTCCTCCCAGGCGGGGATAATATCTTCTTCGTCCAGGGTATAGACGCCGCCGAACTCGGCACTGTCCGTGTCTCTGGTACCGACGGCGATAATATTATCGTTCAGCCAGGCAACGTCAATAGAGGTTATTTCTATGTTGTCGGTTCCGGCCCCTCCGGGGCCGTTCGGCAACTCCGTAAAAGTCTTGCCGCCGTTGGTGGAGCGGTAAACCGCCGAGGAGGTAGCATAGTATATCGTGCCGGTATCATGAGGTGATACGGCGATATCCACTATAGTGTCCTGGACGCCGCCGATTTGTACCCAGCTGATACCGCTATCGGTAGATTTGTAGAGCTTGTAGGTCAGACCCTGGCCGCAGGCGTAGAGAGTGCCGTCGGGAGCTGCCGTCATGTGCCGGACGTCGGACCCGTCGGCCAGCACCCAGTCTCCCGCCTCGCCCTCAGTGGGAATGTTTACTCTCGTCCATTTGACCGCTTCTGTAGACGCCTCCGCCGGGAAGGATGGAATAATAACGCTGACGCCCAGTAGCGGAATCAGCCCTGTGATGAGGATGGAAATTACGAGGTGTACAATCTGGGCGTTCTTTGCCTTTGACACATGGCGAATTTTACTCTCAATGTTTATCAAAGTCAACAGCTTTGGCGTGAGATTGGAAATTTGAATAAGTTCAGGCATGGAGTATATACTTAAACGGGAACTCTGAGGATGCAAAGAAAATCAATGGAGACGGACAATTACGAGATTGATGAAGGTACCGACTACGTAGGCTATCAGGAAGCCTTTAATCTTATCGCTTCTAATGTAAGGCCGGTAGGGGTTGAAGAACTCTCTCTGGAATCGAGTGTCGACCGTATCGCGGCCGGGGACGTGGTGGCGCAGGTGAGCTATCCCTCGACCGATGTATCCCTGAAGGACGGTTTTGCCGTCAAGTCTATTGACGCAGTATCTGCCTCCATGCAGAGTCCGGTTTATCTGAAGGTGACCGGTTCTGCGTTTGCCGGTTTCAGGTTCGATGGAGAGGTGAAAAAGGGCAGCGCTGTCAAGATATGCTCCGGCGCGCCGATACCCGGTGGAGCTGATGCGGTGGTATCCGCAGAGTTCTGCGACGAGATATCGCCGGAAGAGGTGCGCATTAAAGCCGATGCGGAACCGGGGCGGAATATCCTGCGGGCTGGCGGAGAGGTCAAGGCGGGAGCAACCATTGTCAGCGAGGGGAGGAGGCTTTTACCGGGCAACCTGGGTCTGGCCGCAGCGGCGGGCATCAGCCGGGTCAGCGTTTACCGGCGGCCGCAGGTAGCTGTTGTAGGTGTCGGTGACGAGGTGGTGGCTCCCGGCGAAAACATCAGTCCCGGCCAGCTCTATGCCAGCAACCTGGTCACCATGGAATCCTGGCTGACCTCTTTCGGTATCTCCTGCGTTACTTCGGTGGTTAATGATAGTGAGGAAGATATAAAGAGGGAGTTAAAGAAGCATTTATCGGGTGTTGACGTTATATTGACCAGCGGCGGCGCCTGGGGCAGCGAGCGTGACCTTGTTATCGGTTCGCTGGACCGGCTTGGCTGGCGGGAGATATTCCACCACGTGCGTATGGGTCCGGGTAAGGGTATTGCCTTTGGCCTCTGGGAGGGTAAGCCCGTGTTTTGCCTTCCGGGAGGGCCGGCCAGTAACGAGATGGCTTTCCTGCAGTTAGCCCTGCCCGGGTTATTGCGGATGGGTGGGGATGTCAGGCACCCTCTCCAGACCGTCAACGCCAGGCTTACCGAGGGCCTCCAGGCTCGCCACCGGGCGTGGACCGAATTCAAAGATGCCACGCTTTTGCGTGATGCTGCGGGGAATTACAGCGTCGAGCTTTATAAAAACCGGAGCCGTTTGCAGGCGATTGCCAGCGCCAACAGCCTTATCTGTATTCCGGAAGGCTCGGAGTCGCTGCGTAGCGGTGCTCTGGTCCCGGTACAGATACTGGCACCCCGCCTGGACGATATTTAAGTAGCCGGTTTTTTCGGAAAAGCAACAATCAGACAAAGAGAGAGCCCCCCGAATTTCGGGGGGCTCTCGGAGTATCTGGATTATTGTCCCTTAAGCCATTCTTAGACGGAGCGTCTCGTCCTGACGATAAGGACAATTACCGCGATCACCAGCACCGCGCCGATGATGATTATCGCCCAGATGTAAGCCGGAGCAATAGTCTCCTCTGCTGGCGGCTGCAGGACGATATCGGGTACCGCTTCTGGTGCCGGAATATTGATTTGAGGAGCCGGTGTGGTTTCGACCACTACCGGTGGTCCGGCCGCGGGCGGTAACTGGGCTACCATGAAGTTGGCCACCGTTGACCAGTCGCCTTCGACCGGCGCAATGGCTTTGACTCTCCAGAAGTAGGTCGTACCTCTGTCGAGTGTCACGGCCGGTGCGATACCGGCGGTAGCCAGCTCTGTGTCAGCCAGGGTGGTGCCGAAAGCCGGGTCGACTGACAGCTGGAACCGGTACATGGTGGCGCCGGATACCGGTGTCCAGGAGAAGGCCGGGCTGGTGTTATCGATGGAGCCGCCGTTCTCCGGTGAGGACACGTTCGGGACGGTAGCCGCGGTGGGCTGGATGATGAGGGTGCGGGTCTCGGACCACGCACTGTCGATAGGCGTAGAAGCCCTCACTCTCCAGTAGTAGGTATTGCCGGGCTGGAAGTTTCCGCCCACGATAATCTGTGACACCGAGCCGGCCGAGCTGCTGATTTCACAGGCCGGGTCATTATCTGCGGCCATGCCCTGGCCGTCCAGGTTCACCTGTGAGTAGAAGTCGGTATCGAGGGCTATCTCCAGGTCGTAAGCGGTCGCCTTGGATATCCGGCTCCAGGTGAAGTTTACCGCCTGGACGTTGCCTATCAACGAGCTGACGATATCGATGCGCGTGTTGTCGGCCGGAGCGGTTAAGGCCGGTCCGGCGAGGGCTACGTCGTCATCGAAGTACCATACCAGGCCCGAAGCAGCATCGGCCCCCCACAGTACGATGTTGTTGGACGCGCCGGCGCTTGTCTTCAATGCTGACGGTGTCAGGGTGAAGCCCAAGGCGGAGTCGGCAGCGGAATAGTATGAGGTCCACAACGTATCGGGGTGGGTACCGGAGATGGTCGGCGCGAGCGTCCGGTAGAGATAGCTCGCGGTGCCATTGCAGCTGAGAGCGTAGAGTATGCCGTCTCGGAGCGCCAGGCCGGTATTGACCTGGTTGGTGCCGGCATCGTCCAGGTTCATGCTCTTGAATTCGCCGAAGAAGACGGCCGGGGAGCGGTAAACCTGGTTGGTAGAGCCGTCGGTGCCGAAGATGTACTGGTCGGCACCTATGCCGGTAGCGGCCAGATGAATAGTCTCGGTTGCACCGGTTAGCCCTCCCATCCCGACGCCTAGCGTCTTGGTCCAGGAGGTGCCGCCGTCGGTGCTGAAGGTCACGGCGCCTTTGGTACCGGCGACAATCAGCTGGTTCTCACCGACACTCAGCAGGCTGCTAACGGTGCTCGCTCCGATCTGGCAGTTAACACCGGAGTACCAGGTGAAGCCGCTGTTGGGGCTCTTGTAGATGTTGATGCCGTTGCCGATGTAGACGACCGTCTGGCTTTCGACAGCCAGGTCGACGATATCGGCCGGGATGTTGTTGCGCTGGTACCATCTGCTCGTGCCGCCGTCGGCCGTGTAGTAGATGGTTTTGCCGCCCTTGTTAGCGGCGAAGAGTACGTCGGGTGCGCTCGCCACGCCACGCATGATGAGGTCCTTGGTGCCAGCGACGCACAGCACCCTGGTCGAGCCGCCCATGGACATGCGGTAGATGGAAGTCGTGGTGCCGTCATAGACGGACATGTACCACGGGTCGCCGTTCTCCGTTACGTAGATATCGGTGTCGAAACCCCAGCCATAGATAGTGCCGGTAGGAAGTGGAATGGCGAACCCGCTGTTAATCATGGAGAAGTCGTTCCAGGTGTTGCCGTAGTCTATGGACTTGGACAGCGCCCCGGCGGTGCCCTGCTTGGTACCGTACAGGGTCTCACCGACGAACTTGAGCAGTACCTGGTCGGTAGCGCCGGAATTGTCTCCGCCGATTCTCTTCAGGGAGCGGGCGGACAGGAATGTCGGCGAGGTGGCCAGCGGGTCGGCCGAGCGGACGATATTGTTGCTGGCGTAAGCGCCGCCGGCAAGGTTCGTGCCGTCGAAGGCTA
This sequence comes from uncultured Dehalococcoidaceae bacterium, assembly GCA_964500415.1. Taxonomy (GTDB): domain Bacteria; phylum Chloroflexota; class Dehalococcoidia; order Dehalococcoidales; family RBG-16-60-22; genus JAFGPF01. The sequence goes on along the minus strand of CAZCOB010000062.1, from coordinate 2,602 downwards.
CGCTGTTGACGGCTACGCCCGAGGTATCCGTGCCGTAGATACGCTGGATAACGTAGTCGTAGCAGCGCCAGATGCCGCCGACTTCACCGCTATCATCGATAGCAGCGCCGACGAACCCGATGCGCAGCGAGTCGTCACCGCCGTCGTAGTCAGGCAGCAGCGCAATAGATGCACTATTTACAGTAAGAGTACCTGCTGTAGCGGTATAAACTGTTGCCGGGTATCCGTCGGTGGTGGCTACCACGTTGTAGTCCCAGTCCAGCGAGTTGAAGCTGAGAACGTGGTAAAGCATTTTGCCCGATGTGTTGTCGGTATCCACGGAGACGGCCGCGGCCATGTAGTCGGACGGGAAGTTGGGGGAGAATTTAAACGCCCTGATGGCGTCCTGATCTATGTAGTAGCTGGTTCCATTGTAGCCGAAGCCAGCCCAGGTATCGGTGCCCACGCTTTCGTCAACGGCATTAGTCCAGGCGCCGACACCGCCGCCGTAGTTATAGTAGTAGAGGATGGGGTCGGCAGCGGTAGCCTCTTTGCCGTAAACGGCGATGTAGCGGGCGCCGCCGGTTACCGTCGGCGAGATTTCCACGCCGTAGAGCGTGGTGGTGAGCGGTGTGTCGCAAGAGAGTGCAAATTGCATCGAGCTGAAAGTGGCGCCGCCGTTAACGGAGATAGAGACCGCGGGGCCGGTAGTGGTGTTAGCGCTATCGACCACGACCACGACATTGGAATCGTCGGGGGCAATTGCCACGTAGTTAGTAGATTCGGCGGACAACGCAGCCGGCAGTCGGCTGGATATCTCCGAAACGTAGACACCGCCGAAGGTTGACTGGTACAGCCCGGTGCTGGAGACCGCGTACATGACCATGCCGGTGCCATCGTAATCGAAGTCCTGGATAACGGTGCCCGGGGCGACAAACCAGAAACCGTCGCCTCCGAACGGTACGTCGATTCTCATCTCCCAGTTCAACGGTTCTGCGCCGGAGGCCGGGGCGACGGCAATAAACAGGCTGGAAATCAGCACTATTACCAGGCCGACACCCCAGAATTTAGTTATTAACTTTTTCATTGACTTTTATTTTCTCCTTATTGGGTCTTTGTAGTTATTTTTAATATGCCACACCTCCGCAAACAATCGACATATCATTTATTTTCCTTGTTTGCAGAGATACGTTAGCTTAGAAGCGGTTGTCAGAGCAGCCTGGCTCTGTTCTCCCTTGCGGGTCATCATCATCGCATCACCTCCTTCTATGCGTACCTTTCACAAGGTACACTTCAATATAACTATAGCATAAGCTGAAAGTTTGTCAAGCCCTTCGCACGGAAAATTTAACGTAATTTTATAAAATCGCACAACTTGTAGTTTTCAGCCGTTTTTTAACTATCGAATATAACGTTATGTTTGTAAAAAAGTGAGTACTAAAAATATAGTACGAAAATATTAAGTAATTATGAAGATATCGCTTATTTCCCCGTCATTTTCGTGTCGCGTTGTGAAAGTTCGGACCGTTTTACCTGAGCCGCTCCACTAGTTGACCGATGGCTATCGTCTCCTGCCGGGCATCGGCCATATCCCGCAGGACCGCCGTGCCGGCTTTCACCTCGTCCTCCCCGATAATCACCGCGTAACGCACGTTTAGCGAGTTAGCCTGCCTCATCTGCGCCTTGAGGCTCTTACCACCGGTGGTCGTCACGGCGCTGATGCCCGCCTGCCTCAGGCCTGCGGCCAGCTTTATCGCCTCTTCCCTGGCGGCATCGCCCCGGTAAGCGATGAGCACCCGTAGGCTGTCTGGAACGGGGATGGCAACCCCCTCTTTCTTGAGATTAAGTATTATCCGCTCGATTCCACAGGCAAAGCCGATGGCCGGCGTGGGCTTGCCGCCCAGCTCCTCGATGAGGTCGTCATACCTCCCCCCGCCCCCTAATGTGCTCTGGGTACCTTCCTCCTCCGGCTGGATTTCAAAGACGGTGCGGGTGTAATAGTCCAGGCCGCGCACCAGGCGGTGGTTCATCTCGAAGGGAATCTTGAGAAGTCCCAGGTATTGCTGTAATTTTTTGAAATGCTCGTCACACTCCGTGCAGAGATGGTCGGCGCTTTTCGGGGCGGATTCCGCTATCTTCCGGCACGACGCCTGCTTGCAGTCGAGGAGGCGTAGCGTGTTTTTCTCCAGCCGTATCTTGCAGTCGGCGCATAGCTGGTCGGTATAGCCGGCATAGTAGTCCTTAAGTACTGTAAGATAGACGGGGCGGCACTGCCGGCAGCCGATGCTGTTGAGCTGTAGCGATATTTTGTTAAGTCCCAGCGACTTATAAAATCGCCAGGCTATATCGATTACTTCGGCATCAAGGGTGGGGTCGGCGTCCCCGATAGCCTCACAGCCGAACTGGTAATGCTGGCGGTAACGGCCTGCCTGGGGGCGGTCGTAGCGGAAAATGGGGCAGATATAGTAGAGCTTGACCGGCTGGGGGAGGTTGTGGAGGCCGTGCTGGATGTAGGCCCGGCATACCGGTGGCGTACCCTCCGGTTTCAGGGTCAGGCTGTTGCCCCCGCGGTCGTCGAAGGTGTACATCTCTTTCTGGACGATATCGGTGTACTCGCCGGTGC
>CAZCOB010000061.1:0-10779 GCA_964500415.1 uncultured Dehalococcoidaceae bacterium | reverse complement strand
TATTATGATGCCGGATATGGACGGATATACCGTATGTGAACACATTCGCGAGTTCTCCCAGGTTCCCGTAATCATGGTTACCGCCAAGGGCGATGATAAAGAGAAGGTGGAGGGACTGGATATCGGCGCTGACGACTACGTAACCAAACCTTTCTCAGCGAGTGAATTAACGGCGAGAGTCCGGGCGGTGCTGCGCCGTATCGGAATCCGGGACAAGCCCCAGGAAGCAACATTCTGTTATAAAGACCTTGCCATAGACTACGCATCACGCCGCGTGATGGTCGATAAAAAAGAGATAAAACTGACTTCCACAGAGTACAAACTGTTATCTTACATTTCACTCAACGCCGGTCGTGTGGTCACGCCCGACCAGCTCCTTAATAAGATCTGGGGCGAGGAATACATCGGCGCTCCGCACCTTCTCCAGGTGAATGTCGCCCGGCTCAGGAAAAAGCTGGGGGATAATGCCAAAAGACCCGCTTATATTCTTACCAGGCCCGGCATAGGCTACATCATGTCAAAGTCGTCATAACCGGCCCGCGGTTATTAAAATAAGAGCGATAACCAAAAAGGAGCTTCTCTTTTACAGGAAGGCTCCCTTTTTTAACCGGCAAACGGCTGGTTTCACACACGCCTTTTGACTATTCTGTGATGGTTCACCCCTCCATTGTGACGCCGACGTGACGCACTCTCCGTAAACTGGATATACCGAAAACGGAGAGCGGGATTGTGTGGAAAGTCTTCAGGTTCACGCTGGTAATTTTAATATTGCTGTTTCTGGGCCCCTGGCTGGCATCACTCGCCCACGGCGACAGTATCGGCGGTTCCGGGCAGGCCGATATTCAGGTAGAAGCCGCCAGACCCCCGGCGACACCGAAGGCAACTATATCCGGTAAAGCCATAGGCGGCGTTACACCCGGCGACCTTTTCTACATCGACGCCACCGGCAGCTCCCGCGATATATACATCAGTCTTTATATTACCAACGCTCATGAACTCATCCATTACCTGAGATACCTCACACTCAAAGTGGCCATATATGTCGAGGACGAGGACGGCCAATGGCGTAAAACACCGTTACGGGATAGCATTTCGCTGGATACCTACATCACCCTCCGCAACAGCCCCGTAAACCTCACTCTGCCCGGCTACACACGTTATAAAATCGCTATCGAATCCGGCTGTTACTACTGCATGAGCGCCAATAAAGACGGCGATAATATATCACCGCAGTTTTACCTTGAGATAGAGCCTGTATAAACGGACTATCGTGACTATTTTGTAAGTCCTGAGAACGCCTTTTTGACATATTTGTGAGTTTATTTGAGTATCTTTAACAGTGTTGGGCATGGAGAAAAATAAATGATACTTATCTGGAACGATGTAAAAGCTTTTCAACAACATCTCGAAGATATGAGAACTTTCCGCCAGTCGCACGACGACATTCAACAGGGAAAATCAGCGTTGTTCAAGAACATGCCGACCCCATATGATGTTAATTTTCCTTGTAACACGGGAGGAGGCAAACAGGCAATAAAAAACAGTGGAAAAACAATTATCGTTCCTATATGGAAAATAACGGCTCCCACAGGCTCACAGAATTAAAATAAAACACCCACTAAACCCAGTACAAGGTGACAATATCAATTATGAATAAACGCCAGCGTATTATGCTAGTCGATGATGACCAGGACATGCTCAAGCTACTGAACCACACCCTAGACAGGGAAGGTTTCGATACCATCATCGTAGCCGACGGTGACATGGCGGTGGACCTTCTGGACAAGACAGAACCGGACCTGGTCATTCTGGATACGATGATACCGGGCCTGGACAGCTTTCAGGTTATCGACCACGTACGGGAGCATTCCGACGTTCCCATTATCATGCTTACGTCAGAATACGAAGTGGGATTATTACGGAAGGCGCTATCTCTCGGCGCCGATGATTTTATCCGCAAGCCCTTTGGCATGCGGTCGTTCGTAGCCCGCATCCGGGCCAAGCTGAGACGCTGCGGACAAATAACCCGTTGAACATTTCCCGCCAGCACAGCTTGATTTTCTAACAGCATATCCTGTATACTCATAGCATAAATACATATATAAACGGGGGTGCCCGAGCGCGAGCGAGGGCTTAACTGGAAAGCAAGCCGGTGAAAATCCGGCGCGGCCGCGCCACTGTGATTGCCCCTTTCACAGAAGGGTCATAAGCCAGGACGCCAGCCCCTGAATTGCCTACAACACTCCGCGGGGAGTGGTAGGACTTTTTATTAAGTCTTAATTACCCCTCGGCTGGAGATGAGGGGTTTGTTTTTTTAAGAAATAAAAGGGGGCGTAGATGAAAAGTAAACTTAAACCCGGTGTAATATTCCTGACGGCGGTCCTGCTACTGGTTCTCATGTCCTCCTGCACAACCACTCCCGAGAGCACGCCTCCGGCAACTACCGTCATTATCGACCAGCTGGGAAGAACGGTAACGCTGGAGACCGCCAGCCCGCAGAGAATCATTTCTCTCGCCCCGAGCCATACCGAAACCCTGTACGCGCTCGGACTGAGCGACCGCCTGGTGGCCGTAACCGATTACTGCAACTACCCACCGGAAGCTAAAGAGAAACCGAGCATCGGCGGGTTCAGCACGCCCAATATCGAGGAGGTGGTGGCGATGGACCCGGACCTGGTACTGGCCACAAATATTCATGAATCCGAAGTAATCGCCCAGCTCGAAGCTAGAGGCCTGACCGTGGTGGCCGTAAACCCCACGACCATTGACCAGGTAATCGAGTCTATAATCCTGATAGGAAAAGTCACCGGAGCGGAAAAGGAGGCTACCAGCCTTGTTGCCGATATGCGGAGTCGGATTAAAGCCGTGACCGATAAGACAGGCGGGCTGACCGAGACAGAGAAACCACGAGTCATCTACATCGTCTGGCACGACCCCCTGATGGCAGCGGGCTCGGGGACCCTGCATAATGAGCTTATACGTACGGCTGGGGGAATTAACATAGCCGGTGACCTTGACAGCTATGCCACCATTGGCCTGGAAGCGATTATCGCCGCCAACCCCCAGGTAATGATTGCCGGCGTGGGCATGGGAACGGGCGAGGACCTGCCTTTACAATTCACCTCTACGGAAGAGAGGCTGGAGAGTACCGATGCCCGCATCAACAACAGGATTTACGAGATAGACACCGACCTCGTGGGCCGCCCCGGGCCGCGTATCGTCGAGGCACTGGAGCAGTTTGCCGGTTTTATCCATCCGGAATTATTTAAGTAAAGGGACAGAAATCTTTTATATATGACATCCAATCGAATGCCAATATCACCGACTCACACCTACCTTTCCGGGAGGCGCAGGCGCGTCATCAGCCTCCTGGGATTGGCCGCAGCGCTGATAGCCGTCATCGCGCTGGCAACGAGCACAGGCAGCGTCCATATCCCGTTTTCGACCACCTTCAGCATAATGTTGGACAGGCTGCCGTTCGTGGATATTACCCAGAACTGGCAGAGCGTTATCGCCACCATCGTCCTGGACATACGCCTGCCGCGCGTCATCCTCGCCGGACTGGTCGGCGCCGCCCTGGCCACCGCCGGAGCCACCTACCAGGGCCTCTTCCGCAACCCCCTCGCCGACCCGTACCTCATCGGCGTAGCCCAGGGGGCTTCGCTGGGGGCCGTCATCGGCTTTCTGCTACCGGTGGCCTGGAACATAGCCGGGTTCAGCCTGATTCCCCTGCTCGCCTTCGCCGGGGCGCTGCTCGCCACGGTGACCGTTTATTTGCTGGCACGGGTGGGTAAAACCCTCCCTGTGACCACGCTGATTCTGGCCGGGGTGGCGCTGAGCGCTTTACTGGGGTCGATTGTTTCCTACCTTATAATCTCCAGCGGGGAAAAGATGCACGGCATTATTTTCTGGCTGATGGGCAGCTTCTCGTTGAGCCAGTGGTCGGAAATAACGGTCGTTCTGCCCTACATAGCCGTAGGCACGGCGATTATTCTTATATTCGCCCGGCTGCTCAACGTCATGCAGCTTGACGAGGAACAGGCGCAGCAGCTGGGGGTGAACGTGGAAAAACTAAAGCTCATACTGCTGGCGGCGGCCACCCTGATTACCGCCGCCAGCGTTTCTTTCGTGGGGACGATAGGGTTCGTCGGCATCATCATTCCCCATGCCGTCAGGTTGATATGGGGGGCCGACCACCGTTTTCTGCTGCCGCTGGCAGTACTGACCGGGGCTATTTTCATGATTCTAACCGACCTGGTAGCGCGCACCGTGCTGGCACCCACGGAGATACCCATCGGGGTGATTACCGCCATCTGCGGCGCGCCCTTCTTCCTCTACCTGCTACGGCGGCGCAAGAAGGCGATTTTCTGAGGCTAGATATGATTGAACTAGAAATGCAGGAAGTAACGCTGGGCTATAACCACCACCCCGTGCTGGAGGCTATAACGTGCAAAGTATCGCCGGGGGAGATGGTGGGACTTATCGGGCCCAACGGCTCCGGAAAATCCACCATCATCAAGGCGCTCAGTCACGTTATCAGCCCTGAGTCGGGCAGGATACTGGTCGACAGGCGGAATATTACCCGGATACCGCGGCGGGAATTGGCCTGCCTGGTCGGGGTAGCCCCGCAGTTGCCCCTGCTGCCCAGCACCTTTACCGCCTTCGAGATAGTGCTCATGGGGAGGAACCCGCACCTGGGCCTGTTCCAGTCCGAAAGCAAGCGCGACTGGGCCATCGCCCGGGAGGCAATGGAGAAAACAGGCACCGGGGAACTGGCTAATCGCTATGTTAACGAACTTTCCGGTGGAGAAATACAGTGCTTACTGATTGCCCGTGTCCTGGTACAGGAGACGAGGGCCATCCTCCTGGACGAGCCGACAGCCAATCTGGATATCGGCCGCCAGGTGGAAATACTCGACCTTATAAAAAAACTCTGCACGCAGAACAACCTCGCGGTGCTGGCCGCCGTCCACGACCTAAACATTGCGGCGCAGTACTGCGACCGCCTGCTGCTGATAAACGAGAGACATATCCACGCCGAGGGAACGCCGGCGGAGGTCATCACCGACCGTAATATCAAGGAGGTCTACGGCGCCGAAAACTGCGTTTACACCCACCCCGTCAACGGCCTCCCTACCGTGCTGCTGGGCGCCCACCGGAATAAGACCACCGGGAAACAGTCATGGAGATAATAATAATCGCGCTGGCTGTAGCCGTCGACCTGGTGCTGGGCGACCCGCCCAATGCCTTTCATCCGGTGGCGTGGATGGGCAAGGTTATTTCCTTCCTGGAGAAAGGCGGCCTCAAACTCAATACCACTGGCCAGTTTATTTACGGAATATTCATGACACTATTTACCGTAGCTCTCTTCGTCGTTCCCCTTTATTTCATTTTCCTGTACCTCGGACACATCAGCCTGGTGGCCGGTTTAATCCTGGGGGCACTTATCCTCAAGAGCACCTTCTCCATAAAAGGACTGCGTAAAACGGCATCGAAGGTAAAACGCTTGCTTGACGACGACAAGCTGAAAGAAACACGCTCCGAGCTGCGGGCGCTGGTGAGCCGGGATACGAAAGACCTGCCCGAGCCGCTGCTGGTATCGGCGGCGGTGGAATCGGTGGCGGAGGGTACCGGCGACAGCCTGGTGGCTCCTCTGTTTTATTTCCTGCTCTTCGGCCTGCCGGGAGCCATCGCCTACCGGGTGGTTAATACCATGGACTCCATGATAGGCTATCACGGGAAATACGAGCATCTCGGCAAGTTTGCCGCCAGATTGGACGATGTCCTCAACTTCATACCGACCAGGATAGCTGCGCTGCTACTCGTCCTGGCTGCAGCGTTAAAGAGAAATGGTCGTCGTGCCTGGCACACGGCACTTCACGAGCACGCCAGGACCGAGAGCCCCAACGCCGGCTGGCCGATGACCGCCATGGCAGGAGCGTTAAACGTACGACTGGAGAAGCCGGGACACTACGCGCTGGGAGAAGCGAAGGCAGCCCTGCTGCCGGAGACCATTGCCAGCGCCGTCAGTGTATTTTCAATAGCGGCGGCGCTGTGGATACTGATATGCCTGATTGCGGGGGGTATTAAGATTGTCATTGCGACCTAAACGGAGTATAGCCGGACTCAAGAACTGCGTGCACGGCGGCATCAACCATGCCGAGCTGAAAGCACTGGGGATAAACCCGAATGACGTTCTCGATTTCAGCGTCTGCACCAATCCGTTCATGCCGCCGCCGGGAATAAAAAAAAGGATGGGCGCGATAAGAATCGAGCGGTATCCGGACTCTCAGGCTACCAAGCTCAAAGAAAGGTTATCAGAAAGACTGGGAATATCCGTTGCTAATATCCTGGTCGGCAACGGCACCACTGAGCTGATACGGCTCATCGCCCTGACCTATTTCCGTCAGAACGACCCTATTATTATCTTAGAACCAACCTATGGCGAGTATGAGGTTGCCGGCCGAATCGCCGGGGCACGGCTGATAAAATACCGCGCCGGAGAAAGAACCAGTTTCGCGCCGAAGATAGATGAAGTCGTTAAACTCGTCCGTAAACACCGGCCACGCGCCGTATTTATTTGCAATCCCAACAATCCCACGGGGAAATACCTCTCACGTAGCGAAATCGTAAGGGTGCTGGATGAAATGAAAGACGGTCTGCTGGTACTGGACGAGGCATACCTTGACTTCGTTGAGGCGACCTGGAATCCCTTCGACCTCACGGAGCGAGGTAACGTGATAGTGTTGCGTTCGATGACCAAGGACTACGGCTTACCCGGTTTACGCCTCGGCTACGCCGTGACCCGCCGGGAAATCATCGATAGTCTGCGGCTGGCTCTACCACCCTGGAACGTCAACGCTATCGCCCAGAAGGTAGGGATATTCGTCATGGAAAAAGACGAGTACCTCAGGCAGAGCCTGCGCCAGGTACGGGAAGCCAAGCTCTATCTCATTGAAGAATTATCACGACTCGGCTTCAAGGTGCTGCCTTCGGATGCAAATTACTTCCTCGTCAGGGTCGACAACGCCGCAGAGTGCCGCCGTTCCCTTCTTAAGGAGAGTATTTTAGTGCGTGATTGCACGTCTTTCGGCCTGCCGGAATATATCCGCATCGCCCCGCGCACCCCGTCCGAGTGCGAAAGGCTCATTACGGCCATCGGCAGTATTTCAGAGTCCGGAGGGAGATAAAGATACCCCGATAACGAGCGATAAGCAGGCAAGAGCTTTGATGGTCGGGGCTATTTACGCTATGATGATAGGCATCGGTAACGGCAAAAATTAAGACCGACCAAGCGAGGTAGCCAATGAAAACAGCCCTGTTGGTAATAACGTCAATAGTGCTGGTGGGGTGCGCCGCCGGCCTGATGATAACCTACCAGTCACTCGGCGTGACAAAAGATACGCTGGAGGAGACAAAGGCCGCCCTGTACAAGACTCAGGTAAAACAGCTGGAAACAGTCGCCAGCCTGGAAGATACCCAAAATGAACTACAGGCAATAACGAAAATTCTGGAAGAGACCACGCGAGACCTCCTTAACCAGAAGAACCAGACAGAAAGCTATATGCAACTGTATGAAAGTACTTTAGAGGAGATGCAGGGCGTGGAGGAAAAACTGGACACGGTAAACGGGGAACTGGCTTCGTCTCAGCAATCAAATCGTGAGCTTCAGGAGGCGATTGACGAAATACAGGGTAAGTTAAACCTATATGAAGATACGCTGGGAACCCAGGTATCTTCCGGATTAATACCCCCTTACCGGTCGGGAAACCTTGATATAATAACGTTAGTCAACCAGGGCACAGCCAATAACCCCACCTGGAATGAACTGCTGGTATTTTTATATGAAGATACAACGGACAAAAACCTTTATGTTCCCGACGTCTACGTATGCGGTGGATTTGCCCAGGACCTCCACAATAACGCCGAGGCCATGGGCATACGTGCCGCCTTCGTAGTAGTGCACTTCTATGACGAGAACATAGACTCCCACGCCCTCAATGCCTTCAAAACCGTAGACGAAGGACTGGTATACATCGACGATACCGGCTGGGAATACCCGTTCGATATCGTGAATTACGACAGGACAGTGGAAATTGCGAAAGATGAACCATATGTAGAATCGCTGCTTTTTCCCGAAGGCTGGACACTTGTTCCCGGCGAGAATATCGTAAAGAGCATAGAAATATACTGGTAGCAGGAGATTCCATGGATTTACTTAACCGTACTATAAAGTTGATAAAACCCCTCAACGAAGCGGCGATGAAAGAAGCCAGCGACCGCCAGGACAGGCTGACCAAGCCCGCGGGGAGCCTGGGCAGGCTGGAGGAGCTTTCAATCCGGCTGGCCGGCATCCAGGCTAAAGCCAGGCCCAACGTCGAGAAGAAAGCCGTGATTACCATGGCCGGCGACCACGGCGTCGTTGACGAAAAGGTGGGCAACTGGCCCCGCGAAGTGACTGCCCAGATGGTGGAAAACTTCCTGCGGGGCGGGGCGGGCATCAACGTGCTGGCGCGCCAGGTCGGGGCCAGGATTATCTTCGCGGACATGGGCGTCGCCAGCGACCTCAAGCCGGACCCGCAGCTCATCGTCAGGAAAGTCGGCTACGGCACGAAGAACATGTGCCTCGGCCCGGCCATGAGCGGAGAACAGGCGGTAAAAGCCGTTGAGTCCGGGATAGATATTGTCAATACCGAAGCGGACAGGGGACTGGATATCGTCGGCACCGGCGATATGGGCATCGGCAATACGACCGCCAGCAGCGCTATTTTCGCCGCCATGACCGGTAAGCCCGCCGCAGAAGTTACCGGACGCGGCACCGGACTGAGCGATGAGCAACTCGCTCACAAGACAGAGGTTATTAAACGGGCACTGGAGGTTAATAAACCGGAGCCGTCCCGGCCGCTGGAGGTACTGACGAAAGTCGGCGGCTTCGAAATCGGGGGGCTGGTTGGGGCCATGCTGGGAGCGGCGTCCAGGCGCATTCCGGTGGTCATCGACGGTTTTATCTCGGGGGCGGCGGCGCTTATCGCGACGGCGCTGTCACCACAGTTAAAGGACTACATCATCGCCGCCCACGCTTCGGCGGAGGCCGGCCACCCGGCCATGCTGAAGCACATGGGACTGAAGCCGCTGCTCAATCTCAATATGCGACTCGGCGAGGGCACCGGCGCGGCACTGGGAATATTCATCGCCGAGGCGGCCGCCAGAACGCTGAACGAGATGGCTACCTTCGCCGAGGCCGGCGTTTCGGAAGGAGACGAGGCGGAATAATGAGCTTCCTGACCGCTATACAATTTTTAACGAGCATACCGATACCCGTAAAACGCGAGCTCAGTCCGGAGCAAATGGGGCGTGCCACGACCTATTTCCCGGTCGTCGGCCTTATCATCGGCCTGATACTGGCCGGACTTAACTGGCTGCTGCTCCTTATTCTACCGGCAGTGGTGGTCAACGCCCTGCTTGTTGTAGCCCTGGTAATAATTACAGGAGCCATGCACCTGGACGGCCTGGCGGATACCTGCGACGGAATCGCCGGGCACAAGACGACCGAAGAAAGGTGGCAGGTCATGCGTGACAGCCGGACAGGGGCCTTCGGGGTGGTGGGCATCGTCCTGGTGGTGCTGCTCAAGTACGCTACCCTGAACAATATCCCGCCGGTCTTTATGACGGCCGTGCTGATTTTTATGCCGGTGGCGAGCCGATGGGCCATGGTCTATGCCATCTACGCCTACCGTTACGCCCGGCCTGCCGGACTGGGGACGGCTTACAAGCAGGCGACCCGCTGGCCGCAGTTTACCACCGCCACCATCATTACCCTGGCCTTGGCCTTCGCCCTGTTCCCGCTGTTCTCACTGGCCGGGATACTGATAATTATCGGAATTTCTATAATTACCACGGGATTAGCTTTCTACTTCAGGCACAAATTTGCCGGACTTACCGGCGATACCTACGGCGCTATTAATGAAGTGGCGGAAGTTACGATACTTTTATTGGCCATTCTGATTTTCAACAATGTGGCGCCGCTTTCACAGGGAAAGTGCTTATGAAAAAAACTAAAACACTAATGATACAGGGGACAACCTCCTCGGCGGGGAAAAGCATCATGGTGGCCGCCCTCTGCCGCATTTTCCGGCAGGACGGCTATAAAGTAGCCCCTTTCAAGTCGCAGAACATGGCGCTCAACTCGTTCGTCACGGCAGAGGGCGGAGAAATCGGGCGGGCGCAAGTGGTGCAGGCGGAGGCGGCAGGAATTGAACCCACGGTGGACATGAACCCGGTATTACTCAAGCCGACCACCGACACGGGCTGCCAGGTTATTGTGCTGGGCAAGGTAGCCAGGACGATTTCCGCCCGCGACTATTATAAATACACCCCTTCCCTGCTGGAAACGGTGTCGAATGCCCTGGAACGTCTCCGCGCTGCCTATGACATTGTCGTCATCGAGGGGGCGGGCAGTCCGGCAGAGATAAACCTCAAGGAGCGGGAAATCGTCAATATGAGAATCGCCAAGATGTTTAACACACCCGTGCTGATGGTCGGGGACATCGACCGGGGAGGTGTCTTCGCTTCACTCGTCGGCACGCTGGAACTGCTGGAAGAGGACGAACGGGAACTCGTTAAAGGGCTGATAATCAACAAGTTCCGCGGCGACGTCACCCTGATTGAATCGGCTCTGGAATTCCTGAAGGAGCGTACCGGCAAGCCCGTGCTGGGCGTGGTACCCTACTTCCGCGATATCCGCATCGCCCAGGAGGACTCGGTATATCTGGACGAAAG
>CAZCOB010000060.1:0-10788 GCA_964500415.1 uncultured Dehalococcoidaceae bacterium | reverse complement strand
CCGGGTACTTTTCGGCGGCGGCCAGCAGATAGCCGTTGGTGGACCATTTGGTGGAATAACCTGTAGTTTCCATCATGGACTCGGGAAGAACACAGGCCATATCTACACCATAGCGGTCTAGGTAAACTATTAGCTGTTCATCTTCGGTCATATCCGACTTGGCAGGTTTGGTCTCGATTTTATCTTTCCAGTCTTTGGTGGCATGATGGGGGGCAGCGCCGAAAGCACGGGCAGTTTCAGCAGTACCATACACCCACTGTTTATAGGCAGGGAAATAATCGAAGTATTTTTTCTGGTCGCCACTGAGGTGGCATTCAACGTCTATCTTGAAATAGTCGTCTTTGGTAAATTCGGGATGTGCCATTGCATTTTCTCCTTATCAGCAGACTACGAATTCCTTATTTCTTTTTCTCCGGGCGGTAGCTCCTGAAGTACTTGGTCCGGTTGAGGCGCTCCTCGTATTTCTCATGCATCTTGTGGAAGGCTTCTCTCTCACCCATGCTTTCGCGGTCGCGGATAAACATGAGCTCTCTCTCGTCCTCGCTGTACTTGAGGTTGGTGCTGAACGTATGGTAGAGGATGACCTCTTTGAGGTTGGTCAGGCCCAGCCGGTCCAGCATGTGGCGGCGGGCGAATTTGCCCATGACCACGCAGTCGCGCGGCAGCAGGGAAATGGCGGCAGCCAGGTTGTGAACCTCGGATTCTAAATCTTCCTCGGGGACGGACTTGGTGACATAGCCGGCTTCCTCAGCCTCTTGACCGCTGATGGTGCGGCCGGTGAGGAGGATTTCCTCGACCTTCTTGGTGTGGCCCATGACCAGCTCGAGAGGCAGGGTGGGCAGACCGCCGAAGGCCAGCCTCTGGCCCATCTGGGAGAACTTGGCATTGTCAGCGCAGACAATGATGTCGGCAGCCTTGGTGATGTACAGCCCGGCTTCGATGGCCCAGCCGTGAACCTGTACCATCACGACCTTGTTGCAGTCCAGGATGGCCTGCGGGAAACCGTAAAGCTGGTCCTGGTCGGTCTGGAGCCTGATTCTCTGGCTCGGCTTGACACCCTTGGCACCGCCGTAGACGCGGTAGACCATGGACAGGTCGAACCCGGCGCAGAAGTTCCTGCCGGCACCCTTGAAGATGACCACGTTGCAGTCGTCATCATGGTTAATTTCCCACATGGCCTTCTTAATATCACCGGTCATGTACTCTTCGCCGATGCTGATACTGTTGTTCTTATCGGGCCGGTTCAGAGTGAGGTAGGTAACTTTGGGGTATTCCTTGTCCTTCTCCAGGAGAATTGATTCGAATTTTGGATATGACATAACTTTTCCCTCCAGTTTATTATTTTTTCTTTTAAAAAACACTACTAAGTCATTATCTTAACTTGCCAATCCCTGCCTGTTAACGGATTTAAGCAAGAGAACAAGGGGCGGTAGCTTTAAAGCCACCCTGATATTTCAACTGCTGTCGAAAACGTAGATAGCCTGAGGCAACATTTTCGTCCGTGGAAAAAGTGAGGATGCTTCAATTTGTTTTTTAAGCAATCCCATATCACCAATACAGCTTCAATATTTCAAGTAGTCCGGTTGACTTTCGAGTGAGTGGGGAATGATAATGCGCAAACGAGCATACTGAAGTGTTGATTAACAGAGATATCACCGCCAAAAATCATGTTCCCTTTGCTTGCTTGCACAATTATCCTGTTTTCAGCAAATCGTGCCTTAATAGTTTACCCTAATTTGAAATGTGATGTCAAACGAGGGTGCTCTTGAGGGTTGTACGGGGGGATTTTGGGGATTTTTACGGAATGCGTAAATATTTAGTAGATGCTATTATCCGGCCGTACCGGGGCTTTGCCGCGCTATTTTTTAATGTCGTAGTGGATGCGTACGAACTGATAGGCAATGGTCCTGTCGATGAGGTCGCCCAGAGCTTGCTCTTCGGCTTTTTCGAACCTGAATTTCAGGAGTTTAGAAACGGCCTCGTAGACGCTATCGGGGTCAACGACCTGGGTAAGTGCGTCATAGTGTGCCCGGGTAAATTCCCTCTTTTCAGCGGAATCGGTTTCCGGTCTTTCCGGGGCGGTAAGGTAGCATTTCAGGAGGGCGAGGGCGTTCTCTGGATTGGACTTGAAGGATTTTTTCAGGTAGCGGTTGGTCTCATCCCTGGAGCCGTAACGCGCCCAGATTTGCAGGAAGATGGCGGCATCTTCAGGGTAATTGAGATAGATTGGTTTTTCTACGGCTAAATCCCGGATTCCGGAAGCGAGTTTCTTCCCGATTTTCCTTTCCTCCTCTGCCGATAAATGTGGCTGGCCGTTTTCTTTTTCAGCGGAAGCCGTCATTAAAAGGAAGCTCCTGACCGCGAAGGTGATAGTATTGATGTCCCTGGCTTTACCCGCGGGAGGGGGTTGAGTTTTAAAGGGTGTCAAATCCCTGGCGCGGTTTGCCACATCTTCCCACAACCTGCCTACCTGATTTCCGATACGCCTGGCCCGGCGAGATGTGCCTCTGAAAGGTCCGGCCAATGTTGATGGAGCAGGGAAAAGTCTGGCCGGGAGGCTAGCTATTATCAGGATAATTACAATAAATAATAGGATGGACAGGATAATAATGGCGGTGCGGAGAGTGTCCGGGACGACCTGGGCCGTCGGTTTTTGTGGAGGCGCTAGAGTTATAGTGGGTGTTTGGGACGGTGCCGGTAATTCGATTACCGTGGGCGGTAAGGGTTTGACGGTCACTTCAGGAACAGGCTCAGACGGTTCTTTCTGAACGGTAAAGTTGGCCAGTTGCGACCAATCGGTTGCAACCGGATTGATAGCCCGGACTCTCCAGAAGTAGGTGGTGCCATATTCCAGTTCCTGTGTCAGGGTAAAGCCAGTGGTACCAGTTATAACGTCGATCAGGGGTTGATTCATTGTGTAATTGTCACTTAACATAAACTGATATTCGGTAGTACCGGATACAGGCGCCCAGGAGAAGGAAGGCTTTCTGCCTGTATTGGAGCTGCCGTTAGCAGGAGTCAGTACGTCCGGGACGGTGGCTATCGCTGGCTCAACAAAGAAATATTCCGATACGGAATACTTACTGTAAATCGGCTGGGTGGTTCTTATCCTCCAGTAATAGGTCGCGCCCGGCATAAAATTGACCATATTATCGCCTGACTGGCCCGGGCCGACGATTACCGAGGCTACCGGGTTTATTGAGGGTACAATTATCTTGGCGACACTGATGTAAAAGTCCTCATCTAGAGCTATTTCCAGTTCGTATTCGGTGGTTTCAAGGGGGCGATTCCAGCTGAAGGATGTATCCTTGGCAATGCCGGTGGAGGTATTGACGTGGACGGTAAGGCCTGAGGCCGGTGTGCGCAGGTTTATGTCTATAGCGGTATCACTGAAGCTGTAGAGCTTGTTGGTACCGTTTGTCTTGACTGCCCACAGCTTGGCTGAGCTTGCCTTGAGTGCCCGCGGGGTGGCATCGAGGTGCACCGTACCGTCATCAATGTCGGTGATGTAGTTCGTTGAGCTGTAACTCCAGCTTGTCGATATGTCAGTGGCATTCGTTGGCGAAATATAGAGCCACAACGTACTCTGGCCGGAAGAGGGGTATTCCAGGGCGTAGAGAGTATTGTTATCAATAACGAGGCCGTAGACGCCCCCGCTGAGAGTATCTTTGAAAATATCCGTCCATTCGGTGCTGGTCCCGATTTGCCATTTCTTTATATTCTGACCCGGGGTGTCACTGGCAGCGTAAATAATGTGGTTGGAAGAATAGTACTGGTCGGCTACAATCTGGACGTTATCCGCTCCGTTTTCGATAATCTGGGCGATTTTGGTCCAGGATACATTGCCGTCAGTGCTGTAAGCCACGTAGCCGTCCTGACTGCCTACCATTATTATATCGGTACTGACGCTGACTATGGTTGCGCCGCGGTTGAGTGTCGATACGACCACGCTGCCCCAGGTGGTTCCGGTGTTGGTTGTCTTGACAACCGAGCCGACGTTATTTAGAGCGTAAGCGACGCTCTGGCTTTCTACGGCAAGGTCCTGGATACTGATATCACAATCCCGGCTGAACCATTGTGAGTTTCCGGCGTTACTGTTGAAATAGACAGTCGTCGTATCTTTTCTGGCCAGGTATACATAGTTAGCATTGTCGGGGGCGATGCGCACTATAAAGTCTATGGCATCTTGCTTGCTGAATACCCTCTGCCATCTGGTGGTTTTACACCACAGGCTGAGGTCGCTGCCATCATCGGTGACAAAATAGACTTTGCCGGCATTTGACGAAACGGCTACGTCTCTGGCATAGGTAATGGCGGTATCAATCAGGCTGATGTCATTAAAGGTCTTACCTTTATCTATAGAGACGGCGAAGGCGCTTTCATCGCCGGAGGTGCCAGCCATGACGTTACTGCCCAGCCAGTCGACTATTACCTTATTATCGCCGCCGGGTCCCTTGGTGGTGGTGGATGTCAGAACGGTTGGTGATGTTGACGAGGGATTGGTACTGCGGTAAACGGTAGTGCTATCGTAGCTACCGGCAACCAGATAGTAGCCACTAAAGGCGACGCTATGAATATTGATATTCGTTTGCAGTTGTTTCTCGGTTGTATCCACGAAGCGGTAGATACCACTGGTAGCTCTGGCCGAAGCATTGCCCTCAACCGTTAGTCCGATAAAAACCTTACGTGTATCGTCGTCCGTGGCGTCGTAATTCGGGTCTAATGCCAGTGAAGCCGAAGACAGCCCGGTGATACCGCTATTAGCTACGACGGTACAGGGGTAGTTGAAATAGCTGGCACTGTCATTCCATTTTTTAGCAATGACATCCATGATTTGGAGATGGATGCCGACGCTGTAATTTCCACTGATGGCGAGCATAGCTGCGTCTAAAGAAAAACTGGGAGAGAATTCCACGGCTGTTACTTCATTGCCACTTTCGTATCCTGGCAAGGTCCTAGTATCCTGCCAGGACGGGACGACCAAGCCGCTGCCGAAATACCACACGTTAGCGGCATTCGAGGCTTCTTTGCCGGCGGCGGCAATGTAGTGTACCGATTGCCTGGCTGCCGATATGGCGATATCGTAGATGGCATCTGCAATCGTGGTGCCTCCCTGTGGAGTGCCCAGAGTATCCCAGTTGGTGCCGCCGTCGAGAGTGAGATATACTTCCGGCGTGGTACTGCTGGCAATGGCGACCATGTTCCGGTTATCCGGGGCAACCGCCACGAGGTCGGCCTTGATATCAACTGAGAAGGCTGTCCAGCTTATCCCGGCATCGATTGATTTATAGAGAACCTTTTCCGAGATACTATTACCCGGCACGGCGTAGATAGTCGTACCGTCGTCAGCTATAGCGAAATCACAGACGTCTAAGTTCTCGCCGGCTCCGGCGGGGCCGAGGACGTTATTCAGAGTGCTCGGAATAGTCTCGGCTGACCAGGCGGCAACGCCGGCAGACACCGGTTTGGCTGGTAAAAACAGGCTACCCGGCAGCAGTATCATTATGGCTAGGCTTGCCATTATCAATATTTTTTGTTTCATAAGGCTGTTGTTATATTAAATTTCCCCCTGAAGCATACCGTAAATCGCCTTTTCGGCTTCTATAGCTCTGGCGGGCAGAAGATTGGTCTTGCCTATGGACAGTGCCAACAGGTAAATTTTGGCGGTCTTTTCGATTAGTTCGCCGGCGGTGAAGGCGTCTCGCATGGTACGGCCAATGCTTAACGCCCCATGATTCGCCAGTAGCACAGCATTCCTGTCTTCCAGAGCGGTCAAAACGTTGGCCACCTGCTCCGGGGTGCCGCTGAGGGCGTATTCGGCTAGCTTTATCTCGCCGCCGAGGAAAGCTACCTGGTCATCCAGGATAGGGGGGATGTCCAGGCCGGCAACGGCCACGGCGCTGGCAAAGACCGAGTGGGTGTGAATTAAGGCGTTGGTGTTCTTCCTGGCCCGGTATATACCGATATGCAGCATCATCTCCATTGACGGGTTCAAGTTGCCTTCAACCGTTTGCCCCTGGAAGTCCACAATCTGGATGTCCTCCACGCCGAGTAAATCATAATGCTTTGCGCTGGGGGTAATGGCCAGCAGCTGGCGTTCGCCTTCGGGCGGCAGGCGCAGGCTGACGTTGCCGGCGGTACCGGCAACCATGCCTTTTGCCAGCATTTTCTGAGCCGCTTCCAGCACTATCTTCTTTTCTTCACGCCACTGGCTCATACGATTTCTCCTGCTCGACGTGGGCTGCATACCGGAAGCCATGCCGTATTCTTCATTCTATTATACAACGTTTTAATAGTCCACTTTTACGGACAATAGTGCCTTGACAGCATTTGTCAGGGGGCGATATAATAGTTCATATAGTAAACTATTAATAATATGAACTATGTCCTGATATTTAGGGATGGCGATGACAAAAAGCATCATTGACAGTGTCGTTGATGACCTGCTTTCCATCACGCCTCTGATACGCCGCAACATCCAGAGGAAAGTGGTGAGGACCGCCTTTGCGCAGGTTGAAGAGGATATAACTCTGCCGCACCTGGAAATAATGAAGATATTGAAGGAAGAGGGCACCAGACATATAGCCGAAATCGGGGAGAAACTGCAAATACCCAAGCCGCAGATGACGCACCTCATCGACAGGCTGGAAGACCTGGATATAATCGTCCGGCAGGTGGATAGCACCGACCGGCGGACGACCAATATCATGCTTACCGATAAAGGGAAGCGGATAATAGAGGAACTGGACCAGGTTATAAATGAAAGTATCAAGGGGAAGCTTGGTTTTCTTTCCGAGGAGGAACTGCAGGAGCTGTCCGTCTCGCTGAAAAAACTCGGAGATATACTGTCCAAGCTGTAACCCCAAAATAGCCAAGAGATAAGATAATGAAATCCAAAGAACCACAACTGTACCAGAGTTCGCTGCCGAAACGTCAGGTAGTCGCTGCCCTGGTGGGCACGATGCTATCGATGTTCCTCGGCTCGATATTTATGACGATTGCGGCGACGGCTATGCCCAGAATTATTACCGACCTCGGCGGCTTCAGCCAGTACACCTGGGTTTTTACGTCGTACATTATTACCGAGACCATCGCCGTGCCGCTGACCGGCAAGCTTTCCGATATGTACGGTCGGAAGTGGTTCTTCGTCATCGGCATGTCTATCTTCACCGTGGGTTCGTTTCTCTGCGGCATCAGTCAGTCGATGTCCCAGCTCATTATCTTCCGGGCGTTCCAGGGCATCGGATTCGGCGTCATGTCGGCCCTGGGATTCATCGTTATTGCGGACATATTCCCGCCCGAAGAGCGGGGCAAATACGGCGGTTTAATGGCCGGTGTTTTCGGCCTTTCGACGATAATCGGGCCGACTCTGGGCGGCTACCTGACGGACGCGTTCTCCTGGCGCTGGACGTTCTTCGCCCCTTTACCTCTCGGGGTAATTATCATCCTGATATTTATTTTCATGTTTCCGCAACTCAAGACCACGCAGGCGAAGCGCCGCGTCGATTACGGTGGGGTCGTAACAATGACCCTATTCATCGCGCCGCTGATACTGGCGTTGAACTGGGGCGGCGCTGATTATGCCTGGAATTCGTCGGTTATTATTGGCTTGCTGGCTTTCTCGGTGATAATGCTGATTGCCTTTATCCTGATTGAAAATCACGCCGAGGAGCCGGTTATACCCCTGGAGCTTTTCAGGAACCGGGTTGTGGCGGTATCGGCGATAGTCGGCTTCCTTATGGGAGGGGCATTTTTTACGGTGGTAAACTTTATTCCTCTTTATTTCCAGGGAGTGCTGGGCGCCACGGCCACGGCGAGCGGGGGTTTCCTGACCCCGATGATGCTGAGCGCGGCCGTGGGCAGTTTCATCAGCGGGCAGTTGCTATCCCGCGCCGGGGGACACTTCCGTTTGCAGGGTGGCATGGGCTTTTTCATTTCCGCCGTGGGATTTTTCATGCTTACCAGGATGACACCCGAGACCACTTATACTTTCGCTATAGTGAGTATCGTTATCATAGGTCTGGGTAACGGGCTTATTATGCCCATTCACACCATTGCCGTACAGAATACAGTGCCTTACTCGGTTATGGGTACGGCCACCTCCATGATACAGTTACTCCGCCCGCTCGGTGGTGTTTTCGGTCTGGCAGTAGTCGGGTCTATATTGAACAACACTTTCGCTTCTTCATTTATCGGCAATCTTTCGTCGGAAGTGAAGGCCGTCGTTTCAACGGAGCAACTGGCAGCGATAGTGGATAATCCGCAGGCGCTGGTGAATGTGGAAGCACAGGCTCAATTGCAGGGCCTATTCGTAGGCATGGGCAGTCAGGGTACGGTGCTTTTTGAGCAGATGCTGACGACACTGCGGAGTGCCCTTAATTCCGCCCTGATTCAGGTTTTCATTGTGTTTCTGATGGTAACCTTACTGGGCTTGATAGCCAACTTTTTCCTGAAGGGAATCCCGCCGTATAGAAACAAACAGGATATGCCGTCTCCTGAAGCCAGAGACTAGGCGGTTTTATTTCCATTCCGGTTGTCGTTTCAGAGAAAGATTATGCTTGTCCTCGAAGTGTTTTCTAAGCACCAAAGAGGGAGTCCACATGATATGAACTCCCTCTCTGTCAACAAATTATTACGTTCGGTCGTTACATGCTGCGTTTACTTGGAAAGAGGTATGTCTCCCAGGTTGATATCTTTTTCCGTGCTGAGTTTATCGAAGGTCTTGGCGGCGAAGCCTTTGGCCTCTATCTTGAGATTATAGACGCCCTCTTGAAGTCCCTCGAACCAGAAGTCGCCGAAGCCGTCGGTGGTGGCCGTCATCGTCTTACCATTGCTGCTTAAAGTGCAGGTAGCGCCGATAACGACCTCTTTTTCCACGGGGTCATAAATGGTGCCGGCGATAAACTTTTTGGGAATGTTCAGGTAGTATACCCTGGGTTTGGCTTTGAGCTCAGGCTTGAGAACCTCGGCTTTAGCGATAAGGTCTTTGAACTCGGATTCTTCGCCGAACTTAATGGCCTCGGTAGGGCAGGCATCGGCACAGCGGGGTATCGTCCACTCGCCGCTATCGAGGAGGTGGGCGCAGCCGGTGCACTTCTGGGCGATATTGAGGTCTTCATTCATAAAGATAGCGTCGTATGGGCAGGCGTCAACGCAGGCCTTGCAGCCGGTGCATTTCTCGGGGTCGATTATTACCAGCCCGTCGTCTCTCCGGTAGATGACGTCTTCGATGGGACAGGCGGGTATGCACGGCGCTTCGTCGCAGTGCTGGCAGGGAATCGGGATGTAGTGCATTTTTACCTTGGGCACGGTGCCCCGGGTATGTTCGGTCATTCTCATCCAGAACTGGCCGGTATCCGGCTGGGGCTTGGCGTAGGGCGTCCAGTCGTTGCCGACATGCTCGTCCTTGCAGGCAATCTGGCAGCTGTAGCAGCCGTTGCAGATGCCAACGTCTATTACAAAAACCTTCATTTAGTCCATACCTCCTTCAACCCAGGCGTTAAAACGCAGTCCAGCCGCCTGGTCGTATTCTCTCTTGAAGGCTTCATCGAAAGCCTCAGGGTCCATTTTTCGCCATTCTTCGTAGTCCTTTTCCGTGACTTTCTGGGTATCGACCAGATAGCCGCTGGTGGCCTGGCCGACCGCGTTGCGTGAAGCGACGCCGTAGGGGGCGATGGTATTGATGGCGCCACCCCGGTCAACCCAGCCCGGAACGAGCGGGTCGTGGCGGGCACCGTGGTCGACATAGGCGACGCCGGGCATTACTCTCTCCCAGACGCGGGCGCCAACGAGGACGATGCCTCTCTCATTGAATACCTTAACGATGTCTCCGTCCTTGATGCCTCTCTTTTCGGCATCCTTCGGGTTAATCCAGATAGGCTCGTATTTGTAGCCGTCCGCCCCCAAGACCTTACAGGTCGAGGCTTCGCGGGTCCAGGTGATGTCATCGCCTTGGGCGTGCGTGCGCCACCGGCCGTGGTTGGACATGAGTAGCAGCGGGAACATCGCGGCCCTTTCGCTGGATATCCGCTCGTCGTGGGTCGCACTCTTTTCAATCCACTTGGGTATGGGCGGTCTCTCCTTATCATCGGGGAAGTGCTCCGCCAGCCTGGCCGAGTAGAACTCCAGCTTGCCGGTAGGCGTCTTGAGGGGATTATTCTCCGGGTCTTCGTAGAACTTGCGGAAGCCGGGCGGGTCGTCCTCCCAGTCCTTAGCTACCGGGAAGACGTAGTATTTCTTCTCCAGGAAGTCCTGCCACTTGATGAGGTGTCCGATTTCCATATCGTCGAAGACCTGTTTCTGCAGGTCGCGGGTGGTCTTATTCTCACTGAACTGGTCACCGTAGCCGAGTTTCTTGGCTACTTCAAGGACTACCTCGTAGTCGCTCTTGGACTCGCCGACAGGCTGGACGGCCTGCTCCATGATGGCCACGCTGTGGAAGTTGACGCCCTGCCGGACGTTGGTGACGATGTCTTCCACCTCCAGCGTGGTGTTGGAAGGCAGGATGACATCGGCGATGAGACAGTCGTTCTCCAGCCAGGGGTGCTGAGCGACGACGGTCTCAATCTTGGGATTTCGGAAGGCTTCGATTGTCCAGTTGCCGTGGTTCCAGCAGGTAATGCGGCAGGGAGTGTCCGTCCATATCATGTGTATTTCATAGCCGCCCTCTTCAAGGGGGTAGGTATATTTAATAAACTGGTCTTCCGTGGGCGTCTCGATGGCGCCGCTGCCGTAGAAGGTTAGCGGCGGCTCGTCGATAGCCTGCTGTATCCATGTCTTGGGGATAAG
>CAZCOB010000059.1:0-10870 GCA_964500415.1 uncultured Dehalococcoidaceae bacterium | reverse complement strand
GGATGGCACGCTTAATGCGCCACGTGCCCAATATGATCGATTTGGGTTAATGAGTGGTCTTAAGGATGCTTGGGCTCTCATGAAAGACCTGGAGTTAAGTATAGAGAAGGCAGAATCAAGAGCTGCTAAATCTGAGACAAGAATAAACAATTTTCAAGCAGTTACGTTTACAATTCTTGGTATAATAGTTGCAGCCCTAGCTTTTGTGGGAGTTTCCAAGTTCACTGACCTAAGTTGGGCAAATCCTTCGAACTGGCAAATCGCCACCTGGGTCGTTATGCTTTCTGCTATAATCATAATGACATTGGTATTAGCTATTGCATCTATTAAAGCCCTGTGGCGTAAGTAAGAATATGTTGATATTTTACTAAAAAATAATAAAATCAGGGTGTCGGTTAACCTAGTGTCTTGACACCCTGATTCTTTTAAAAAACATCAAGATGGGTGGGCTTTCTAGCTTTGGTAAGGTCAACAGGTCTCGAAGCTGCGACATCCTGATTAAAAGAATTAAGACACGTATCCAGGCTCAGCAATTACCAAGAGCGTTACTTACTGCATGAAAGCTTGAATCCCTACCTCATTGTACAATGTAGCGAATTGTTCAGCCCTTACCCATTCTGAAGCCAAGTATCCATTATCAGCAAGAAAACAAGCTTAACTCATCTTGACAAAGCATGATTCTCGCTGTACTTTATTTCTTATAAGGTGTAGACAGTGACGGACATAAAAAAACCAATAATGCCCAGACCGAAAGACACGGGTTTAAAAGCTGACTTGCAGGAAATAATCGATGCTGTGGAAGATGAGCTCCTGGTAGTCGACCCCGAGTACCGCGTCAGGTTCGCCAACACCGCTATGCTTAACAAATATCAGGGAAAAGGCAGATCCCCTATTAGTAAATTGTGCTACAAAGTTTTTCATGACAGGAATGACCCCTGCCACGAGCCTTTATGGGACTGCCCGCTTCAACAGGTCATTGAAACGGGCAACATGATGACGGTTATTCATCCGGTCAACCTGCACGGGGTTCATAATTACGTAAAGATTACGGCATATCCCCTGCGTGATAAGCAGGGCAATACCAGGGCAATAGTTGAGCTGAGGAGAGACGTTACCGCGGAAAGAGAGCTGGAGACCCAAATTCTGCGGCGGCATCATCAGCTTTTAGCATTGAACCATATTTCGAGCGCTGTGAGCGGACTGCACGATCTGGACACCATATTAAAAACCGCCCTGGATAATGTGCTACAGCTCGTTAACAGTGATATCGGGGGAATTTTACTCTTTGATGAAGAAACCCAATCTCTTAGCTATCGTGTACAACGGGGCTTATCTGCCAAATACGTTGAAGAAACACAGGTTTCGCTCGGTGAGAGCATAGCAGGACAGGCGGCCGAACTCGGCGAACCGATAGTATTGGACGATATTTCCAAAGACCCGCGTGTCACCCGCCCCGACCTGGTGCTCGCAGAAGGACTCAGGGGATTTATTAGCATTCCCTTGAAGGCAAAGGAGAAGGTAACGGGAGTAATGAATATCGCCAGCCATGTGGCGAATCGGTTCGCTACTGACGACGTCTCCTTGCTTAAGTCCATTGGCGACTACCTGGGCACAGCAATCGAGCAGGCAAGGCTATATGACCGGCTGGCGCAGGCGGGAGAGAGATATCGTGCCCTCCTGCAACATGCCCTGACGGCACAGGAGCAGGAACGGAAGAGAATCGCCCGTGAGCTACACGACGAGACCAGCCAGGCAATTACTAGTCTGACCCTGAGCCTGCAGGCTATCATGACGATTGCGGAGATGAAGGGTATCGGAGACGCCGATTTTTTGGAGAAAGTCAGAACAACGCACTCCTTTGCGGTCCACGCCGGCTATGAAATTGTGAGGCTCATGAAGGAACTCCGCCCCAGCTTACTGGACGAACTCGGTATGCCGGCAGCTATCCATCGCTATGCCAAGGATACGCTTCAAGCTCAGGGAATCAGTGTCTCTGCGGAGTTCAAGGGTACGGACGAACGGTTCCCCCCGGAAGTTGAAGTTACCCTTTTCCGCGTCGCCCAGGGGTTAATCGGCAATATCCTCGAGCACTCCGGGGCGAAGAATACCTTAATCAAGCTGGAGTGCGATGAAAAAGAGTGTATGCTATATATAGAGGACGACGGCAAAGGCTTTGATGTCAGAAAACTGACCCGCGTAGACCCCAGCGGCCGGGGTGCAGGTTTATTCACCATCAAGGAGAGAGTAAGTCTGGCGGGAGGTCACTGCCGTGTTGACTCCCGTCCCGGGCAGGGTACTAAGGTAACCGTAAAAGTGCCACTGACGCAAATGTGACCGATGAAGAAGATAAAGGTATTGATAGTTGATGACCATACCCTCGTGCGGGCCGGAATCCGTTCCCTGCTGTCGCTCGTTAGTGACATTGAAGTGGTCGGCGAGGCATCGGACGGAAAAGAAGCCCTGTCAAAGGTGGGGCAGCTCAAGCCCGACGTGGTACTGATGGATCTGGCCATGCCGGTTATGGGTGGACTGGAAGCCACGCGCCGCCTGCGGAGAAATTTCCCCGGAATAAAGGTGCTGGCGCTGACCCAGTATGACGATAGCGAATACGTCATCCCTATCATCGAGGCAGGTGCCAGCGGGTTTGTTACCAAGATGTCGGCATTTTCGGAGCTGGCTGCGGCCATCCAGGCTGCCCACAAAGGAGAGTCCTATCTATCTTCGACAGCCGCCACAGCCCTGGTTGAAGAATACCAGCAAAAAACCACGTCGGAAGGCGAACAGGACCCATATCAGCAACTGACCGACCGGGAAAGAGAAGTGCTTAAACTGGTCGCTGAGGGACATACCAGCCGGGAAATCGCTGATATACTTGTCGTCAGCCCCAAGACGGTAGAGTGGTATAAAAGCAGCCTGATGAACAAACTGAACATTCACAGCCGGACCGACCTTATTAAGTATGCCATTCGCAAGCGGATTATTACGATATAACCGCACGATATAGAGCCCCCTGGTTTATTGTCTCAAAACCAGCTATAACCAGTACTTTCCCCAAGAGCATATCAGGGTATTTTCCGGTAGATATTCCGAAGACGTCACCCCCTACTTTCCATTGAATTTCCTATTGCCTAACGTCGGTAGTCCAGTGGCATAATAAAATAATCAGTTAGCCACCGATTGTTGCCACTCAACAGGAGTTGAGGTATTTACTGATGAGCATGGCCGATACGAGCTACCCGGAAAACCGCCCGGAGAATACTCCGGACCATAGCCTGGTACCCCCCTGCCAAAATGCCTGCCCCCTGCATATGGATATCAGAGAATACGTCGGTCTGGTTTCTCAGGGCAGGATTATGGAGGCGCTGCAGGTCATCAGGACGGGCAACCCTTTCCCTTCAATTTGCGCCTATGTATGCACGCGTCCGTGTGAAGATGCCTGCCGGCGCTCTCAGGTGGATAAACCCATCGCCATCCGTTCCCTGAAGAGGTTCGCCGTGGAGTTCGGTGGCGACAGGATGGTCCGGGCTGAAGCCGAGAACAAGCATACCGAAAAGGTCGCCATCGTGGGGTCGGGACCGGCTGGTCTAGCCTGCGCTTACTATCTTAAAAAACTCGGCTATCCGGTCACCGTTCTCGAAGCCCACTCCGAGCTTGGAGGTATGCTCCGCGTGGGCATCCCCCAGTACCGGCTCCCCCGTGAAGTCCTGGATATTGAAGTCCAGAGGTTAACACGCATGGGGGTTGAAATCAGGACGAATACTAGGGTGGTATCCCTGGACCTGCTGTTTGAGCTGGGCTACAAGGCCATTTTCATTACTATCGGCGCTCATCAAAGCCTCAGACTGGGAATAGAGGGCGAGGAAAGCCCCGGCGTGATTGATGGGGCGACCTTTCTCCGCGAGGTAAACCTGGGACTCAAGCCATCCCTGGGTAGGAGGGTGGCTGTGGTGGGAGGGGGGAACGTGGCCATTGACGCGGCACGTACGGCCACCCGCCTGGGTGTAAAAAAGGTAAGCATCCTTTACCGCCGCTCCCGGGCCGAGATGCCGGCTGACCCCGCCGAGGTGGAGCAGGCCCTGGAAGAAGGCTTAGATATTATGTACCTGGTAAACCCGACCGGAATTAAGAGGGAAAACAAGAGGTTAAGTGTTACCTGCGTCAGAATGGAACTCGGCGAGCCGGACGAGAGCGGCCGGCAGCGACCCGTGCCGGTCAAGGATAGTGAATTCAGCGAGGAATTTGATACCTTGATTGCGGCTATCGGACAGGCGCCGCAGACCCCGAGCGATTTCGGAGTGCGCATCGGCAGGGGCAGCACGATTCAGGTTGACCCCAGCACACTTACCACCAACCGGACCGGGGTTTTTGCCGGAGGTGACGCCGTCACGGGACCGGCTACGGTAACCGAGGCATTGGCGGCCGGCAGACTCGCGGCGCTTCGCATCGATGATTACCTCCAGCACAGGTACCCGCTGCCCGTTAAAGAGTCTAAAGAAAAGTTAAGCGGAGACCTGCTGCCCGAAACAATAGAGATGATAAAGAAGATAGAGCGAGTTGAGCCGCCGAGTCTGGCAAGTGAAACTAGGACAAAAGACTTTGAGACTATTGAGCTCGTTTACAGCTGGGAACAGGCTATCAACGAAGCACGAAGGTGCCTGCGGTGCGGTGTGGGCGTGGAAATCCTGTTTCAAGATAAGTGTGCCACCTGCCTTACCTGTCTGAGGGTGTGTCCTTATCACGTGCCTCATCTGGACGCCAGCGGTACCATCTGCATACCGGCAGACCAGTGCCAGGCCTGCGGTATCTGCGTGGCTGAGTGCCCTGCTAAGGCAATTGTCCTGAGAAAGCCGTTTGACCGGCGCCAGGTGAATGATGAGCTTGGTCACGCTATAAAATCGGCTGCCGAATCGAAAAATAAGCCCCTTATCATCGGTTTCTGCTGCCAGTACGGGCTCTTCGGCACTGGCACTCTGGCTAGACTGTGGCGGGGAGCCAAGGCGGGCGTCAGCATCGTGCCGGTCCTTTGCGTGGCCAAGGTGGAGGCGACTCACCTGCTATCCGCCTTCGAGACCGGCGCCGAAGGAGTCTTCGTCGCCGGGTGCGGGGAACAATGTGCCCGGGAAAATACCACCTATTGGGTGCAGCAGCGTGTGGCCAAGGTCAGAAAGGTACTGGGGTCAATCGGTCTCGAGCCTGAGCGACTTCAGGTGTTCGCCCTGGGCACCACCACGGAAGACCCCGCCGAGGAACTGGACAAGTTCGTCGAACAGATAAGTTCTCTCCGTTTGGCCTCAGTAATAAAGGGGGAGGTGAAAAGTTGATAGTTGCGGAACAAAAACCACTGGAAGATATCATACGAATGATTGCCCCTTATGAACGGGTATTAATACTCGGGTGCGGCACCTGCATGACGGTTTGCGATGCCGGCGGCGAGCGTGAGGTCGCTTTTCTCCATAATGCCTTACAACTGGCACAAGCACGGAGCGGAGACGTGGCTCATACCTTTTCCGAACATACTGTGAAAAGGCAGTGCGACCCTGAATTCCTGGAGATGCTTGACGAAAAAACGGCTGATGTGGATGTGATTCTGTCGCTCGGTTGCGGCATCGGGGTGCAGGCAATAGCCGAGCGTCTCCCGGATATGCCGGTGCTGCCCGGTGTCAATACCTCTTTCATGGGCATGACTAAAGAATCGGGGGTCTGGGACGAGCGCTGTGCCGCCTGCGGTGATTGCCGACTGGAAGACACCGCCGGCATCTGCCCTATTACCAGATGCACCAAAGGCATACTTAATGGCCCCTGTGCCGGCACCAAGAACGGCAAATGCGAGGCCAATAAAGATATGGACTGCGCCTGGATTTTAATTTATCAGCGACTGGAAAGGTTACAGCAGCTGGATAAAATGCGCCGGTATTACCCTCCCCGGAATTTCCGGACAATTCCCAGACCAAGAAGAATCATAAGTAAAGCAGATACTGTTGCGGGAGAAAGCGATGGCTAATTCGTCATTTGAAGAGAAACTCAACTCGAATGACTTTATCGTGACAACGGAGGTCGGACCTCCCAAGAGTGTGGATATTTCTGAGATGGTTCACCACATAGAGCTACTTAAGGATAAGGTTGATGCCATAAATATCACAGACCATCAGAGTTCCGTGATGCGTTTCCCTTCGATAGGAGGCTGCCTGATGGTGAAGGAGCTTGGTGGTGAGCCTATCCTGCAAATGACCTGTCGTGACCGAAACCGTCTGGCACTGCAGGCTGAACTTCTTCTGGCTTACTCCAGGGATATTGTTAATGTACTCTGCCTCACCGGAGATTCGGTTGATGTGGGCGACCACAAAGAAGCCAAGCCTGTTTTCGACCTGGATTCTGTGCAATTATTGAAGATGATCAGGACTCTGGAATCGGGAACCGACATGGGAGGCAACGAGCTGAAAGTTGCCCCGAAATTCTGCATAGGCGCTACCGTTCATCCGGAAGCAGACTTCATTGAGCCACAGCTTATAAAATTCGATAAGAAGGTCGCCGCCGGGGCACAGTTCTTACAGACCCAGGGCATATTTAACCTGGCAAGTCTTCGGCGGTTTATGCAATACGCCTCCCAGTTCGATATTAAAATCCTGGCCGGTATTATCGTCCTATCATCAGCCGGCATGGCCAGGTATATGAATAATAATGTCCCTGGGATAATTATTTCTCAGGCTATTATCGATGAGATGGCAGCTGTGGAAAAGGGTAAGGGACTTCAGAAAGGCATTGAGATTGCCGCCAGATTTATTAAGACCATCAGGGAAGAAAAGCTGTGTCATGGGGTACATATCATGGCGGTAGGTAACGAAAATATCGTACCTGATATTTTGGAGGCTGCCGAATTTGTTAATACGTCACGCTAGGCTGCCTTTAGTTATTTCTATTCTCAGGCGACCCGAATAGCCAAATTCACGGTAGGGGAGGAGAGTAAAATGGGTAGCGATAAGTCAAAGAAGTCGGCTAAACCCACTACTAAGGGAGAAAGCAAACGTAAGAAGAAAGAGAAAATCCTCATCATTGATGACGAACCCACCTTTTTAGAAGCCTGCCAGCGAACTCTGGAAGCTAAAGCCTACCGGGTTACGACGGCATCGAGCGTAACGCAGGCCCAGGACATGATAAAAACAGAACCATCTTTGATTATCCTGGGTACGCTGGCACCGGCCGGGCAGGCGTTTGCCATGTATCGGTGGCTGGGAGATCATCCGAGGTATAAGGAGATACCGCTGCTCATCATCGATGCCCGATATGAGGAACGGCCAATCAGGGGGTGGCGAAGGTTCGAGGGACTACAGGTAGACGGTGACGAATATCTATTTAAGCCCATTGAGCCGGCTTCTCTCATTCCTCGAATCCAGAGCTTGATAGAAGCCGCAACTAGAAGGATAAGGGTACTCGTCGTCGATGACCATACGATGGTTAGAACGGGAATATGTTCCGTTATTTCCCTGCAAAAGGATATGGAAGTAGTAGGCGAGGCGGTCGATGGCCGCGACGCGTTTGATAAGGCGCTGCGGCTTTTACCGCATGTGGCGCTGGTGGATATTGTCATGCCGGTGATGAGCGGTATAGAAGCGACAAAGCTGATACACCAGGAATGCCCGGAGACAAAGGTCTTGATTTTAACCCAGTATGACGAAGAAGAGAACATGATTATCGCCAAGCAATCGGGGGCTTACGGCTTCATTCCCAAAAAGGCTGCCAGCTCAGACCTCATCAGGGGCATAAGGTATGTCAGCCAGGGTAAATACTACCCGACACCTTTTGCCGAGCTGGTTATTCAATAGAATTAAGAGTCGTCAGCGTAATATTACATTCAGACTAGCTACATAGTAGAACGTTTGGCGGCGCTTAATCCACAGTAGCTTGGCCTGTTCAACTTAAGGTTAGAATCCTTAAATGCTCCACACAGGTATTCAAGTCCCTCTTCACCTATAAAAGAGACCATACACGTGCCAGGTTATCGAATTCAACAATTGAGGCAATTGTTGGGTAACACTTGCTTGAATTGTTACCTGATAGCATATTTCACCGATTTGTTTGATACGTCTTTCTGCAAGATAATGGCTATTATCTCATATAAGGAGAATAATTTATCAATTTTCAAATTAGCTATTATTCAATTAGTCGGGTGGCAGAATCACTTAAGTGTAATGGCCACAATTTTCTCCCCCAGCAGAAAAGGGCTACTACTAGGCCGAGAAATAACATAAATTTGCCAGCCTGGTGAATGACTCCTGAAGAGAAACCATATAAGGTAACGAAACCTTTTAAGAGTGATATGCATTTTTCTCGTGATTTTGCTGCAAGAGAATGAAAGTAGAAGTAACCATTTTCTCTCAGAAATACGTCTTTTTCTCGTAATGACACAAAGAGGGGTCGTTTTTCAAAAAAATTTTAAAAAGTTCAACTTTTTCATGGCCAAAAAGTGAGCCAGGCCAGTAGAGGGAGAGGGACTGGGGCCGAGAGCAATTTCTATAGTGATAGCGAAGGCTAAAACACCGTTCCCTTCCGTATTTTGCTCAAAGCATTATCCCGTGCCTCTCTCTGGAGACATTAATCTCTCGAGAGTACTATTACCTTGTGCAATTATTTTGATACCGACCCCATGTTGCCCCCGCCAGCCCTCATGCTAGGCCATCGCATCGATTCAATGAGCAAATATAGCTGAGCGCCTTTTGCTGCTGTCAGCAGCAATATGGGTCAATTCGGAAGGAGGCTGATAAAATGAAGTAAGTATAATGACGTCCGGTATATTGACTTTAGCTTAAGTCGTGCAACAATCTCTCATAACCAGGTGGTAAGAGAAAAAAATAGGGGGCGAGAGTATTGCTCTCGCCCCCTGTCTCTGCTAAGTGACTCTTAGAACTCGAATAATGCCGGCCGCTTCGTTTTTTCTCTGGTGGACTCTTCTTCTTTTCTCTGACGCCTCTCAACTCTGTCTCTCTCCAGCCTTATCCTGGTTCTCTGTCGGTAGAGCCACTCTTTGAGACGACTCAACTCACGCATTTGCTCACCGTTGAGTGAGTCGACGGCGATGTCCGCCGTCATCTCGTCCTTACCCCATCGGCGGTATGTCTGTGTCGCGACATAGAGGTAAACCTGAGTCCAATCACGGTCCATGGGGGTCGTGAGCCCCGCCGTGTAGAGATAAGCACAGGCCTCGGCGTCCGTCCCGGTCATCTCCTCCCCTTTGAGTGCCCTCATGTTCATCTCCAGCCTTTCCAGAGTAATGGCGCCCTTCAGCCATTCGGGAAGGGTATCGCCCCATCCTCCCGGAAAGACAAGAATAGGGTCCGTAAAGACACCCGCTATCTCGGAGATGCCTTTGTCTATCGAGTTATTCAATTGTAATCAAACCTCCTTTCTTTAGTCTTTGAATCTGGTTATGTGCAGGCAGGCGTAGTGGGCCCGGTATTTGTCAATCGGGTTTTCCCAGAAGCCGTTGCGGAAGTCGAGAAGATAATGCCAGTAGCCCTGGTATTCCTGCGTGCGGACGTCCACCAGGTAATCGGTGAATATCCGGACGTGGGCGCTGCGGCTGCCCCGGAGCACAATGACGCCGGGGATATAGTTGGAGTCGCCATAGCTGGTGGGATGGTATTCCAGTTGCAGCTTGGGGAGCTTCAGGTTGTCCAACCAGAAGTGGCGGCCGCCGGCGTCGTAAGAGCCGATGTAGATATCCTTGCCCTCGAGGTCTGCAAGGATGTCCATGAGCCGGGCAATAGCTTCCCTTCTCTGCTTGCGCAGCGGGACCCGAGCTTCTCTCTTACCGAGCCGGACCGTGGTCATAGGCTCTGGCTTCTCTATCTCGACCTTCGCTTCTCTGAAAAGGTCGAGCTGGGTTGTCACGCTTATCACCTCCCTTCTTCTCTAATTTTGGGCATGGGTTTCCCCTGGAAGTGATACACTTTGCATCAGTTTGCATCACTTTGAGACAGTTTTAGACAAGAGCTGGCGTGCTGCCGTACTTCTGGGTGACCTGGTCGGACTGTAAGGCATCTTTCGGTATGTGGTCGCGAAGTCTATCAATGGCTCGTTTTATACTGCCATCCTGATGCTCTTTGCTCCAGGAAACCTCGCCGCCAGTGACTCTCTCAATTTCGGCAAGGATAGAGTTGAGTCCCTGCTCGATGTACTGGGGTAGTTTGTCTATCTTCCGGGCCTCTAGGGCAGCAATCCTAGCCTGCTCCAGTGGCTCGGCTACCTGGTTGATGAGTTCTTCAATCTTGTCGGCTGCCTCGCTCACCTTCAAGGCGCTCCATTTTATAGGCACAATTTCACCTCCTTCCCAGGGCATGGGTAGCCCTGTAGATTTGAGCGGTAGCCCGCTCATCCCTGACGCCTAACCGAGCTAGGCGTCAGAGTGAATTGGTTACAAATGTCATTCCCGCGGAAGCGGGAATCCAGGCTAGCTTTTGAGAGCAAAGTCTATGGCTGTCATCACCACCTCCGACCAGCACTCCAGCCCGCTATCCACCCCCTTCTTCACCTGGCGCAAGACATCATCGGTTATTGCTTCTTCAGGAATACCCTTCATCCTGGCGCACTCCAGGACGTCCTCTTTGGTGAGGACAAAGATAGTGTCCTTGTCTGCCATATCTGGCTTCCTCCTTTCCGAATGAACTTCTTGTGAATTCCTGGGAGTACCTACTCTCTTTGGTTGTGGCTCGTACTGTGCAACTGTC
Organism: uncultured Dehalococcoidaceae bacterium; assembly: GCA_964500415.1. Classification (GTDB taxonomy): domain Bacteria; phylum Chloroflexota; class Dehalococcoidia; order Dehalococcoidales; family RBG-16-60-22; genus JAFGPF01. Next base: position 149 of record CAZCOB010000059.1, on the reverse strand, counting down.
CGAGCGGACTTCCAAAAGTACGCAACCGCCGGTATTGTCCCTGCCATCGTGCCCTGCACTGCCATCGGGCATCGGCACTCCACTGCCCTTTTAGCAACAAAAAAGGGGCAACCGTTCCCACGTAGGGGAACGATTACCCCTGAAAAAGA
>CAZCOB010000058.1:0-11387 GCA_964500415.1 uncultured Dehalococcoidaceae bacterium | reverse complement strand
TATGAATATAAGATAGACCGGCAGGAGCAGGATGAGTGGGCGTTTCGCAGTCACACGAACTATGGTAATGCCTGGAACGCCGGCAAGTTCAAGGACGAGATAATGCCCTTGGAAATACCCCAGCCTAAAGGCGAATCCAAAATACTGGATATCGACGAGCAGTACCGCGCCGATACCACTCTGGAGAGGCTGTCCAGTCTGAAAGCCGTCTATGATACCCGCGCTATTACGGCAGGTAACGCGCCCGGTCTGAACGACGGGGCAACGGCTTTACTGGTCATGACACGCCAGAAGGCCGAGGAGCTCGGGCTGGAAGTCCTGGCTGCCGTGGTTGCTTCGGTATCGGTGGCTATCAATGCCAGCCGCATGCCCGAAGGCCCCGGCTACGCCATGAAGAAAATCCTGAAGAAGGCCGATATGACCCTCGACGATATGGCGGTCATGGAGATAAACGAAGCCTTCGCCTGTGTGCCGCTGGTATCCATGAAGCTAGCCGTCGATAATGATGATGCCAAGTATAAAGAGTTAAAGAAAAAGATGAATATCAACGGCAGCGCCATCGCCATCGGGCACCCCAATACCGCCAGCGGCGCCAGACTCGTTATGAACCTGATGTACGAGCTCAGGCGGCGGGGCGGCGGCTACGCGATGGGCGCCATCTGCGGCGGATTGGCCCAGGCCAACGCCTGCATAATAAAAGTTGAATAGACCGATTGAAGTGTAGTATCGGTCTGTAACTTCTGCAAAGGAGAACTAAATGGATATTTCTAAGTACAGGGTCGACGGCAAGGTAGCCATAGTTATCGGCGGCGCCGGGGATATCGGCAAGGCCATCGCCGAAACACTCTCCGGGGCCGGTGCCAACGTGGTTATCAGCAGCCGCAAGCAGGAGAACCTGGACAAGGCCGCCGAGGAAATTAAAGCTAAAACCGGCGGAAAAGTCCTGCCGCTGGCCTCGCACATCGCCAAGCTGGACCAGACCAAGCCTTTTATCGACCAGGTAGTGAAGGAGTTCGGCCGGATTGATATCCTGGTAAACAGCTCCGGCGCCAGCTTCATGGTGCCCCTCACGGAGATGGAGGAGTGGCAGTGGGACTCGGTGATGAATGTCAACGTAAAGGGCCCGTTTTTCCTGGCCAAGGAAATAGCTCCCATTATGAAGGAGCAGGGCGGGGGCAGCATAATCAATATCACCTCCTACATGGGTGTCAGGGTGGAGGAGTCTCTGGGCGCCTACTGTATCAGCAAGGCGGCCATAATGCACATGACCCGCGTCATGGCCAAGGAGTGGGGCAAGTGGAACATCAGGGTCAACGCCATCGCTCCCGCCTGGGTGCACAGTCGCCTGTCCGACCCGTTCCTGCAGATGCCCGGCGTTAACGACAGGATGTTGAGCCAGACCGCAATAGGGCGTTTCGGCGAACCCGACGATGTGGCAGCCATCGCCCTTTACCTGGCTTCAGATGCTGCCGAGAATCAGACGGCCGGCATCTTTCCGCTCGACTATGGTATGCTTACGTAGGCCTTAAGTCGATATTGGCCGCTCATGGTGAGCCTGTCGAACCATAGCGGTACGGTGGGCTCACCCTTCGACAGGCTCAGGGTGAGCGGAGAAAAATTGGATTTTCTATTTGCCAGTTAAATTTCGATTTGGTACTGAAAAAGGAGGCATTAAAATGGCACTTCCATTAAAGGGTAAAGCAGTACTGGTTACCGGGGCCCGGCAGGGATTGGGCAAGTCTATTTCTCTGGGCATGGCGGAACAGGGGGCCGACCTGATAATATGCGACCGCGTCACCGATGATGGCAAGCTGGACGAGACCGCCAAAGAGATAGAGGGTCTTGGGGTTAAGTCTCTAACCATGGGCGGGGATATCACTATCGAGGAGGATGTGAATAGCATCGTTAATAAAGCGCTGGAGAAATTCGGCAAGATTGACGTGCTGGTGAATAATGCCGGCGTTACCGCTCAAGACTCGTTTCTTAATCTCTCTTATCGCCGGTGGCGGTTGATTCTCTCCGTCAATCTCGACGGGACTTACCTCTGCTCCAAGGTAGTCCTGCCGTACATGGTGGAAAAGAAAAGCGGTATGATTATCAACGTTTCTTCGATACTGGCCAAGGAAATCCGCATGAGCATCCCCTACGGCGTCACCAAGGCCGGCGTGGAGAGATTAACCCTGGGGCTGGCCCGGGAGATGCGGCGCGAAGAGGGAATCGCCATCACCTGCATTCGCCCTTACTTTGTCAAGACCGAGGTGGTCATGGAATTCATGAAAGACCGGGACACCAGCGACTATGAAGAGCCGATAATATGGCAGAAGTACCCGGCAATGCTGGCGGGCCTCGACCCAAAGGAAGCGACCGGCAAGATATGGGACAAGGCCGCCCTTGAGGAGAAGTTCGGTAAAGTAGAGTAAAAGAGACCGACAGGCTTTTTCACAGTTGTTAAGCCCGGCCTTTGATGTTACCGGAAACCGGTAAGGCTGGGCTTGATTATTTCTCTCGCTTTTTTCGGTTCGTATAGAACTGCGGCACCAGCAGCAGGGCCGCCATCGAGGAGACAACCATGGCTACCCACATAACCGAGGCCGCCTGGGTGTGGATGCGCAGCGGCGAGAAGAACAGGGCCGAAAGCCCGATGGCCAGTCCCAAGGCGTTGGCCAGCACCGGGCGGGATACCGTGGTTAAAGCCGCATTGATGGATTCCTCCCGGTTCATACCGCGGTCGCGGTAATAGTAAACGGCGGAGAGAAGGTGGATGGAGTAGTCCACGCCGACGCCGATAGCGATAGCGGAGAGGTTGGCGGTCATGAGGTTGAGGTTAAAGCCGGTTATGGACAGCATGCCCATGATGGCACAGATGGTGATGGCGATGGGCAGCAGGCCCGCCAGGGCGGCGGTGATGCGACGCAGCGTCACCCAGAGCATGATGAAAATCAATACCAGCGCCAGGCAGAGGCTCTGTATCTGGCTCCTGACAACGAGCTTATTCATCTCGTTGAAGAGTACGGGCATACCGGTAATAATCCGTATCGTATCGCTGTGACCGGCGACAAACTCATCGAGTGCTTCTATATCTTTAGAGTCGAGTTCCTCGGTTTTTATTATCATCTTAAAGCCGTCGTCGGATACCCAGGTACCCATGTTCTGACTGCTTACCTGGGAGAGCATCATACGGGTAATTGTCGGATTGGAGGGATAGGCATCCTGTCCTGTGGCCATGTAATTAATACCAACGAGCAGGTCGAAGGCGGAGAAAGCGCTCTTAATGCCCGGGAGATTTTCGAGTTCTCTCTCGGATTCCAGGACCTTACCGGCGAATGCGGCATCCATCAGGGCCGCCTGTCCCTGCGGGGAAGCTATCTCGCCGGTGAGGGGTATGGCACTGCCGAAGCTCCTTTCGATGCGGTCGAAGGTCTGCCTTATTTCCGAGCTCTCCCTAAAGTAAGTCAACTGGTTTGATTCCACCTGGAGCCCGGGAATATAGACGATGGAAACCACAAAGATAACGGCGAAGATAATGAAGACAGGTATCCTCTGCCGGGAAGCTTTCATGATGAAGTTGTTAAGCCAGGCGTCTTTTGTCGGCGGGGCTTTCGCCGGCAGCTTCAGCCTGGATAGCACCGCTGGCAGGAAGAAAATGGCAATGAAGCCGGCGTAACCGATGCCCAGGGTAACGAAGATACCCATATGCCGCATCGGGACTACCTCCGTCCAGGCGAGGGAAGCAAACCCGGCCATGGTGGTTATCGTCGCCAGGAATATGGGCGTGCCGACCATCCCCAGCGTGGCCACGGTCAGTTCGCGGCGGTCCGTATATTTAGCGATGTTGTCCAGATAGTGGCTGATATAGTGCAGGCCGTAAGCCGAGCCCATGACAAGAATAAAGAGAGGACTCAACACCGTCAGCAGGTTGAGGTCCTGACCGCTCCAGAATATGGTACCGAAAGTCCACAGTGCGGCGAACCAGGCGGGAATCATGGAGAGGACGGTGAGGCGGAAGCTTTTCAAAATGTAGCGAAAGACCAGGAGAACCAGGACGATGGCGCAGGGCGGGAGTATGCAGAGAATCATCAGGAGATATCCCCAGATGGTATCTTTTATCACCACGTTGCCGGCCAGCGAGAGGCTCAGGGGGCCGGCCTCGCCCAGCACTTTTAACGAGTCGATAACATCATCGGCGGGGGCATCCACGGCAAGGGTGGCAATAATGACGCCGTTATGACCGTTTTCCGTTAAAAACTGGCCGGTCATAAAATACTTATTTTCGATAAAGTCCTTGAGTACAGCGTAGTCTTTCTCTATGAAGGCTTCATCGACTTCGATGGCGCCGGCCCCGGCTATCATTTCCGATGGGATGAAACCCTGGACCATCGCTATGCCGTCGATGGCTTCAATCTGCTGCTGAAGATGGTAGACTTCCAGGAGGCTATCTTTTTCGAGGAGAGAGCCGTTACTTTCGATAAGTATGGAGATAGTCTCGCCGCTCTCGTATTTGGCGTTAAGCTGGTGATATTCGTCGGCTTTCGGGTTTCCCTTGGAGAAAAAGGCTAAAAAATCCGTATCCAGGTTAAAGCGGTAAAGGGAAGCCAGGGAAAGGAGATTGAGGATGATGACCAGAACAATGATGATTCTGGCGTGTTCGTAGATAAAACCGGCGAGTCTTTTCAACGGGAACCTCCTGTAAGGTGGAAAATTTAAATTTTCTGAACTCCCTTGAGAATAAACTCCGTCAGCTCGGCGGCAAGCTTCTTACGGTCGATTATATATATGGGGCTCTTTTCACCTTCGATTCGGTACAATAACATAAAGCCGATAACCATACCGCCGATAGCCCGGGTCATGATGGCCGGATTGATATCGCGGAAAGTGCCTTCCTTCATCTTTAAAGCTGCATACTTTTCCATAATGTCCATAATCGGCTTCATGACCTGTTCCGCGTAGCTACGGCGTAGTTCGGGGTCGCGCTGTACCTCGCCGAGCAAAGGCAGTAAATTATTCATGCCGTCGAGGCCGAAATTCAGGCGGTCTTCTATGATGGTGGCAATATAGGAAAAATCACCGCCGGCGGGTGCTTGCCTGAAAAGCCGGGTAAAGGGCTCAATGACGTACTTATTGGTAATGGCTACCAGCAGGTCGCGTTTGCTCGGGTAGTAATTATAGATGGTTCCCACGGCAACGCCGGCTTCCCGCGCCACCTCGGGGATGGTTGCCCCGTCGAAGCCCAGGCGGGAAAAGACAAGCAGGGTGGCTTCCAGGATTTGTTCCTGGCGCAACTTCGTTATCTGCTTTTTTCGCTCTTCTCGACTTGCCATGCTGGTTTACCCGGTGTTATGAATGAATGTTCATTCATTATACATGAGAAGCTGACAACTGTCAAGACTTTTCTGTGAGGCTGTCAGCCGGAGGGTAGAACGTTAGGTATCGGCGCGGGCCGGTCAGCCTGATTCGGAGACATCTAGTTCTTTCTGAGTGATTTCAGTACCGCCATGAAAGCCATACCACCGCACAAGGCGGCTACCAGCAGGATCAGCCACCACGAACCTTCGAGGAATCCTTTATTCGTCGGGGAACTTACTACCGGTTTGGGAGTTTGTTTAACCGGCGCCGGCGGCTCTTCCAGGGTTAGTGTTCGTGACATGGTATTATTCGTTTCATTACTTTCGGGAATCAGTTTATCGAGGTCAGCGAAAACGCTGATTTCATGTGGGCCCGCTTCCACGGTCCAGGAGAAGTCGGCGGTTACGGTAACGCCTGACTCAATTTCGGCTATATCGGCATAATCCAGGGGAGAGCCGTCAATGTGTAAAGTCAGGCGTGGATTAATGGCTTCGCTTCGACCCCGGTTTTCCACCTTAGCGGTGATGGTGATAGTATCCCCGGGTAAGGCAGTCAGCGGCGTCCAGGCGATTGATTTAATGGCAAGGTCGGGGATGCTGGTGGAGAAAGATAACGTTTTTTGATTATTGGATTCTTCGAGCTCGATGATTTCATCATCGGGGTCAATAGTAACATCAATAGTGTGCGGTCCCGACTCGAGGATCGAAACGAGCGTTATGGTAACGGAATCGCCGGCCGGTATCGGCTTAATGTCCTTGTGCAGGGCGGGTGACTCATCGATGGAATAAGTCAACTGAGAGCTGCCGGAGGTATCGCTGCCCTGATTCTTAATAATAATGGCAAAGGCAGCATCATCGCTGGTTAACGGAAATTCCATAAGCCAGCTGACATCTTCAACAGTCAAATCGGGGGTCATCGTCGAGAAAGTGATTTCTTTATCATTATTGGTCTCGTCGGACTCGGTAACCCTGTTATTGGTATCCGCGGTAATCCCGATACTGTGTGTGCCTGCCTCGGCGACCCATTCGAAAGAGCCGGTAATGGAAGCGGCTGGCTCTATCTCCGGTATATCCAGCGAACCGGCAGATAGGCCATCGACGTAATAGCTTGCCTGGGCGACTTGTGTTTTACTGCTGCCCCGGTTTACGAAGGTCGCGGAAAAGGTTACGGTATCACCTATAGAAACATCTGAAGGTGACCAGGTGACGTCCTGGACTAACAGGTCGGGTGGGGGTAGCGTAATTACCTTCGAGTTATTGGCTTCATCAATCTCGTCTACCTGGTTCGTGGAATCGGCGACTATGGCGATGGTATGGAGGCCAGCTGCGGCTGTCCAGACAAGGTGTTCCGTCACCACATCCCCGGCATTTATCTGCCCGATATCGGCATAACCGATAAAGTTATCGTCAATATAGTAAGTAATACGCGAGGGACCGGCACTGAGACTACCCTGATTTTCTATATTGATATTAAAGGTAATTTCATGACCGGTGGGAATGTCAGCCGGCGACCAGGTAACGGTATTGATGGCTAAATCAGGCATGTTGGGAGTGACGATTACAAAATCTTCGTTATTGTTTTCATTATTTTCAGTAACACGTTCATTATGGTCAGCGATTGCTTTAAAAGTGTGGCGGCCTTTCTGTGATTCCCATGTATATGTAGTATTAACAGAACCGCCGGATGCTATGACAGGGATGAAGTCTGAACCGAGGAGATTATCATCCAGATAATAGGCGATGTAAAAGCCGCGAGCTACGCCGCCGCCCTGGTTTTCTACAAATACCTTGAAGGCTACAGAATCTCCTGTAGCCGGATTTATCGGAGACCAGATGATGTTAGAAATAATCAAGTCCGGAGGGATAATAGAAATGGTCTTGGTCAGTTTATTATTGTCTTCACTGGTCTCAACTAGCATATTATCGCAATCGGGGACGATGCTGACGGTATGCGAGCCCGTGCTGGCCTCCCAATCTACAGTCAGGGTAGCTTCGGCATCGGCTTCCAGAGCGGCGGTATTCAGATAGCCCTGAGAACCTCCGCTGATATAATAAGCGGTGCGCGATGCTCCAGCCCGGCCGCTACCCTGATTTTTAATCTTGATGGTAAAGGTTACAGTATCACCGGCCCCGGCGTTTGTCGGCGACCAGGTGACGTCGGTAACGGTAAGGTCAGGGTACATAGTCAGGAGGTTTACGGTACTCTCGTTATTGTTCTCGTCACTTTCGGCCACGTTATTTTGGTAGTCGATAATTGCCTTAATAGTGTGCACGCTGGTTACGGCTATCATGCTGAAGGTCATATTGGTCGAGTCTCCGGCATCTATCTGGCCTATTGGTAGCGAATACTGGTCTCCATCGTCGACCCAGTAGGTAAGGAGGCATGAGTCGGCCCGGCCGGTACCCTGGTTCCCGACGAAGACGTTGAAAGTCACTTCGTCATACTTCGACGGACTTTCCGGCTCCCAGGTGATATTTTCTATTACGAGGTCGGGGGGCGAGGTTGAGAAAGTGAATGAGTGTTTATTATTACTCTCATCACTTTCACTGACGTTGTTTACTTCGTCGACGGCTATCTGAACAAGATGCTGGCCGGACAGCGCGTTCCAGCTGTAGGTCTTGGTGACGGTGTCGCCGGGGTCGATAGCGGCAATGTCCTGGAGACCTCTGGAGCTACCATCGATATAGACATTAACGTTCGTATAACTCGATCTACTATTACCCTGATTCTTAACCGTAACACTGAAAATAACGTTTTCGCCTTTCGACGGGGTATCCGGCGACCATGATACGGACTGGATGACTAAATCCGGAGCCAGTGTTGAGAAGGTGAAGGTCTCAGTGTTGTTGGTTTCATCGGTCTCGAGGACAAATCCGCCGGAATCGGCTACGGCTTTAATCGTGTGCTTTCCTGCCTGAGCCTCCCAGGTAAATGTTTTGGTAGTCATGGTGCCGGCGTTAAGCGAATCGATCGGAAGCGTAGCCAGTATGTTACTGTCGGCGTAGCAGACAAGATGACTGAAACCAGCCGTCATATTACCCTGATTTTTGACGTTTACGGTGATAGTCACCGTATCATTCAGAGTCGGGTTCTGCGGTGACAGGGTGATATCCTGTACGATGAGGTCCGGGCCGTCAGCCGCCAGAGCCGCGGGGGCGCTGGAGACCAGCGTAACGGCTCCCAGGATAAAAATCAGTAAAGATACAGCAATCCTGGCGAAAATTGCCTTAATAATTTCAGGGTGGGCGGGCAAGAACAATACCCTCCAGTTTAAACCAATTTTATGCTCCTTCTAATTGTAATAGTACCTAAGATAATAATGAATAGTCCTTTAGTAAGGGAATGATAGCGTATTAGTACTATATGCTTGCGGTGGTCAGAGCGAAGTGTTTCCGGAATTTAAGCAGGTTCAGTACCGGGGACGGCCGGTATCCGATTCTTCTGCTTTAAAAATGGCCCAGCCCGGGCAGAAGATATTTTCCACGCAGGCACCGCACTCGGTGCATTTATCGGGGTCGATGATATAGCGGTCTTCGCCTTCGCTGATAGCCCCGAAGGGGCATTCATAGAGGCAGGCGCCGAACTTGACGCAGGTTTCGCCGATTTTGTAGGTCATTACGGGTTCCTCCGGACGGTTAGGAACCGGCCGGGCATTTTTTACTCTATACGATTTATTTTATACAATATGGAGAATTGTCTCAAAATATGGCATACTCAGGAAGTGATTGGCGGCGATTTTCTCTCTATATTTTTCATAGCTATCGGCCTGTCGGCAGATTGCTTTGCCGTAGCTCTGAGCGGTGGTGTTTCCGAGAAACACTATTCCCGGGTGCGGATATTGCGCGTCGCCTTCTCATTCGGGCTGTTTCAGGCGGTTATGCCCGTAATCGGGTGGCTGGTCGGGAGAACGGTGGTGGAATACATCGCCGATTATGACCACTGGGTGGCTTTCGGCCTGCTGGCGATTGTCAGCGGCAGGATGTTATGGGAATCCTTAAGACCCGAAAGGGGTGGTGAAAAAGGGGTGGATTTAACCAGGGTACTGGTGCTGCTTACCTTATCCATAGCCACGAGCATCGATGCCCTGGCGGTTGGCCTGTCCTTCGCATTTCTGAAAGTGAATATGGTGCTGGCCAGCCCCACTATCGGCGTGGTTGCTTTTGTGGTTACGATAATAGGATTCGTGCTGGGCAGGAAAGCCGGAAGGCTGATGGGCCGGTGGGCCGGAACGGTGGGAGCGGTGATACTGCTGGCGATTGCCTTAAGAATCCTGCTAAGTCACCTGCTATCGGGGAGCTAGGACAGCCGCCATTTTAAAAATCCAAAAAAAATTTATCCGAAACCCCTTGACAAAGAGAGGTACTATCTTTATAATATATCTAGATATATCTAGATATATATTTTATAGCTTTGACAAAGTCGATAAGGAGTAAGCAAATGTTTAGAGACCGAAGGTACGATAGAGAGAGATTTTTCCGGGGTTCCCGGCGGGGGAGCTCATTTCAGAAGGGTGACCTCAAGTATGTAATCCTGGAGCTGATAAAGGATACGCCGAGACACGGGTACGACATTATTCGCGAGCTTGAGGAGCAGTCCCACGGCTTTTACAAGCCCAGCCCCGGCGTTATCTACCCTACTCTCCAGATGCTGGAGGAGATGGGGTACACCATTTCCGATGAGCAGGAAGGTAAAAAGGTATATTCGATTACCGAGGGCGGTATGGAATTTTTAGCAAAGAAGAAAGATATTGCCAACGGCGTAAAAAGCCAGATGAAGCACCGGTGGAGTTTTAAGAACATCGGTAAGATGATGATGGTCATGAAAGAGTACCACGCCCTGGAACAACTGGTGAGTCGGGGAGTTCGTGGTCAGGATGCTGATAAAATGCAGCGAATCCGCGACATTCTCATCCAGGCCTACGATGATATCGAGTCCGTACTTGAAGAATAAAAATAAAGGAGGATTAAAATGGGTTTCTTCAGAATAATGGCGGCGATTCCGGGCTTTTTCCTGAGTTCACTATTTTTCATGCTTCTCTGGGATGTAGTCGCCCCGAAAGTCGGCATCACGGCGGATATCAACTACGTAACATCGATGTTGATAACCATAACGCTATGGATAGCCGTGGCGCCCCTGGCGGCGGCGGGCAGTAAACAAAGATGGCATTAATTCCCGTAGTGCCGTACTTTTTCAACGGACTATTAAGGTGTCCTAAGTGAGGCTATGCTGCGATGATGCCGTCCGATAATGAGATGCTAATTGAATATGACAAGGAAATTCAGAGCTACTATGTTGCCTGGAGGCCCGTGACGGCGGTGGGCCTGGGTAAGACGGAGAAGGGGGCTCTGGAAGAACTGAGGAAGACGGCGCATTACGGCATAGACACCATGGTCGATTTAAAGCTGAAGGAAATCGTGAGAAAAGAGGGTAATGGACATGGCAAACAGGGTTGAACAAAAAGAAGAACAGGTCTGGGGGCTGGAAGAGGTACGCCAGTACGCCGAGGCCCACAAAAAATACGCCGGGATGATGTACGGGGGGATAATAAAGGATGTCAAGAACCTTAAGACATCGGGTCGTTTTCTGGAAATGGGCGCGGGACCTGGCTTCATGGCGGTTATGATGGCGCAGAAATATCCCGATATATCCATTACCGCGGTGGACATTTCACCGCATATGGCGGTAGTGGCCAATGAATTTATCGTAGAAAGTAATCTTGAAGATAGAATCAAGTATGTCGTAGGTGACGTGGGCGACCGTGAGTTTATGCAGAGGCTGGGCAAGTTCGACTTCGTTTATTCCACGTTTTGTCTACATGACTGGAAGCTACCGGATGACGCTATACGCAATCTCTGGGGGGCCGTTGGGGATAACGGATTCCTGTATATCCATGATTTCAGAAGGCTGGGATTTTTACGCTTCCTGCCCATCAAAGACGAAGGGTTCGAATCAATGAAAGCCGCATATCCGCCGGATGAAATCAAGGCTGTGCTACAGAAGACAGGTGTAACCGACTACAGAATTAAAAACAGGTTTCCCTTTAT
>CAZCOB010000057.1:0-11734 GCA_964500415.1 uncultured Dehalococcoidaceae bacterium | reverse complement strand
GGCGCGTGAAACATCTTACGACCTAACCCAGCCTGACGGGCGGGGGAGGCAGGTTGAACTTCTCCGGTTCCGGAGCCGGCAACCTGCTTCTTCTCTTGAAGTCGAGCAAAATTGGTATAGCCAGTCCCACGGTTAACAACAGTGTCAGCACGTCGGTAACCGGGAACGCCATCCACACGCCGTCTATCCCCCAGAATTTCGGGAAGATGAGCACCGTAGGCAGCAGGAACAGGGCCGACCTCGCCAGGGAGCTTACAATCGCCTGTATTACCTTGCCGATTGCCTGGAAGATGAGCTGCCCGACCATCATCAGGCCGATAACAGGCATCACGGCGAAGACACGCTTGGCAGCGTAAATGCTCACCTCGATAAGCTCGATATCATTGGTGAAGACGCGGAGGAACGGTTCCGGGTAGAAATACAGGGTAAAAAAGGCCAGAGTACTTATGGCCGTCGCGTAAGTAACGGCAATCCTGATTGCCTTTAGAGCCCTGTCAAAGTGCCTGGCCCCGTAATTAAAGCCGAGTATCGGCTGGAGGCCCTGCCCGATAACCATGCCCGGCATCAGGGCGAACATCATGATGCGGTGAATAATACCGAAGGCCGCTATGTGAAGGTCTCCTCCGTAGGAAACGAGCAGCCTGTTGACGAAAATAGAAGCTACGCTACCCGCGACGGTCATGGCAAGCGCGGAAACTCCAATGGCAAGGATATCTTTCATTATCTGCCATTGAATAATCAGGTTCCTAGGAAGCAGCTTTAAAAAGCTCTTTCCAGTAAGATGATAGCTGAGGAAGTAGAGGGTAGAGATAAACTGGGCTATCACCGTGGCCATAGCGGCTCCCTGAACACCCATTTTCATGGGTATAATGAATAGGGCATCGAGTACTATGTTCAAGCCCGCGCCGATAATCATACCTATCATGGGGACGCGGGCATTTCCCTCGGCTCTGATGAGCGTATTCATGGACATGGCAAAGGTCATGAAAAACATCCCGTAGAGGATAATCATCATGTAGTCGTGGGCATAGGGGAGAATGGTTTCCGACGAGCCCATGAGCCGAAGCCAGAAGTCAACATTGGAAAGACCGACAATCATGACTACGGCGGACAGGACAATAGTGCCGCTAAAGGCATTGCCCAGGGCGTGTTCCGCCCGGGATATGTTATTGGCCCCGATCAGCCGGGAAATGAGCGACGCGCCCCCCATCCCCATCATCTGCCCGATGCCCATCGAGAGCATCTGGATGGGAAAAACAATGGAAAGACCGGCGATGCCCAATGGGCCTACGTACTGACCGATGAAGATGGTATCGATGACGTTGTAAAGGGTCATGACGAACATGCCGAAGAATGAGGGAATCGTGAGCTTCATGAGCAGTCGGCCGACGCGGTCATCGTCAAGTACGCTGAGGTTCGGACCTTCCGTCATTCGATTTCCCATTGAAATACCTCTAAAGTCAGTGAATCATCCGGCTGCTCTACGGGGTTTCCGTAGTCTTCAGCAACGGGTCGGATGGCAGCGTACCCATTTCCCCCTGTTTTTGTGCGGCGGCAGCTTTTCTGAATCGGCTGATGATGGGCGAAAGTAAACCGACGACCAGTAAGAAGGTCAGCGCGTCAGAGGCCGGGAACGAGAGGAAGACGCCATCCAGCTGCCAGAATCGTGACATTATCAACACCAGCGGGATTAAAAATACCACCGGCCTGACGACGGCCGTGATGAAGGATTGCAGGGCCTTGCCGATTGCCTGAAACATAGTCTGACCGAGCATGACGAAGCCCATCAGGGGCATGGACAGAAAGATGAGCCTGGAGACATAGGCGCCCATGCTGACCAGTTCGGTATCGTTCGAGAAGATTTTCATCAGGGGTTCCGGGATGAGGTAGAGCACGGCGAAGCAAAATACACTCAACGAAGTTGAGGAAATCGCGGCTATTATGATAGTCTTAAGCGCCAGGTTATAGCGTTTGGCCCCGTAGTTGTAGCCGAGTATCGGCTGAGACCCCTGACCGATAACCATGGCCGGCATCATGGCGAACATCATAATGCGCTGGATGATGCCGAAGGCACTGAGGGCAATATCGCCGCCGTACCTGACCACCATGTTAATCAGCAGCATCGCGGACAGGCTGCCGGCTATCGTCTGCACGAACGAAGCAACCCCGATAGCGAACATCGCTTTAAGTATCGAGAAATCCGGACGCAGGTTCTTCAAGCGGATTTTCAAGTAGCTGCTGCCGGTAAGATAGTAGGTCAGGAGGTATATCATAGAAACCGTCTGCCCGATGACAGTGCCCATGGCGGCTCCCCTGACGCCCATGTGCAGAACGATGATGAAAATAGCATCGAGGATGATGTTCAAACCGGCTCCTAAAATCATGGCGGTCATCCCGACGCGGGCATTACCCTCGGCCCGCGCGAAGCTAAGGAGCGCCATGGCTAAAATATTAAAAACCGAGCCGATGACGATGATAATCAGGTACTCCCTGGCATAAGGGAGGACTGCCTCGGAGGCACCGATAAGCTTGAGCCAGAAATCGACAAAGGGCAGAATGGCGACCATCGCCAGTACACCCAGTACAATACCGACACTGATGCCATTGCCCAGAGCCAGTTCCGCCCTTTCCTTATCACCGGTCCCGAGCAGCCTCGAAAGGAGCGAGGCACCACCCATGCCCACCATCATGGAGAGACCCATAACCAGCATCTGAAGCGGGAAGGCGATGGAAAGTCCGGCGATGGCCAGCGTACCGACAAAATGACCGATGAAGATGGTATTGACGATATTGTATAATGTCTGGACGAACATCCCGAAGAACGCCGGCGTGGTGAGTTTGACCAGCAGCCACCCGACTCGGTCTGTATCAAGTATGTTATGATTTTGAGTTTGACTTTGCATAGAGTTGCTCACACTTCCCTGAAGGTAATACTACAGTACCAGAGGGAAATCCCGGGGCTTTTATTGCAGTTTTAAGAGCGTGTCCCGCAGGTTTCTTAACGAATTCGATAAGGCTACGATTTCTTCGTCTTCGAGGCAGGATATGTATTCCCGTACAGCGATTATTAAATTGTTTTTATGTATTTCCAGAAAAGTCCTTCCCTTGTCCGAGAGGGCGATATTAAGGGTCCGTCTATCGGTGGAATCCATTTCTCTTTCCACCAGGTTCAATTCCACCAGTTTATCGATGAGGTGGGTCATTTGAGCTTTGGCTATCAGCAGCTTTTCGCCGATTTCAGCGGGGTGCAGGGTTCCTTCTTCCTTCAGCACGATCATTATTTCGAAATGGGGGAACTTAATATCCACGTCGATATCGGCGAGGGTAGCGTTAACCAGTTTCCGGCGTATCATTCTGAAAATGAGCGGCGGTATGGAGAGTAAATCTACAGCAACTTTCCCCAGAATATCGCTGCGCATATTAGTGTTCCTCCTGTTATCTCCGTCGTGCGTTAGTATATATTCTTAATAATACATTCTTTCAAATGTATATATAGTGTACAGTTTACATTATAAACTAATTTTCACTAAAAGTCAAGGGTTTATTGATAGGGTTATTTCGGTATTTTTATGGTGGTTTTACCTATTTGAGGAGGTTGTTTTTATGGGATAAGCCGTGAATGATACAGGGTGGTTTGGGTGGGAATAGATATCAACGAGGGGGGCGGGGGGAAATGCCCTACGTAACCGGTTATGTCTAGCCGAGCACGTGCAGCAGGAAAGGGATGCTGACCAGGCTGACCAGAGTCGTGAGAAACACCACGCTGGAAACCATCTCCGCTTCGTTCCGGTACTTGGTCGCCAGAATTGTCGAAGAGGCCGCCGCCGGCATAGCCGAGTCCAGGATAACTACCGACCGGAATATGCCGGTGATGTTGAGCACGCTTACGATTCCCAGGCCTATCGCCAGACCAACCCCCATGCGCAGGAAACAGGCTAGTAAAGTCGTCGGGAAAGAGGCGACTCTAACCCTGGAGAGATTGTGCCCCAGAATGATTAATACGAGCGGAATAGTCATCATAGCGATGAAATCCAGCGAATCGACGGCCAGTTCGGGCACCTTGACATGCAGGAAATTCAGTAACAGGCCCAGAACAGCCGCATAGACGACCGGCTGCCGGAGCACCTCTTTCAGATTATCTTTCCGCCGCTTTCCCGCCATGATATAAACGCCGACACTGTACATCAGGATAACATTGGGAATATAGAACAAAGTCGCCGCCACCAGTCCTTCCACCCCGTAGGCCAGATATATTACGGGAAACGGTATGTTTACCGTGTTCATCATCGATATGGAGACATAGAGGCCGGAATGTTTCTGTTTGATGAGCTTGAACACCAGCCAGGCGATTACCAGGCAGCCGAACATGATGATGATGGAAGACGCCCACATTTTAGCCGCGTCCACCAGTACGATTTCCTTATTGAGCAGCGTAACGAATATCAGGGCCGGCACGCCGATATACAGAGTGATATCGACAACGGGAGTTACGTTGATTCTGGTAAACCTGCCTACCAGGTAGCCCAGAAAAATGGCGAAGAACGTGGGCAGGACTATCTCAATAATATCCGGCATGATACTTTAAATCATACAAAATATCGATACGGTCAGTCCATTGGCCCGGCGACTGGCACGTCACCCGTTCAGGTGCTATGATGATAAACAGCAAGGAGGCATACGGTGGATATCAGGCTGACCTTCATGGGCGCGGCGCGCGGCGTTACCGGCTCCCGTTACCTGATAGAGGCTAATAATTCAAAAGTTCTGGTAGACTGCGGACTCTACCAGGAAAGAAAGTTGCAGTACAGAAACTGGGAACCGTTTAAGGTCCTGCCGCAAGAAATCGACGCCGTGCTGCTGACACACGCCCATTTAGACCACTGCGGCCTGCTCCCCAAGCTTGTCAACGAAGGATTCCGGGGCAGGATAATCTGCACCCCGGCTACGGCCGATATTACCAGAATCATCCTCCTCGACTCAGCTAAAATACAGGAAGAAGACGCCGCGTACAAGAAAAAGAGGCATATCCGGGAAGGGAGGCAGGGCCCTTATCCAGAAATCCCGCTCTATACCACAGCCGATGCCGAGGCAACCCTGCCGTTGTTCGACACCGTCGAGTACCGCGAAGCGGTAAGCGTCGGCGAGGGCATCGAAGCCACCTTTCACGATGCCGGTCACGTACTAGGTTCATCTATGATAAAGGTGTTAATAAGCCAGGGAGAAGAAAAAAGGAGCATCGTCTTTTCCGGAGACATCGGCAGGTGGGGCCGACCAATGTTGGAGGACCCCAGAATATTTCGCAGGACGGATTATATAGTGATGGAGTCCACCTACGGCGACCGCGAGCACGAGGGCACCAATGAAATCGGCGACGACCTTGCCGAAATAGTAAATGCTGCTTTTGAAGTCGGCGGCAACATTATCGTCCCCAGCTTCGCGCTGCAGCGCGCCCAGGAAATCATGTACTATCTCAACATCCTGATGCTGGAAAAGCGTATACCGGATTTGAACGTCTACCTCGACAGCCCGATGGCGATAAGAGTCACCGAAGTGTTCAAGCGACACGAAGAGCTATTCGACCGGGAGATGCGGGAATTGTTACATAAAGGCAATTCACCTTTCGATTTTCCCGGCCTGAAAATGGTAGAGACGGTGGAAGAATCCAAAGCCCTGAACTACCTCAAGGGCACTTACATGATTATCGCCGGCTCGGGGATGTGCACCGGCGGCCGGATAAAGCACCACCTGGTCAATAACATCCCGCGACCCGAAAGCACGGTGCTCTTCATCGGCTACCAGGCGGAAGGCACCCTGGGCAGACATATAATCGATGGGGCTAAAAGAGTCAGAATCCACGGGCAGCAGCGTCCGATACGCGCTAAAATAGCCCAGATACTCGGCTTTTCGGCACACGCCGACCGGGCCGATCTGATGAAATGGCTTTCCAAGCTTACCGCCGAGCCCAAGCATATTTTCATCACTCACGGGGAGAAAAAGGCCGCCGAGAAGTTCAGCACATTTTTGAAAGATAAAACCGGCTACGAGACATCGGTGCCGGCCTACGGTACCAGTGTCAGGCTGGAATAACTGCGCCCGTACTATCGGGGAGGGACCATGCACGACGAATATGAAATCAATGAACTGGCCAAAGAAGAATCGTGGCGAATGTTCCGCATCATCGGGGAGCTGGTGGAGGGGTTCGACAGCCTGGCTGATATCGAACCGGCGGTAACGGTATACGGCTCCGCCCGACTGCAACCCGAAAACGAACTGTATACCCAGACGGAGGAAATCGCCTATTTACTCGGCAAGGCCGGCTTCAACATCATGACCGGGGGCGGCCCCGGCGTCATGGAAGCCGCCAACAAGGGGGCGGCGCGGGCGGGGGTAAAGTCGGTAGGGCTGAACATCAAGCTGCCCCAGGAACAGGTATGCAACGATTACGCTACCAGGTCGATAACCTTTCATCACTTCTTCGTGCGCAAGGTGATGCTGGTGAAATACGCCACCGCCTTCGTCATCATGCCGGGCGGAATGGGCACCCTGGACGAGGTTACCGAGGTGCTGACGCTGATACAAACGGAGAAGATAAGGCCCTTCCCGGTTATCTTATTTTCCACCGATTACTGGCGCGGTTTTATCGACTGGTTGAAAGGCACGATGCTGGCCCACGGCGTAATCTCCGAGGAGGACTTCGACCTGCTGCGCGTATTCGATTCCCCCGAGGAAGTAGTCGGCGCCATCGAGAAGTGGCATAAAAAACACCAGATTACAGGGAAGAAAGCCCTGCAGACATAATCGCAACGTCTTTCCCCCCACAACCTACCCCCGGTGGCGGTCAGACAGAACGCGATACGGCGTTCGGAGCCACCGGCTGATAAGTAGAAAAGCGGCGCTACAAAAAATGGCAAAGATTTAAAAGAGTTACGAGTCGACCGGCGGGTCAGAGCTTGAACGCAGATAAACACAAAAGCACTTTCTTATAACCCACCTTGCTTTGTTAACTTTGGGACGGATGACGTTTCCAGTCCCCGGCCTTCTGTTCAAGCTCACCGGCGGTCTTGAGGGCAGTTGCCGTATAGCGGGAGCCTCCAATCATCACGGCCAGTTCGTTGAGGCGCGAATCACCCCCAAGGCGTTCGATGGTGCTGACGGTGCGTTCCCCCGAGGCATGCTTGCTGACCGTGTAGTGAGTATCGGCGTAGGCGGCAATCTGCGGCAGGTGGGTCACGCAGATTACCTGGTGGGATTGGGAGAGTTTCCAGAGCTTTCTGCCGATAACCTCGCCGCTCCGCCCCCCGATGCCGATATCGATTTCATCGAAGATGAGCACCGGAATCGTATCCGCCCCGGCCAGGGCGCTCTTAAGCGCCAGCATGAAACGCGAGATTTCACCGGTGGAGGCAATCCTGTTCAGCGGTTTCACCGGCTCGCCGGGATTGGTCGATGCCATGAAAACAACTTCGTCGACACCGGAGGAATCGAACCGATAGCGTGTGCCATCCGGGAAGGGTATTCCCTCCGGGGAAGCCTCCTGTGTAACGGACACATCGAACTCCACCTGCGCCATAGAAAGGTCGGCGAGCTCTTTTTTTACCGCCGCGGCGAGTTTTTCAGCGGCCTGACGGCGCTGCCCGGAAAGCCGCGAAGCCAGGGTACCCATTTCACTTTTGAGTTGCTCCCGCCGCGCTTCCAGTTGCTCGCGACGCTCGCCGGAAGAAGTCAGTCCTTCCAGTTCCGCTGCCGCCTTGTCCAGGTAGTCCAGCGCGCCGCGGACGGAGCCGCCGTATTTCCTCTTAAGATTCCTGAGAAGCTCCAACCGATTTTGTATCTCTTCGAGACGCTGCGGGTCGAAGTTAAGATTGTCGCCATAATTACGGATTTCCCGCGCCAGTTCTTCGAGTCCGTGCACTATTTCTTCGAGATAGCCGAGTTGTTTTTGCAGAGAGGGGTCGGTCTCGACGACGTTTTTGAGCACCGGCAGTATTCTATTTATTTTATCCATCGCCGACGATGACTCGGAGACACTATCGTCGCCGTAGATTATCCGGTAGATTTCATACGAAGCCGCTTTGAGCTTTTCCGCGGATGTCAGGAGAATAAGCTCCCTTTCCAGCTCCTCATCTTCTCCTTCCCCCAGCTCCGCCCTCCTGATTTCATCAATTTGAAAATCGAGCAACTCTTTCTGACGCGCCAGTTCCTGCTCGTTGCGGGATAGCGACTTAATGTCTCGCTCTACCTGGTGCAGTTCGGAAGCCATGGTGCTGAAATCGTGTCTTATATTCTGGGTATGGGAATACGCGTCGAGAAAGTCCAGGTGCCGGTCCTTGTTCAGGAGCGAAAGGTGCTGGCTCTGGCCGTGGATATCGACCAGGGCCGCCCCGATATCCCGCAGCAGGGACCGCGAAACCGCCTGCCGGTTTACCCGCGGCGTGGTGCGTCCCTGCCGGCGAAAATCGCAGGTGAGGAGTAGGGCATCGTCATCGGCTTCCAGACCCTTTCCCGCGAGTAAATCCCGGAGTAATTTGTCCCGGTCGCTTTGAGTTATACGAAAAATACCCTCGACCTGAGCCTCACCCGAGCCGTGCCGGATATCTTCTTCCTGCACCTGGCCCGACAGCAGGGCTTCGACAGCATCCACCACCAGCGACTTACCGGCGCCAGTCTCCCCGGTAATCACATTAAGCCCCGTGGCAGGCTTCCAGGTTATCGCTTCGATGATGCCGAAGCTTCTAACGGTCAGTTCGTCCAGCATTTCCTACCCGGTTTCCTCTATACTGTCAGTGTCCTGTTTATCCTGTGCAAACTCAAGGTTCACGGGCATCTCCTGGAACGGCAGCTGCAACGCCCTTTTCAGGTCGTTGGCGTTACGGGGCGCGTAGGCCTGCCAGTGGTTATTAAAGAAGGCAAAGAGCGTTTTCACTTTTTCCCCGGCGGCTCTGACCCTTGCGGCCAGTCCGTCGATTTCCTCAGGCGAATAGAGATATCTGTAACGCGTCTCGCTATCGCCCGTCCACCAGTCTTTAGCGTTCCGCCCGTGAAAGCGGAAGTAGGCGGCATCCGCCGTGACCGGCGTATCCGCCGCCACCGAGGACTGAAATTTCGGCTCGTCAATCTGCACCCAGGCTATATTACGCTCCCGGAGAAACCGTCCGGTGCCGGCATCATCGCTCCAGCTGCGGTGCCGTAGTTCTACGGCGAGCGGGTACTGCCCGAAGGTTTCCGCCACCGCACCGAATATCTGCTGCCCGTAGTCGTCGTTTTTAAAGCTGGGCGGGAACTGCGCCAGCAGAGCCCCGAGCTTGCCTCGCCTGGCGAGGGGCTCCAGGCTGCGGTTGAACTCGTCGACGTCACGCCGGGAAATCACCGCCTCTTCTCCGTAGGCTTCTTTGTACATTTTGGGGTGGGTAAACTTCTGCCAGAGCTTGACCGCGAACAGGAAGCCTTCCGGGGTACGCCGTGCCCAGTTCTCCACGTAGGCCGGGTGGGGCGGGCGGTAGAAGGAGCTGTTAATCTCCACGGTATTGAAGAACTGGCTGAGATATTCCAGCTCGTTTATCTTGCCGGAGGGGTAGAAATAGCCCTTCCAGGTGCCTTCACCCTTCGGGTAAGACCAGCCGGATGTGCCGATGTAGATATTGGTTTCAGAGGGCATGATTTCCCCTCCTTAATGCTTATGGATAATTATACCCCAAGAAATAAAGCGAATGCCAAAATAGAGAGAACCATCGGGCGGTAGATACCCGCCGCGATGGTCCTCCGGATATTCTCTGTTTTTCCTAACCTGCTATTCGGCCGGCAATAGCGGCGTGTACACCCCCGCTTTCAGGATGGCGAATCTCAAGGCCAGGCCGCCGATTATCTCGCTGACGATGGCCGTAATCAGCAGTCCGGTCGAAGCCTCCCCGGCGAAATAGGTGGTAATGGATATGCCAATCGGTATAGCTATGCCGAACAGGAAAACGCCAATCCAGAATAGGAGTGCCAGACTGCCCCCGACAAGCCTCTTGACGGCATCCTTCGCCGCCACGCTGCTGTAGGTGGTATTCCAGAGGTAAACGCCAATGATTATAGCCAGAGCTATCAGCACGACACGGATAACATTTTCGAGCATCACCAGTTGGGCATGGTCGCCGGCCATGTTGATAGCCAGGAGTATGGCCAGGCCGCCGGTAAGGCCGCAGGTAACGAAAAGGACCGGCACGATAGCCGAATTCCAGACCTTGATGGCGCTGACGTAACTGACGGCGAAGCCGGTATAGATGGACTGGGCGAAAGCGAAAATCCCGGCCAGCACTTTCAGCGTGGTTACGGCGGCAGTTGCCTCCGGAAACCACTGGGACAGGATAAGCTGTATCGTCGTGAAGCCGATGAACAGCATAATGAATATAAAGCCGCGGGCTATCCAGGACGTTCCCGGCTTCATAAACATCCGCCAGAACCTGAACGGGTGGCTAAGGTGTATCATATAAGACACACCCATGCAGAGAGCAAGCAGCCAGGCCACGAACATGCCCAGCAGGCTGTCGAAATACGCGGCTGCCAGATACAGACCGCCGCTGATGCCCCCCAGGAAAAAGGCAAAGGCAATAAAGTTCCCCCGGCCATCTATCCAGTCCTTCTGTTGCTGGTACTTCACCATGAAATCATATGGTTTTATCTGACTCATTTCCGTATGCCTCCCCTTTAATTTCTTGGTCAGTCAATGTAGTAAATCGACGGGTCCGTATCAAACTCAGGATGGAAAGGATGACCGTGCTTTTCCTTGATAACACGGTTAATCTCGCTATTGGGGTCATCCAGGTCACCAAAGTGTATCGCCTTGGTCGGGCAGCTGTTAACGCAGGCGGGGGTCGCTTCACGGTCGACGCCGGGCGTCAATCCCGCCGCCATACCGGAATCAATCCTCTCCTTGCAGAAGACGCATTTCTGCACGACACCCGGCTGGTGAGGATAAAGGTCCTTACCTACCTTCTCATGCTCGGTCAGTTCCTGACCCGGGAAATACTGCGCCTTGCCGTCTTCGTACATCGTGCGCATCTGGTAGGGACAGGCAATCATGCAGTACCGGCAGCCCACGCACTTGTCCTCGTCAACCCAAACAATGCCGTCTTCCCTCTGCTGGGTAGCCCCGGTAGGGCAGACCTTGACGCAGGGCGGGTCGGCGCAATGATTACAACGCACGTTATATATGAGCTTGGTTACGGTAGGATACTTGCCGCTTTCGCCAATCAAGACCCTGTTCCAGAAAATGTCCGGCGGCAGGAAGTGCTCCGCCTTGCAGGCAAGGACGCACTCATAGCAGCCGATGCATCTTTTTTGCTCTATCGCCATTCCCCATCTCATAGCTTGTCACCTCCGGCTCCGTCGAATTCTATTCTGTGGTCAATTTTGTATACCTTGACGGTAGCCGCCGTTTCCTGGCTCCAACATACCGGGCAGGCGTGCTTGAAGTCTGATTCAAGTAGAATATTGAAGTTGGTGCCCTTTCCGTAGGCAATGGGCGCGCCTTTCGCCCAGGCGCCAGAGCAGGCAGATATGGCCACCGTCTGGGGATGCTGGCCCTGCATTGTCTTGAGGGTGCCGGTGGTCTTGCGACCGTAGGGCGATTCAAGGCAGATAAGGTCTCCGTCTTTCAGTCCCTTCTTCTCGGCCATACCCGTGTTCATGGTGATATTGTAGGTATAGGGGTTGAGCCGGCTGACCTCGTCGAGCCAGGGCATTTCCATGGTAT
>CAZCOB010000056.1:0-11933 GCA_964500415.1 uncultured Dehalococcoidaceae bacterium | reverse complement strand
GCTTGATGGCTTTAATAAACCGGGTCACCCTCTCCTTGTAGAGCTTTTCGGCTTCTGGGCTGGAGAAGGTAACATCAGGTCCAAGCCACCGTTTGAACCGCTCCTCACGCTTTTCCTCCCAGGTCATCTCCGACCATGTTTTAATTGTATCCATATTGACATACCCCCTTTATTTCCTGGCTTGGTTAATATGCGCTGTATTCTTTGACGGCTTCCATCATGGCGCGCAGGTTATCCGGGTCCCCCTTATCAATGTTGGCTCCACCGCTGAGCACATAACCGCCGCCCGGGGCGCAGAGCTCGATGAGCTTGCGGCAGTGCTCCTTGACTTCCTGGGGTGTACCGGTCATCAGCAATGAGGTAGGCACGTTGCCGATGATACAGGCCTTATCGCCCAGGATTTCCTTGGCTCTGGCCATATCCGTCTGGTCGAACCACCATGCCACCGAGTTTTTCGGCAATTCACTGACAATGTCCAGGCGCGTGTTGTAGCTGCCCTCGGCGAAAAGTATCGGCGTGATGCCCTCGTTGACCAGGGCCATGATGACCTTCTTGAAGGTAGGCCAGTAGAAGGTCTCGTACTGCTTTTCGGACATAAAACCGTCAGCACCTTTGTGCAGCGGCATTATTACCATAGGCATGCCAGCGTCACCTACCGAAGATAGTGCCGAGTCAATAGACAGGAGCGCTATTTTCTCCAATGCCTCCTGGAGCTTGTCCGGCCTCTGGAACATATCCATCATTATCGCCCGCGTTCCTCTCAGCGTATCGCCGAGGGTATCAAAGGGCGCCTTGGACAGTCCTCCCATTACGCTCGGAAATCCCAGTCCCATCGCCTCCTGGCTGACTTCCATGACTGCCGACATCCATTTCATACTTTCCCTGCCAGCCTCTAATAAGGCCTCAAATGCCGCCTGAACGTCCGGCCTGCCGTAAGTCACGAAAGACATGATGGCTATCTCTTCTATAGTTGTAAAAGGGGGAATATTACGTAAAGGCTCAAAAGCCCCAAATACGCGCGGCATGTAGATTCTCAGCCAGAAATTGGAAGGGTCTTTGATGAGGGCATCATACTCATCCGCTTTCATGTATTCGCCTTCAACACATTGATATGACGTGGTATTGCCGGATATGCCATGGCCGGGCCATTTGTATAATTTGAAGTCGACGGCTTCCAGGGCTCTCCCCGGAGGAACCATGCCGGGTCCAAAAAACATATCGGAGTCGCCGAATTCATAGAGGAACTTACGCCAGGTGCGCTTCAGCTCATCATAATCGTACATGACCGTACGGAGGTCTGACCCGGCATAGTATGCCGCGAAATTACCGGCCGGCAGAATGCAGGGGACCCGGTCGGGCTTTTCCACCTGAAAGGCTCTGGTAAATCTGGTCACTCTTTCCTTGTAGAGCTTTTCGGCTTCCGGGCTGGAGAATTTTACACCTGTTGGAGATAGCCACCGTTTGAACCGCTCTTCGCGTTTTTCCTCCCAAGATAAATCCGCCCTTTTCTTCTCCGTATTCATTTTGCACCAACCCATTCTTTCGCCAGAGCGACCGCCGCCATGGCATTCTTACCATAAGCGTCCGCTTTGGCATATTTCCTGACATCTTCGTCCAACTGGCCACCGCCTATCATGATTTTTACTTTATCTCTCATGCCGGCGGCCTCGACAGCCTCCACAGTTTCTTTCATGGCGTCAAAGGCGGGTGTAAGAAAACCGCTCAACCCCAGGATGGGAGCTCCGGTCTCTTTCACCTCGTTGACAAAAGCCTCGGCAGGAACATCAACACCCAGGTTATAAACTTCAAATCCGTTCACATCCAGCATAAAGATGACGATATTCAACCCGATATCATGTATATCTCCGGCAACCGTGCCGATGACTACCTTACCGAGTTTCTTGGTCTCGACCGCCTGTTTCAGGTGCGGTTTAACCAGCTCGGTTACCTGCTTGAGAAGCTCGCCGGAGAAGACCAGCTCCGGCAGGAAGTATTCATCGGCGGCAAAGCGCTTACCCACGACTTCCATACCTTTCCGGCTATCCTCCAGTATTTTCAGCGGGTCTTCACCGGCGTCGAGCCTTTGCTTGACCAGTTCCAGTACTTCCTTATCTTTCAAATCGGCTAACAGGTTTACCAAATCTCCAGACATATTTTCCTTCTCCTTAGTTTATTGATGACATCCCCGACTCATCTTATTAAGTCGTCAGTAGTTCTATGTGATATTTAAAATTCTTCCTTACTTTTTCGCTAATACAGTCTTATCCCGTTGCCATAATATCAAGCATAGGTTTCAATGTGCTTCGGTCTTGAAAACCGAGGAACCTGTTGACCTCTTGGGCATTCTGGAAAATAAGGATGGTGGGTACAGCGATAACGTGATACCTTTCGGCTATCTCGGAATTCTTTTCTGTATCCAACCTGACGAATTTAACGTGTCCATCATATTCGCTGACCAATTGGTCAGCGAAAAGACATGTCGGATAGCAATGATGGCACCACCGGGTAGTGAAGCAGGCAAAAACCGGCAACTCGCATTCCAGCATTTCTTTATCAAAATTCAGGTCGGTAATCTCAATCATGGCTCCGCCCTCCTCTCGGCAACGTGGCCCTCCTTTCCACGTTCATGGAGGTCACTGCGTTTTCTCCTTCTCCTCACAGCCAGGACAGTAACCCTCAAGGTATAACTCTGCTTTCTTTACATTAAACCCGTGTTCACGTTGTATAGCCTCAATCAGCTTCTGGAAGTGGGGACTTTGAAAATCTATGATTTTTCCGCATCCCTGACAGACCAGGTACTGGTGCCCCTGTGATTGTTTAATCTCGTAATAGCAGCGGACCTTGCCCAGCCTCATTTCGTCAACCAGTCCCAGTTCCTTGAAGAGATTAAGGGTGCGGTATACGGTCGCCTGACTTATAGACTCATCTCTGGCACTGGCGCGATGGTAAAGTGCCTTGGCGTCTATATGCCCTTCAGCATCGCGCAGCAGTTCCAGAAGCAGGCGCCGCTGATTTGTTAACGGATGACCTTGCATTGGATTGTCCTGTTTGCGATTGCGACTCATTCTCAAACATATGCTACAACGGATTCCCCGCTTTGTCAAGGGGTAATTGAAGGCAATTGAAGACTGTTTATTGTTTTGACTTATTTTTATCGAAGAGTCAGAAAAAGGTGCCCGGCAATTTACGCATATAAAACTTCTTTCCTTGATACTCCAGGTCCATGAGACTGCCGTTATCGATTAACTCTTGAACGGTACCCCAATCGGTTCTGGCATTGCTCAGGAATTCTGCCACCGCGTCTTCTCTCATCGGGTGCACTGATGTAATGCTGAGCAAATCATCCTGAACCCTGCCCGTGCGAGCAAAGGCATTTCCTTCGTAGCCGATGAGATATTCCACATCGTCCAGTTTTTCTTTAAAGACCTGGTATGCCGCATTTATAGTTTGCTCGGTGGCGGGTTCTACATGTTCCGCCGGCGGTCTTGTGGGGATAGCGATGTAAACTTTGACTGGCTTCAATACCGCCAGGAACTCCGCTATTCTCTTTATCTCACCGAGGTCATCATTAACATCTCTGACCAGCATGGTCTCCGTTGTCAGTTCACTCTTAAACATCCGGGCGAATTTGAGCATTCCTTGTAGAATCGCTTCGAGCTTTAGTAATTTATGGGGTCTATCGACCTTGCGCCAAGTATCTTCACTAACCGCATCCACTTTCAAAGACAGCCAGTCGGCTTTCAGCAGGTTTTGCCTTATATCTTCACGCCAGAGCAGCGACCCATTGGTGATAACAGCAACCCTGACCCCTTGTCCCTTCAAAACGCCTATTTCTTCGCCAAGATCGGCATCCAGGGTAGGCTCGCCGTCCGGAACAAAGGTCACGTAGTCTACCTTTTCTCTGGCCTGTTTGAGTTTCGCCCTTGCCTGTTCCGCTATTCTGGCAGTCTTATAGAACGGCCGCGGTTCCACCTCCATCCTTAGAGTTTTCCCTAGCTGGCAATAAACGCAGGAGTAACTGCATATCTTGGGAGGGATGTTGTTTATCCCCAGGCTACGCCCCAACCGCCTGGATGGGACGGGGCCATAGACTATGGAGCTAACCATCGGTCTTCTTTTTCTCTACTTTATTTCTACCGCCGAATCTGTCCTCCGGCGGCCTGATTTCGATTATATGTTCACAGTAGGCATCGCCGGCAGGAATAGACTTACCAATCCGGTATGTCAAATCAGTATTCAATTCCTCGACTACGGTCTTCTCCATTGTTATGTGCGCCAGACACATTTGTGAATTTTTGAAATGAAGCGGGCACTCGCTGGCTTTAATGATTACTCTGGAATCATCCGCTTTCACCAATTCCGTAAAGTCGTTTTTACCCCGGCTCACGGTGTTGAATATCCTCAAGAGATACTCGGCTACAGTATTAAGGTCATTGCTTTTCAGTCTATCTCGGGCCCTGGCCGCGATACTCAGCCCGTACTCCCGGCTCATGTCTGCTATTAATTTTAACCCTTCATCACCGAACTTGTGGTAGATGAAATCATAGCTGCTCCTGAGTCTGGCGTAAAGACCACTAACCGCGCTTCGGTATAATTGTTCTATGGTACGCTCATCCTTGTCCAGCATTTCCAGGGCACCCTGTAA
The DNA here is from genome assembly GCA_964500415.1 of uncultured Dehalococcoidaceae bacterium. GTDB lineage: Bacteria > Chloroflexota > Dehalococcoidia > Dehalococcoidales > RBG-16-60-22 > JAFGPF01. The sequence goes on along the minus strand of CAZCOB010000056.1, from coordinate 7,288 downwards.
TCTTACCTATCAATCAATTTCTAACCATGTCGCAAAGATTTTTATTATCACTCTCTATTTTACCTTACTCCCACCGCTGCCAGCGGCATTGCCCACCGTGTCTCCGCCCACAGCCCCACGGCTTCCCCCAACCCACTCCCTTGACAACAAAGCCTATACCAGCCATTCTTCGAAGCATTTCCAGTATGCTTTCCGACCCTATACCTTCATTGAAGATATCTTCCACGGGCATTGTTCTTCGCGGATAGCTTGAGAGACTTATTAATCTGTCGTACTGCCATTTTTTCTCTTCATTGCCCAGCACTTCATAGGCTTCGTTGATTTCCTTGAACTTTTCACCAGCCTCCCGGGCGTTTCCCGGATTGCGGTCGGGGTGATGCTGCATGGCCAGATAGCGGAAGGCTCTCTTGATATCCGCGGCGTTCGCATCCCGGCTGATATTTAGTATCTGATAATAGTCCTTGAGTTCCATTCTTTTACCCTGAGTACTTCCGATAAGCCCTTTTCCAAAGCTCCCTCTGCATTGCCAGGCAGTCCCTTATGGCTGCCTTGAGGGTATTAGCCGCTAGGAGAGCGCAGTGCTCGCTTTCTTCGGGCAACCCTCCCAGGGCATCCAGGATATCCCGCTGGCTTATCTTGATAGCCTCAGCGATGCTTTTCCCCTTTGCCAGTACGGTCATCATGCTGCCGGAGGCAATGCTGGTGCCGCAGCCATCGGTCATGAATTTAATATTAGTAACCGTGTTGTTATTTACCTTCAGCCAGACCTCCATGGTGTCACCGCAGGGGCCGGTCACTCTTGCGAATCCGTCAGCATCCTGCATCGTGCCCAGGTGTCTCGGATTCATAGCATGGTTAATTACCGTCTCGTAATAAATCTTGCGGGCATCCGCCATCACCATTGCTTGGAGGTCATCCAGTTCCGACGACATTGCCTTGCCTCCTGTATCATTTGGCCTCAGTTTTTATCAACTGCTCCAGGGTCTCACCCAGCTTGGTTATGATTTCGCCGTCATATCTCTCTATGCTTCCTTCGTCACAGAGCCTGGCCAGTTCGGGGTCTATCGGCAGTTTCCCCAGTAGCGGAGCTTGTGCCGCAGTGGCCATCTGCTCGGCCCGGCTTTTCCCGAATATCTCAATCTTCTTATCTATTTCCGGCACGTACAGGTAGCTCATGTTCTCCACTACACCCAAAACCCGTTTCTCCATCTTTTGCGCCATCTTCACTGCCTTTTTAACTATCATTTCAACGAGGTCCTGGGGGGTGAAGACAACAACTATCCCTGAAATCGGAAAGGACTGCATCAGGGTGAGTGGCGCATCAGCCGTTCCCGGGGGCAGGTCAACAATCAGGTAGTCCAGCTTGCCCCAGAGCACATCTTCCCCGAACTGCTTGATGGTATTTCCAATTAAAGGGCCGCGCCAGATGACCGCATCATCTTCGCTGGGGAGAAGGAGGTTAATGGACATGACCTCGATACCAGATTTAGACAGCACCGGGAGCATCCCATCCTCGTTACCGCTCGGCGGCACCTTGATACCGAACATCTTGGGTATGCTCGGGCCGGTGATATCGGCGTCGAGGATGCCCACTTCATAGCCCTTGCGCTTGAGAGCGATGGCAATCAGGCCGGATACCAGGGACTTGCCCACACCTCCCTTGCCACTCATCACGGCGATAATCTGGTCTATCTTATTCAGTTCCTTTGCTTTTACGCTACTGAAATTAATCGTTACTTCCTTAACTTCGGGAAGATTCTTAATGGCTTCCTGAGCCTTGTTCTTAATCCAGTCCTGCGCCCCCGGTATTAATCCGGTGGATGCCAGGGTAATATCTACCTTTCCATCGGAGATATTAATCCCACGCACCATGTTCAGCCCGACGATGCTGCGCTTAACAGCCGGCACCAGCACTGCCTCAAGGTTTTGCTTTACCCGCTCTTCATCTATCATCTGCTATTCCTCCGTTACACATTTAGTGGTCGCATATGTTGGCCCCGGTTGCCAGCATGCCATTTAAATGGCTCAGGACTGCCTTCTCCGGGTCGCTCTCCATAATGCCGTTGATGACGCCAATTTTATTTTGCTAAAAGAGACCCTGAGCGCGGGAACCCATGCCACCGGCAATGACCAGCGATACCCCTTTTTCTGCCAGCCATTGAGGGAGTAACCCCGGTTCGTGTCCTGGTGAATTGACCAGCTCCTTTTTCAAAATCTGCTTCCTGGCTTCGTCAACATCTATCAGGGCAAATTTTTCACAATGACCAAAATGCGGGGATACCGTACCGCCGCTTACCGGTACCGCGTATCTCATCTACATACCTCCTGGATTTATTTATTCCTATCTAATATCTTTTTTCAGGTTTAGACGAACTTATTTAAAGCCGTAGATTGGCACTGATTTACAACCCCAACAATAGGCTTATACTGAGGCACACTGCCTCACCGTCTCCACCACCTCCGGGTGGTCCGGTTCTATCTCCTCTTGGCATATTCGTGCCTCCCAATAATTTTTGCTTACTATTATTTCTTCCTCAACTCCTCGATACGCTGCTGGATTTCCGCCAGTTGCTTTGCTAACGCCTGTGATTGGTCTTTAAGGGTTTCGATTTCTTGCTCCGGGCTGTATGGCTGCGGTGTCGGGGTAGATAGAGGCATTATTCCACCCCCTATTCCCACACCTCTACCCATACCACGGCCCATGCCCCTTCCCATTCCTCGTCCCATGCCGCCACCCCCGCCCATACCGTAGTGGTCGGGAACATTGGCTTGCTGAGCAACCGAATAGGTGCCGAGTTTGTATTCGGCGATAGCATCCTTCACTTTTCCTGAAACCCCGGTTATAATCTTGATGCCGGCAGAAGACAGCACCCCATGAGCGTTAGGGCCGCAGTTCCCCGTAAGGACGACCCCGACACCCTTATCGACAATCGCCTGAGCCGCCGAGATGCCGGCCCCACCGGCAGCCGCGGCGCTGGAATTGCTCATCGCTTCAAACTCATCCGTTTCCGTATCGGCAATTATAAAATACTGGCACCGCCCGAAACGCGGGTCTATCTCGGCATCAAGTGTGGCGCCAGTGGCAGAAATGGCTATCTTCATATTGCCTCCTTATTCTTTCTCTGCCGAAATTTTTCCTATCTCGGTCTCCAGTTCCTTGAGCTCACCCCTCAATGTCTCGGCCTGGCCTTTTAAAAATTCAAGCTCCTGCTCTCGAGTTACCCGTGGCGTAAACGGACGAAACCCATACGTGCCGTAGCGTGAGAAAGCGTAGGGTATGCGACTTGGGAAACCATACCTGCGTGCAGTTGCTCCTATTCCCCAGGGATTGCAGAATCCCCGGCCGCCTCCCGTCATCGGCCCCATTCCATTGGGGCCGGTACCATCAAATCCTGGCATAGTTCACCTCCTGTTTTCCTGAATTAGGTTACCTGGTTACCACCATGGGTTCCAATAAGGCCAGAAACAGCGCCAGCCATGACCGCGCCCTCTGCCTCGACCACGGCTACCCCACCTCGGCCATACGGGATAAGGCAGGCCGGCGGAGGAGTAAGCATAAGGTGAGACATAAGCCCAGCCAGCAGGTCCCATTCCAAATGGCATTTCCGTCACCTCCTCTCCACCTTTGTTATTTCTTTACTATTTACCGTCTACTTTCATCATGGCAAACCGTCAATAATCCTCATCATCTCTCTCGACCGGATGGACCTTCCCTGAAACGTTTCTTCCGGCCATGTCCACCGCGGCCCAATCCGGGAGGGAATAAAGGCATGATACTCGGCGTGTCGCACTCAGGGCAAACCTCGGGTGGAGTAGTGACCAGTCTCTCAAAGGGCACATCCCATTCATGACCGCTGATACACCTGAAGCGGCGCTCCGCCATTTCATAGTTACCGCCCTCAATCCGTATTGCCTTGCCGTTAAGCAGGGCATCGGCGATTTTCTGGCGGGCTGAATCAAGTACGCGCGAGAATGTCGACCGCGAGACATTCATTTCTTGCGCGCATTCTTCCTGCTCCAATTCCTCAAGGTCTTTTAACCTGATTGCCTCCGCTTCTTCCACAAGAAGACGCGCTTCCTGTAAATCGGTCAAGGGTAAACCTGATGGTTTGAAGTAGGTTACCAGCGGAACGGAACTTACCCGCCGCCACAACTGCCGCCTGCCCATGCAATTCTCCTAGTTATATTACGGTCTTAAGTGCATTATCTTTATATATTGCACATATGCTCATAATTAATATTACATCTATGCCCTGCCCTTGTTAAGTCCTGCCCAGATATGTTTTTTATTACCTACAAACGGGCGGGGTTTTTTTATTCACCCAGAGCCAGTTCGACCGCAGCTTCGGCATGGAGCCGAGTTGTATCGAACAGCAGAACCTGTATATCATCGGGGTGGATAAGCAGCGGCAGTTCAGTACACCCGAGGATTATTCCCTCAGCCCCCAGCCCTCTCAGGCCTTCAATAATCTTAAGGCAGGCCTGGTGGGAAGCCCGCCTTATTTTACCCCGGCAAAGCTCCTCGTAGATTATCCGGTGAACTCTATCTCGTTCCGCTTGCCCGGGCACAAGCACCTCAATGCCGAAGTGCTTTCGCAGTCGGTCTTGATAGAATGGTTCCTCCATGACAAATTTTGTCCCGAGCAATCCTACCCGGTGCAGTCCGCGCTTTGCGATAACACTGCCAGCTGCATCAGTAATATGAAGTATCGGTAATCCTGCTCTTTCGGTAACGGCATCCGCAACTTTGTGCATGGTGTTGGTACATATTACGATGAAATCGGCACCAGCCTGTTTTAATGCAGTGCCTGCCCTGACCAGAATGTCGGCAGCGTCATCCCATCGTGCCTCTCGTTGGACACGCTCTACCTCGGCAAAGTCCAGACTGTAGAGCACTATTTGAGCGGAATGGAGACCACCGAGCCTGACAGCAACCATCTCATTGATAAGACGGTAATATTCCAGGGTGGAGTTCCAGCTCATACCTCCGATTAATCCAATTATTTTCATACGGCCACTGCTCATACAGTCTCCATACCATGGCAAGTTTATTATCTCAGTTACCCCACCTGCCACGGGATAACCGGTACAGGAAGTAGTCCCAGGTATTGCCCAGTAGATTGCCAAGCCGAATCATACGGAGTATCAGATGAAGAGCTTCTGCTTTCTCAACGCCATATGTCTGCTGCAGCTTTCGGATAGCTTCGGGTTCGGGATGAGCGTCTGATTCAGTCCAGTGCTGCGCATACATGACAGCCGTGGCTTCCTCTTCCGGGCAAGCATCTACATCTCCTGATAGCAGCCGGCCAATCTCTTCCGGCGAAACCCCGCTTTTCAACGCCTGCTTGGTATGGAAATAGGAACAATAGCGGCAGCCGTCTACGGCGGTTACCGCCAGCATGAGTCTTTCCCGGAAAGCGGGTGATATCAGCCCCTTATTTGTTATTTCCCTTAGCTCCTTCCTGTTTCTGACGGGGAACAACAGGTCTGCAATCAGTTCCTTCGGGTTCTTATATGTTCTTTTATTGAATTTCATGACTGGCACTGCCGAGCTAAGGAGTTTACAATACGGTGAGGAAGATGATATTTGTAAGTTAATTATAGCCACATCAAATAGAAAAGTCATCCCAGATACAAAGACGAGGAAAATTGACAACCAGATGCAATGAATATAACACCAGAGGGAAGAGCGACGAGGTATCAGGATGCAGCATCACAAGTTGAAATGGGGAATGCCGGATAGTATGCATTATTAAGGAGGTTGCTATGAAACCACTTCAAACTGATTTATCTATTTACAGGAAATTCAACTTTGAGAAAGCACCTGTAGGCGTCAAGTTCCTGCCTAGCAGATGAGAAGGAATGGAACAGTTGGACAAGAGCATGGCTTTATGCGAGATGATTAACGAAGCCCGGCAAAGAGGAACCACGTTTTATATTGACAAAGATAACGAGGACTGCGCCGGCGCAATGATGCTGGGAATGGTGGCCCCGACGCCCCGCGCGGGGGGTGGGGAGTTGGGAGTAAAATACGGTATCTTTGAGGAGGCGCGCGTTAACGAAAGACAGAGCGAAAATGCACCGAAAATTCCCCCGGGTAATATAAATTACGTCATTTTTTCTCCATTGGAACGAATAACCTTCGAGCCCGACCTCCTGTTCCTTATGGCCACCACCAGCCAGGTAGAAATCGTCCTGAGGGCCCTGAGCTACTCGACCGGAGAACCATGGACCAGCAAGGTAACCTCGGTCGGTGCCTGCGCCTGGATGTTTGTCTACCCGTACCAGAGCGGTAAAGTCAATTACGTAGCTACCGGGCTCACCTTTGGCCTGAAAGCAAAGAAGGTATACCCGGAGGGGAAGATGATATTCACCATACCGTATGACTGGATACCCATAATAACGCGAAATCTGGATAAAATGGAATGGGTGCTTCCCTCATATACCGACGATACCAGAGAAAAGTTTATGGCGCGACGTAAAAGGATATTTGAAGAATTAGCCCTGGGTTTTGGGAAACGCCGCACAAATTAAGCCTGCTGCCGTATAAGATTCGATGCGTAGTGATGACCATCTGAATCCCGTGAAGATTTCACTTTCCATCGTTAAATAACGACTGAAGAATTTTTCTGCAAAGCTAGGAAAAGCCTCCCTGTTGGGAGGCTTTTTGTTTTTCTCATTTCCTTTCCCGCCCCCGGGAGGGTTGTCGATATAGTTATTTCTTCTCGTTTAACCTTATGACTTATTATTGAACTAGAGAGCACCCTAATGATTGAACAGTGTCAGCCTGATCAAAATACTTCCTTCAAAGGATGAAGAAGCTAAAAAGGAAGGCAAGTGTATAACAATAGCAGTAGCATCACTATTATATACATTGAGAGGTACTACATAATCACGGGGATATAAAATTCTTATATAATTGAGCAAGGTTGGAACAACATGTTGGAACATAGGCTCAAAATGACACTAAATGGCATGATGTATACAAACCATTAAGTGTCCTTAAAGGGATATATCGAACCACTGTATTCACTTAAATGCGACCAATGGACGCTTAAAGAATCTTAACTCTAAAGATTAATTTAGATGTCAGAATATCAACCCAAGCGATCTGGAAAGCTTGTGCCTTCAGAACCAGGTATGGTCTGTCAACCAGTGATCCCGGCATGCAGGGATCAAAGGAGCTAAATAGAGGATCATTCGATAAGATGTTGCACACTCCCGTGATATTGCACAAAAAGATTTCCTAATTGATGTCAAGCCATTAATTCACCTATTGATTGTTTAT
>CAZCOB010000055.1:0-11974 GCA_964500415.1 uncultured Dehalococcoidaceae bacterium | reverse complement strand
TTCTCCGGGTCGATGGAATACTCGATGAGAGCCTTGCATACCCCGGCGGGACATTCCTTATTATTAATGTGCGCTTCGTATTCCTCACGGAAGTAGCGCAAAGTGGAAAGCACGGGGTTCGCCGCGGTCTTTCCCAGACCGCAAAGAGACGTTTGGGTAACCGTGTCAGCTAATTCTTCAATGAGGTCTAACTGTTCGAGAGTGCCGCGTCCTTCGGTGATATCAGTTATAATTTCAAGCATGCGGTCGATTCCCAGGCGGCAGGGAACGCACATGCCGCACGACTCGTCCTGTAAGAACGTAAGGAAATATTTAGCCACATCTACCATACAGGAACTTTCGTCCATGACTACCATACCGCCGGAGCCTATCATTGAGCCGGCCTCGTAAAGTACATCGAAGTCGACCGGCAGGTCGAATTTATCAACGGGTAAACAGCCGCCGGAAGGGCCTCCCGTCTGGACCGCTTTGATAGCCTTGCCATCCGTGGCCCCACCGCCGATATTGAAAACGACATCCCGTATCGGCGTACCCATGGCAACCTCGACAAGTCCGGTGTTCTTAATACGACCGGTGAGAGACAGGATTTTCGTCCCTTTACTGCCCTTTGTTCCTTTAGAAGCAAACCAGTTGGCACCGTTCAGAATTATGGAGGGGACGTTAGCCCATGTTTCTACATTGTTGAGAGTGGTTGGTTTGTGCCAGAGACCGTCAACAACAGTGTGTACATCCTTGGGGCGCGGTTCGCCGACTTTTCCCTCCAGCGAAGCCATGAGCGCAGTCGATTCTCCGCAGACGAAGGCACCTCCACCCCGGGCAACGTCAACGTCGAATGAAAATGATGACCCCAGGATATTTTCACCGAGGAGACCGAGCTTCCTGGCCTGTTGTACAGCAAATCGAGCATGTTTCACCGCCAGAGGGTATTCATTACGAACATAGATATAGCCCTTTGTGGCGCCGACGGCATAAGCGCCTATCATCATACCCTCAATGACCAGATGCGGATTGCCTTCCAATACGCAGCGGTCCATATACGCGCCAGGGTCGCCTTCATCCGCATTGCAGATGACGTATTTCTCGTCGCTCGAAGCCTCACTACACTCAGCCCACTTGCGCCCGGTAGGGAAACCACCGCCACCCCGGCCCCTTAAACCGGATACTTTGATTTCATGGATAATTTCCTCAGGAGATAAGCTATTGATAGCTTTAGCCAGCGCAGTATAACCACCGACAGCGATGTAATCCTCTATCGAGCATGGATTGACTTCTCTATTATGGGACAGTAACTGGCGGTCCTGTGCGAGGTAGAAAGGAATTTCCGACTCGGTACGGATTTTTCTCCCGGATACCGGGTCGGTATATAGCAATCTCTCTATAACCTCACCATTCTGTAGAGTTCTAGTAACGATGTCGTGAGCATCCTCGGGTGTGATGTGACAATAAAAGATATTACCCGGTTCTATGACGGCAATAGGGCCTTGCTCACAGAAACCGTGACATCCCGTCATACGTAAATGGACTGAAGAATCCATTTCCTGTGTGGTTAATTCCTGATTTATAGCCTCGATGACATCTTGGCTGTGTGACGCCTTACACCCTGTACCGCCGCATACGATAATCGTTTTATTTATCTTCTTTCTATCGAGGAGAAGCTGTTTCCCTATGACCTCCAGGTCTTCTTTCGTGGCTAGCTTTGGCATTATTGACCTCCTCTGTTTCTTCATGGCGAATCGTTTCTATAAATTTTCGTAGCTTGGCAGGAGTCATGTGGTGAAGGAATGACCCGTTTCCAGAGGCGATCGGCCCCAGAGCGCATGCCCCCAGGCAATTGACATGTTCGATAGAAAACATGCCGTCATCAGTTACATCGCCAGGTTTAATACCCAGTTGGCCCATGGCCTGGTCCAGAAGGAGTTGAGCACCACGGACATGACACGCGGTGCCGTTGCATATTGTTATCACGTATTTCCCGGTCGGCTTGAGTTTAAAAGCCTTGTAAAAAGATGCCACCCGGTAGACCTCTATAAGGGGAACGCCTAGAGTTTTCGATATTTCTCTCATGGCTTCCTCAGGTATGTACCCGTAACTTTCCTGCACGTCCTGCAGTACTTCGATTAATTGATGAGGCTGGCTGTTACGTCCTTTCAGTATAGATTCCAGTTTTGATAGATTCATGGAAACCTCCTTTGATAACTCCGAAGCAGAGATAATAGTTGACTTTACTCATTGTATAAGGTAATCTGGGGCTAATAAATACGGAATAAATACCGTTATATTGCCTATAATTTATAGGTATTTTATATATTATATTAGTACCAGTATAATGCCTATATAAAATAGGCAAAAAGGATGTTTTTGTGGCTAAAAAGAAGGTTGTATCAGATAATAAAAGTAATGATATAATGTTCCCCGATACAGAACTGGCCCGGCTCTGGCGAATTCCGTTCAGCGACGAAACCAAGCAATCAAAGGTTGAAAACGAACTTCGCGAACGAATTAAAGAACTGAACTGTCTCTACGGGGTATCACAGCTGGCCGAGCGTCACTTTAACTCCCTCGACAATCTACTGGAAGAGCTGGTAAACTTTTTACCCTACTCATGGCAGTATCCGGATATTGCGTGCGCAAGGATTGTCTTAAAAGAAAACACATACAAGAGTGCAGGATTCAAAGTAACGGAATGGCGGCAGTCGGCACGGATTTATGTTTACAGCGAACCGGTAGGCGAAGTGGCGATGTTCTATCTAGAGGAACGTCCGCCTGCCGATGAAGGCCCTTTCCTCAAGGAGGAACGCGCCCTACTGGACGCTCTGGCGGATCAGATTGGCACTATCGCCACACGCATTTCCGCGGAAATGGAATTGCAGGATATCAACAAACAACTCAGCCTGGAGCGGAAGGCCTTACAGGAGTCGAATACGGCCATTCGAACGGTTTTAACTAGGATTGAGGAGGAAAAGAATGAGATTTACCGGGATATTAAAACAAACGTTGATAAAGTCATAATGCCTATTCTGCTGGCTCTCGCCGTTGAATTACCGCAAACACAAAGCAAATATGTCGAGATGCTCAGAACGAACCTGGAGGAAATTACGTCACAGTTTGTACGGCATCTGTCAAATTCATACCATTCTCTAACACCGACAGAAATAACAATATGCAATATGATACGTAACGGTATGAGAACCAAAGAAATAGCCCAGATTAGAGGGGTGTCTATGGCAACCATCAATCGTCACCGAGAAAACATACGGAGAAAGCTTAAAATCACTAACGATGACGTGAATCTGGCTACATACCTGCAGTCAAGTATGTGGGAAGAAGAGACGAAGTTTTAACATATAAAGCTTTTAACTCTAATTTATACCTGCAAATGTTAAGAATATCAATTACATGATTTCACCTTCCGACTTGGTATTTACTCACCGGGGCTTCCCCACAAAGGGAGGCTTTTTGTTTTTCTCATTTACTTCCAAGGCTTTGGAGAGGGTGATAAACGAGCTAGTTCTTGAAATTTTACCTTGTGAATTATCGTTCACTGCAGAGGGATTGCACATTAGTCAGGAATGTTGGGTCACAATCCGCCAATTTGTTCAACCGAGTTTGAAAGCAGGCTAGCAGTGTTTTAGAATGCCGGATTACGCATGAAACAACAATTCTTGTAATTATATACTCGAAGCTGGCATAATTTACGATGACAGGTCAAATAAATGAAAGGGAAAATAAATGATGAAGAAAGACAAACCCGGTGTGGAAGCTGGAGAAGTAAAATCCTTCGTAAAAGGCCTTAGTTTAGCAGATTTCGGCATTGATGGCAATCCCTCAGTAGTCGATGTTAGAAGAGGGAAAATAGTCAGGATTCGACCATTACACTATGAGTGGAAATATGATAAAAAGGATTTCAATCCATGGAGAATAGAGGTACGTGGCAAGGTCCTGGAACCCAATATGAAGACATTGTTGCCTCCTTTCGGCCTGGCATATAAAAAGCGGATTTACTCTCCAAACAGGATTCTCTACCCTTTAAAGAGGGTTGATTGGGACCCGGATGGAGATAGGAATGCCGAAAACAGGGGGAAGAGCAGATACGTTAGAATCTCCTGGGATGAGGCTGTGGAAACAATAGCTCATGAGTTAATCCGGATAAAGGAAAAATACGGTTCGGAAGCCGTGCTTGCCCAGGCGGACGGACATGGTGAAGGAAAAGGCATACATGCCGCTCACGGTAGTGCCCTCAAGCTTCTGGCGTTGTTGGGCGGTTGTACGTTGCAGATGAGAAACCCGGATAGCTGGGAGGGGTGGGCCTGGGGTGCTAAGCATGCCTGGGGAATGGAGCCCGTAGGGGAGATGGGGCCATCCGCCAACCTGATACCAGATATTGCTGAGAATACCGAGCTTCTTCTATTTTGGGGATGCGACCCGGAAACAACGCCCTGGGGATTCAACGGGCAGATGGCGAGTCGTGTCTGCTACTGGTTCACGGAACTTGGCATAAAGTGCGTATATATCTGCCCGGAACTGAACTACGGAGCGGCTGTTCACGCCGATAAGTGGATTCCAATCAGGCCGAACACCGACGCCGCCCTGCAACTGGGTATAGCCTATGTCTGGATTACCGAAGGGACGTATGACAGGGAGTACGTTGCCACACACACATTTGGCTTTGAGGAGTTTGAGGAATATGTCCTGGGGAAAGAGGAGGGGATTCCCAAGACACCGCAATGGGCTGCCGAGAAAACGGGCATCCCGGCCAGGACAATCAAGGCGCTGGCAAGAGCCTGGGCGGCCGGACGGACGTCAATAGCGCACGGCAACGGCGGCCCCGTTATGAGAAGTGCTTATTCCACTGAAACTGCCAGACTCGAGGTTCTGCTGTTAGCGATGCAGGGACTGGGCAAGCCGGGGGCTCACCAGGTTAAGATGCTCGAATGGGGTCTGTCCGGTATGTGGCACCCGAAGGGCAGTCCGATGCCTGTAAGTGCGTTTTATCCGCAATTGCTGAGGCCTTCTTATTCCATCACGGAAGTCGGCAGCGAAGGGGCTTCATGGCTGGATATAAAGGGAATGATGCAGCCGGAACTGGCAAAGCTCATGACGCCGGCGCCGATAAATCCGAAACAGTTTATTCCCAAGGACCTCATCCACGAGGCTATCCTCAATCCGCCCATAAGCTGGTACGGTAATTCCACCTTTCCCGGCACGGTCGAAGACCAGTTCGTGAAATACACCTACCCTGCCAAGGGTTGCTCGGAAATACATATGATATGGACGGATACACCCTGCTGGATAACCTGCTGGAATGACAGCAATTCCTTCATAAAAGCGCTGAGAAGCCCGAAGATAGAGTTCGTTTTAGCCCAGCACCAGTGGCTGGAAAACGATTGCCAGTTTGCCGATATTATCCTGCCGGTCAATACCAAATTTGAGGAACAGGATATAACTTCAGACCTGGAAAGCGGTCAATACTCCACCGTTTTACACGGTGGGAAATGCATCGAATCCTTTGGGGAGTCGAAAAGCGACTATGAGATAGTCTGCATGGTAGCCAAGAAACTTGGTTTGCTGGAGAAATACACAGGAGGAAAGTCTGTTGATGAATGGATAAGGCTTTCCTTCGAAAATTCTGGTATACAGGATTTGATTAACTACGAAGAATTTAAAGAAAAGGGGTATTTTGTCATCCCGACAGACCCGGAATGGAAGAAATATCCACCAGGTTTAAAAAAATTCTACGAGGACCCCGAGGGCAATCCTTTGAAGACCCCCTCCGGCAAGATAGAGTTTTGTTCCCAGAATTTAGCCAAACATTTCGCCGATGATAAGGAAAGACCACCTGTTCCGCACTGGATTGAAAAGGGGGAGAGCCATGATGAAAGACTTTCCAGTGAAAGAGCAAAGAGGTATCCCCTTCTTATCATGTCCAACCACGGAAGATGGAGAGTACATGCCCAGTGCGATGATATTACCTGGACAAGGGAGATTCCGACCTGTAAGGTAGGAGGCCTTGATGGTTACAAATATGAGCCGCTCTGGATTAATCCAGCGGATGCTGCGGCAAGGGGCATAAGAAATGGCGACGTGGTTAAAGTATATAACGAAAGAGGGACTGTGCTCGGTGGCGCGTATGTGACTGAGAGAATGATGCCCGGCGTCGTCTATATGGACCACGGAGCGAGGTATGACCCGATAGTCCCCGGAGAGCTCGATAGGGGAGGAGCAATTAATACGATAACTCCGCACAACACAACCTCCAGGAACGCCACGGGAATGGTTGTCAGTAGCTTTTTGGTTGAAGTTAAGAAAGCAAACTTAGGTGAGTTGAGAAGTAGATACAATGAGGCATTCGAAAGACCATATCAAGCGGCTGCCGGCCTGCGTACGGAGAGAGCACTGGAAAAAAATAACTTATAGCTAAATATTTACTGACTTGATGTCCAAATAGTGCACTTCGCATCATACTTTTCATCTAAAAGTGCAGGGTACTGCAATTTTCAAGCTAATATTAACCGATTGCACAAAATACTATAAATTGGCGGCTAGATTGTAGCCCGGTAAAAGACGAGTCGATTCATGAAAGGGAAGGAGCGTTGCCAATTGGCGGCGCCCCGCCGAATTCGCTACTTCGCGGGGCCGACTTCAGAGAAACCTGATTTCACCTGTAGCGGCTCGGCTATATAGAGGTACTTGTCAGTGGTCGCCTCGTAGGCCGGCCAAGTAATCAGCCCTTCGACGTTCGGGTCTCCCGTTTTGGCAAACTGAGTCCACATGCGCATCATTGACTGAGAGACCTTTAGATCCGCGACCGTCGCTCCCGAGTTCGAATGTCTAGCACCGAACTTGAAGTACATATTAGACCACATCGTTGGGTCATCAGTATGGCAAAAAATATACATAAGATCAAGCGCGTGGGGAGCGATTAAACCCTCCTCTTTCCACCTTCTCGGTACCTGGGCGAAGATATAGGCGTAACTCTTAACACCCATCTTGTTCCCGCTGTTAAACATGGTCACATAGTCCGGGACAATTCCGGGCATCCTTATTGGGGGGCCGGCCACTGTCACCAGAGACTTGAGTGAAGTCCCTGGCTGTGCTATTGGGCGTGTAGCAGTAACCATTTTTCATTTACGGACCCGCCCTAGAGTTATTGTATCAGAGAGTCTCGCCATCTAATCTTGAGGCTGTGGTCGGGGCGCCCGGATTTGAACCGGGGACCTTCTGAACCCCATTCAGACGCGCTACCAAGCTGCGCTACGCCCCGCAAAGTAAACTGTGTATCGGGGGAACAACATAATAAATAATAGGCCAGCTAAGTGGTATTGTCAAACCTGAATGATTACCTGCAGGCACTGAGTTCCGTAAACAGTGTGTATAGTCATATAAAAGTTGTAAACTTGACACGCGTGAAGTGGTGATGTAGATTTTTCTAGGTTGTTTATTTACAGCCAGGCCTTTCGGTAACGCGGTGTCATGATAATGCCGGACGCGTCATTCAGTAATGTAAAATATCAAATATCATACAAGCAGGTGAGATGATTCAGCTTAAAAAGACCCCAAAAGAAATCATAAAAAAACGGGCGAGTTGGCCGTAGAGTACGAAAAGAAATACAGCGGTTGTTCCCAGTGCGTTTTTCTGGCTGTTGTTGATGCTCTGAAGTGGGGAGGGGTAGCTGTCATTAACGAGGATACGGAAGATAAGATTTTCCCTGGCCTGTGTCTTCTAACCGGTGGTGTCGGTGTCACTACCAATGGTGCCTGTGGCGCCATTATCGGCGGCAGACTGGCCGTTGGCACGTGTCTCGCGTTTTCCCGTGGTAACCGGGGAAAGGATATGAGTATCATAGGTGACGGATATGATATCGTCTGGAGGTACATTCTGGATAGATCTGACGAAAAATACCGCTCTCAGTTGTGTAAGGACATTCAGATAAAGCATTACGGTAAGGCCTGGGACTTCAGAATACCTGAGATGACTGATGAGTACCTTGGGGTGTCTGACGGGTGCAAGATTAAAGAAACGGCGGTATGGACTGTAGAGGCCGTACTGGATGAATTCGAGCAGAATAAATTAATATGATTAATGCGGCCTTTTATTCTTTTGGTTACGGCTGCCGGCAATAATACCCGGCGGGATATAAGAAAAATATAGAATAATATAATATAATGTATTTGGCCTTATTTTAAAAAATAAAAGGAGGTAAATATGTCACCAGTATTACAGGGCAAGGTAGCTGTTATCACCGGGGCCAGCCGCGGCATCGGGAAGGCGTTTGCCTTAAGGTTCGCCGAGGAAGGGGCCAAACTGCTGTTAACTACCACTAATCTTAAAAGGGCTGAAGGCACGGTTAATGAGGTAAAAGCTAAAGGCGGGGAAGTAGCCATAGTGGAGGCCGATATTGCCCACGAGGACCAGCCCCAGAAGATAGCGGATGAGGTTATGAAGAAGTACGGCAGGGTGGATATTCTCCTTAATAATGCTGCCGTATGGGGCGGCCTTAATGCCAAGCCCTGGAATCTCTGGACGCCCGAAGAATGGGACCGAATCTTAACGGTGAATGTTCGGGGAACCTGGCTGGTCTGTAAGGCGATAGTTCCCCTGATGGAAAAAGCGGGCAAGGGTAAAATTATTAATGTAGCTTCTAATGTCGCCCGGGTCCCTGCGGCTTCGTTTTTCCTGCCGTATTCCTGTAGCAAAGGGGCCGTTTACACGCTGACTCACGCCCTGGCACACGCTCTGGGTGCCTCGAATATTAATGTCAACGCTATCGCGCCGGGATACACGGCTTCCGAGGCCAGTCTGGAGCAGGAGGGTAGCGACCAGACGTTCGAGCTGGCTACTGCGGAACAGTCTATGCAGCGGCGTGAGCAGCCGGGCGACCTGGTGGGGGCGGCCATATTCCTGGCCTCGGACGATTCCGATTTCATATCCGGTCAGGTGCTCTATATCGACGGCGGCACCGTGATGCTTTAGAGGTACGCTGTTTTTAAATTATACCGGTAAGTGCGGCGTATATGACGGCAACAATCAGGTAGGCGCCGTTGCTGGCCAGTGTCACCAGGACGAAAGCTTTTATTGTCTGGATCCTGTTACTCCTCAGGCGGCGGAGGCGGCTGGCGGTGTAGATAATAACGCTGACTCCTCCGAACAATATAAACAGTAAAGCCAGTATGAGGTTGCTCCCTGAAAAAGACCACATCATGTATAAAATCGCGCCGGGAATCATTAATGCCAGGTTAATGCCGATATACCTCAAGCAGATTGCCCATAATTGGCTGATTTCTACCGGGGAGCTTGTACGTAGCAGGCGCGGCATCAGGTAGCGCCAGCCCAGGAGCCAGAAAGCCAGTGCCGTAATCAAGCCAATTATCAGAGCTACCGGGCCGTTTCCTGCCGCCTGCATGCCCGCGTATATTTTACTCAGGATGCTCTGCGGCCGGACGGTTATGATGATATCCTCCGCTGCGTTGCTCTGGGTATAGGTTGCCCGCCAGACGTGCCAGTGCTCGCTGTACGCCTCGTCTACGGCGTAGGCGGCGACGTCGAGATAACTGGTAATTCGCTGCTCCCTGGTACCCTTGCGACCGGAGGCATTAACGCCCAATCGGGGATACTGTACGCTGAAGTCGATTCCCCGCTCCGCCGCCACGTAGACGCGTGTCATCTCGATGGGGTGCGACCAGGCGGCTCCTGTCCCCAGCGGGTAGGCGTAGGTCGCCCCGGTTTCGCCGGGTGCCAGTAAGGTAGACCAATAGAGGTGAATGCCCGGCTCGCCGGAGCCCCGGGTTTCATCGGGACCGTCTCCGGTGCCACGCGCCTGGGTCTGGAGCGTAACCACGGCTATTTTTTGTCCGCGGAGTCGTATGAGGGTTTCCCGCACCGAAGGGTCCAGTCCGGTAGTGCTTATTAAACCTTCGAGGTCAGTGTTGTCATCCAGGCCGTAGATGTCGACCTGAGAGCTATCCGTCTCGAAGGTTGCCTCCGGCAACGGGGCGGCGCAGCCGGAGAGAATAACGGGTATCCACAGCGGGAGCAGCCAGATGCCGTTGGTCAGCAGCGTCGCGCCGAACAGGGAGTTTATGGCCATCTGCTTTCTCTCAGCGTCTTCGTGAAGGATTGTGTCCCAATTTTCGGTTTTATATCTATCGAACGTCAGGGAATTTTGCTCGTGGACATCGAACTTCGCCGGGTCAAATCCGAGGGGTACGAAGAAGACTACTTCGTGCGATTCACCGGTGCTATCAAGCATGGAGATGAACAAGTCGACCTCGGCCGTCTCCGTATCCCTCAGCGTTATGACGGCAATCTGCTGTCCCTCCTTCAAGAATGCCCACAGGTGAGGGCCGACAATCGGCCCGCCGTCGGCTCTTGACGGCGAGGGCAGGGCGATGAACGTGGCGGCGAGTATTATCAGTAAAGATATCCGGCATATGATATTTAACGATTTCAATTTCACACTCCCCGGTATGGCGTGGAACAGGCCGGCTTTGACACTATTTTACTACGAAGCTGTGTTGAAATGAAGTAGCCGGTTTCCTCCTTCTTCTTTACTTGATAACGCTATAGGGGCAGGTTTCCCGGAGGTTGCAGCCGGCGCAAATTTCTGCCTGGGTCCACCTTTTCATCTTCGGTCCGATGGCGATTATCAGGGAAGTCGATTTACGTGGTACCATGGTTCCCGACGACGTCAGGCTCACGCCGATGTCGCCGGCACGGGCCAGCTCCAGTAAATTCCACTGCTCGGTGATGGGTAAGCCGGGCATGCCCGGATTGACCGGGCTGCTTGCCTGGAGGCCGCGTTTTGAAGCATCCCCGAAAATTAGGCGGGAGGTTTCTATGGCCAGCATGTCTACGGCGGCACTCCCCATTCCATCCAGTAGCATGGCGCGCAGGGTCTCGCCGCTTTTACTGTAGGCCGTTACCTGTTTTTCCAGTCCAGGGCCGATAGTGCAGACGACCGCAGCAATCTCTTTGGCTTCTGGGAAGGTCGAAGGCAATAGCGAGCCGTTAATTGCTGCGTCGCCTTCCAGTGTCACCCGGTCGGGGTCTATTCCTGTAACGGGGTAAATTTCATAGGCTGTAGTCGGTTCCAGCAGGTTGGTGTTGTTTAACTCTTTGAGCAACTCCTCGACCAGGCTTTTTATCTCCGGTCTGACTATTGAATATCCCCTGAATCCTTCACGGCGCAGTACTTCGTTCTTTTTCAGGTTAAGGCGGATATCATTAATTACGGGCATAATTCCTCACCTTGGTGTGGCCTGAATAAAAAGAGGGTGTGCCGCAGAACATGCCCCGGTGCACACCCTCTTTTCAGCTATTATTTTACAGGCCTGGCCTGTTATGTGTCCACTAATAAACGCCGTATTCCCTGGCGGCGTCGACCATGGCGTGGACGTTCTCCGGTTTGGCCTGATCAAAGAAAGCGCCATTGCTCACGATATAACCGCCGCCCTTGGCGCAGGTATCGATGAGGTTCTTGACGTAGTCCTTCACCTGCTGGGGTGTGCCGACGACCAACAGGTCGGAGGGCACGTTGCCGAATAGGCAACCCACCTTGCCGATTGTTTTCTTGGCTTTAGCTATGTCGCTCTGGTCGATCATCCACAAGGTCTTGCCCTTGGGTAAGTCGCTCATAATCTCCAGACGCGTGGTCCAGTGCCCCTCTGCTGCCGGCATCGGTACAACCCCCTCGGCAATCAAGCCCATCATGACTTTTTTAAAGGTAGGCCAGTAGAACTTCTTGAACTGTTCATCGGAGAGGAAGCCATCAGCGCCTTTATGCAGAGGCATGAATATTATGGGGTGTCCGGCCATCATAGCGGTGTCTATCCCCATCTTAATCATTAAGGGGGTCAGCCTATCCATGGCTTCAAGTAGCTTGTCTGGCTGGCGGTACATATCCACCATTACCCCCCGGGTGCCCCTGAGGGTATCGCCAACTACATCAAAGGGCGCCTTGGTAAAGCCGGCGGCTAT
>CAZCOB010000054.1:0-12224 GCA_964500415.1 uncultured Dehalococcoidaceae bacterium | reverse complement strand
GCGCAGTCCTGATAAGACTGAGGTCTCTGGTTCGAGCCCAGAATGGCCCACCACTTCATACGGAGGAAAAACGCTGGCACAGCACCCTTACTGCTGATTTCCCCAGCTCATGCAGTAATTACAGATAACAACGTGCTTCGCCGGTAAGCCCGGAGTTAGCAACGTCAAGCAAGGATGGAGGAAAAGAATGCCAACAGGTTACATTCTGAAGGAATTATCCAACTATAAGATAGGCACCTTTGCTTATATCATCCACCGACACTCGCTCCTTCGCCCGGACAAGGAGGCCTATGTCTACGGAGAACAAAGGCTAACCTATGCCGAATATAACGCTCAAGTAAACAGCCTGGTGCACGGCCTTATCAAACTCGGCGTGAAAAAAGGCGGCGCCATCGGCATCCTGTCCTGGAACTGCCTCGACTACGCTCTAGTTTACGGGGCGGCGATGAAGGGCGGCTATATACTATCGCGTTTTAATCCACGACTCGGTGCCGAAGAACTGGAATACCTGATCAACTACTCGGAGGTCAGCACTCTTTTCGTCGGCTCGGAAATGGTATACATCACCGAAGCACTCCGCTCCAAAATACCCGGTGTAAAAAAATTCATATCACTCGAAGAGACTGCTCCCGATATGGCCTACATGCAGGACATCCTTAATTCCAATCCCACGGAAGAGCCCGATGTCCGGATAGAAGAAGATGATAAACTCTTTATTATTTATACCAGCGGTACCACTGGCGTACCACGCGGCGCCGTGTATTCGCACCGCGAAGCCTGGGACGATTGCCGCATTTACATCATCAACCAGAGCATCCAGCCTGACGACAGGCATATCCAGGTATCGCCCATGTTCCATATCGCTGGTGACACTATGGTCCGTTCTCTCCTCTACCTCGGCGCCTGTAATATCATTATGAAAAATTTCGACCCGGCAACCGCCCTGCAGCTAATCCAGGATGAAAAGGCCACTCACATATCCATCGTACCTACCCACCTTGTAGCCATGCTCGCGGTGCCCGATGTTCAGCAATACGATGTTAGCAGTCTGAAATTCATCTGGTACGGCGGTTCTCCCATGCCATTGGAGGTATTGAAAAGAGGCCTAGCGACCTTCGGGAACGTCTTCGGGCAGGGCTACGGCCAGAGCGAAAGCGGCCCCGCCATCTGCCACCTCTCTAAAGAAGACCACAACTCTCTGGGAACACCGGAAGAAAAGATACTTACCTCTACCGGCCAGCCGGATGTCGGCGTGCAGGTCAGAATCGTCGATGACAAAGGCAATGATATCGCTCCCGATGAAATGGGTGAAATTATTGTCCGCAGTAAGCACAATATGATTGAATACTGGAAGAAACCCGAGGATACCAGCAATACCATCGTCGATGGCTGGCTGCATACCGGTGATATCGGCTGCTACGATGAAAACGGCTATGTCTATATCGTCGACCGTAAAAAGGATATGATTATCACCGGCGGTGAGAATGTTTTCCCCAGGGAGGTAGAGGAAATTCTCTACCGGCATCCCGGTATTCACGAAGCGGCGGTAATCGGTATACCCGACCCGTACTGGGTGGAAAAAGTGCATGCCGTCGTCAGCTTAAAGAAGGGCAGCAACTGTACCGCTGAAGAACTGATTGCCCTATGTAAGAAGAACCTGGCGGGATATAAGTCCCCTAAATCAGTAGAGTTCGTAGATGCCCTGCCCAAGAACGCCGCCGGAAAGATAATGAAGCGTGAACTACGCGAGAAATACTGGGCTGACTCGGGCAGAAAAATTTAAGACTTCTTAGCTAATAAATAAAAACATCCGATTCCCTCTCCCACTCCGGGAGAGGGATTTTTTTACGGCAATCACCATTCCGACACCTGAGAAAATGGGTGATAACACCATTCTTAAATCCAAGTTAAAGCCCAATCGCCGTCATACCCATCAAGTTATCCTATTATTAGCCGACACGTGAAGGTTGAACTTATGAGCAACTATACAAGCCGGGCAACGCTCGGTGTACTGGTGATATTGTCTCTTTTAGCAGGCTTTTTAGCTCTCACACCGGCACCAGGTGACAATGGCAAGGCATTTGCCCAGTCCACCGACAATCCCGACCTCTGTGTCGATTCTATTTTCTGGTGGCCGGAAGTACCGTCAATCGGAGATAAAATTACCTTCACGGTAACCATCAGGAATATCGGGGATAGCTGGGCCGGCTCCTCTCGTCTTGTCCTCCATATTGACGACGAAATATCACATTCCGTTTTTATCAACGGGATAAGCCCAAATACCAGCACGTCACAATACTTTACGTGGAAGGCACAAGCCGGAGAACACATATTCAAAGCAGTCGCGGACCATAATGAGGATATCGTTGAAAGCAATGAGACTAATAATGAAAAAGCGTATGCCTTTTCCGTCCTCGCCCCCGACCTGATTATCGACGGGATAACATGCTCGCTGGAGAATCCATCAATAGGCGAAGAGGTGACCTTCGCCATAACGACAAAAAATCAGGGGAATAAAAGGGCCGGCTGCTCTAACATCGGACTGAATGTCGACGGGAATGACAGCGGTTACCGGCCTGTCCCGTTACTGGAAGCCGGAGATAACTATACCCTGAATTACACATGGACCGCCTCGACAGGCTCACACGATTTCAAATTTACCGCCGATTTCCTGAACCAGGTCAAGGAAAGCGATGAAAGCAACAATCAAAAAGAAGTAACCTGCATAACCGCCACACCCGACCTTGTCATCGACTCCATAACATGGTCGCCGCAAAATCGCTCGGAAACCAGCGAGGTAACGTTTACCGTCACTGTGCACAACCAGGGTAGCGGTAAAGCCGATATTACTCTCCTGGCTTTCTACGTGGATGATGCCTTAGCGGAATCGGTTTATCTCGGCCAAATCAGCGCCAATACCACGACCACCAAAACATTCTCCCGCATTATGGGGGCAAACAGCCATACCTTTAAAGCGTTTGCCGACGCCACCGAAGCGGTTATAGAAAGCGATGAGAGCAATAATGCTACGGAGGTTACCCTGCCTGCTCTCGCCCCTGACCTCATTATTTACAGTATAACATGGTCGCCCACGCCAGCATTGATATCCCATAAAACAATTTTCACGATAACCGTCAAGAACCAGGGGTTAAGACAGGCAGATTTTACCGGCATCAATATCTATGTAAACGACGACGATAAATACTCAAACAGGCTGACGGCGATTCCAGCCGGCTCGACAGGGGCAGTAACCATGCCATTGATAACTCAGGATAGCTCGGTTACCATCAGGGCAGTTGTCGACGAGGACAATTATGTCGTTGAAAGCAATGATTCCAATAACACGATGACGAAAACGGTAACCTTCGTAGCCCCGTCTCCCATCACCGACCTGGTCGTTCAGGGCATCACCTGCACACCGGAAAATCCCTCTAATGGCGATGCCGTAACCATTACAACTAACATCAAGAATCAGGGCTCGGGGCAGGCCAGCCCTTCCCACGTCGCCTATTATATTGACGATATACTGCTGGAAAACGGGTACGTTAATCAGATAAACACCGGCGCTACAGTTACGAATAGCATTATCTGGTTAGCCACGGCCGGTAGGCACACTATCAGGGCGGTGATAGACTGTAACAACAGCGTCTATGAGACCAATGAGACCAATAACGAAATATCAACGGTACTTTCTGTCCCCTCACCCGACCTGGTTATCCAGAGCATAACCTGGTTGCCTGAAGTTCCCTCCTCAGGCGATGCCGTAACCTATACGTTAAACATCAAGAATCAGGGAGACCTTAAGGCCGGCAGTTCCTACGTGAGCTACTACATCGATGACGTCTATCGAGGCAATCACCATATTGAAGATATCGGTCCCGGCTCCAGCGTCACGAAGACTTTTACGTGGACTTTTGAGACAGACTCACACACTTTCAAGGCAATCGTTGATAAAGCCAATGAAGTTATCGAAAGTAACGAATCCAATAATGAGAAAACGGTTTTTATCCCCACCCCCGACCTCACCGTCGAACTGATAGCATGGTCACCGGCCGAGCCTACGGAAAACAGCACGGCAACATTCGTGATAACCGTCAATAATATCGGCGATAGCACGGCCGATTCTCCATATCTGGACTGCTATATCGATGATATACTTCAGAAGAAAATCCCCCTGAGTTCCATCGCCAGCGGCGCTACCACCGCCGGCAGCTTTACCTGGAGCGTTCAAGCGGGGCAACATGTTTTTAAGGCAATCATCGATGGAGCGGACAGCATCACGGAAATCGACGAATCCAATAATGAGAAAACCATTCCCCTCCCGTTTCCCGGCGAGCTGGTGGAGGTAATACCGGAATCGGAGAGCCCTGCCGAACCTGCCGCCACAAATACCCCGGAACCGACCGAGCCAGAGCCCGATACCATCATTGAAACTACCATTGAGACCAGCGCGGAAAACAATGACGAAACCGGCGAAGCGCCTCCTACCGATAATACCACCGATGAAGAGGATATAGCCGAAAATATCTCCGACGAATCTCCGGCCGGGTGGAAGGGTATCCTGATGAACAAGCTGGTCATCTTCGGCGTGGCGGGGCTTGGCCTGGTGCTTATCGCCGTACTGCTGGTACTGAAGAGGCGTTCGAAGAAGTCCTAATATTATGTCAAATGACCTGCCCCATGACATCCGGTTTCATTATAAAATCGCTTTTATTTTTTAGCCAGGTATTTCTCAGGGTCAGCGTCAAAAGCCTTCTTACAGCCGGCAGCGGATTATATCCAAATCCGGCATGACCGAAGAAAAGCCCGGAAGCGTGCGCTCAACATCTCCCGAATATTAATCAAATTTTAATAATTGGCTGCTATTCTTTTTATAGAACACTCACTGAAGGAGGTAACACAGTATGTGGCGAAGCAAGAAATTCATTCTCACCGTGCTGCTAACCGTGGTCGTTCTGGGTGGAATTCTGGGAGGTTACGCCGTGGCAAAAGCGAACGATGAAGATGCCACCCCACCCCAGGCCGGAGAGCTAAACTTCCTGGACAAGGTCGTTGAAATCTACGAGAAGAACACGGGTGTCACTATCAATTCAGAGGAACTGCAAAAGGCTTTTAACGAGGTCAGGGCAGAGCTTAGAATACAAGCCCGTGAGCAGATGCGCCAGAGGCTGATAGATGAAGGATTGGTGACTCAAGAGCAACTCGATGAGCTTGAGCAGTGGCTGGAATCGCGACCCGATTTCCCTACTGATGAGTTCGAGGAATGGCTGGAGTCGAGACCGGATATCGATTTTCACTTCAGGCTGGGTAATGATGGTGAAAAACCCCTAGGCGGTATGTTCCGCGGTTTCCACGGATTCGGTAAAGAATTTGGCGACAGGTTCCGCGGCTGGTGCGCGCCTGACACCACTGAAAAATAACCAACGTTAAGAAGAACAATTAACAACGGCAAAAGGGAGGGGTATATCACCCCGCCCTTTTATATTTTATTAACAATTTCTTAACAATTGTGTTATAACATTATATGAAACCATTAAAATCCGGGGGAGTCAGGCATGTCCGGTAAAAAGGTGCTGGTAGTTGATGACGATGTCAAAACGGTAGAACTTGTCAAGCTCTACCTGAACCGTGACGGGTACCGCGTACTCACCGCGTACGATGGCAATGAAGCCCTGAAATTAACCCGCGAAAACCAGCCAGACCTGATTGTGCTGGACCTCATGCTGCCGGGCATTAACGGACTCGATATTTGCCGCATTCTCCGGAAAGAGTCCGATGTACCTATTATCATGCTTACAGCCCTGACAACCGACGACGACAGGTTAACCGGCCTGGACCTGGGAGCTGATGATTACGTAACCAAGCCTTTCAGTCCGCGGGAACTGGCGGCCAGGGTGCGGGCGATACTGCGTCGCCTTCCCGGCGAGCGCGGGCCGGAAAAAATCGAACACGGCGAACTTACCATCAATTTTCTCAAGCATGAAGCATTCCTGGAAGGAAAGCCTCTGAACCTTACACCGATTGAGTTTAAAGTATTGGGAGCTCTCGTGAAAGAGCCGGGGCGCGTGTTCAGTCGGGCGCAGATTATCGAAAAGGCTCTCGGTTATGATTTCGACGGCTTCGACCGCACCATCGACGTCCATATCCTCAAACTGCGCCGGAAACTGGAACCGGACGCTCGCCATCCCAGGTATATCAAAACAGTGTACGGAGCCGGTTATAAGCTCATGGAGAAAACCATTGATACATAGTCTGAACTTCCGCCTCCTGGCTGCTTTTACCATTGTTATTATCGTTATCATCGGCGCCATGTTCTTCTTCGCCTACCAGACCACGCGCGGTGAAATCGGCAGGATTGGAGAGCGTGTGGAAAAGATGCAGGATAGAAGGGTGGAAATAGAACTGGTCCGCTATTTCCAGTTCACCCGGAGCTGGGAAGGAGTCCAATCCTTTGTAAAACAGTGGGGCAATCTCTACGGGCGGCGGATTATCCTGACCGATAATGTAGGCAGCGTGGTTGCCGATTCCGATGAAACCCTATTGGGCACACGATATACGGACACAACACCGGGCCGGCCTATGACACCAATGATGGGAACGGGCACCATCGGCACGCTGCATATTATTCACGGAGAGTCACCGGATATCAATCGAGCCGCATTACAGGTAACCTACGGTACAATAGGACGTTTCTTCATCTGGGCAGGCCTGCTGGCGGTTGCCATCGCACTATTGCTTACATTTTTCCTGTCCCGCCGTATTCTGGCGCCGGTCAAAGCCCTGCGTGACGCCGCCAGGGAATTCGGTAAAGGCAATTTTTCCCGCAGGGTCGACTCTAGAGATAAAGGCGAAGTAGGCGAACTGGCGCGCTCCTTCAACTCCATGGCCGAAAACCTGGAACGCACCGAGCGTCTACGTCGGAACATGGTGGCCGATGTCGCCCACGAACTCAGGACCCCCCTTTCCAACGTCAGGGGCTACCTTGAAGCCATCAGGGACGGCATCATTAAGCCCGATAAAAAAATCGTCCGTTCGCTCAACGAGGAGACTTCGACGCTTTCACGGCTTATCGACGACCTGCAAGAATTGAGCCTGGCCGACGCAGGCGCCATAAAACTAGCTATCCGACCGGAAGACATTTACCGTCTAATCAGGGAAACCGTAACCGCATTACAGGCCAAGGCTACCGCCAAAGGCTTAACCATATCGGCGGACCTGCCAGACAATCTACCTGAGGTAAATATAGACTCGCAACGTATCAGGCAGGTAATGTACAATCTAGTGGACAACGCAGTGGCTCATACCGGCCGGGAAGGCCGCATTACCGTGTCTGCCCTTCGTAAGGAGGACAGGATATTCATCAGCGTAGCCGATACCGGCGAAGGCATTCCACCCGAAGACCTGCCAATGATATTCGAGCGTTTTTATCGCGTGGACAAGTCACGCACCCGGGCTACCGGCGGTAGCGGGCTGGGCCTTACCATCGCTAAACGCCTGGCGGAAGCTCACGGCGGCACCATCGAAGTAGAAAGTCAGCCGGGACAGGGAAGCACCTTTATACTTACCCTGCCCATTTAAATAATATATGTTAATTTAATATTTACTTAACAATTGTCTGGCATAATTAACGCAATTTGTTTTACCGACAACAGGTAGGAAATATATAATGAAAAAGATTCAGGAGAATAGAAAAATGAAAGCTTCAAAGATATTGCTGGCCATCTTTGTTCTGGGCGCTGTTACAACCGGATTGTTCGGCTGTAGCGCGCCATCGGAAGAAGAAACACTCGGAGACCAGGTAGCCACCGTAACACGAGGTGACCTGACCCTGGATATCACGGCGGCCGGCAATCTGGCCCTGTCGCATACCGAAGACCTGACCGTCGACCTCTTTTACGGGCAGTCGGGGACAACGGGAACAAAAGGTACAATCGGAGAAGTTCTGGTGGAAGAGGGAGATATCGTAACAGAGGGTCAGGTACTGGTTACGGTGGATAAGGACGAATGGCAGGACCAGCTGGATGCCCTGGAAGACCAGGTAATCAGTAAGGAACGCGCCCTGGTCACGGCACAAATTAACCTGAAAACCGCCGAACAAAACCTGAAAAATGCACGGGACACCATCGCCTCCAAGGAACTGGCGGGACTGAACGCCCAGATAAGCCTGGACCAGGCAGTAAATAACCTGGCGGCAGGTGTTACCGCTATCGACTATCAGGCTGCGTTTGCCGAGTGGAGGAAAGCCATGACCTGGTACGACTATGTCACGACGGTACTCGTCCATTCGGGCATGGAACCGGATGACTACCTGTTGACACTGGAACAGGCCGAGGATAATCTGGATATAGCACAGACCAATTACGATAATACTTTAGCCGGCTATGAAACCCAGGAGCTTAATATCAAGAAAAAACAGGTGGAAGCAGCCGAGAAGTCACTGGCTGCCGCCGAGGAAGACCTGATTGATGCCAGGGACGACGTGACCCTGAAAGAACTGAGTCTTACCTTGAGACAGGGTAACCTGCAGGACGCTGAGAAAGCCCTTTCCGATGCCCAGGAAGACCTTGGAGAAGCGGAGAGCAAGAGCCCGGAAATCAAGGCGCCATTCGACGGCTTTATCACAACTGTATACGTAGAAAGTGGTGACGAGGTAGTGAACGGTACACTGGCCGTGCAGATTGCCGACCCTGATAGATTTGAGGCAGATATCCTCGTCAGCGAGATGGACATTATGCAGGTAAAACTCGGGGGTGATGCTACGGTGCAGGCGGATGCCCTTTACGGTATCCTTTTTCCCGCCAAGGTAACCCATATCGCCCCGACCGCCACCATCCAGTCGGGCGTGGTGAACTATGCCGTTAGGGTTGAAATAGAGTCGCTGGAGGCGATAGTACTGGAGCAGCAGGAAACGATGCAGCCGATGATGGCCGATACCGCCGAAGGTGAGCTCCCGCCGTTCCTGCAAACGGCCGTAGATGAAGGCAGCATGACCCAGGAAGAAGCTGAGGAACTGCTGGAGCAGGGCCCGCCGGAAGGTTTTACCCCTCCGGAGGGATTTACGCCACCGGAAGGATTCACGCTGCCCGAGGGAATGGAACTCCCCGCGGCATCTGGCAGCCAGGCAGAAAGCCAGATGCCGGCGATAGCACCAGAAGACATCGAGCTTAGAGAGGGGCTGACCGTTACCGTAACCGTCATCGTGGCTGAAAGGACTGATGTTCTGCTGGTGCCGAACGGTGCCGTTACCCAGGAAGGCTTTCAGAGCTACGTGCAGGTTGTCACCGGCACCGGCGAGACCGAAAAACGCGCCGTGCAGACCGGCATCAACGACTACCAGTTTACCGAGATAACCGACGGACTCAGCGAAGGCGAGAATATAATCGTTCCGGCCGGAACCGTAACCACGCCATCAGAGGACGAGCCGGCAAGAATGGGGCTTTTCGGACCACGTTAACAACGGAGACCAAATATATGATTAAACTGGAAAACATCGTTAAAACATACCCGATGGGTAAGCGAGAACTGACGGTGCTCAAGGGGATAAATCTTAATATTGAGCGGGGCGAGCTGGTGGCGATTATGGGCCCCTCCGGCTCGGGGAAGACAACCATGCTCAACCTGCTCGGCTGCCTGGATACACCGACATCAGGCAGCTACCGCCTCGAGGACAGAGAGGTGAGCCGTCTCGGCAGCGGTGAACTGGCCCGCATCAGGGGGCAAAAAATCGGCTTT
This sequence comes from uncultured Dehalococcoidaceae bacterium, assembly GCA_964500415.1. GTDB lineage: Bacteria > Chloroflexota > Dehalococcoidia > Dehalococcoidales > RBG-16-60-22 > JAFGPF01. Next base: position 2,492 of record CAZCOB010000054.1, on the reverse strand, counting down.
ATCTTTCAGACCTTCAACCTGCTGTCGCGGCTCACGGCACTGGCCAATGTCGAGCTTGGCATGACCTACGCCGGCGGTGTTGACCGCCAACGCGCCCTGGAGGCACTCGACAGGGTGGGACTCTCCGAGCGAATCAAGCATCGCCCGATAGAGCTTTCCGGGGGTGAGCAGCAGCGGGTAGCCATCGCCCGGGCTCTGGTGAAAAACCCTTCCCTGTTTCTGGCAGACGAACCTACCGGCCAGCTGGACAGCCACTCCGGCGAGGAAGTAATCTCCATCCTTACCACTTTACATGCCGAGCAGGGCATTACCGTGGTCGTGGTAACCCATGACGCCAACATAGCTCAGCACTGCAAGCGCATAATTCAACTCAAAGACGGCGAGATAGTCGCGGAGGAAAACGCATGAAAAAGTGGCTTACTTTTTTAAATAGTGTCTGGCTCGGACTGAGCACTCACAAGCTGCGGAGCTTTTTGACCATCCTGGGAGTCGTTATCGGCGTCGCCTCCGTCATTACCCTGATGTCCATCGGCCAGGGTACTCAGGAAAGCATACTCTCCAATATCGAAGGCATGGGCACAGACCTGGTCACCATCAGGCCCGGAGCAAGAACGTTCGGCGGCGTAAGTGGTGCCGCCCAGGGTACGCTCACCATGGAAGATGCCCAGGCAATAACCACACAAGTCTCCAATGTATCCTCGGTGGCTCCCTCTTACTCAAGCAGCCTCCAGGTGGTCGTTGGCAGTAATAATATGAATTCCTCGGTTACCGGCGTAACCCCGGAGTACTGGGAGGTACAGGGCATAGAAATTGGCAGCGGCACCTTCTTCTACGAGGGTGAATATAAGCGCGGCAGCAAGGTAGCCGTAATCGGCTCGAATGTAGCTGAAGACCTTTTTGGTACGACCAATCCGATAGGGCAGCGGATGCGGATGGGCAGCATTATCGTAACCGTCATCGGCATTCTGGAGAGTGAGGATGGTGGATTCATGGGCATGTCCTCCGATGACGCCATCTATATCCCGCTGACCGCCATGCAGCAGGCGGTAGCCCAGCCGCGAACCGCCCAGGGCGAGCAGGTAGTATCGTCCATAGCCCTGTCGGTAGCTGATAAAGAGCAGGCTGACCAGACCACCGACGACATCACCGTCCTTCTGCGCGACCGGCACCGACTGGGACCCGGCGTCGATGACGACTTTAATATTATGTCCACGCAAGAGATAACGGAGATGATGACGTCAACCACAAATACTCTGACTCTCCTTCTGGGCGCTATCGCCGCCATCGCCCTGCTGGTGGGCGGCATCGGCGTGATGAATATCATGCTGGTTTCGGTGCTGGAGAGGACCAGGGAGATAGGCATCCGCAAGGCGCTGGGAGCCAGGGAGACGGACATATGGGGTCAGTTTCTGGTTGAAGCTGCTCTCCTGACTTTTGCGGGCGGCATCATCGGGGTTATTTTTGGCTGGGGAATCTCGGCGCTCATTAATGCTCTGGGCATAATGGCAACCGTGGTAACCGCTAACGTGGTTGTCCTGGCCGTTTGTGTAGCGATCGGTATCGGGTTGTTCTTCGGCTTTTACCCGGCCTGGAATGCCTCCCGTCTCAATCCCATCGAAGCGCTCAGGTCGGAGTAAAGAGATAAACATTAACAAGAAAAACGGTGGAAAGCAGGAAGGGGGGAGCTAACAGCTCCCCCCTTTTTTATTTCTTGCAAAAAAGAGCCACGGCATTCATAATGTACCTGCCAATACTAATACGTACGGAGGGTAAATACGCGTGACAACACTAAAAGAATTCAATAAATACGGCGAAGAACTGGAGGGCATCCTCGGTTTACGCACATCCCCGGTGGCCGTGAAGATGCTGGAAAAGGAAGAGGATATCCCGGCTGAAGCCATGCGTCCGAAAAAAGACCACGGCCATCATTACGCCCAGTGCCAGGCTTTCGCGCTTTCCCGCCGCGATAGAGCCACGGTAGCCATGCTGAAAGAAGACAACTGGTGCCCGGGCCCCGTGATAGTCTACGGGCTGATACCGAAGCCGGATGACCCTGCTGCCAGGACCCAGAACCCATACGTTTGTTTTGAGTATGGCAAGTATATCGGCATTCTTACCGCCCCGCTAAGTACGGCCTCTTTCGAGCCGGATGTCGTCATTATCTATTGCGATACCAATCAACTCCGCATTATACTCCTATCTCTGAAAATGGAGGACAGGCCTCTGGTGAAAACGAATCTATTCCCTTTCTCTTGCGCCAGTTCCGTCGTGGATACAATGCTGAACAACGAGTACTGGGTCAACCTGCCCGACCCCGGTGAATACGCACGGGCGCTGACCATTGCGGGAGAGATGATGTTCTCCGTACCCAAGAGCAAACTGGCCGAAATGACACAAAACCTCAGGCAGTTTGATAAGAACGAATCAGGGTTCGCCCATGAGCAAATGATGATGAAGCATGATTTCCCTCAGCCGGACCTTTATAAGAAGGT
>CAZCOB010000053.1:0-12313 GCA_964500415.1 uncultured Dehalococcoidaceae bacterium | reverse complement strand
CGCCATCTATTTTAACGATGACACCGTTAACACGGTGGGCGCGTATAGCACACTGACCATAGCAACCACCACAAGTGGTATACACCCAAGTATCGTCCCAGATTTCCGGGTTACCCTTTACCGACATACCAGTTACCGGCTTATTTACCGGCTTTTTGCCTTTGGTTGGTGTAACCATATGTGTAATCCACCTCCTTAGTTATATATCTTTATAGCCACTATTTCTTTTATATCGATATCAAAAGACCGGCGCAACGTATAAAGAGAATTATTTATTTACGCCAATTCGTAACATTCCATCGGATTATTACGTTTGTAAATACCTCCTTTACCTTAAATCAACCTAAACAACCCAAATTATTTATTGGCATCGCAAAGGCTCTTGATAAGGGCATACCGTTCGTCAACGGCCTTCTGCAATTCTGCCAGGCCGTCTTCTTTAAGGTGCGAAAACTTCCTCATCAACTTAGTGAATTCCGTAATGGGTTTGGGGTTGGCTACCTCGACGGTAAACCTGGGTTTTCCTTCTTCCGCCTCCCAGAGCGGGAAATAATTGGTACGTACGGCGGTACGGCATACCTCGATAGTCATATTGGAGTTAATACGCCAGCCCACGGGGCAGGGCGAGAAAACATGAAGGTAGACGAACCCCTCCTTTGCCTTCTCCTTGGCCTTTTGCAGCTTCTTGGCGAAGTCCTCAAGGTGGCTCAGCGTGGCCGTAGCCATATACGTCGGCCGATGCATCAGCATAACCAGCGGCATATTCTTGGAAATGGTTACCTTTCCCCGGCCGATTTTTCCGACGGGTGTCGTCGTAGTGGCAGCGCCCAGGGGTGTGGCACTGCTTCTCTGGTTGCCCGTGTTCATGTAGCCTTCGTTGTCATATGCCAGGTAAATGATTTTCTCACGCCTCTCGGCAGCCCCGCTGAGGGGCTGAAAACCTACATCGGTGGCGCAGCCGTCGCCGGTGAAGCAGACCACGGTAGCATCCAGGCCTATTCTGTTGTAATATCGGGAGAGTCCGGTAGCCTTGGAGGGAACTCCAGTCATGACAGAAGCCAGATAGGCCAATTTATGCCATGCCCCTATGTTCTGCCCGTGCAATACCGGCGCCGCGCAGCCGGGCGTACCGACAAATATCATATTCTTCCCCAAGACCTGCGGTACGAATCTGGCGGTTAGTTCCAGGGGACAGCCGGCGCACCAGGCGACACCACCGGCGAATTGATCCTCTATGCAGAAATAGTCAAAAACCCTGTTTCTTTTCTTCGTTCCTTCTACCATTTTCTTATTCCTCCATCGGTATCCAGGTTACTTCCTGATAGGGTTTGCCCTGGGCGGCGGCACCGACTTCATCTATCACCCTCCCTATATGAGGTACGGTGATATCCAGATTAGCCAGACCGTCGATATAGCTCAGTATGGGGGTCGGGCCGATTTCAGGGGAAAGGGCCCTCAATTCCATACATATGGGACCGTATTTCCAGCCGAAACAGAGGCTGCGGTCGATAACGCCTATCGCTTTCTTCCCCTTGAGGGCTTTGATGAGTCGTTCGGCGGGGAAGGGGCGGAACAGTCTTAGTTTAACCAGGCCAACCTTTATCCCTGCTTCCCTCTTGGTATCGATGACGGTACGCACGGTACCGGTGGCGCTGCCGGAGGCCACGATGATAATATCAGCATCATCGGTGCGGTATTCCTCAATCTGGCCATGGTAGTAACGCCCGAAATAATCGCCGAAGGCCTTGTCTATTTCATCCACCTTATTCTTGGCCCGTTCCAGGGCCTGGCAGTGCTTGTAGCGGGCTTCGACATAGCCCATCTCCATGCCGTGAGTGCCGCAGCCGATAGAAACCCCGGGGACAAGCTTCTGCCGTCCCGGCTGCTTTTTAAGGGGCGCCAGGAAGGCATCAACATCTTCAATATTCGGAATTTCCACCGCTTCGGCGAGGTAGGAAAGATAAAAGCCGTCATAGTTCACCATGACGGGGAGCTGGATATTATAGTCCTCGGCCAGCCGGAAGGCCATGATAATCTGGTCGAGAATTTCCTGGTCGTTTTCCACGATTATCTGAACCCATCCCGTATCCCTGGCAGAAATCATGTCCTGCTGCCCGGAGGAAACAGCATGTATGCCGGGCGTTTCACGGTTGGCATTTACCATCACCACCGGTGTCCTGAAGCCGGACGCTTCCTGCAGAGCATCGTACATGAATACCAGCCCGTAGGACGACGTGGCGGTGAAAGCCCGCGCGCCGGCGACACTGGCGGCCAGGGCGACGTTCATCGCCGAATTTTCACCCTCAACTTCCACATATTCGGCGTCCAGAACACCGTTAGATACGAACTGCGCAAGCTGCTCCGCCAGCTCGCTCTGAGGAGTTATAGGGTATGCCGCCACCACTTCCGGTCGGCAAAGCATAGCTCCGTAGGCGCCGACGGCGTTGCCTGTAATCACTCTGGTCTGACCTTTTTGAGCTTTAGCCATCGACGAACTCTCCTTCCGGAACCATAGCGAACGCTTTGCGGGGGCATTCCGTGGCACAGATGCCACACCCCTTGCAGTAAGCCAGGTCTGCCTCGTAATGGTCGCCCATGTCTTTCATGCACTGCGGGGGGCAGTACAGGGCACAGAGACCGCAGTAGTTACATTTTTCTTTGTCCAGCACCGGCCGCTCCGTCCGCCAGCTGCCCGTGTCCAGGCAGAGAAGCACTTCGTCGGCGTTAGACCAGGCGCTTTCCGTTTTAAAAATGTTTTTATGCTTGATTACCATTTGGTTACCTCCACTTCGCGGAATCCCCTCCCGGCACTCTTGATATTTCTTTCGAGGATATCGCCGCTGAGATAGTCCGGCAGGCAGTCCAGGATGGACTGTAATTTCAGCCAGCCGGTAGCGGCGGCAAAAGCACCGAGGAGGCAGGTGTTGGGTATGTCCCGGCCGATTTCATCGACGGCTATCTGAGTGGCGTTGACCACGCCGCCTATTTTGAGGTTTTTATCGGGCTGTTCGACCATCTTCTTCGGGCTGTTCAGGATAAACACGCTTTCCAGCTTCAACCCCGTGAACAGGGTGGGTAGCGTTAACAGGCCGGGGTCAATCACAATCAGGCAATCAGGATTATAGATTTGCGTTTTTTCCCGTATCGGCTTTTCATCAACGCGGGTGAAAGCCACGACGGGTGCGCCGCGCCTTTCGAAACCGTACATGGGAAAGCTGGCTACCGACTTGCCCTCGCGAACGAAGGCACTGGCCAGCATCCTGGCCGCCATAACGGCCCCCTGCCCGCCACGTCCATGAATCCTTATCTCTTTCACTACATAATCCCCTCTTTATCCGTATTCAGCGCAGAGATGCCCCGCCTGCGCTGTGAAACCATGATTTTTACATATATTATCCGCGAGGCTTCCCGTTTCCGGCGGACTTGGCGAGCCGGGGCAACAGGCTCTCTCTGAGCGTCCTCATCGTCTCAACCAGATTTTCAACCTGCTCTTTGTCCATGGAGGATAACACTTCGCGGCTTATCTCCTGGGCGACGGGATTCAACTGATTGGCTTCCTTCCAGCCTTTATCGGTGATGACGACTTTTACCGACCGGCGGTCGTTGGGGGACGGTTCGCGGCGGACGATTCCCTGCCTTTCCATAGTATTGATAGCCGCCGTAATGGAATTTTTTTCACGGAAGACGCTCTCTGCGATTTCCGAAGGCGTCATCTCGCCGCCGTTCTTGAAGAGCGTGCTCATGATGTTGAACCTGATGAGGGTAGCCTCGTAGCGCCTCAGTTCCAGTTCAAGATACCTCGCCAGCACCTCGAAAGACATCAGGACGGACAACAGGGTGCCCAGCGGGGTTTTATCGGTCCTCTTGCTTACTTCGCTGATAGTCATGCTTTTTCAGAAAGTTGAACACGCAGGAAAAATTAAGTTCTATCCAGAATTATTCTATAACTATTCTAGGGCGTTGTCAACAGGAAATTATAATCGATTTGTCTTAATAGCGTTATAACCGAACGTATATAACGCTATGTTTTGTTCCACATGGAATGAATGGATATTTGCCAATTAGGGTTGTTTTTGAGTATATTATAGCTGGTTTACATACGCTAGATTGGAGAGGCAAGTCACATGAACAGCGGCGAATACTGGAACCCTATTCTGGAAACACTGCCCCGGGAAAAACTCCAGCAACTGCAATTAAAAAAATTCAAGGAAATTTTTACCTGGGCCTACGAGCATTCCAAATTTTACCGCAAGCTCTACGATGATGCCGGTATAGAGCCGGGCGATATTAAAACTTACGACGACATCAGGAAAGTGCCCAAGATAGAAAAGTCCATGATGAGGACAGTCCAGGGAGAGGGCAAGGACCCCTTCCCTTACGGGGATATCTTATGCGTTCCCCTGGAGCAGGTGACGGACTATCGTCAGACCAGTGGCACAACGGGGCAACCCGTTTACCAGGCCGATACCTGGCAGGACTGGGAATACAGCACCGAGGCTTATGCCTACGCCCTATATGCCCAAGGGTACCGGGCCAGTGACCGCCTGTTCCTGCCCTTCGGCTATAACATCTTCATCGCCTTCTGGGCCTATCACTACGCCGGCGAGAAGCTGGGCTGCGAGGTTATTCCCGGCGGCGTCCTGAATACCGAGGCACGCATACTGAAGATGCAGGAGCTGAAAGCCACGGCCATGGGGGCCACGCCGACCTACGTGCTGGGCATGGCGGAGACGGCCAGAAAGATGGGCATAGACCCGCCCAAGGATTTATATATCAGGAAAATAACCGTCGCGGGGGAGCCGGGGGGGAGCATTCCGGCCACCCGGAAAAGAATGGAAGAGGCGTGGGGAGCCAAAGTCTACGACCAGGTGGGCAGTACGGAAATCGGGCACTGGGGCTGGGAATGCCGGCTTCAGGCCGGCCTGCACGTTAACGAGGGGCTCTACCTGGTGGAAATCGAGGACGTGGATACGGGCGAATCTATAACCGGGCCCGGCAGGAGGGGCAAAATGGTGGTGACCACCTTTAACCGCATGGCCCAGCCGTGCATACGGTTCGATGTGAAGGACTTAATCCAGTGGAACACGCGGCAGTGCGACTGCGGGCGCACCTTCCGGCTGCTGGACGGCGGCATCCTGGGTCGCGCTGACGACATCACCAAGGTCAAGGGCGTGCTGCTATCGCCGACGGCCATCGAGGAGGTGGTCAGGGACATACCGCAGCTGAGCAACGAATACCAGGTAACCGTCACCAAGAAGGGTGATATCGACGATATTACGCTGAAAGTAGAAATAATACCCGAATACAAGAAAGACGAGGCTGCCATCAGGGAGGTGCTGGTCGACCAGTTGCGGGTAAAGACCAACCTAGGCTATCACATAGAGTTTCACGAATACCAGAGCCTCCCCCGGTCCCAGACTAAGAGCCGCCGCTTCCAGGACCAGAGACCTAAGCAACACTAGGAGTAATAAAATGGCACAGGATTATGATATTAAGGGAATGGTAGAGAAAATCAAAGTCCTCAGGAAGAACGCCGAAGAGCTAAAAAAAATATCCGGCGGCATCCAGGCCGTGGACCGCAACGCCGACCGCATCCTGGCGAACGTGAAGATGCTGGAGATAGATATCAGCGACGTGGCGGAAGTGCTGGGGGAGTAATACTAAGAAGGGATGTTTACAGGCTGAAAAGCCGGGAGGCTCCCGCCTGCCCCGGTAGCAATTTTTGTCCGAACCACAACCGGACCCACCTGAGAAATCACTATCGCATAGCAGTGAAGGAGGGAGAGATGAACCCGCTCTCATTAGACCTTTCCATATTCAATAAATTCGATTTCGAGAGACCACCCGTCGGGGTTAAGTTCCTTCTAGAGAAGCCCGAAGGCATCGAGAGGCTGGATAAAAACCTGGCTTTCTGCGCCATGCCCGGGGAGGCCCAGGAAAGAGGAATACCATTCTACACCGATATTAAAAATCATGCCTGTCCACCGGGGACATACACACTGGGGCACGACCTTCCCGAAATCATTGAAGGTGGGTACTTCGGCGTGGCGTTGCAGGCCTTCAAAGAACCTTATGCCAACCGGAGAATATACGATATTCTACCCAGGCTAAACAAGAACACCATCAACTACATCGCTTTTTCGCCGCTGGACCAGCTGTCGTATAATCCTGACCTTTTGATTATCCTCACTAACGATGTCAGCCAGACGGAAATCATCATGAGGGCGATAAGCTATACCACCGGTAAAATCCTGACCAGCAAGATGACCAACGTGCTGGGCTGCGCCTGGCTCTACGCCTACCCGTATAAAACCGGCGAAATCAACTACATAACCACCGGTATCGGCTTCGGCATGAAACAACAGAAAGCCTTTCCGGAAGGCCGGCAGGTTATTTCCATACCCTTTGACTGGCTGCCCGTTATTACCCAGAACCTGGAGGAGATGCCGTGGGTTCCCCCGTCATACACGGATAAAGGGGAGGAATTCGATAAAAAATTGTTCGAAGACTTCGGTATTCCTTTTCAGTTCTGATATGCCGACCTCATTCCGACGAGTGCGAAGATACCGGGCGAGCAGTTGGTAATATAGTTACGGTCGGAAGCCGGGCGACTCTGCCAATCACTATCAGCGATTCGCTTACCTGTTCGTATTGAGAGAACCAATGAAAGAATACACCGAAAGATTAGGTTACGCGCCCCTCGGCAGACTGCTTATCAGCCTGAGTCTGCCGAGTATAGCTGGCACCATCACCATGAGTCTCTATAACATCGTTGACACCTTCTGGGTGGCCAAGCTGGGCCATGAAGCTATCGCCGCCTTAACGATAGTGTTCCCCTACCAGATACTGTTTTTTGCGGTAGGCGGCGGCACCGGTATCGGCATCAGTGCCCTCGTTTCCCGTCGGTTTGGCGAGAATAACCCGGAAGCCTCTAACCACGTTGCCGGTCAGGTATTTTTCCTGAGCGTCTTCTGGGGTCTCCTCTTCATGGTGGCGGCCGTTTTCTTCTCAGAAAGCATGTTGACTGCCTTCGGGGCCACGCCGGACATCCTGGAATACAGCACCCAGTACCTGGTAATTATTTCCTACGGAGCGCCTCAGATAATTTTCGCCCTGGTAATCAGCAACCTTATCCGCGGCTCCGGCGACGCCATAAAGCCAATGGTTATCATGATTGCCGCGAGCATTATTAATATCGTCCTGGACCCGTTTATGATTCTCGGCCTGGGGCCTTTCCCGGAAATGGGGATACGGGGCGCGGCGCTGGCCACGATTATCGCTCAATCCTGCGGGGCTTTAGTCGGTCTTTACTACTTTGCGGCTCACAAAACGGCTTTCCGCATAAAGGCCAGCTACCTGCTCCCCGATTTATCCATCCTGCGCGATATTTACCGGGTCGGGACCCCGTCGTCGATAATGGAACTGACGGAGGCCCTTGCCTTTATCCTGTTCAACAAAGTTGTGTCTACCTACGGGTCAATCGCTATTGCGGCGGTAGGTCTGGCTATCCGGATATCCGACCTTGCCTTTATGCCGATTATCGGTGTCTCCAACGGGCTGCTGCCTATCGTCGGCTTTAGTTTCGGCGCTAAAAACTTCAAACGCCTCTGGCGGGCGGTAAAGCTGGCCTCGGTTGGTATCGCGCTGTTCCTCGCCGTGGCTACCGTGTTTATAGAATTTTTTACCCCTCAACTCGTCAGTATCTTCAATGACGAGGTCGAATTACTTGAGGTAGCCGTACCTTCGATGCGTATATTGCTGTCCACGATGCTGTTTATAGGTCCTAATATCATGTTTGTTACCGCGTTCCAGGGGCTATCCAGGGGGACGATGGCCCTGATTCTTTCTCTGGTACGCCAGTTCATCCTGTTCGTGCCGCTACTCTTTCTCTTCTCCCATCTATTCGGCATGTATGGGGTCTGGTATTCCTTACCGGCCTCGGATACCCTGGGCTTTGTGGTGGCCTACGGATTTATCTACGCGGAATACAGGAGGCAGAAGCGGAGCGGTATCTGGAAGGATGTTGCTACGACGGAGAGTGCGTAACCGCCTGATTAAACAATCCCGAAAAGCCTCTTTGAGTTCTGCGTGGTAACTTCGGCTATTTCTTCCTCGCTGACGCCCTTCAGGGTCGCCGCGCCTTTTTGAGACCTGAGCACGTCCGCCGGACTCGATGTAAATTCATTTTCGCTGCCCCTTTGATAGACCACCGGGCAGTCCGTCTCCAGGAGCATCCTCTCCAGAGGAATTTCTTTCACCGCCCTCCTGTGCTCCTCGTGGTACTCTACGGCCGGGGTTACCGAGATATAGTATCCCTGAGCTATTATGTCCCGCAGGACGCTGGAAGTCCCCGTGTACCAGTGGAAAACCGCTTTTTCAAGTCGTGCTCCCAGAACCGCGTCAAGGGCGTCCCGCCAGGCGTAGCGGGAATGGATGAGCGCCGGTTTATCGTGGTCTTTAGCTATCTTTAAAATTCCCCCCAGCACCCGCTTTTGCAGGGCTTTATCGGCCACGGCCCTGACCCGCTTGTGGTAGTCCAGACCCACCTCGCCAATCGCCACCGCTTCGCTGATATGAGATGCGATGAACTTCAGGTTGGCGTCAATCTCCGACTCTTTAATGAACCAGGGGTGCCAGCCCAACGCCGGGTACACCAGGTCTTTGTAAAGGGCGGCGAGCTCCAGCACCTTCCGATTCGAAGCTAAATCGGAGCCGACGGCGACAATCGCCACCAGGCCGGCCTCTTTAGCATCGGCCAGGACAGTTTCGAGGTCTTCTATTTCGTCCAGGTGAGCATGGGTGTCAATCAACCGGTACATTATCCATCCCCTACGTAAACACCGCCGAAGGTTTCTCCTGGAAGGGGTGCGTCCTCAAGACCAGGGAGAAGAGGAACGGATAGGCGGCCTTCAGGTGCTGGACATAGTCCAGCCACTCGCTGGTCAGGTGGTCGTACATGCGCTCGATGTCAACGGCCAGGTGCGCCAGGTCTTCCTCCGGCAGGTTTTTCAGAGACGGCCGGGCCTCAAGCTCCTCGTCGAGGTGGGTGGTCGCCCAGAGCAAGTCGGTAAAGCGGTCGTGCTCCAGGAGGTTGGGGTTCTCCAGCAGCGTCAGCAGGTACGTCCTCTTACCGGAAAGATACTTCTTCAGCTCTTCCAGGTCGAGCCGGTGAATGTCAACATCGGCTTTCAAGTTATACGCATAATCGCTGGCCTGCTTAAAATCCTTCGGCGTCCAGTCCTTGTTGATACCCAGGTGACGCGAAATTTCCTCCCTGTTATCGAAATACTCGATAAGGTCGGCCAGGAGGAGGTTGCCAATTTCGCTGAAAAAGGCCCCGATGACCATATTGAGCTTATAAAGCATGGCCTGCTTCTCGCGGCGGGTCAGGATACGCTCGATGACGATAACAACGATGAAAACCTCGAGCGGCAGAAAAGCGAAGTCTCCGAGCAGGTAAATGAAGATATGATGCGGGTCACGGAATATCAGGTAATGGATACCGTAGAATAACGCTGAAGCCGCCAGAAAAAAGGCGGCGGCAAATATAAAGATACGATAACCCTTCATCATTAACCCCCGAAGTAATAACGCTACGTAAATAGTATCATATCCGCTGATACAGGTATAACTGCCGAAATGAATAGCTTGCGGCTTTGTGATATAATGCACTATCTAACGGGAGTATCACCGGAAAAAGGAGACAGCAATGGAGAAGTCGATAATCATCATTGGTGGAGGGCTCACCGGTCTGGCGGCCGGCTGCTACGGACGCATGAACGGTTACAAAACGTCTGTCTTCGAAATGCATGACAAGGCCGGCGGGGTATGCACCGCCTGGAAGCGCAAGGGTTACACCATCGATGGCGCCATGAACTGGCTCGTCGGCACCAAGCCGGGTACGAACCTTTACAAATTCTGGGAGGAACTCGGCGCGGCGCAGAAGTGGAAAATCTATAACCACGACCTGTATGCAAGCTTTGAAGACAAAGACGGTAAAGCCTTTAACATTTATTGCGATGCCGACCGCTTTGAGCAGTATTTGCTGGAGCTTGCCCCGGAAGACAAAGATATTATCAGGGAATTCACTAAAGGGATACGTTCTTTCTCTCGCGCGGATATGCCCGCTGATAAACCCTCCGAGCTTTACAATTTGCTCGATAAAATCAAGTCAGTAAAAATGTTGCCCCTGTTAATGCTTATGAAAAAATGGCTGAAGATATCCACTGGAGACTTCTGCAAGCGCTTCAAGAACCCCTATCTGCGCCATACTTTAACGTCCGCTTTCGGCAGCGACCTCTGGCCCATGATGATAATCTTATGGATGCTCGGCTTTCAGCACAAAAAAGCAGCCGGTTATGTTGCGGGTGGCGCCCTCGAACTTGTCCGCTTTCTTGAAGAACGCTACCACGCCCTGGGCGGAGAAATCCATTTCAATGCCAGGGTTGACAAAATATTAGTTGAGAACGATAAAGCAGTTGGCATAAAACTGGCTGATGGTACGGAGCATCGCGCCGATTGGGTTGTTTCCGCCGCTGACGGTCGTACGACTATTTTTGACATGCTCGAGGGGAAATATGTCGATGATGCTATAAAAAATCGATATGATAATCCTGATATCTTCTCACCTCTGGTATACATCGGACTGGGCGTGGCAGGCCGCGTTGAAGAAATACCGCCCTCCATATCAGGCCTGTCCTTCCCGCTTGAGACTCCTATCAACATTGCCGGCAAGGAACACCACAGGCTGGGGGTGCTTACTTACAGCTACGACCCCTCTCTGGCGCCGGAAGGGAAAACCGTGTTAAAAGTCCAGTTCGATACCGACTATGACTACTGGGAAAAACTATATCAAAACCCCGAACGCTATAAAGCGGAAAAAGAACGGATTGCCGGCGATGTCATTGACCGGCTTGATAAGCGTTTTCCCGGACTGGCCTCGCAGGTGGAAATGCGCGATGTTGCCACTCCCATGACCTGGGTACGCTATACCGGCAACTGGCGCGGCAGCTATGAGGGATGGATGTTCAGTGCCGAGACTTTTACTTCATCAATGCGTAAAACCCTCCCCGGACTGGACAATTTTTACATGGCGGGGCAGTGGGTAAATCCGGGCGGCGGTATGCCTACCGCGGCTATGTCCGGCAACCACACCATACAGCTTATCTGTAAGAAAGATAAGAAAAGATTCACCACCACGAAACCATAACGCAGAAGTGCCGGTTGCGCCCGCCTGCCCGGTTGTTGTTCAATAGTAGCGTGACCAGCATCACCATGTTTACCGGCAAGGGAGGCGTGGGCAAGACGACCTGCTCCGCCGCCACGGCGCTGCACTACGCAGCAGCGGGGTCGACACTTACCATCTCCACCGACACCACGCCTTCGCTTTCACATATCTTCGAGGTAACTGATAAGGAAAAACCGACCGGGGTTCTGCCGAATCTCTATATCAGCGAAATAGGCGAGCGGGAAATCAGGGAGATGTGGGATAAAAAGTTCGGGAGAGACGCGTACCAGGTCTTTTCGGCGTTCGTGGATGTCGACTATGAATCTTTTGTGGAGTTTACGACATCGGTGCTGCCGGGGCTGGGCGAAGAATTCATGGTGGACTATATCCGCGAAATATCACGGAACGACGTTTACGAAAATATTGTGTGGGACACGGCGCCGCTGGGGCAGACGCTTACCCTGCTGGAAACGCCCGCCCTGCTGGGCAAACACCTCAAAATGGCACCGCGAATCTACTCTAGACTGAAGCTCGGAAGGAGGAGCCGGGAGCCGGTGCTGGACATCCTGAAACGCTGGGAGGAGCTCTCCGCAAAGAACATGGAATTTTTAAGAGACGACGTTGATTTTATCATGGTCACGATACCGGAGGCCCTGGCGGTGGAGCAGCTGGAGGGGACGTTCCGGGAGATGGACAAATACGGACTCAAGGTGAGGCATATAATCATCAACAACGTGGTCAAGTCCGGGGAATCGGAATTCCTCAGGATAAAGACCCGCCAGCAGGAGCAGTACCTGAAACATATCTACGAAAAATACCCTAAGCTGAAGATAATAGAACTGCCGATGTTCCCGCAGGAGGTCAAGGGGCTGAAAAAAATCAGGGACGTAGAAAAATTACTTTTTTCATAATAATATTATACATAAGAGGAGGATTTTACAGATGGCTGAATCAAAATACGGCAAATACGTGGTAAGACACCCATTGGCAATAGGGGGATTCGGACCCGAGTTTATATACACGGGTGAAAGCGATTATAAATCCAATTTTACGATTATGTTCCTGCGCATTACGGAACCCACCCTC
>CAZCOB010000052.1:0-13170 GCA_964500415.1 uncultured Dehalococcoidaceae bacterium | reverse complement strand
TTGGTGGAGATAGGGGGATTCGAACCCCCGACCTCCGCGATGCGAACGCGGCGCTCTCCCTATTGAGCTATATCCCCGTGAAGATAAGACCATTATAGCATATATCTGCTAGCGTTCGATGTGTTTAATCTGGTAGCGTAGTTTGCCGGCCGGTGCGTTTATTTCCACTACGTCGCCTTCCTTCCGGCCCAGGAGCGCTTTGCCCAGCGGAGAAGCGATGGAAATTTTACCCTTGAAAGGGTCAACCTCGCGGGGGTCCACTATCATGTAACGCAGCTCTTGGCCGGAGGCCGGGTCGCTGAGGACGATGTTGTCGCCGACGCCGGACTTATGGGTAGGTTCCTTCTTTTCATCGATGATAGTGGCAGCTTTAAGTGTTTCCTCGAGCTCCTTGACACGTCCTTCCACGTGTCCGCGTTCTTCGCGGGCGGCGGCCAGCGGCGCGTTTTCGCGGAAGTCCTTATCGGCGGCAGCGCTCTGTATATCGACGACCAGTTCCTGGCTCCTTTGCTTGAGATTTTCGAGTTCCGCCGTGAGTTCATCGTACCTCTCCCGTGTCAGGATCGCGGCCTCCCGCACGATGCGGCCGGGGGCGACCTGTGGGCCGGTTTTCCCTTTCCTGGTTTTCAGATGCGTGCCCAGGTTGGTCTGACTCCACCCCGCCTTTTTAGCGTAAGCGAGAAAAGCGCGCACCAGTTCCAGCTTTCTGGTATAGTCGGTATCCGAGGTCGATAGCTGCTCGGCGTAGTTGGCCACCACGGGGGCGGCCAGTCTGGAGAAGGAACTCTCCGAGCCGTACCAGCGGGCGAATTTATACACCTCCGGCTGGCTGGCATCCCTGTTTTTTTCGGGTAATTTCGCCAGGTATAGTGCGGCGGCATCGCCCAGGCTGGGAATACGGTCATCGCTGTTTTTCATTTATTTCTCCCGATACGTAAGCTGTTTTATTCTAAACATTAACCGTGTCATCGGTCAATCCGTCCCGTCTTGAAGGGGAACTTCAACACGTTCAGCGTCCTGGCTACCATCCGGTATTTTAGTAGCTGTACTATCGTCCTGCCGTGCCAGTCGAACGATACTTCTTCGGATTTGAGCAGGGCTTCGTCGATGCCGCCGGCTTTGATTACCTCAAATAGGCGGTCGATTTGCCGGTTGCTGAGGTGTTCGAAGAGCCTTCTGGCCCAGTAGCCCGTCCTGAGTTCTCGTCCCAGCTTCTTACGCCAGCCCCGCTCGTAGCGTGCCAGCCTCCCGGCGGACAGGTCGTCGTCGGACAGCGCCTGGTGTAGTGCTGCAGCGGCAATATCCGCGTTGAGCAAGCCGTAATAGATGCCGCCGCCGGTGGTCGGCTTTACCTGTCCGGCGGCATCCCCCACCGCTACCAACCGCTCACCGTATGTCCGGGGCAGCGGCTTCAAAGGTATTCCCCCGTAGCATATGCTGACAGCGTTAGAAACTATTTTGTCCGTTGCCTCCAGCCTTTCCAGCCATTTTCTCAAATATTGACCGGGCTTCTCCCGCGACATCAGTCCCACCCTTACCGTTAAAGGGATTGTCGGCACAATCCAGCCGAAGAAGCCGGGTGCCACGTCGCCGAAGTATATCTCTACCTCGTCGACGTCTTGTGACTGTACGTCGGCCTGTACGCCGATGGTGAAGTCCCGGAACGCGCCCAGACCCAGCCGCCCTGTCAAGCCGGGCGCGAAGCCTCCGGCGATGACCACGGCTTTCGCCGGGATTTTCGACTCTTTTCCCCCGTAGACGGTGATAACGTCGGCGCGGTCGCTTTCGATGACGACATCAATAACCCGGCTGTTGAAAGAGTAGTCGGCTCCTGCCGCCTGCGCCCGCCCGGCCATCGACCTGTCGAAGGCGGCCCGGTCCAGGATACAGGCCTGGGGTTCTTCCCGCCGCAGGTCGAGGCGGTTCCCGGAAGGCGAAAACAGGCTGGCGCGGCTGACCCGGCGGAGAATTACTTTATCATCGATGTTAAAGGTGTCGGCGCATTCCTGGCTGACGATGCCGGTGCAGCAGACCCGCTCCCCCACTCGCGCCTTCCGCTCTATCACCAGCACCCGGTGTCCCTTTTCGGCGAGGCGATAAGCCGTGTAGCTTCCCACCGGCCCGCCGCCGACAACTACGGCGTCGTGCATTCAGTCTCCGTCCGGGACCTCCGCGTGCCGGGACAGGTATCTTCTGAGGAAATATATCCCCGCGGGGACAACCGTAATCACGATGATGGTAATGAGGGCGTTGATGCCGTTAATCCTCATGCCGAAAAGCACGTTCAGGACGATGATGCTGAGCGTCACCGAGGCGATGGACAGGCCGACGGATAGGGCAATCCTTTCGGCGATATTTACCTGTTTAAAAAAGACGAGCGTCCAGGCGTAGCCCGGCAGGAATAAGACGATAATAATCCCCACGATTGCCCTGACAACGAGTAGTCCTCCCGAGGAGGGTACCAGTGTCTCCAGCAGCGGACTGAAATCCATGTCATAATACTACTCTGTCCGGGGAGGCAACTTCAAGCATGCCCTCTAGTGTCATTGCGAGGAGCGCAGCGACGAAGCAATCTCTACTCGGATTATAAGGGATTGCTTCGCCCTTCAGCGGAAGGGCTCGCAATGACGAGCGTGCCCGGCTGGATTATTCGAAGATGCCCTTCTCCCGCAGCCGTTCAACCTCATGCCGGGGTATCCCCAGAATTTCGGTGCAGACATAGTCGGTATGCTCACCAACCAGGACGGGGCGGTTGATATCGGCCTCGGCGGCGGACAGCTTGATGGGGTCGGGGTGATAGTAACGCAGCCTGCCCATGTACGGGTGGTCGAGCTCGCGGTAGAAATTGTAGTGATTTAGCTGCCGGTCTTCGTCGAGGTCTTTGGCGTTGGCAACCAGTCCCGCGCCGACCCCGGCTTTTTGCAGCGTTTCCTGGATGTGTTCCGGCGGGTGATTTACCGTCCAGGCTTCGACCTGTCGGTCGAGTTCATCGCCGTTTTTAACGCGTCCGACCGCGGTATCGTATTTCCTGTCCTTCGCCCACTCAGGACCGCCGATAGCTCCGATGAAGCTCTGCCATTCCTCGTCGGTCATTACCGCGATGGCCACCCATCTGTCTTCGCCCCGGCATTTGTAGATACCGTGAGGCGCGGCGTAATCGCACTTATTACCTTTCAGGGCCAGTTCTCTGTCGTTGGCCTGGTAGTCGAGGATGAGCGGGGTCATGTAGTTCAGTCCCGCCTCAATCTGAGCGTGGTCGATATACTGTCCCTTGCGGGTGCGGCGGCGGTAGTCGAGGGCGGCCATGATGGAAAGCGTGGCGTACATCGGCGAAAGCTGGTCGGTGTAGTAGGTGGAGGGGGGCACGGGTGGCCTGTCCGGGTAGCCGACCATCGTGTCCATCATCGTGACGGCCGTCAAAATGCTGCCGAAGCCGGGCTGGTCCGCCATGGGGCCGGTATGACCGTAACCGCAGGTGCGGAACATGATGATTTCCGGGTTGACCTTTTTCAGCCCCTCATAGTCCAGTCCCAGCTTGTCCATGACGCCGGTGGGGAATCCCTCCCCGACCACGTCCGCCCAGGCGACCAGCTTCTTAAAAATCTCTATTGCCTCAGGCTGCTTGAAATTTAGGCTGATGCCGTATTCCGGGGCGGTGTGGGTGATGGAAAAGAAGGCGCTACGTTCCAGTCCCAGCGGCTCGCCCTCTTTTTGCGTGGGGGCGAAGGGCGCGAAAAGCCTGACCGGGTCAGGTCTGGTGGCCGTTTCCACGCGTACCGTCGTCGCTCCGAAGTGGCTGAGGTAGTTGAGCGTATAGACACCCACCCCCGCCCAGCAGAGCTGTACTATCTTAACGCCTTCGAAAGGTTTCTTCGTCACGGTTTTGCTCCTGTCTTGAGTATTTGTTATCATCCGCTCACCCTGAGTCTGTCGAAGGGTGGGATATTATTAGCGCTATGGTTCGACAAGCTCACCATGAGCGGTTGTTTAACGCTTTATATCACCTTCTGCTTTTTCAGGGTCTCAATCTCACCGGCGGAAAGCCCCAACTCTCGATATACCTGGTCGTTATGCTCGCCGATGTACGGGGCGCGGTGCCTGACGCCGACGTATCCCTGGGTGGTCATGACGGCGCCGCCGGGGTATTTCAGGCTGGCGCCGAGTTCCGGGTGCTCGATTTCTTTCCAGAAGCCTCTGGCCACGAGCTGCGGGTACTTTAAAACGTCTTCGGCGTTGTTGCAGGGGCCGAGTTGAAATCGGTTTTCCGTCGCCAGCTTGAGAAGCTCGTCCTTGGTGTGGTTCATGAAGAACTTGCCGATTATTTCCATGAGCTCTTCGGCCTGTTCCCGGCTCATGTCATCCCAGCTTTTTTTATCCCACTCCCACCCCTCGAACGACCCGATATCAATGCCGTCTTTCTTGATGAATCCCATCGTGCTGAGGTTGTTCTTGGCGGAGGCGGGATTGAGCAGGAGGTTCAGGGCGACGTGGCCGTCCTTGCATTCCCAGAGCAGGGGATTGTAGAAAATGGAGCCGTCTTTGAGGGTGACCTCCGCCCGCGCCCGTCCGTGCCGCGTGGGAATCTCGCCGAAGAGGGCGTAAGGGCCTTCGATTTCCGCCGAGCAGATGATGTCCAGCGCCTGCTGGGTGATGCCTTCGACGTGCTGGCCCCGGCCGGTGTGTACGCGCTGGCTGAGAGCTATCATCGTGCCGACCGCTCCGTTCATGGCCCCTATCGTATGGGTGTGGTGGTAGCTGACGGTGAGCGGGGGACGGTCGTCGTAGCCGGCGGTGTAGATGAGTCCGCCGAGCGCCCGCACCACGATGTCCGGGTCTTTGTAATCTTTGTACGGCCCCTCCCGACCGAAGCCACTGATGGACGTCAGCACGATGCCGGGGTTCATCTGGCTGAGGTCCTGGTAGCCGAGGCCGATGCTCTCCAGGTAGCCGACGGGGTACGACTCTATCACCGCGTCCGCCGTCTTGACGAGCCTCTTAAAGAGTTCTTTACCCTTCGATGTCGTGATGTCCAGGGTGATGCCCTTCTTGTTGGAGTTGAAGGAAAACCACCAGAGATTTTTCTCGGGGTCGGGGTCGTCCTCATAAAACGGCCCCCGGAAGCGCGACGGGTCGCCGCCGGGCTTTTCAATCTTTATCACCTCCGCCCCGAAGTCGGCCAGCGCCCGACCGGCTATAAAGGCCCTCTCGTCGGTAATATCGAGGATGCGGTAACAGCTCAGCATAAAAACCTCCATTAAAAGGATAAAAAACTAACGATTGTCCCCCTTTGAAAAAGAGCCTGCCCTGAGCTTGCCGAAGGGGGGATTAAGGGGGATTTTGTATCCAGATAATTATAGTATGAATGAGGAGAGGGGGGCAAGGGTGGGGCTATTCTATCCTGTCTCCTTTGGAAATATTGTGTCTTGCACATAGTAATTGTATATTATCTGCTACTAAAGAAGACCCACCTTTAGAAAATGGTATGATATGGTCAAAGTGGAGATTATTAGTACTTCCGCACTTTACGCATTTTCCTTTATCTCGTTTCCATACTTCTAGTTTAACCTGTGGCGGAATTAATCTATTATGTTCTAATACGCTCTCTTTTTGATGGTTATCATCATATATTAGTGTATTTTCTGTAAGTTCTAGTTTAAACTTAAATACTTTCCTGTCGTTACTTTCTTCTTTCCATGTATCTATTAACTTAAAAACACCGTTATATACCCAGATGCCTCTGTGAAGCTTTTCATATACCTTTACTAATTCTGGATTTTGTTTACTTCTCTTATATCGTTCAGCGGTCTTATAAAACAAACCATTCTGATTTAGTGAACCGCCCGGATTATAAATTAGTTGGTCAACAATCTTTGGAATGGGGGTATCTTGAGTCTTTGGTGCATCATGCCCCTCGTAGATTAAAATTTTACCATCCTCTTCAACTTTATCTGCGTAGGGAGCATTGGGTCTTAAACTCATCAAAATAACACTTATATCTCCACGCAGGTGGTAGTTCATACCCCGCTGAAGGTTCACTCCTTCTTCGGAGCACATTTCTATGTATGAGATAACATCTCCTGGATTAATCATTATCCAAAACCAAACTTGCTTTGTTTGTCTCCTCTTACCCCACCATCCTGATGATTTCGGTGGCATCGTCCAGCTTCTCCAGCCCCGCTATCATCTCTAATACCCTCTCGACCGTATGAGGGGGCAGCGGCTTGATAGAGCAGGCGGCGCACTCCCTGAATTTCTTCGTGCAGTCTTCAAAAGTCATCGGCCTCTCGACGCTGCCCAGGCAGTGTTCCACCTCTTCGGTATACTCCGTCCCGTCTACCATCTTTATAGTTACCCCTCCCGGCCCGACGCCGTGGCGGGTCATCGCGGGTTCGAGCCTGGCGTTTACCTTTTGCGCCATCTCCAGGATTTCCCGCCTCCCCAGGGCTTCCTCGGTAAAATCGTCCACGGTGACTTTGCCGTTGACGAGGGCCGTCGCCACTACCCAGGGCACGCTGAATTGAGCATCAATAATCGTCCGCGGGGTGCACTTGATTTCCGGGGGTTGGGACAGACCGTAAACCGGCTCGCCGCCATATACCGTGATATACTCTATCTGCCCGGGAACAATATCGTGTCGGGATATTAGAACGAGGGCGGCATCGATGCAGGCATGAGCGAGACCGCAGCAGGGGTAGGGCTTATCCCCTATATTGACTCCCTCGAACCGCTTACCCAGATCGGCGGTAAGTATATTAACGTCGTAGTCCCCTCCCATGTAAGTTTTGAACAGGCCTGTCCTTCCTTCGAGAGGGTCTCTATCGCCGGTAATGCCCCTCTCGGCCATCAGGGCGGCCGTGATACCGGCCTTGGCTGCCAGCCCCGGTCCCATCCTTTTCGCCAGTGCGCCGTCGCTGACGCCGGAGCCGGCGCCGCCGCATTGATGGTAGGCGAGGCCCAGGGCGTTAATCGTCTTCTCCTCGTCGAGTCCCATGAGCCTCCCGGCCATGGCGGCGGCACCCAGAAAACCGAACAAAGTCGTGGGGTGCCAGCCGGCGCTGAGAGCGCTGCTACCCGGCTTGCTGGCCAGTCCCAACCTGGCCAGGAAATCGCCGCCCAGGGCGATAGCTGTAATAAGCTCTTTGCCGCTTACTTTTCCCATCCGCTCTGCCACCGCAAAGCAGGTTGACACGGTGATGCAACCGATATGGACCAGAGCTACCTGATGGCCGTCGTCATAGTCCAGGGCATGTATCATCGTGCCATTGACCTGGGCCGCGTTGGGGGCCGGGCACTTAATACCGTAGGCAATGACAGTACTCTGCTCGCTGCCTCCCCACTCCCTGACCATGTCCACCAGCTCCCCCACGCCTGCCCTTGGCGAGCCGCCCAGGGCCGTAGCCAGGCTGTCCAGTACCTCACGCTTGGCCGACTCCACGGCGTCACCGGGGACATCTTCGTAACGGGTACGGGTTAAGTGTTTAACGAAGTCCGTTATAGCAGCCATATGATTATGCCTCCTATTTTTTCAGGCAGCCGGAATAGCAACTTTTAGGTGACGCCACCCCCCAGCGCTATTACCTCGCCAGTGATATAGGTCGAAAGGTCGGAGACCAGGAAATAGGTAAGGTCGGCGGCTTCCTCCGGCGTGCCGAGTCGACCCCACGGTATGCGTGTGCCCAGCATCTCGTGGTCTTTCTTTCTGGCTTCTTCCCAGGTAATGCCCTCGGCCTCGGCCATTTTGGTAAAGGAATCGTCTCTCAAATTAGTGACTATCATGCCCGGATTAATGCCGTTGACGTTTATTTTATACTGCGCCAGCTCCAGGGCCAGGCTTTTCGTCAGACCGATGGTGCCGTATTTGGCGGCGGAATAAGCGGCGCTTCCCGGTACGCCGTGCGTTCCCGCCAGCGAGCAGAAAATAACAATCCTGCCACTTTCACCCCTGGCTATCATATCCCTGGCTGCCGCCTTGCATATTAAAAACGAACCAACCAGGTCAACATCGATGATATCCCGGATGTCTTTCTCGGAAAGTTCGACGACAGGGACTCCTACCGGCCCGCGAATAGCGGCGGCATGTACCAGTATGTCTATCTTCCCGAATTTTTCCAGGGTTTTCTCGACGACGGTGTCGATGTCTTTACTGAGGTTGATATCCATGGTTGCTGCCAGGGCTTTCCGGCCCAGTGCTTCAATTTCAGCGACGATAGCGTCCAGTCCGCCCCATTCCTCGTCTCCGGGGAAAAGGCTTTTCGGCGCGGCAAACTTATCGGTAACGACAACATCAGCCCCTTCTCCGGCCAGTCGCAGGGCGATGGCATGTCCCATGCCCCTCTTGCTGGCGGCCCCGGTGACCATAGCGATTTTTCCCTCCAGGTTGCTCATATTATATTTTATCTCCTTATAACAATTTTCAACGCATGTAACAACTGTGATTCCTATCCTTTTACTGCCCGGACAATATCCCGGCAAAGATTATAAAACAGCATCTGGTCCAGAGAGTATAATAAAATTCTGGTGCCTCTGGCTATGGTTTCCTTAGCGCCCTCGGGAGAAAACGCCATGTCCATTATGGGGACACCCGTCTTCTTAGAGAGTATCGCTACCCTGGTGGCGGCTTCTTTAACGTAAGGATGCTGCCTGTCTGCCTTCTGGCCCGGCTTTCTCAGCGAGAACCTCAAGTCTCCCATTCCCGTGCCGATGGCATCCACGCCCGGTTTCAACAGAGTGAAAATTTCCTCTGCATTTTCAAAGCCGGTCTTGTCTTCCAGCAGGGGAATAATCATGTTATTCCGGTTCGAATATTCTATATATTCCTCGTACCCCTCATCCGAGTAGTTCGCGGCGCGTACCGAAGGACAGACTCCGCATTTACCTTCGGGGCCGTAGCGGAGGGCATCGATTATTTTCTGAACATCATCGGGGGTTTTCACGCGGGGAACAACTACACCCTGGGCCCCGGCTTCCTGGGCGTGCCGGATAAGACCGGGGTCGTTTTCGGTGACTCTGACCAGGGTGGTAATTCCCGCGGCGTCGGCGGCGCGGACGCAGTGCTCCATGGTTTCGCGGTTTAACCGGGTGTGCTCCATATCCAGCATGTAGAAATCAAACCCGGTGTAAGCGAGGATTTCGATTATGCTCGGATTACCTGTATTAATTTCCATGCCCAGCGGGATTTCGCCCTTTTTCAGGGCTTTCAAGATGCGGTTAGGTTTAGGTCTGAAATTCATCTCCCCATCCCCTTTTTATAGGATTCTAACGCGGCCAGAGTTCTCTGGCTATATCGTCCAGCCCCAGCGCCTTCAGTTTCTTTTTGCTCGGTTTGGCGGTTGCGGCGTCCCAGTCCATCGCGGCTATATATTCTCTAACCAGCGTATCGGCATCCACGCTGACGCCGGCCAGGGGCCCGACCGCATGCGGCGGCTTGCCCAGTATCCGGCCGGATACCTCGAACTTAAGCAGGTTCAGTCCTTCGCGTACGTTGAAGGCCTGCCGGACGTTCTCTATTCTTTCTCCGGCTTCCAGCATTTCTTCGAGGGTTATGTCCCAGCCGGTAATCGCTCGCATGAACTCCGCCATGACCTCATAGCCGGGCAGGTTCCCCGCCACGAACAGGCAGGTCCCGGTGCACATCGTGATGTGCTGCTGGCAGGTGCCTATCCGATGAGCCGGCCCTCTGCCGCTGAACGACCCCGGGTCGTATTTGGGCAGCAGTTCCTGGCTGAATCCCTCCGAGCCCTGGGTATGGCGTCCCGGGGTGGCGTTGGCGATGTATGTCGCCGGCCAGTGGAACCCGGCAATCGGGTTGTGCCCCGGCACCTCCTGACCATGAACGTGGATGGCGTATTCTCCGGCGCCTTTGTCTATCTTCTGCGCGGCCGCCTTTACGCCGTCGGCCAGTATGTCACCGAAGCCTTCTCTTTTAGCCATTTTCTCCAGCATGGCGACCAGCGATTTGTGGTTGCCCCAGTTCATTTCAATGCCGTCGGTGTCTCTTTTATCGATTAATCCATTCTCGTAGCATTCCATGGTGAAAGCCATGACGGCCCCGGCGGAAATGGTATCAATACCGTAGCGATTGCACATATCGTTGGCCATCATGATTGATTCCAGGTTATCGTTAAGGCAGTTGCTGCCGAGCATGACGATTGTCTCGTATTCAGGTCGGAAAGAGCCCGCCGCGTACTTGTATTCTCCGGTTCCCGCCTTCATAATCGCCTCGCAGCCGACGGGGCAACGGTAGCAGCCGGTTCGCTTTAACCTGCGTTCATCCACGGGGTCGGCTCCGAGAGGCTTGGCATCCGGGAAATCGTTTACCGCTATGCCCCCCCAGTTTTTTACGGGCGAATCCCCGCTTTCAATGGAGCTTACGGTTACGAATGACGTACCGTATTTACGTATCCAGTCGATATCGCCGCTTAACTGGGGCAGATATTTCTTTCTTAATTCTTTCAGCCCCTTAGCATCGTCTACGGGGACTTTCATTTTGCCTTTTACGGCCACCGCTTTGACCTTCTTCGACCCCATGACCGCCCCCAGGCCGGAGCGACCCGCCGCGCTGCCTTTATTGTGCATGATGCAGGACACCCGGGATAACTTTTCGCCCGATGGGCCGATGCAGATAATAGCCACATCGTCGCCGAGTTCCTTTTTCAGGATATCCTCGGTCTCGTAGGTGTCCTTACCCCACAGGTGGGACGCGTCTCTCAACTCCGCCTTGCCGCTATCGATGAGCAGGTAAACCGGCTTGGGAGATATACCCGTGAGGAGAATACCGTCGTAGCCGGAGAACCTGATATAAGCGCCGAAATAGCCGCCGGAGTTGGCATCGCCCCAGCCCCCCGTCAGCGGCGACTTTCCGAAGACAGTGAATCTCGTACCTGAAATAGCGTCGGTGCCGGTAAACGGGCCGGTCATGACGCCCAGAATGCTATCCGGACCCAGCGGGTCGGCGCCGGATTTCATACGGTCGTATAGAATTCTGGCGCCGATGCCGTAACCCCCGATATATTCACGGCAGAGTTTTTCATCAAGTACCTCATCGTTTAGTTCATTTCTGGATAAATTTACATCAAGTATTTTGCCCATATAGCCTCTGGCCATCATTTCCTCCTCAATCAGTAGTGTTTGTTCATGTTGAAGGCAATAATTAGTGAGTGCTGCTGTTCTTTCATTATATATTGCCGTATTTTAGATATCCTATGCAACTTTAATTGTCAGTGGACAGCAAAATCGGTTATATTAAAATTTGAGTACTTTTAGTGTTTCATAATATTTTAGGCGTATAAATCTAAAGGAGGCGGAAAGTGTTACTTGAGAACAGAGTTGCTCTTGTTACCGGCGGTGCCAAGGGAATCGGGAGAGGTATTTCTCTAAAGTTTGCCGATGAGGGTTGTGATGTCGTCGTGAATGCCCTTCATATTGAAGGCGCTCAGAAAGTTGCGGATGAGGTTAAGGCGCTGGGACGAAAGTCTCTGGCAATCGGGGCTGATGTTTCAAATAGCGCCGAGGTAAACGGTATGGTGGCACGGACTATTAAAGAATTCGGTAAGGTTGATATCCTCGTGAATAATGCGGGTGGGATTTCTTTAGCGAAAGGCGGTGCGATTGAGGATACTACCGACCAGGACTGGGACAGGATTGTCGGCATTAACCTGAAAGGCCAGTTTTTATGCTGCCGGGCAGTCGTACCTTATATGAAAAAAAATAAATACGGAAAGATTATCAATGTCTCTTCCATGGGCGCCATCCATCCGCCCGCACCCATCGTTCACTACCATTCGGCTAAGGGCGGGGTAATTTCGCTAACGAACAACCTGGCTTTTGAACTGGCTCCCTTTAATATCACGGTAAACGCCATTCTGCCGGGTCCGGTACGTTCAGAATTTTTTAATGAGATGCTGAAGGGAATGTCGGAGGCAGAAGGGGCAGCCTTTTTCAAGATGCTGGATAAGAGAGTGCCGATGCAGAGAATGGGTATGCCGGAGGAAATCGCGGGAGTGGCTCTATTCCTGGCATCCGAACTTTCATCTTATGTTACCGGTGAGTCTATCAATGCCGGCGGAGGGCTGCCTTTAACGCCACGTGACGACGTCGATGCTTTGTAGACGGAGAAATTAGGCCATAGTCTCACCACCAGATTTCGTGCGTATGGTCGGAGCGCCCGGATTTGAACCGGGGACCTTGCAACGTTTTGGACAACCTGCAATGAATTGCGCCCTTAGTTCCTCTTGACAGTCTAAAAGTATGGTATGTTAGAATTAGTATTAGGATTTATTACTGTTTATGAAAAGAAGAGTGACCAGGCAGAGGGAGGCTATCCTCAATGTACTCCGGAGTACTGATTCGCATCCGACGGCCGACTGGATATATGACGAGGTCAGGAAAGTGATACCCAACATCAGTAAGGGTACGGTCTATCGTAATTTGAAGATATTAGAGGAGAAAGGGGAAATTTCGGAATTAAATCTTAACGGTACCGTAACCAGGTTTGAAGGTAGACAAACGAACCACTATCATTTCCGTTGTACGGGTTGTGGCCGGGTTTTCGATCTGGATGAACCGGTGGACGTTGAACTAGACGAGAGAGTAGCCAGAAAAACCGGCTTCAAGGTTTCGTACCATCAGCTTGAGTTTCGCGGGCTCTGTAAGGATTGTCAACAGAGATAATAATAGAGGAAAAGAAAAAATATAACCTAAAAGGAGGGAGACCATGGCAGAAGAGAAGAAAAGCTACACTACCGGCTTTGGTGCCCCAGTCGATAATGACCAGAATTCCAAGACTGCGGGTAATCCCGGACCTATTCTGATGCAGGATACCCACCTGCTGGAAAAACTCGGGCACTTTGACCGGGAGCGTATCCCGGAACGCGTCGTCCATGCCAAAGGCGCCGGGGCGCACGGATACTTCGAGGTGACGGCAGACGTTACCAGATACACCAGGGCGAAATTCCTAGCCGAAATCGGCAAGCGCACGGAAGTCTTCGCCCGCTTTTCTACGGTCGGCGGTGAGAGAGGCTCAGCGGATGCCGAGCGTGACCCGCGCGGCTTCGCCCTCAAGTACTACACGGAAGAAGGCAACTATGACATGACCGGTAATAATACTCCCGTCTTCTTCATCCGCGACCCGCTGAAATTCCCCGATTTTATCCACACCCAGAAACGCCACCC
>CAZCOB010000051.1:0-14161 GCA_964500415.1 uncultured Dehalococcoidaceae bacterium | reverse complement strand
TACGCCTTTCTTTATCCCTGCGTCATTAATTTCCACAACTTCTTATATTAGCTCTCAGCAGGCCACAGGCGGGTGTAAAATGAGCCATGCTAAAAAGACTTGGTTCTGGAGAGCAACAGACATCGACTAGCCTGGAAAAAGTCTGGCACTTCCGACGAAGGAGGCTGTAACCATGCTCCCCGCGGAATTCACCGCAAAATGGGACCGTGTCAGGCTGAGAGAGCGGCAATCTTCACAGGAACATTTCATTGACCTTTGTCGTATCCTCGGGGTGCCAACTCCTGCCGAAGCTGACCCACTAGGTGACTCTTTCACTTTCGATCAAGGTCTGAAAAGAGAGTCTGGAGAGGACGGCTTTTCCGACGTATGGCGCAAGGACTGCTTCGCATGGGAGTACAAAGGGCGTCACAATGACCTCGTAGCAGCCTACAGTCAACTCCAGTTATACCGTGAAGCGTTGGGCAACCCTCCCTTGTTGGTTGTTTGCGACTTTGACAGGTTCGAAATCCACACCAACTTCAACAATACAGTAAAGAGGATATATCGGTTCACCAATACCGACATCGCTTCTGATACGCATGTGCCCGGCTCTCGCTTTACTGCGCTTGAGATTCTGCGGGCATTGTTTGAGGATCCCTCACGGCTAAACCCCGGCAAGTCGCCTGAAAAATTAACAGAAGAGGCGGCTGAACTTCTAGGGAACCTGGCCCAGGATATGCGGCAACACCGCAAAATCACAGGTATTAGCGATCACGACATTGCTCGCTTCATTATGCGTATGATCTTCTCTTTCTTCGCAAGCGACGTTGATCTTCTACCAAAGGAATCTTTCGCCGATGTAATCAGTCTGAATAAGAGCAGACCGGAAGCTTTTCGCCGTTACCTGGGAGAACTGTTCGCCGCCATGAAGGACGGTGGAGAGTTCCTAATGCGCCGTGTGCCACACTTCAACGGTGGCTTGTTTAACGACGCGTATGTGCCGGAACTAATTGCCGACCACATAGCTCTTTTGGAGCGTCTCAATGCCCTGGATTGGTCGGACATAGAGCCTTCGATTTTCGGTACGCTCTTCGAGCGTATCCTAGACCCGACTAAGCGAAAACAACTAGGGGCTCACTACACTTCTAAAGAGGATATTCGTCTCGTCGTTGAACCTGTGTTAATGGCCCCTCTGCGACGCCAATGGGAACTCACTCAGTCGCAGGCGGAGCCGCTCTTGGTCTGGCGGGAACTGGATGAGCCAGAGCGAGAACAACATCGAACGGAATTGGAGGCCCTATTAAGCGGTTTTCAGCGGCGTTTATGCCTAATTCGTGTGCTTGATCCAGCCTGCGGGTCTGGAAACTTCTTGTACGTTAGTTTGTCGCTATTGAAATTGCTTGAAAAAGAGGTGCTGGCATTCGCTGCCATGCATGGAATCCGGGGAATGACTCCACAGATTCACCCCAGCCAACTCTTCGGCATTGAGGTCAATGAATACGCACACGAGCTAGCTTCGGTGGTTGTCTGGATCGGATACCTTCAGTGGAAACATAGGAACGCTATTGACCTTGAGAATGAAGACCCTATCCTACAGCCCCTTGGAAATATTCGCCTTATGGACGCCATAGTGGACACTTCGGACCCTGCTTGTCCACGGGAGCCCGAATGGCCAGAGGCCGACGTGATTGTCGGTAACCCCCCTTTTTGTGGTGGCAAGAAGTTGCGCCGGGAGCTTGGCGACATATACGTAGACTCAATGTTTCAGGTTTGGGAAAGGCGAGTTCCCCGCGAGGCCGACCTTTGTTGCTACTGGCACGAGAAGGCTCGCGCCATGGTTGCCGAGGGCAGAGTAGATCGTGTCGGCTTGCTGGCCACGCAAGGCATAAGAGGCGGCGCCAACCGGCGTGTGCTGGAGCGAATAAAGGAGACGGGAGACATCTTTCTAGCGTATTCTGACCGCGAATGGGTCTTGGAAGGTGCCGCCGTCCATGTATCAATTGTGGGGTTCGATGACGGCAGGGAAAAACACCGTATAATGGATGAAAAACCTGTTGCCGCCATAAACTCTAATCTGACGGCTGGCATTGACCTTACGAAAGCCCGCCGCCTTAAAGAGAACCTAGATATTGCTTTCATGGGTGATACCAAAGGTGGCCCATTCGAAGTCTCACAATCGGCGGCACTTCAGATGCTTGAAGCTCCCAACCCCAATGGCAAAAGCAACCATCAAGTAATCAGACCTTGGGTGAATGGCCTTGATGTTACTGGTAGGCCACGGAGAATGTCCATAGTCGACTTCGGGGGCTCAATGCCTCTCGAAGAGGCTGCTTTGTTTGAGAAGCCGTTTGAGTACGTGAAGACCCACGTGAAGCCACAGCGAGATAACTCTAAGACGACTATATCCGAATGGTGGCTGCATGAACGCCCACGCGTCGAGATGCGAAAGGTATTGGCTAATCTGAATCGCTTTATTGTGACGCCTCGTGTTTCCAAACACCGTGTTTTTGTATGGGTACCTATTGGCACGCTACCAGACAGCGCCGTCATTGCCATAGCTCGTGATGATGACTACACGTTCGGCATTCTACATTCCCGTGTCCACGAGGTCTGGGCACGTGCTATGGGCACTCAACTGCGGGAGGTGGAGTCAGGTTTCCGCTATACGCCCACAACAACCTTCGAAACCTTTCCATTTCCTGAGCCGACTATCGACCAAATGGAGGCCATTGCACAGTCGGCCAAGCGGCTCAACGAATTGCGGGACGGGTGGCTAAATCCTCCCGAAGGCAGTCTTGGGCCAAGCCTTCTCAAGCGAAGGACGCTGACCAATCTATACAACGAACGTCCGACTTGGCTTGATATGGCTCACAACAGATTGGATGAAGCTGCGTTCCTAGCATATGGATGGGACCCTGACCTGCCAGAAGTCGAGATATTGGCACGGCTGCTAGGCCTGAATTTGCAGCGCCAATCGGCCCAGGACTGAAACGGGAGGCAAATAGTATGATTAAAGGACATTGCCTTGCAGTAGGCGTAGGCGCTTCATAAGCGTTGTTCCTATGACCTTACCCCGAAATTAGTAGCATCACTGTCTAGAGTCCCATCGCTGTTTCAGCATACTCCTTCGGGGTACTTCCTTTCAACGAGCTGTGCGGCCTGACCTCGTTATAGTCCTTCCGCCAATCTTCGACGATGTCCCTTGCATGCTTAAGATTCATAAACCAGTTGGTATTCAAACACTCGTCCCTGAGCCTGCCGATGAAGCTCTCGGCTAAAGCGTTTTCGATCGGCTTCCCTGGTCTGATGAAATTCAGCTTTACGCCTTTACGGTAGGCCCACTCATCCAGGGCACGCCCGGCAAACTCCGGTCCGTTATCCATTGTTTGCCATTATTTTCCCATCTGATATTTGAACCGCACGAAGTGAGCAATTACATGTTCTCCCATCATAAAGAGTCAAGAACCCTTCACCCTCGTACTCACGGATGATTTTGCCGTATATTCCTAGGGATTCCATTTGCGAAGCCACCTCTTGGCTGGATTGTAGCCCTCTATTATGGACTTATGTCAACGATAGTTGTAATATTATCCCCGTCAGGCATAATGAATGTGGTAGTTTAAAGAGGTGACACATATGGGTAACACTTGGAAATCTCTAGTTTTTGTATTTCTTGTTTCGTTCATAGGTATCGTATCTTCGTGCTCTTATTCACAAGATAATAGCCAACTGACAAATCAATATAATGCTCTGGTGCAAGAATATAATTCTTTACTCAAGAAACATGATGAATTAACACAGCAATACAATAGTCTGGTGCAACAGAATAACAACTACCTGGAAGAAATAGAACGCTTCTCTAGTGAGCTTGAACAAGCCAAGAACCAACTCCAAAGTGCGTTAGAAGGAGCTATTGTACCTCCGTACATAATGATGAATGGCAGGAAAGCTAATTTCGCTTACCATACTTTGGATAACAAGGTTGAATACTGGTCACTAGATGTTGAAACTCTAGAATCAAATACCCTAGCCGGAACGTTTATGCGTAATTTACAGATTTCAGACCTAAGCCGTCTTGGTTTGAGCACCTTAGCTCAAAGATTTATTAACGGAAGCAAGTACGTAAATCTAGGGGGGAAATTTACCCGTATTGACTTGAGACCTTACATCATTAAGGAAAATTTCCAGACTCCGGCCTCTACCTTCTATTCACGGCATGCTGATGATGAAAGTAGGATAGAAGAGGCCTGGAACATGGTTACTCAGTTATGTTCGTATGTTGGGGAGTTAAAAGAGACACCCCGTTTGCCTCTAGAGACCCTATTATTTGGTGGTGGGGATTGTGAAGATGTGGCTATCCTTACAGCAAGTATTTTAAAAGCAATGTCATCAAACTGGACTGTAGAGTTGGTTTATATGGACTCAGATAATCCTGCAAGTTATAAGACGATAAACCACGTCTCCGTATTTGTGGATTCGGGAACATATAAAACATTCGTAGAGAGTACCCAAAAGGTCGTTATGTCACCATATGAAAGTGTAGACGGATTTTATATTAACGTGCCATAATATTAAAGTTATCACGGAGTGAGTAATATGATTGACATTCCAAAAGACATAGAAAAGTATCTGGTAAAAGATGAGGTTGTTGAGAAAAAGTTCAGATTAAAAGGTCAAACTGCCTATGCTTCAACAAATCGACTGTTCATTAAAAAGGGCGGTTCTGTAAGGGACATCAGTTACGCTCACATATCCAGCATTGAATTCAAATCAAGACCCCAGTGGTTGGTAATACTGGTTGGAATTTTGGCTGGAATAGCGGGATATTTTTTGCAGCAGGGTAACACACTGGGTTGGGCTTTGATATTTGCTGGTGTTATTTTGGTTATAGGTGGATTCTTTTGGAAATCACAGCAAGTTGAACTTAGTGTTGTAGGTATGAGTGAGCCTTGGAAACTATCAGGACAAAGGGACACCTTAGATTCGCTTTTTCGACTTATTAGAGAACGAAGAGTTTGATATGTGGAGGTGCTCCTCTTTGCTCTATTGTTCAAGCTCCACTCTTCAAATAAGGCAGTATTACCCTTGTTTCCCTTCGAGGGTTTTTCATTTGTAGACTCGACGTCGAGTGTGGGTATCCAACTCGCAGATTGCCTTGGGTATGCCTTAAACAGACTGTTAACCAGACCACCGAATGCTAAGCTGGATCCGGCATCAGTAGATATTTTTGAAGCAGTACGAAGCCTAATCACGAGGAACCTCAATATGCTCAGGTTGTTCTGTTTCGAGGATTTCTCGTTAGATTTGACCCGATGGCTACTTCGACCTGGGAAACACTGAGCCTTAGGTGGCTGGTAAGCACAATTATAACCCAGACAGATGAACCCGGTTTCAAACAGTAACATAAAGCCAGAATGTGCACTGAATCTATGTTAGCTTTCCTCTCTATGACGGCGCAGGAAATCATCAACTCCTGTGCTCTTCAGACATTCAATCAGCGTCTGGTTGCGGGTGCCATAGGCAACGCAAGAAATTACGAACTCGTAATTCCCCCTCTGAGCTAAAGCTTCGGCGAGAGCCTGTTGTCGAAAGAGTTGATAGATTTGATGATAGAATCTTTGAAATGAGATTGATGTTTGTTTCCATCTACCTTGCCGGTATGGCCGTACTCGATGGACCATAGTTCGTTTTGTCGACGTTCAGCCCAACGAGGACATATAGTTTTAGACCTGGGTTATTCTTTACAGCTTCATATAACTCACGAATCCCGGAGAAATAGAAGAAGCCAACCAGAAATTTCAGCTCTTTGCTGAAACCAACCAACTCCGAGATTCTCTCTTTAAGAATCTTGTTCTGAACGTTGGTGATAAACGTGCTTTGTAGTTTCTTGTCCGACACTCTCGAAAACCCTTTTGATAGATAATATAATCGTTACGGCATATCTGCCCTCATTCTTCCGGGTCAATCTAAATACGCTTGGCAAGCACAGACCGCCACCTATGTAGGTGGTCATCAGAGACGTTATAAAACTGCGCTTTCAGGTCATGGCATTTCTGTGCGCTGGCCTCTAGCTGTTTAACGATATCTTTTAGCTGTGCGACAGGCAATTCCTCAAGTTCTCTGGCATGCACGACCAAGAAATGCGCCCTTGTGCTTTCAAAATCCATCTTGTCAAAGAAGCCTGCGACCTTCTTGGTCGGGTCAGATTCATGGGTGTGCTTAATAACGTTACTACATACCTCACACTTACATAGCTCTCCCGGGTTGTCAGTAAAAAACGTTCGGGCTATGGTCTCAGACAACTTCCCGTGGTTCAGCTCAATGTAATAGAGTTGCGGTAGTCGAGCACCGCCACCTCCGGCTGCATCTACACTTTTACTCGCGCCGTAGCATATCCCACGACAATATCCTGATAGGCCGAACTTTGAAATCATGGTAGAGAAATATTCTCCGTAAAGGGTATACACTGGCTTCTTCCCCATAGCCAGTTCCTTTACCATATCAATAAGCCCAGTGAGATATTCTTCACCCTCTTGCTTTTCATCAAATTCTGAAATCCATAGTATGTATCCGTCGAATTCATCGTAATCCTTGGCTACCTGCTTGATATCCACTTTATTTAGGAGTAATTCCCTTGAAGTGCAGATGACTGCAAACAATGGAAGTGAGCCTTTAAAACTGATGGCTTGTTTTGCAGCTTCCAGTGATATGCCATACCAAGGGTCATGGCATGAGGGACTATAAAAGTAGGGAGCAACCAGAAACTCGGGTCCCTTTACCTCTTCTGGAATTTTCTCTCCCAGTATCTCCGCATATTCTAACAATGATGGCTGAGACGGTGCCTGCATTATTTCCATCTGGAAATCGATAACATTCTTTGCCAGCTCTTCCATGAACTTGGTATTCCAGCGCCTATTTGACAGAAAATCCTTGGGAATGAGTTGTCTTCCATCCTTTTCGATCAGGTCAACGAGCTTGTGACTATATGCCTTGGCCAGTTTGTGAAAAGATTTCTTAACCTCGCTATCCTTCTTTATGTTTTCAAGGCTTCTGGCGAACACATGGGTAACCGGGTCGATAAAGAACGGTTTTCTCACTGCTCTTAGGAAAGTGGGCAGCCAGTCTGGATAAAAGGCCGCGAGGTTTGCTCCGACCGCTATGCCGTAATATTTCGTCGGATAGTTTTCAAATATCTTCTTCTCGCCTGCTGTTCCCAATCTATAATAGACTCTCATGGGGTCACCGTCCGGCCCTTTTACTTGTATCCTTCTCTGTGTATTTCAAAACTGTTGCTAGCAGTGAGGAATGGATTACCTGCGAATCTGACGCCTCAAGAACTGGATGAACCTCGCCATCCACACTCAAAATGCCTATGCCATAATGTCCAAACAGTTCTGTATCTACCCTGTGAACAAATTCTTCGGATACAGCTACGTAGACCTTGTTTGCACATAGCCTATAACTCAAGGCTTGTTGGAGGGCCTTTTGCCAATTCTTTACCTTGAGTTCTACGGCAGTAATGCCAGAGTGGTTCACGCCCAAAAGGTCAATGCGTCTAGTAAGGAGGGGTACCTCCCTGAACGTCTGGAATCCCCTACTATGGAAATATGACTCCAAAGGCGCATACATGGCTTTTTCTGAATACATATCAACCACCAATGAATTCAGCTTCGCTTAGCGTTTTGAAATGCTCATCTCCTGTCAACACCTTAATAGAATAGATCCTGGACAATGCCAACAGTATACAGTCCACCAGCCCCATATTTGGGACAAGTTTTTGGGCTCTTATCTCGCCAGCAAGTATTGCCGCTTGCTCGTCAAGGTCTAGGATCTGGCTGTTTTCTCTGATGAACTCGAGCTTATTTTCAAAATCCAGTCTACGCAATTCGGTAAACTTCCTCTTCAGTTCTGCCAGGACGACTGTCGGTGTGACATTGTCACCGGACTCAATCTTATCTTTCACACTCTTGCCTTTACTGGTTCCTCTAAAGTATTCGACCCAAGCATAGGTATCAACTATATAAGGCATACAGTGGTGCTCCTACTCACGAAAATCGTCCTCATCCCTTACATATTCTGGCAGGTCAGGTGAAACACCGAACATTGTTCTGGGAAGCACCTTAGCCTTGATCTTTGACTTTTTCGTGTAAGCATAATATTTCGAGTAGACGTATCTTAAAAGTTCATCCAAGCGCATCATATTAAATTTCCTCTTAATAGATTCCAATTGTTGTCTTTCAGTATCAGACAGCCGACCATATAAAACTTGCCCTACTTTCATTCCTCTATCAGTAAGGGAGAAGACCTTAACCGTCTTTTGCGCTAGCTCCGGTATTTCATTGACCTCTGCCTCAGCAAAATCGTCTACTACCTCCTCGTAATATGCGAAGGGCTTTTCTTGGACAGCAACTAGCCCCATCTCCCCCACACTCTCAAGATAGCTGAAAGTACGAGCGGACCATGGGCCAAAATTATACGCTTCGAATTCATAGTCTCTCTCAAATTGCTGGAACCCACCTTCCTTTATAAGAAGGAACAGGAGTTTGACAAGCCGAGTTATACCCTCTACCTTTCTTCGGTTGTTTGCATATAGTAACACCATGAGCAGGTCAAGACCTGACTTTAGTGGCATTCTTCTCTCCCCTTGCTTCGTTATAGTAAACCCTAGCCGGCCCTACTTTACGGGAATTAACGTACCCCAAATCCTCCAAAGCCTGAAGGTAGCCAGATAGAGTGCCACGGCTGATCTCAAGCTTGGTTGCCAGTTCTTTAACTGACTGCCCCGGAATTTCTTCGAGCAAAGTCTTTACCTTATGATAGGTCAAGTCGTTATCTATGTGTTTTTCATTCATGTTGCTTATACCATAACACATAAGTAAACTTATTTCAATACCTTTATGAGAGCACTTGTGGCAGCATTAAGACTAACAAAGTCCTGATAGCCGATGGCATCGTACCACCGCAGAATATGGTTCCACTTTTGGGATCGAATTCTCTCTAGTGTCCTCCATCAGCGATAATCACCCTAGCACCAGTTAGCTCGTTCTGCATTGCTTTCCGTTTTGAGACCACCAATTGAACAACACTTCCATCTTTGCCGGCAACTTGGGAGAATACCGTATCATTTAAGGCATCAAATAGTCGCTTCATAAGGTTATCCACATCCGGTCCATATGGGTGATCTAGCGGATACTTATCTTCAGGCAAGACAAACACGACGATCATGTAGCATGAGCTTTTAACTTTCGGGAGATTCATCGTAGCTTGCTTTACGACTTGAGTCCACTTGTTAGGTGCTTCTATATCCCCTCTGGGTTTCCGTTGGCCGTATGGGATCCCTTCAATGAACAAATCAATACCCATGTTACCACTTCTTCCTAAGCGACATTGTCTCAGACTTAGTATATTAGCATGTTTCTGCTCAGGTCAATCCTCGTCTGAGTCTTGATGTCTGGCTCTCGGCCGGTTCTTGCCCACTGCTCCATGAGCCAAACAAAGCATCTTGTATATTTTATTGAAGCTAGCAGATGGCATTTGAGTTTACAAATGGGTAAGATAAGCCTACGGGTTCCGGTGAGGTGCACAATTCATTGGGGAGTCTATGACTGTCCCGCCAAAAAGATTGCCTGCCGGCCCTCAGGTGGCCCGATTAAGGAAATTGGGGTGTCATTGAGGACTAGCCCCGCATCAAGTGA
The DNA here is from genome assembly GCA_964500415.1 of uncultured Dehalococcoidaceae bacterium. GTDB lineage: Bacteria > Chloroflexota > Dehalococcoidia > Dehalococcoidales > RBG-16-60-22 > JAFGPF01. The sequence goes on along the minus strand of CAZCOB010000051.1, from coordinate 4,487 downwards.
CAAGGATGGGCAGAGGGTTCCGGCGATGTTTACCGAGCCCGAATATCCGAACAGGAGGAACGGATGATCAAAAGTGTGGGCATCGATTTCCACCAGGGTAAGCACGTAGTTCGCTGCTTGGACGAGAGGGCACAGTTGTGTGACAGCTTCAGCTTCCAGACTACGCCGGAGGGATTAGACACATTTGAAGAGCACATCTTCCGCGATGGTTCGAATCCTGTCATTGTCTTCGAGCCGGCAGGATTGACGTGGTTTATGATGGCTATCTGCATCCGGGCACGGCATCCCGATTGTCGATTAGTCAGGGCAAAGGGGCAAAAGGTAGCTGCCCTACGACGATATCTTCGGGGGTCATCTAAGAGCGATCGGCTGGATGCGCTTACTCTTGCCAAGATGGTCTTTATCGATCCGGAACAGCTAGACGAGGTATATCTTCCTCCGGCTAAAATTCATGCCCTTCAGCGCCTTGCACGCCAGCGAAAGCGTCTGGAGAGCGATATCGCCGCCCGCAAGACACGAATTGGCGCAATAGTTGAAAGCTATGTTCCCGGGGTAAGAAAAGCATTCTCCAATCCATGGTCCGCCCAAGCAAGGGCTTTTCTTCGTTGCCAGCTTAACCCCCTGTCTGTAGCACATGATGGAGAAAAAGCACTTCACTCATTCCTGGTCAGGGCCAGGCATCGTAACAAGACCGATAAAGAGGAGAGCCACCGAGTCTTTCTTGCCTGCCAGAGTGCAGCGGACCTCTACGAGCTATCCAGCCGAGCAGAGGCGGTCGACGATGAATTCTTCAGTGTCTTTCAGGAGGAAATAGAACGAGAGCTAAGGTTGATGGAGATGGAAGAGGCTGAATCCGAGGCTATAGCCAAACGTATGGAGGAATTGTACCGGGAACTCCATCCTTCTGATAATCTACGCAGCATACCCGGTGTTGGACGGGTCACCGCTCCGATGTTTTTGGCAACGGTGGGGGATCCAGCACGTTTCCATAACCAGTCAGCTTTTGTCAATTGGACCGGAGTTGTTCCGAGGACCAGGCAGTCTTCTGAGGTAGAGGCCAAAGGGCTAAGGATGACCAAAGCAGGTCCAGCTATCATGAAGTGGGCTCTCTTTCAGGCAGGAGATATAGGTCGCCGCTTCGATCCCCAGCTTGCCTCACTTTATTATCGCGAGATGGTGCATCACGGAAAGAACCATAAGCAAGCCATGGGGGCGGTGATGAGCCACCTGGCGGCCCGAGTGATCAAAGTGCTGCAGGATGGTAGACCGTACGAGCTGAGGGATAATGAGGGCAAAGCCATCAGCCCGGCAGAGGCCAAGAAGCTAATCCTTCTTAATTTCCAGGTTCCTGAAAACATAAGGCGTGAGAGAAGACGCCGCAATCCGGTAAAACGCGGTTCTCTCAAATCACAAGGGACGGCGCTTCTCAGGACAAACGAGGCAGCTGTTGCTCCTCAGCCTGTGAAAGTAACCATCCCCGAAAACTAGTTTAATTAACGGAGGGTCAACAGTCAATAAGATTTAGCTTGACAAGTAATTAGGAAATCTTTTTGTTCAGACCGTACGCGAAGAATTTTCAGCGTATCCAAAAAGTATTGCCCAGGGTCTGTTGACAGGTTATCAGTTTTATGATAAAATACTTTATAGTTTTACAGTAAAAGTGAGGACAATACTATGCCGAGGTTTGTTTATGACCAGCAGACGATCCAAGAGGCAAAAAGACTTCGCCAATGTGGATACACTTACCAGGAGATCTCCGACCTGACCGGAATGAAGATGACCACGGTGATCCACCATACGCAAAACGTCAAGTGCACTGTAGATGATGCTCATCGTCCGGTTTGGAAGACTATCGATGATGTAAGAGCATTCTTCGAGCCAGGAACACCCTTCAAACAGCTTCCCCTGCCCAAAGGGCTACTGGCGTATTTAGGGTTGCTAAATGAGGATTAGGAGTCCGATTAACTGTAAGAAATACGGTAAGCGTTCAGGTCGCTTATCGTTTGGGGGAACGAAATGAATGGCTTTCCCGTTTACGTATGCCCATTGCACATTCTAACAAATTGTTAAATAAATGAAAAGATTGGGACTGAATATTAGCGACAAACTTATGGCAATTGTTCTGCCTGCATCGAGCGGGTTGGGCTTGGTGAATACACGACGCCAAATGGGCGTTTCGTTTTGTAAATATAAGTGAATAGGGTAGTCGTACAGTGCATGAAAGAGAGCATGAAGAGAATCCGGTAATGAGAGCCGATGAGGTCCAGCAACTGTTAAAAATCGGCAGGAATACACTGTACGAGTGGTGTGAGCGCGGCATCATCCCGTGCAAACGTGCTGGGCGACTAATCTTTTTTTCCCGTAAATGCATCTACGCATGGCTTGAAAATAACGAAACCAAAGGAGGCAATTAATATGAGAGGACATATCGCAGTAAAGAATGCTCGGTATTATCCGGTAATATCAATAAAGGACCCAGCAACAGGCAAATGGAAGAGGAAATGGCTTCCCGGCCACAAGACCAAACGCGAGGCAGAGAAGGCATGTGCGGAGGCAGTTACCCAGGCTAACAATGGCTGGCTTACGCTTCCCAGTCGTGAAACAGTGGACGAATTATGCCAGGCTTATCTCACCATCACCGCTCCTCTCCGTGTCAGGCCGGTAACGCTACAGAGTTACCGGCAGATGCTTAAGAACCACCTGATTTCCAAGATAGGAGCTAAACCAGCCGCCGCCCTCACCCCAGATGATCTCAATAGCATCATGGTAAGCATGGTGAAAACCGGCAGGTCGGCAACCACCGCTCGATACCTACACAGGGTGGTGCACCGAGTGCTAGACGACGCTGTACGAAAGGGGAAGCTGACTAGAAACGTGGCCGACTTGGCTGATCCACCACGAGCCCAGCCTTATGAGGCCAAGACTTGGAATGAGGCTGATCTTGACCATTTCTTAACAGCGGTCGCATCATCGGAATACGCCAGTTATTTCGCCTTAATGGCTACCACGGCTTTAACAGGTGGCCGGAGGGGTGAGGGACTGGGAACAAAGTGGGGAGATGTAGACTGGAACAAGGATAGACCGAAACTTCATATCCGACGGACTGTGTATAAACTGGACAACGGGGAATGGCAAATTATGCCTACGAAGACAAAGCGTTCAAACCGTATTATCGACATTCCTTTCTCACTAATGTTGCTGCTGCGCCGGCTAAAAGAGCAGCAAGAGGCCAATGCAGAATGGGCTGGTCGACAGCTTTCCGAGGACGATTTCGTTTTTCTTCGCGCAGACGGCACCTTGCCAGACCCGCGATATGTTTCCAAGGTATTTAGGCGTATTGTAGAGCAGGCTGGACTACCACTTATTAGACTCCATGATTTGAGGCACACGTGCGCCACATTGCTAAGAAAGCATGGACGGTCTATCGAAGAAATCAGCCAAGCATTGGGACACGCCAGCGAGGTGGTGACCGCCACTGTCTATAATCACTGGAAGGGTAACTCCCGGGCAGTGGCGGACACTATGGATTCAATACTCGAAGAAGCAGAGAAAAATAGAAACAGAGGAGCATTTGTTAGAAATACGTTAGAAGAGGGGGAGGGAGTTGAGTGTAGGCCGTACAGGTCTCGAACCTGTGACACCCTGATTAAAAGATTGGGTGTTATTTTTCGCCCCAGAAACCCGATTTCGAATCTGATCCCCGCTGCCCTTTTCGTCGAGTAAGGGTATCAGTTTCGGGCTCCTTTCAAGGCTAATTATAACTCTATTCCATCTAAATAGCAAGCTAATTATAAGCCTATTGTTGAAGATCGATGAACTGGGGGTTGTTCTGAGACGTAGAAAAAACTATAACTACATGGTTTGGTAGTATGCGGAGAAGAGAGCCATAGGCGGTTCTCAGAGGGCTCAGAGAGAGTACAAGGGTTATCCTGAATATTTCACAGCGAAGAAGGGATTTGAAGAAAGGCTGCGACGGAAACTACAAGAAGAACAATGAGGTCAGTAGAGAGACTTTATGCTGTGGAAGGTGCCAGCAAGCTTTCGCAACCTTCCGAGTGCTTTTACCTCAATCTGCCGGACTCGCTCCTTGCTTATGCCCAATATTTCTCCTATCTCTTCAAGAGAATTTTCAGGCGTGCCATTCAGACCGAAGTGGAGTTCGATGACTCTACGCTCGCGAGGCTTAAGGCATGAAACCATTTCGGTTACGAGTTCCTTGAGTTCGTTCTTCTCGGCCAGTTCGCAGGGTGACACGGTATTTTCGTCAGGAATGAGGTCTGCCAGTATGTTGTCTCCGTCTTCACCCACGGGCAGGTCCAGGGACTGCAATTTTCGGCCATTCATTATCTTGTCACGAATTACTCTGCTAACAAAGCCTCTTATCCACGACATAGCATAGGTGCTGAACCGGCAGCCTCTTTCAGTGTCAAATCTCTCTGCCGCGGCGATAAGACCCAGGTTGCCTTCCTGAATAAGGTCTTCTATTG
>CAZCOB010000050.1:0-15399 GCA_964500415.1 uncultured Dehalococcoidaceae bacterium | reverse complement strand
GGCGCAGAGCGTTTCCCGCTGGGTAGCCTGCACCAAGAGTCCCCTGACCGGCTGCATCGCCCGTTCCTGCAGCGGCGGCGACCTCGGCGCCTGGATGAAGTTCGCTGGCTACGACTTTATACTAATCGAGGGCATATCGGAAAAACCCGTTTACCTGTACGTTACCCCGGAAGGCGCTCAGCTTAAAGACGCCGCCGGACTCTGGGGGAAAGATACGGCCTATACCCAGGACTGGCTGGTACGTGAGTACGGTAAGGATATCCGCACCGCCTGCATCGGCCCGGCCGCGGAGAAACTTGTAAAATTCTGCGCCATCGTTTCCGGTCGCCGGACGGCCAGTCGCTGCGGCGTGGGCACGGTACTCGGTTTAAAACGACTCAAGGCTATAGCCATTAAGGCCAAGAGAAGCCTGAATCTTTACGACCCGGAAGGGTTCGATAAACTGGCGAAAGAGCAGATAGCCATAATGCGGGCCAGCAAGGACTACGCTTACAATAAAGAATATGGCACCACCGAGGGGGCGATTACCCGGAATGAACTCGGTGTGTATCCGGTGAAAAATTACCGCTACGGCCAGCTCGAAGGCTACCAGAAGCTGGGGCCGGAGGAATACCGGAAAATGAGGGTGGGTGAGTTCGGCTGCTATAACTGCTCGATTCGCTGCGGCAAGATACACGTCGTCCTGGATGGCCCTTATGCCGGGGCGAAGAGCGAAGGACCGGAGTACGAAAGCTACTGGGCATTCACGGGCCCAATCGCTAATACCAATATCGAATCTACCGTCGCCGCCGACCAGCTCTGTGACGACCTGGGGCTGGACACCATAAGCACCGGCAATACCATCGGCTTTGCCTACGAGCTTTACGAGAAGGGGATTATCACCAAAGCCGATACCGATGGACTGGAGCTTACCTACGGCAACCATGCCGCCATGGTAGAACTGGTTAAAAAGATAGGTAATCGGGAGGGCTTCGGGGATGTGCTGGCCGAGGGCACGGTACGTGCCGCGCAGCGTATCGGTAAAGGCTCGGAGTTCTATGCCATGCAGTCCAAGGGGCTGGAGTTCCCGGCCTACGAGCCGCGGGGCCTTAAAGCTACGGGCTTCGGATATGCCACCTCGACCATCGGGGGGAGTCACGGCAACGGCTCGCTGGCCTTTCAGGAGTGGGGCACGCCGGGCTCGGGGGCAATCGACCGTTTCGCCGAGGACGGCAAGGCGCAAATCGTTATCGGCAACCAGAACAGCGCCGGACTCGAAGTGGGCATCGTCTGCGCCTTTGCCTTTAGCTGCGGCAACTGGTTTCAAACGCTCTTTCCGAAGATGCTCTATGCCGTCACCGGCATCGAAGAGTTTACCGACTGGGCTTACCTGGGCAGGGTCGGGGAGAGGGTCTGGAATTTGGACCGCGCTTTCAACGCCCGCGACGGCTTCGACCGCCGCCACGATACCCTGCCGCAGCGTTTGCAGACCGAGCCGCTGCACGTTATCGACGCCGAGGGCGAAGGCCAGATGGTGCGTAATCTGGAAGGCTTTCTCGACGAATACTATAGACTGCGCGGCTGGACGGAAAACGGCATACCCTCTCGTGAAAAACTTACAGAACTCGGCCTCGACTATGTCGTTAAAGATATGGAGCCGTTCCTGAAGGCTGTAGAATAACCTGAAGGAGAGTACGATGGACTTGAAACTAAAAGATAAGGTGGCCTTGGTAACCGGCGCCGGCAGCCAGATAGGCTACGGTAAAACGATAGCCCTGACGCTGGCGGAGGAGGGCTGTGATGTCGTTGCCGCGGATATGGACCTCGACGGGGCTAAAAAGACCGCCGCCGCCGTCGAAGCTTTAAGGCGTAAGTCCCTGGCGGTGAAGGTAGACGTAACCAGGCAGGCGGAAGTTGACGACATGGTAAAAAAGGCAATCGAAAAATTCGGCAGGATTGATATCCTCGTCAATAATGCCGGCGCCAGCAGCCAGCTGCGGCCGTTCATGGAAATGACGGAAGAGGACTGGGACTTCGATATTCACACCAATCTTTACGGTCAGATGAGGGTCGCCCGGGCGGTCCTGCCCCATATGATAGCCCGCAGGTACGGGCGGATTATCAATACTTCCGGCGGACAGGGCATCCCCAGTATATCCATTTACGGCGCCGCCAAGGGCGGCGTCGTCCAGTTCACCAGGGCGCTGGCGCGGGAGGTGGCTTCCAGCGGGGTTATCGTTAACGCCGTCGGGCCGGGACTCGGCAAGACCGGCCTCGTGTACCGCGCTCCGAAAGAAATGCTCGAAGGAGAAAAGCAGGCTTCAACCCTGAAGCGACTCTGCGAGCCTTCCGACGTGGCGCCGGTGGTGGCTTTCCTGGCCTCGGACAGGTGCAGCTACATGGTGGGGCAGCTTATTCAGTTGAGCACGTCTTGAGTCTTTGATATCTATTCCCACCCAGGCCGCCCTCGCACCATCCGCGGCTTAGCCCGCAGTTTCTTCCGCCCCACTGTCATTCTGAGGAACGAAGTGACGAAGAATCCGTACTCTCATTGTCATTCCCGCGATAGCGGGAATCCAGCCCCCTACACCCTCGTTTATCATCTTTTCCCACCCTGGCCGCCCTGTATCATCCGCTGCTTATCCCGTGAGTTATGTCCCCGCAGCCCACTCGAAGGGTGAGTGCATAGCAGAGGGGGCACCAGCCCAATTCAAAATTAACAGGGGCGTTTAAGAGGGGTGAAACCCCTCTTCTTTTTCCTCCCCCTCTCCTGTGACACCTCGTCAGGAGAGGGGGATTAAGGGGGTGAGGTAGATAAATAATTACCTAAGGGGACATAGGGGGTGAGGTTAAGATTATTTGTTGAACTCGTAATGACATGAGGTAGCGGCAAAAAGAAAGTATAACTAAGGCCTTACCTGGCCGCTGCCGAAGATAATCCACTTGTAGGTCGTCAGCTCTTTAAGTCCCAGCGGGCCGCGCGCGTGCATCTTTTGAGTGCTGATGCCCACCTCCGCCCCCAGCCCGAACTGGCTCCCGTCTGTAAAGCGTGTGCTGGCGTTGACGTAGACGCAGGCAGCGTCCACCTCGTTGAGGAAGCGCATCGCCGCACCGTAGTCCCCGGTGAGAATGGCCTCGGAATGACCCGAGGTATATTTTTCGATGTGCTCCAGCGCCCCGTCCAGGGAGTCCACGACTTTTACCGCCGCAATCAGTGCCAGGAATTCCTTGCCCCAGTCCTCGTCGACCGCCGGGACAAGCTTCAGAGACTTGTCGTTTTTAAGTATAGCCAGCGAAACCTCGTCGCAGTGCATTTCCACCCCGGCTTTGGCCAGTTCTTTCGCCATCTTCGGCAGGAAAGACCTGGCGATATCCACATGAACGAGCACCGTATCGAGGGCGTTGCAGACGGTTGGGCGTTGCACCTTGGCGTTGTAGACGATGGCCGCGGCGTTATCGATATCGGCGGTTTTATCCACATAGGTATGGCATACGCCGATGCCCCCGGCCACCACCGGCATGGTGGCCTTTTCCCTGACGTAATTTATCAGTCCCGCCCCGCCCCGCGGCACAATCATATCGACGACGTCGTTCATCCTGAGAAGGTGGTCCACCAGGGCATGGTCGGTATTTTCGATGAACTGCACACAGCCGTCAGGCATTCCGGCCCTTTTACAGGCCTCCTGGATGACTTTCACGATGGCGATATTGGAGTTTACCGTCTCCTTGCCTCCCCGCAGGATAACGGCGTTGCCGGATTTCAGGCAGAGTGCGGAGATGTCCACGGTTACGTTGGGACGGCTTTCATAAATGGCGGCGATGACGCCCAGCGGGACGCGCCGCTTACCGACCTGCAATCCGTTGGGGAGGGTACGCATCTCGAACGTCTCGCCGACGGGGTCGGGTAATACCGCGACGGCTCTCGTGTCCCCCGCAATTGCCTCCAGGCGGCTCTCGTCCAGTATCAGACGGTCGAGCAGGGCGGCCCCCATGCCGGAGGCTTTGGCGGCATCGTAGTCCTTCTTATTGGCCGCCAGTATTTCACCTTTCCGTGCGAGTAAATCGTCGGTGATATTTAACAGGGCTTGGTTCTTTATATCCGTAGAAAGGTAGGCCAGGCGGTGGGTAGCGGCTCTGGCGGCCTTCCCCTTATTTTGGAGTTGTTCTATGGCTGCTGTCATGGCTGTATTCCTTAATCCGTGAGCGGCCCGGTCCCTTCAAGGCTGAAGCTATCGACCACCAGGCCGAATGAAGAGTTAGTCCTCATCTTGGTAACGCAGGCCCCTTTACGGCCGTCTTCTAACTCGATGATATAGTTGCCCACAGGCATGATACCTTTATCGGGGGTGATTTCGCCCCACCATTTCCCCCCGTTAGATTCATTCGGGGATTTGATGTAAATCTCATAGGTAACTTCGTCCAGGTAGTCGGTGCGGCTATCGTAAATTTTACCTTTACCCCTGAGAGTTTGCATATATTTTATCTACCTGTCTCTGAAAAAGAGAGCTCGTCTCTGCTTTTATATCCTTCCGATAGCTTTCAGGAATTCCTCTTCGTTAATTTCAAGCTGTTTAAGAATGTCCGAGAGCAAGTAACGGCTGATGCTTTTCGCAGGGTGTACCGGTACAGGAGCCCGTCGGCAATCTTGGTGATGGAATATGGCGTGACTTCCCTTTTGCCGAACTTTCTTAAATCCTAATGTCTGGAGCCCTTTAGCTACTTCTCTCGCTTTCAGCGCAGGCAGTCTGGTCATATGGCGATGGTAACCTTTTTGGCGTCAATTTCTTTCGGGATTTCCTCACCGCGCTCTTTGCGGTATTCAAGGCAAAGCGCCAGTACCTCTTTGATATTGGTCATGCAATCATCGTAGGTCTCGCCTTGAGCATGCGCTTCGGGAATCAGCGGGCAACTGGCTATATAGAAGCCATCAGGCGCCTTTCTGATGATAACTGTGTATTCCATTTATCTCTCCTTGCCAACTCCATTATAGCACAAGAAATTGACGACCCTATCCCTGCGGTAATAAATCCTCCCCCCTTTATCCCCGCACCTAATAATCGAACTTGCCGTTGCCGCTGAAATGGTAGACGTAGCGTGGCGGCAGGCTGGTTACCGCCCGGTTCACCCTCTTTTTCAGCGCGCATTTGCTGCGGCGCCCGTCCTCCAGCTCAAGCAGGTAACCGCTGCCGTCTTTGATACGCACGTAATCCACCAGAATCAGTTCCCCCCACCACCGGTACTCCGATGCGTGTTGAAATTGGTAGTTAACTTCGGCTATAAAGTTGTCTTCACTGGACTGGTACAGTCTGCCTATGGCCACTTGCTTCCTCCCTTTCCAGTAACGCTAAATTATTACGGTGCACCACCTCCGGGCCGTAGTCGAAACTTAATAAACTCGCTATTTTACTTGAATGGGACCCTTTAATGATGCCGATATCGTTAGAGCTGTAGTTGGTAATACCACAGCCGAGATTGTTACCTTCCGTATCGTAAATAGCGACGATGTCGCCGCGGCTGAACCTGCCCTCCGCTTTCTGGATACCCGCCGAAAGCAGGCTGCGGTTCTGTTTTTTCAGCGCTATTGTAGCACCGGTATCGATTATCAGTTTGCCTCTGGTGCAGAGTCCGGAGAGCATCCAGCGCTCACGGCTCTCTAGTTTGGTTGTGGTGGGGAGGAAGTGGGTCCCGGTGGACTCTCCGGCGGCCAGGCGTAAAATAACGTCCCGCTCGCGGCCGTCGGCAATAACCACGTTTACCCCGGAGGACGTTGCCAGCGCGGCGGCTTCTATCTTGGTTATCATGCCGCCGGTGCCGAGATTACTCCGGGTGATGGCCCCCAGCTTCTTAATGCCGGCGTCGATTTTACTAACCACCGGCATCAGCCTGGCTTCGGGGTCTTTAGTCGGGTCGGTGGTATAAAGCCCGCCGATATCCGTAAGTATCATGAGCAGGTCGGCATCGACCAGGTTGGCCACCATCGCCGAAAGATTATCGTTATCGCCGAACTTGGCCTCTTTAATCTCGTCGATGGAGACGACATCGTTTTCGTTGACGATGCAGATAACGCGGAACTCCAGTAGCGCCAGCAGGGTGTTGCGGGCGTTCAGGTATCCGGCTCGGTCAGAGAGGTCGGCCTTGGTCAGCAGTGCCTGTGCCAGGGTAACACCATGCTCGTCGAAGAGTCGCTCATAGATGTTCATCAGCCGACTCTGTCCTACCGATGCCAGCAACTGCTTGTAAGGGATGCCCCTGATTTTTTTTGACAGGCCCAGCTTGTACCGTCCTGCCGCTATTGAACCCGAGGAGACGAGAATCAGCTCTACGCCCTTTCCGTGTAGCTGCGCTATCTGGACTACCAGACGGGACATTATTTCCTGGTCCAGGTGGTTGCTCCCGCCGGTAAGCAGGCGCGTCCCCATCTTCACGACGATACGCCGGTAAGACAGCCCCAGCGATTTTGGTTTTTTATTGTTCTTGCTCATGTCATTTTGTATGCGTAGTTTTTACTATTATAGCAAGGTGCAGCCAGTTGAACAAGACGGTAATTGTGGTGTATTCTGATTAGGCTACGCGTATGAATGAGTTATCACAACCACGGATAAAAAATGTCTTGCCCGTTATTTCCTTCGTGACCTTTATCGGTTTCCTTGATACGCACCTGCTGATTCCGGTTATGGCTCTGTACGCTTACGAGTTCGGGGCGGGTATCGGCATCGTGGGGCTTATCGTTGGCCTGTATTCGATTATCAACACTCCCGCCAATATCTTTTTCGGTCGTATCGTGGACAGGGTCGGCTACAGGCTGCCGCTGGTGTTCGGTCTCATCGGCGATGCCGTCAGCATGTTCCTCTACACGCTGTGCCGTTTACCGTTTCACCTGGCGCTGGTGCGGGTGCTGCACGGGATAACCGGCGGGACGGTCGGCCCTTCGACAATGTCGGCCATAGCGCATCACGGAGGGGAGGAACGGCGGGGGCGGGCTATGGCTGTCTACGGGATATCCCTGGCGACGGCCACTCTCGTGGGATACGGGTTAAGCGGATTTATAGCTTCCCGGTTCGGTTATAAAGTCGTCTTCTGGCTGGGTGGGGCATTGCTGGTCATCGGCGCGGCGCTGGCGTTGTGGCTGCCGAAAAGACAGCGGTATAATCCCGCAGAGAACAAAGCGTCTCCCGGCGAGGGCTGGCGGAAGGCAAAGGAGTTACTCAGGAGGAGGGGACTTATCAGCCCGTACTGCACGATATTCGCGCAGTATTTTTCTTTCGGCGGCGTTGTCACGCTTTTGCCTCTCTATCTTAAAGGCATAGGTATGGAGGCCTTTCATGTTGGCATACTGCTGGCGGTTTTCGCTATTTTATTCATCATTCTGCAGATGCCCGTGGGCAACCTCTCCGACCGCGTTGGCAGGTCAGGCCTGACGGCAGCCGGACTAACCCTTGGTATTGTGGCCCTGGTACTGCTGCCCTGGATGAGAGCCTTTCCGTTATTGCTGATGGTAATGGCGTTATACGGCGCCGCTTACGGGATGATTTTCCCTTCGGTTTCGGCCAACGTGGCCGACTATACCGCCGTCGAGGAACGCGGACTGGGTACCGGGATTTTTCACGCCCTGCTTACGGCCGGGGTGGCTATCGGCGCGCCGGTTATAGGATGGGCGGGTGACGTAATCGGGGTAAGGCCAGGCCTGATATTGAGCGCCGCCGTGATGGTAATAGCTTTAGCCGTGACAATGGTTGTCAGGGAAAATAAATAGTCCTTTTTTCTTTTATTAATAAAAATGCCAGACCCCCCACCCCTCGTTTCTAATCTTTTCCCACCCTGACCGCCCTCGTATCATCCGCCGCTTATCCCATAGTCTCTATCGCCCCACTGTCATTCTGAGCGCAGCGAAGAATCTAGGGGCGCTGTTTACTCACCCCACCCCCCTCGTCTGATATCTTTTCCCACCCTAACCACCCTCGTATCATCCGCCGCTTATCCCGTGAGTTTGTCCCTTCCCAGTTTCCCCCTTTGAAAAAGGGGGATTAAGGGGGATTTTCGTTAAGTATTTGTGTTAAGATATTCATATAAGGGCTGGCCGGAGACGACGAGCCCTAGAGGTATTTGGAGAATATCTTGCCCGACCTTAATAAGGTGCTGGAAGTAATTAACTCGGAGCCTGCGTATCGTCAGCTTCTTAATAAACTGAGAGAGAAAAGCGATAGCGCGGTAGTGGCGCTGGATGCCGCCAAACCCTACCTGGTAGCATCATTATACGAAAGCCTTCGCTTAACGGTGCTGTTGGTGACCGCGCAGCCGGAGAACGCCAAGAAACTCTACGAACAGCTCATAAGCTGGTGTGCTTCCAGCCAGGTGAAGCTCTTCCCGGAGCCTGATGTACTGCCCTACGAGCGTCTGGCTTCGGACGCGACTACCGAGATGGAACGAATCCAGGTGCTCTCGGCGCTGGTTGATGTTGGTAATAATGGACGGGATGTTTATCCGTCTATCGTGGTCGCTTCGATGGCGGCATTAATGTCGAAGACAACGCCGCGCCGCGTCTTTACTTCCACCTGCCGTACCGTCAAACTGGGGATGGATATACCCCTGTTCGACTTTCTGGACGATTTGCAGGCGGCGGGGTATCAAATGGAAAACGTGGTGGAGATGCCGGGCACGGTGAGTCACCGTGGTGGTATCGTCGATATTTTCCCGCCGACCGGTGAAATGCCGGTACGCATTGAGTTTTTCGGCGATACTATCGACAGTCTCCGCAGCTTCGACCCCGCCACGCAGCGGTCGGTCGAAGTATTGTCTTCGGTAGCCATCGGGCCGGCGGCGGAACTGCTCACCCCCCGGCGGATGAATAAGCGGGAGCTGGAGGATACTTTACAGAGCCTCGACCTTTCCGGCTGCACCGCCGAGGTCAGGCAGCAATTCCAGCGTGACACGGCCATGATGCTCGGCGGGCAGCTAACGCGGGAGGCGCCGTTCTACGCCCCCCTGTTCAACAACGGCCGCCTGCTGGACTACCTGCCGTCAAATACGATGTTGGTACTTGATGAGCCTTCGTATCTGGAGCAGATGGCCGCCGACCTTGATACCGAGGCCGGGCAGTTACGCTCGGAGAAGCTGGAGCGGGGCGAACTGCCCCGTAATTTCCCCCGGCCGCACTTTACCTGGGAAGAGCTTTCGCCGGGGATTGAGAGCCGGCAGAAGCTGAACCTGGCGGCCTGGGGAGTCGAGGATAAACTGGACTTCATCTCCGCGCCCGTCTATGCCGGCAGGCTGCCGGTTTTCCTGAAAAAAGTCGCCGAGCTTTTGGGCCGGCAGAAGCGTATTATCATCGTCAGCCACCAGGCGAGCCGTCTTTCTGAGCTTCTCGCCGGGGGGGATATCATCGCTGCGCCCGTCGAGGAAGTCGCGCAGGCGCCCGCACCCGGCGCATTGGCCCTTGTGCAGGGGTCGCTGCCGGAGGGCTGGGTCATGGGTGGCGAGACGTATCTCTTCACCGACGCCGAGATATTCGGCTTCGTCAAGCAGCGCCGACTCGTTAAGAGGCGTCCCGTCCCCCGACATAAGCTCATGGTCGACATTATCCCCGACGACTACGTCGTTCACGTCGAGCACGGCATCGCTAAGTTCACCGGCGTCACCACCCTCAAGACCGCCGGAGTCGAAAAGGAGTACCTTGTCTTGCAGTACGCGGCGGGCGATGTTTTGTACGTCCCCACCGACCAGATAGACCGGGTCAGCCGCTATATCGGCGCGGGGGACAGGCCTCCCGCGTTGAGCCGACTCGGCACGCAGGAGTGGACGAGAACCAAGCAGCGGGCTAAAGAGGCCGCTGAAATACTGGCCCTGGAATTGCTGACGCTTTACGCCTCGCGGGAGGTCGTGCCCGGTTTCCCCTTCTCCGGCGATTCGCTCTGGCAGCGGGAGCTGGAGTCGGCCTTCCCTTATGTGGAGACGCCCGACCAGCTCGAGGCTCTGCAGGAGGTCAAAACGGACATGGAAAAACCCCGCCCCATGGACCGCCTCGTCTGCGGGGATGTGGGCTACGGCAAGACCGAGATAGCCATCAGGGCGGCTTTCAAGGCGGTCATGGACGGCCGGCAGGTGGCCGTGCTGGTGCCCACCACCGTGCTGGCCCAGCAGCACTTCGACACTTTTTCCGAGCGACTTGAGGCTTTCCCGGTAAAGGTCGAGGTGCTGAGTCGTTTCCGCTCCCCGGCGGAGCAGCGTAAAATCACCGGCGGTCTGACGAACGGTTCCGTGGATATCTGCATCGGCACCCACCGTCTCTTGCAGAAGGACATTGCTTTCAAGAACCTGGGACTGCTCGTCATCGACGAGGAGCAGCGTTTCGGCGTCAACCACAAGGAGTATTTAAAGAAAATGCGGCGGGAGGTCGACGTGCTGACCCTGAGCGCTACCCCTATTCCCCGCACCCTGCACATGTCGCTGGTGGGGGTGAGGGATATGAGCACCATGGAGACGCCGCCGGAGGAACGCTTGCCCGTGAAGACGTACGTCGCCGAGTATAACGGCCACCTGGTCAGGGAAGCGATTCTGAGGGAAATCGAGCGTAACGGCCAGGTATTTTTCGTGCACAACCGCGTGCAGAGCATCGCCATGGTTGCCGCCGACCTTCAGGAGCTGGTGCCGGAGGCGGAGGTCGCCATCGCTCACGGGCAGATGCCGGAGGAGCAGCTCGAGAAAGTGATGAACGATTTCACCCGCGGCAGGGTAGATATCCTGGTCTGCACGACTATTATCGAGTCGGGACTTGACATGCCCAACGCCAATACCCTGATTGTCAACCGGGCGGACCGGTTCGGGCTGACGCAGCTTTACCAGCTTCGGGGTAGGGTGGGACGCGGCGTTAACCTCGCTTATGCCTATTTTCTCTACGACGGCGGCAAACGTTTAACTCCGATAGCCCACCAGCGTTTGAGGACGATTTACGAGGCCACCGAGCTCGGCGCGGGATTCGGCATCGCCATGAAAGACCTGGAAATCAGGGGCGCGGGTACGCTGCTCGGGCCGAGGCAGAGCGGCCACATTACCGCCATCGGCTTCAGCCTCTATACCCGGCTCCTCGCCGAAGCAGTCGAGGAGCAGAGGGCGTTAATGGCCGGGAAGCCCAAACCCCTGCCCAAACTCCCCGCCCCCACCATCGATTTGCCCCTCGACGCCTTTATCCCCGAGGACTACGTCGCCGATGTCGAGACCCGACTTGAGCTTTATAAGAAACTGGCGGACGTGGCCACGGCGGAGCGCCTTGACGATATTTTAAGGGAGTACACCGACCGCTTCGGCACGCCGCCGCCGGAGGTTGACAACCTGTTCTACGCTTTAAGGATTAAAGCCCTGGCCGCGCAGGCGTCTATAGAATCTATATCCACGGAAGAAGGCCAGATAATCCTGCGCCGCTTCCAGGGCCTCCCCTTCGACGCCCAGAAATTTATGCAGACCCTCACCGACGCCGTAACTGTCGGCCGTACGCAGATAAGGATTAATTATAAAAAGCAAAGAGGGTGGAAGGGAGTACTGGAGGGGGTTGTAAAGGGGCTGTTGACATAAGGTGGTAGAATTATGATGATGATACAAATTAAAAGTGCTGAGCAATTTGAAAGTCTTCTAAATGCATTATCAGGCGATATCGTAGATGCGGAAATCTTTTTTAAGTTACACTCCGATTTATTAAATTCTATCCCAGACTATAAAAAAGTTTTTAATGAAGCTAATACTTTCTGGTCGCTTACGGTTAGAGCTCTCTTAGATGCAACTCTTCTACGCTTATGTCGTATTTATGATAAACATCCGAAATCCCTTAATGTTAGAAATCTTCTGGATACGATAAATTCTCACTTAGATATATTTGATGTTGAGAATTTTAAAGTAAGACTTCAAGATAATCCTTTTGTTGAAAGCTTAGCACAAACGGCTAGTAAACCAGATGAATATACCCTTAATCAGGACATTACGTCTGTCACCGAATCTGACACACTGGTTAATAAGTTAATTATTTGGAGAAATAATATTATCGTGCATAAATACGCACTAAATATCTTAAAAAAGAAGGATATTACCAAGGATTATCCTATTACCAGAGATGATATATCCAAACTTCTCAACATAGCCACATCTATCTTGAATAGATATAGCGACCTTTTTAGAGCATCCACTTATTCTACTCAAATAGTGGGTCATGATGATTACTTATATGTTCTAAAGACGATGAAGGAGAAGATTGCTAAGTATAGACTTAATAATCGTTAAAACGTATATTTAGGATTTATATGAGATCAGTATTATTTGCTTTTCTCATCTCTTTCCCACCCATACCCGCCCTCGTTTCATCTCCTGCTTATCCCGTAGCTTTTACATGTGTACTATAATAAGGCTATCAGGGAGGAAGGGCCATGTTGAGAAGATTTAAAGTAGTGCTTGAGCCTAACGAATCGGGCGGTTATACCGTCCACGTTCCTCTGCTGCCCGGCTGCATCAGCGAGGGAGACAACCGGGAAGAAGCTGAGAGCTGCCCTGCCCGGAGAGTTGAAGCTCCAGCAGGAGTTGATGGAATTGCTCTGGGCAGGTAAAAGGGAGGAACATCGCAACCTGCTGAAGATAAAGCGGCTGGTGGATGGCCCGTCCGAGAAACTGGATGACCTGTTGGGCTATCTTGAGGAGAACTGGGATGGAATCTATGGCTCAAGGAATCTAAAGAGCGGGGTAGGTGCCAGAGAGGTTTTGGTAGTGGGCAGCGGTGGAATCGAGAATAACGTTGACCTTGCTCTCTGCCGTCGGTTTAAAGGCAGGGGGATGAGCTGGAGTCGGGCTGGAGCCCAGAACCTTTTGAAACTGAGGCTGCTGAGGTATGACCGGAAGGACTGGAAAACTTATTGGCAGCGAAGAGCTAACTGAAATCTATTACAGGAGGTGATGCAAGATGAAATATTTAGACTCGTGAACGGAGCCCCACTTGTTGGGGCGGAGTGAACGAGGAGCCGGAGCGAATAGCGGAGGCGATAAAAGACTCATCGCCGAGGCAAGAAATTCGAGCGAACCCCGTTTGACAGGGGACGCGAAGGAGAGTACTATTTTAGCGTTGGTGGAAGAAATTTTGGGGTGGGCCGAAAAATAACCAACTTTTGAACGCAACCCAAAGAGTCTGGATTTACTTATATCAAAAAAATATGTTGAAAGTGAGAGAAAGAGATACCAAGGGAAAAATATGCCAAATATGTCCTGACTGAAGACCTTATGGAAAAATCACCAGAGGGTATCAAAAAGTACGCAAGGCAAAAAAATCAGGTAATTATGTTGAGCAAACCCCTCTGTTCGGGATCGACGACACTGTGTTCACGGGGGCTTTTTACTCCGGCAACGCCATGTACTGGGAATTAAGGGGGAACAAGCCGGTCGAGATGATTCCGGCCCACAGCCATGATTTTGATGAAGTACTGGTGTTCGCCGGAACGATGAAAGATAAACCTCGCGAGCTGGGGGGAGAAATCGAGCTCTGGCTGGAAGATGAAAAATACATCATTACCAAAAGCACCATGGTCTACATCCCCAAAGGCGTAAAGCATTGCCCGGTTATTGTCAGGAAGATTGAGAGCCCGATTGCATTTTTTCCCGCAGGGAACTGTATAGAACCATATTCCAAGATAAAAGACGCGAAGAAAGACCGGGTATACTGATACTTTCTAATACGACTTCGTTGGCAATAAAAAATAGAAGAAGAGAAAGGAGAAAAGGTTATGGCCGAGACGAAGTATGGCCAATACATTGTCACCGAGGACTTCATGCCGTCAATAGTACCAACTGACATATTAGAAAAGCAAAAGGAAATGATAAATGCAGGCAATTATTTAGAACATACCCCCATGTTCTCAATACAGGATTCGGTAATAAAAGGTTCCTTTTTTGTTGGCTGTGATTGGTTCTGGGAATTGAAGGGTAACAAGCCTGTAGAAGCGACTCCTGCCCACACTCACGATTGTGATGAAATAATTGGACTTGTCGGGTCGAATAGGAATCATCCCCGTGATTTAGGGGGAGAAATTGAATTCTGGTATGATGATGAGCCGCATATTCTCACCAAAAGCTGTCTACTCTATATACCAAAGGGGCTAAAACATAGTCCGATTATTGTCAGGAGAATCGATACCCCAATTTTCGAATTTGTGGCAGCCAAAGGATTAGTCTATCAAAAACTGAATTTGGAGCGTACAAAGAAGAATTTAAAAAAAGCACGGATAACGGATAAGACCAAATATGGCAAATACATTGTCACCGAGGACTTGATGCCGCCAGTACCGCCTGATGAACAAAAGAGGCAAGAGGAACAGAGGAAGTCAGGCAATTATCATGAACACGAGCTGATGTTTGGGATACATGATTCGATAGTAAAAGGGTCCTTTTTTGTCGGCTGTGACTGGCTATGGGAGAAGAAGGGTGACAAGCCGGTAGAGACGACTCCCGCCCACACCCACGATTGCGACGAAATCATCGGGTTCATCGGGACAAAGAGGAACAACCCCCGTGACTTAGGAGGAGAAATCGAGTTCTGGTTTGATGATGAACCTCATATTCTTACCAAGAGCTGCCTTCTCTTTATCCCCAAGGGTCTGAAACATTCCCCAATTATCATCAGGAAAATCGATACCCCGATTTTCCAATTCGAGGCGGCCAATCAAATCGTTTATCAAAAGCTGAATCTGGAGAAACCAAAGTAGACCTTCGTCGGTTTAAAACGGGATAACCCCGGGTAATAGCTGGCCGGATAACAGGACGAAGAGGGTAATCACCTGAGCCGGCAACCGGTAGAAGAAGGCGAAAGTCTTGATGGGCAACCGCCCGACTTAATAGATTGATGGATAAAGGAGAAAGGGCCATAGCTAAGTTGGAATATGCCAATTTGCTGTTCACCGAAGACCGTCCCGGACATCCCCGGAATAAACCGGCCCAACGTCGTCAGCGCTGCCGACCTGCACCGCAGATTAAAGTTTTATTTACGCTTTCTGGGCCCGAAAACCCTCAGATGGCTGACCAGATTCTACTTGCCCGTCGTGAAGAGGGTGGTCATCATCGGCGGCGGCCTGCACGGCTGCGAGCTGGGCGAGTTCCTCCAAGCGAGGCCGGCGGGTCACTATCGTGGAGAAGTCCATGTCCTGGGGCAGGGGATGGTTGACGTTATCCAGGCTTATCTGTTTAACTGGTTCCGGAAAAAGGGGGTGACCCTGATAAGCGGCGTCAAAGACTATGTGGAGATAACGGATAGAGGGCTGACGCTAATCAATAAAGAGGGGGAAAGGCAGACCCTGGAAGCCGATACTATCATACCGGCCCTGCCGTTGCAGCCCGACCTGGCGCTGTTCTAAAGACTGAAAGGAAAGGTGCCGGAGCTCTATGCCGTCGGCGACTGCAAAG
>CAZCOB010000049.1:0-16173 GCA_964500415.1 uncultured Dehalococcoidaceae bacterium | reverse complement strand
CGGTCGTGGCGATATACTCGACCTTCCTGCAGCGTGCCTTCGACCAGATAATACACGATGTGTGTATCCAGAATTTGCCTGTCGTTTTCGCCATCGACCGTGGCGGAATCGTCGGCGACGACGGTAAAACACATCAGGGTACGTTCGATATTTCCTATCTCTCGTTAATTCCCGGTCTCGTTGTCGCTGCCCCCAAGGATGAAAACGAGCTTCAGCACCTGTTGTATACCGCGGTAAAGTCGGGGCGTGCCATGGCGGTGAGGTATCCTCGCGGCACCGGACTGGGCGTGACGCTGGACAGGGAACTGCACGAAATTAACATCGGCGAGGCTGAAGTGCTCCGGTATGGAGCCGACGTGGCTATCCTGGCTCTGGGTGTCCCGGTGGCTCTGTCCTTGGATGCGGCCGATATGCTTGCCGCGAAGGGGGTCGAAGCTACGGTGGTTAATGCCCGTTTTTCCAAGCCGCTGGATGCCTCGCTGATAAATGACTTGTCCGGTCGTATCAAGCGTATTGTCACCGTCGAAGAGAATGTGCTGACCGGCGGCTTCGGCAGCAGTGTTGACAGATTGTTGCAGGAGTCCGGTCGGTATGATGTAAAAGTAAAGAATATCGGTATTCCGGATGAGTTCGTCGAGCACGGTACCCAGGCGGTTTTACGCTCCAAGTACGGTCTGGATGCCGTAGGAATCGTAAAACAGGTCTTAAAAATGTTTCCGGAATCGGTTTCGGACTTATCGTTAAAAGTTGAAGGTAAAGCCAAAACAACCTAGCGATGAAAAGTGTTTTTACTTCCTGAGAAGGGTAGGGGAGTGCCGCTAAAACTGTTACTTGGATTCACTAATTGTCCGTTGATTGCGGGTAAGCGACTTCGCAAATATATGTCGTGTTATCACTTGTCAGGCGTCCGGTCTAGCGCCTGATTTTTATTTTAGGTTATTGATGTTCAGGAGCGATACATGAATAAGATGACCATCAGGGATATCGAGGTTACCGGTAAGAAGGTGTTGGTACGTGTCGACTTTAATGTCCCGATTGATTCCAGGACCGGAGCCATCGTTGACGATAGCCGTATCAGAGCCACCCTGCCAACGATTAGGTACCTTACCGAGCGTAACGCTAGGGTCATCCTGATTTCTCACCTGGGCCGGCCCAAAGGCAAGGTGGTTGACTCGCTGCGGTTGACCCCGGTTGCCCAGAGGCTTTCCCAGATTCTGGGGCAGCAGGTGGGTGTAGCCGTCAACTGCATCGGGCCGGATGTGGAGAAGTCGGTAAAGACTCTAAAGGCCGGTGATGTCCTGCTTCTGGAGAATCTCAGGTTTCACTCCGACGAGGAAACGGGTAGCTCCGAGTTTGCCATGGCTTTATCCCGGTTGGGTGATATCTTCGTTAATGACGCCTTCGGTACTTCACACCGGGCCCATGCCTCGATAGCCGGCATCGCTCATTATCTGCCGGCGGTAGCCGGGCTGCTTCTGGAGAAAGAAATAAATACTCTGGGCGGACTTCTGGAAGACCCCGTCCATCCCTTTACTTCGGTGTTCGGCGGCGCCAAGGTCAGCGACAAAGTGGGTATGCTGAAAAATATCATGGAGAAGGTGGACTGCCTGCTTATCGGCGGCGGTATGGCGGCCACGTTTTTGAAAGCCATGTCTTGCGAAGTAGGCACGTCGCTGATTGAAGAAGATAGCGTGGACGCCGCGGCCGAATTAATTGAGGAAGCCAGGAAGTACCATACGCGGATTGTAATGCCGGTGGATGTGGTCGTCGCCGGCGAACTCAGTACCGAAGCCGAAGGGCAGGTTGTATCCATCGATGCTATACCCCCGGACAAGAAAATTGTCGATATCGGCCCGCAGACGGTCGAAAATTTCAGCAATGAGCTTAAGAGCAGCCGGACGGTATTCTGGAACGGCCCCATGGGTGTGGAAGAGATACCGCAGTTTGCCGAGGGTACCCGGACGCTGGCGAAGCTGCTCCCCGGGCTCCAGGCCAGGACCATCGTGGGCGGAGGTTCCACGGCCGAGGTCATTAACGCCATGGGGCTGGCTGATAAGGTTACCTTTGTTTCCACCGGGGGCGGCGCTTCGTTGAAATTCCTGGGTGGTGAAGAATTGCCGGGTGTGGTAGCATTACGGGATAAGGAGACGCGTTAGATAATGACCGGTATGGACTTGATTAAAGATATCTCGATTACTTCGCCGTCTAAAATCGTGCTGCTGGTAATCGATGGTCTGGGCGGATTGCCCGACCCTCAGACGGGCAAAACGGAACTGGAGGCGGCTCGGATTCCCAACCTCGACGCTCTGGCGAAAAAAGGAATCTGTGGCTTGGCCGACCCCATAGCCCCTGGTATTACGCCCGGCAGCGGGCCAGGGCATCTGGCCCTGTTCGGTTATGACCCCGTCGAGTATAATATCGGACGCGGCGCGCTGGAAGCCGTCGGTATTGATGTTGAATTACAGCCGGGTGACGTGGCCGCCCGCGGTAATTTCTGCACCGTCGATGAGAAGGGGATTATCACCGACCGCCGGGCGGGGCGTATCTCTAACGAAAAATGCGCCGAGTTGTGCGGGCTGCTCGACGGCATGTCGCTCGATGGAGTTGACATAAAAGTTAGGCCGGTGAGAGAACACCGCTTTGTTGTCGTCTTTCACGGAAGCGACCTCAGGACTGAACTCAGCGAATCCGACCCTTCGCGAACGGGAGTCGCTCCTGATGTGGTTAAAGCGGAACAGGCCATAGCCAAAAGAACGGTGGATATCGTTAACGCATTTATTACCCAGGCAAAATCTAAGCTCGCGCAGCACCACCCGGCGAACATGATTTTATTAAGGGGCTTTGCCCAAAAACCCCTGTTTCCCAGTATGCAGGAAATTTATAAATTAAATCCGCTGGCCATTGCCGTTTACCCGATGTACCGTGGACTGGCCAGGCTGGTCGGCATGGAAGTAGCCAGTACGGGCACGACTCTTGAAGATGAGTTCAAGACGTTGCAGGACGATTATCGGAAATACGACTTTTTCTTCCTGCACGTTAAGTGGACGGATACCGCCGGTGAAGACGGCGACTTTTCCCGCAAGGTAAAAGTCCTGGAACAGGTTGACGCGGCTTTGCCCGGCCTGACCGCCTTGGAGCCTGACGTATTGGTGGTCACCGGGGACCACTCCACTCCGGCGGTGCTCAAGGGGCATAGCTGGCATACGGTGCCGGTTCTCCTGTGCTCGGAATATTGCCGCGCGGATGCCGTACAGGAATTTTCGGAGCCGGCTTTTGTCACCGGAGGTCTGGGCAGGATTCGCGCTACGGATATTATGCCTCTGGCTATGGCTAACGCCCGGAAATTAACCAAATTTGGCGCTTAGGAGTTGAAAAATGGCAAGAGTACCGATGATTGCCGGAAACTGGAAGATGAACACCACGGTAGATGACGCCGTCAGGCTAGTAAAAACAATGCTGCCCAAACTCGATAAGGTAAGCGGTATTGATAAGGTAGTCTGTCCGCCCTTTGTGTCGCTGGCGGCGGTGAAAGATATAATTGAAGGAAGCACCGTCAAGCTGGGGGCGCAGAATGTCTTCTATAAAGAAAAGGGCGCCTTTACCGGCGAAATTTCGCCTGAAATGCTCGCCGGACTGTGTGAATATGTTATCATCGGGCACTCGGAGCGCCGGCAGTATTTCGGTGATAACGAGGAGATTATCGATTTAAAGATAAAGGCGGCGATTCAGAAACTACTGAAACCGATATTCTGTATCGGCGAAAGCCTAGAAGAGAACGAAGCGGGGAGGACGGAAGAAGTCCTGACCCGGCAGCTTATGGCGTCCTGTGACCGCCTGTACTTTTTCGGCGGCATGGCTATCGCTTATGAGCCGGTTTGGGCTATCGGTACCGGTAAGTCGGCCACCGCTGAAGAAGCCGGTAAAACCATCGGCTTCATCCGCCAGCTGATACGTCACCGCCACAGCAGTGAGATTGCTGATAATGTCCGTATCCTATATGGCGGCAGCGTTACTGCAGCCAATATCGGTGAATTGATGAAAATGTCGGAGATAGACGGCGCTCTGGTTGGCGGAGCCAGTCTGAAAGCCGATGAGTTCCTGAGCATTGCTCAACAGGCCTCGGAAGTCCGGGGTGTTTCCTGATGGCATGAAGCGTCTCATCGCTATCGTCGGTCCCACCGGAATCGGCAAGAGCCGCCTGGCTCTATACCTGGCCGGTCGTTTCAACGGGGAAATCGTCAGCGCCGATAGTCGGCAGGTATATCGTTATCTCGATATCGGCACGGCCAAGCCGACCCCTCACGAATTAGCTCTCGTTCGCCACCATTTAATTGATGTCGTCAATCCCGATGACGATTTCAGCCTGGTTATGTACCGGCGCCTGGCCGACCGGGCTATCGATGAAATTTACCAGCGTAACCGGCTGCCTTTCCTGGTCGGAGGCACCGGTTTATATGTCCGGGCGGTGCTGGAAGGGTGGCAGGTCCCGGCAGTTTCTCCCGACCCCGAATTCAGGTATAATATAGAGAAGCGGGCCGGCGAGAGCGGTGTTGACGAACTCTACGAGGAGCTTGTCAGGGTCGACCCCCAGGCGGCGCGGAAAATAGACCGCCGTAACGTGCGCCGGGTAATCAGGGCGCTGGAGGTATATGCCGGCGCCGGGAGGCCGTTTTCCGGGCTCGGTAAAAAGGAAGCTCCTGCTTTCGATTCGTTTGTTATCGGCCTGACTGCCGGGAGAAAATCGCTTTATCGACTGGTCGACCGCAGAGTCGACGAAATGATAGAGCGCGGCCTCGTCCGGGAAGTGGAAAATTTACTGAAAATGGGGTATCATTTAGACTTACCGTCCATGTCCGGCATCGGCTACCGTCACGTAGGACAATATCTTAAAAGTGAGCTTACCCTGGAAGAGGCTGCATATAAAATAAAGACGGAAACCCACCGTTTTATCCGTCACCAGTATGCCTGGTTCCGGCTTGCGGATAAAAAAATACACTGGTTCGACATAGAGAGCCGGGGAAACGCCGGGATAGAGAGAGAACTGGCGGAGTTTTTAGAAGGCGATTAGTAGACGATAGGAAGAGAGAAAAGATGGATTTTACCAAGATGCAGGGCGCTGCCAACGATTTTGTCGTCGTGTATGCGCATGGTATGGAGCGCGATTGGCCCGAACTGGCGATAGCTATGAGCGACCGTCATCTGGGCGTCGGTGCCGATAGCCTGATATTGCTGCTTCCTTCGGATAAGGCGGATTTCCGTATGCGTATTTTTAATACCGACGGCTATGAGGCCGAGACGTGCGGCAACGGTATCAGGTGCCTGGCCAGGTACGTTCTGGACAAAGGACTTGTCAGTCCTGATGCTCCAGGGATAACGATAGAAACGGTGGCTACCATTAACAGGGTCGCATTTGAACGTCAGGGTGGCAGGGTCATCGAGTTCCGGGTTAACATGGGCAATCCCCGGTTTGCCGCTGATAAAATTCCCGTGAATCTAAAATCGGGGGAGGGCAGCCTGGTTGACATAAAAGATATGCTGAGCTACAGCGTTAACGTGAATGGCACCGACCTGACCCTCAACCTTGTCTCCATGGGGAACCCGCATGCGGTGTACTTTTATCAGCGCCCGGTAGCCGATTTCCCGTTGTCCGAAATCGGGCCGTTGGTGGAAAAACTCCCCGTATTTCCCGCCCGGGTCAATTTCGAGGTAGCCCGTGTGATTGATAAAAAGCACCTGGAAGCCCGTGTCTGGGAGCGGGGCGTTGGCGAAACGCTGGCTTGCGGCAGCGGCGCCTGTGCCATCGCAGTTGCTTCGAATATACTGGGTTATACCGAAAAAGTAGTGGCGATACAGCTACCCGGCGGCATGCTTAGTGCCGAATGGAATGGCAGTGGTGAGGTGATATTGGGGGGTCCCGCCGAAGTAGTTTTTGAAGGAAAATGGCCGGATTGAGGTATGAAATATGCAAATAGCTAAAAGAATAGAACAACTAAAACCATACCTGTTCGTCGAGATAAATAAGAAAATAGCCGAAAAGAAGGAAAAGGGCGAGGAGATAATCAGCTTCGCCATCGGCGACCCCGATATTCCCACGCCCGACCATATCATCGAGGCCCTCCGTAAGGCGTCTCAGGACCCGGCCAACCACAGGTATCCGGAATCGGAAGGCCTGCCGGAACTGCGCCGGGCAATCGCCGCATGGTATCAGAAGCGTTTTGATGTATCCCTGGACCCGGATACCGAGGTATTGCCGCTTATCGGTTCCAAGGAGGGCATCGGGCATATCGCCTTTTGCTTTATCGACCCGGGGGATACCGCTCTGGTGCCGGACCCGGCTTACCCGGTCTATGCCATCGGTACGCAGCTTGCCGGTGGCCGGCCGTACTACCTGTCCCTCAGGGAAACCAACGGCTTTCTACCCGACCTGACCGGTATCCGCGATTATATCCTGGAAAAAACGAAGTTGCTGTGGCTCAACTACCCCAATAACCCCACCGGAGCCGTCGCCGACCTCGATTTTTTCAACCGTGTGGTTGAGTTTGCCGGGAAGCACGAAATTCTCGTCTGTCATGACGGGCCGTACTCGGAGGTGGCTTTTGACGGGTATGAGCCTGTTAGTCTGATGCAGGCCGAAGGGGCCAGGGATGTCGGTGTAGAGTTCCACTCGCTCTCCAAGAGCTATAACATGACCGGCTGGCGTATCGGTATGGTGGTCGGCAATGCCGGGGCCATAGATGCTTTGAGGACGTTGAAATCGAATCTCGATTCGGGAATTCCCCAGGCCATTCAGTACATGGCCATAGAGGCTTTAAACGGACCGCAGGACTGTATCGCCGAGCATAATAATACTTACCAGAGGCGTCGTGACCTGATTGTCGAAGTGCTGGAAAATATCGGTCTGGAAGTCACTTTACCCAGGGCCGGCCTGTACGTTTGGGCCAAGGTCCCCGAAGGCTATAACTCGGTTGATTTTACAGCTGATTTACTCGACCAGGTTGGCGTGGCGGTCACCCCTGGAGTGGGCTACGGTCGGAGTGGCGAGGGGTACGTTCGGTTATCGCTGACTATCCCGGATGCGGCCCTTGTCAAGGGATTATCCCGGATTTCGGGGTGGCGTAATGCGCGGCGCCTGGTACCCAAGAAATAGGAGATATAGTATTACCAGGAACACAATTGTCACCGGGGCTCCGCCGGAGAAAGCCCTGCTGCTGGCGGTAGCTCGCAAAGGGAGCCAGGCGAAACGGTCAGCCGAAAATTCGATAGAAGAACTGGCGCAACTAACCGGTGCCGCCGGGGCTGGTGTCGTTGGGAGGGTTATCCAGCAGTTGCCGGTGCCGTCACGTGATTTCTATGTCGGCAAGGGCAAGCTCGATGAGCTTCTGGCTCTCAAGGAAAGTACCGATTTCAGTGTTCTCATCCTCGATGACGAGCTTACGCCGAATCAGCAGCGGAACCTGGAAGAAGCCCTTAAAGTCAAGGTAATCGACCGCGCTGCGTTGATTCTGGATATCTTTGCCAGGCGCGCCCGTACCCGCGAGGGGAGTTTGCAGGTGGAGCTGGCCCAGCATCAGTATCTTCTGCCGCGACTTGCCGGGCAGTGGCGTCACCTGGAAAGGCTCGGTGGTGGTATCGGCACCAGGGGCCCCGGCGAATCCCAGTTGGAGACAGACCGCCGTCTGATACGCCGCAAGATACAGCGTCTCAAGGAACAGACGGAAGAGATAAGGAAACGCCGCGCCCTTTACCGGCAGAAACGCCGGAAAAGCGGTATTCCCGTCGTGGCGCTGGTCGGCTATACCAATGCCGGGAAAAGTACTTTATTAAACGCCCTCTGCAGGGCCGGTATTTACGCGGACGACCGGCTCTTCGCCACCCTCGACCCCACCACCCGTCGTTTAGCCTTGTCTGATGGTAATGTGGTGCTGATTACCGATACCGTCGGCTTTATCCGCAAGCTCCCGCCGACCATCATCAGCGCCTTCCGGGCGACCCTTGAGGAACTCGACGAGGCTAGCCTGCTGCTGCATGTGGTCGACCTTGCTTCGCCGGATGCTCCGGAGCAGTGCCAGACGGTCGAGGATATCCTCGCTGAGCTGGGTCTGGCCGATAAGCCGCGTAGCACGGTCCTGAATAAGATAGATTTGCTGCTGGATAATAGTCGTAGCTGGGATGAAAAATCGGCCCTGGAGTATTTTAACGTACAGGAAATTCCCACCGGCGAAAGAACCGTGTATATTTCGGCGGTGAAGGGGTGGGGGTTGACCGGACTGCTGGCAGCTATAAGTAGTAGTCTTAACAGAGATAGTGCAGATTAATTGACATAATAATATGGAATCACAACTGGGTCCTCTTTTCGCCATACTTACGGCGGCATCGTTTGCGTTAAGCCAGGTGCTCGTGAGGCGCTCCACCTATCAGTCCGAGGAGTCTTTCACGTCGCTGGCGGTTTCCTTGCTGGT
The DNA here is from genome assembly GCA_964500415.1 of uncultured Dehalococcoidaceae bacterium. Lineage (GTDB taxonomy): Bacteria > Chloroflexota > Dehalococcoidia > Dehalococcoidales > RBG-16-60-22 > JAFGPF01. Next base: position 7,714 of record CAZCOB010000049.1, on the reverse strand, counting down.
GGGAACGCCCATTTTCGTGCTCCTGGTGAGTTTCTTCGGAGAGTGGCGGGAATTCATATCGTTCACGTGGCGGCAGTACGTTTTGCTCGCCGCCGCCGGCCTTATTCACCTTATCATCGCCAGGTACCTGTTCTTTAACAGCACCCGCATCATCGGCGCCAATCCCACCGTGGCTATAACCAGGACGAGCGTTATATTTTCGGTTATCTTCGGCGTGGTTTTACTCGGCGAATCGGTTACGGCGTTGCAGGTAGTGGCCGCGTTATTGATAATGCTTGGGGCTATGATGACGACCACTGAGATAAGCCGCACGACATTCAAAATATCAACACGCGGTCTCCTGATGGGACTCGGCGTGGCTTTATGCTCGGCGGGGTCGGCAACGTTGATCCGCCCGGTAATGACAGAGACGGATGCCATTTACGCGGCTACCTTCGTTATGTATCTGTCGGCTTTTTTCGTCATCTTGCTGGTTCTCCTGTTCCGCCGCGAGCAGCGTATCCATGTTTTCCAGCTGCATCGTCCCGCTTTTCTGATATTATCCTCCGCGGCCGTCTTTCTGGTCGTCGGCCACCTGTTTCGTTTTTCGGCGTTACAGCGTACTCCGGTAAGCATTGCCCAGCCCCTTATCGCCACGATTGTGATTTTCACGCTGTTGTTTTCCTGGATGGTTAACCGCCGGATAGATGTCTTTAACTGGAGGGTCGTACTGGGAATCGTCATGGTGCTGGCGGGTGTTTTCATGATATTTAGTTGAATATTCTTTAGCGATGTTATAAAGTCAGAAACAAGGAGGTTGATATGACGTTAGAAGAAATGGAAAAGAGGCTCCAGGCACTGGAGGACATCGAGGCGATTAAAAATCTGCAGAACGATTATATCTACGGACTGGCCAGCCAGCAGTGGGACGATATGCTGGAATGTTTTGCCGATGATGCCGTGGCCGATATCTGGACGCACGGACCGCGCCGGGGCAAGAAGGAAATCGGCGAGCTGTTCCACGGGTTCGAAGGTAAAATCCTGCCGACCCACGGGCACCTGGTGGCGCAGCCGGTTATCAAGGTGGACGGCGATAAGGGGGAGGGGTACTGGATTTTATACCTCTTCATCGACGAGCCGGAGACGAAGTATTTCCAGGGCAAGTACGAATGCAAGTATGTTAAGATTGACGGCAGTTGGAAATTCAGCTACCTTAAGTACATACGTCCCTGGCCGCCCCTCCCCGAGGCTGCGACGCACTAGAATCAAAATCTGGGCGTTTTAGAGGCCCGGTTAAGGAATTATACCTTTGAGTAAGTCTGGCGATGGATTACAGGGCTCCCGAATTATTGTTTTTTAACTGATATATCCACCCCATTTGCCCCCCGATATTTTTCTACCTCACCCCCTTAATCCCCCTCTCCTGACAAGGCGTTCCGCAGGAGAGGGGGAAAGTTTTAGAAAGAGGGGCTGCGCCCCTCTTCAACACCCCGCTTGCAGGAGTTATGAAATCCCCCTTTAATCCCCCTTTACGAAAGAGGGACAAACGAAATGGTTGAGAATGATGATTTGAAAGAAAAATACCATCGTCTCCCTTTGGTAAAGGGAGAGGGAGAGGGATTTTGGGGAGGGCCCGGGTGGGAATAGATATCCAACACTTAAATCCCCCAACCCCCCTTGAAACACGGGCGGGCAATAAGTTTACATAATAGCTATTGATAATTATGGTATAATATGGGCATGGAAGTTGGTGACTGGATAACACTTTGTGCAGTTATTGTTGCTTTGAGTATAGGTGTTGTTTCTATTCTGCACACCAGAAGTATGCAAAAAACAGAACGTAAAGAACGATTATTAAATGAAATTATTGATTGGGCAGTAGATGTCTGTAGATGTGGCCTTCAGCCACTTCTCTTACCAACAAGGACTGATGCTAAGTCTAAAGCTGGTGCTGAGCTATATTTGTTAAAAATCTTCGCAGACCTATCACTTGAGTATAAATCAATCTATGGAAGGATTGAATATGTTTGTAAAACATCCTTATCTTTTGGGGATAATTTAAAAACTATGGTAGATATTCTAGCCGAAATTATTGAAAATCGTAATAAATTAATAGACGAGCAATTGCTTACATTAGCTGGTGAAGGAAGGTTTATCTCATCACACATGGTCAAACTTGAGGAAACCGACGAATCAAAAGAGTGGATTTCATCGCAGGATTGGCCGACATATATAAGTAATAGCTTTAAAGTAACTATGTTCGAAATAATGAAAAATAGAACCGTGCTTTTATATAACGCTAAACAAGTAATAGAAGAAGCCACGAAGATAAAGATAAAAGATATCAATTAAACCACTTTCCGGTTATTCCCCCAAAACAGAAGCCCTGAAATCGAAATCTGAGCGCCCCTAAGGATTTTTCCGGGGGAAATATCGCGGGGCTTTTTATTTCGGCGGTTTAGACCATCAAGATATTACAAACGGAAGTAGGGGGAGAAATTTATAGCCGGGGCCGGCGCCGGGAACGCCCGGAAATATCTTTATAAAAAAATCAGCGGGTGAATTTCCTGCGGTGCTTAAAAGCCGTTTTATTTACATAAATCATCAATCCCATTATGTCAACCCCTTAAAGCCTGAAAACTTTGGGGCGCACAATATATGTTATGTAGTGTTACACACATGTCTGGTATAATTTACATAATATCATAGGTGGCTCCCCTGCTGATGTATCGCTTGAAAATGCGTTTACATGTACTCGGTACTCGCCAGCGTGTCCCGGAGTTTTTCAAATGAAGTACGCAGATTGCGTATGCCTTGTTCAAGCCTCTCCGACTGTATCGAGGGTTTCATTAAATACCTTCTAAGGCTTTCCAGGTTATCCACCAACTCCCTTATCGGCATGACGATTTCTTTGCTTTTAATGTTACCGGCTTTATCAATCAGGGGCCGGCCGTTATAAGCGATAGCCGTCAGGTCGAACTTGGCCTCGCCTATTTTCTTTAAAAGCCTATCGAAGCCAGAACCACCGTACAGGTCATAAGAGGTAAGGAATGACTTTACGCCTTCTGTCCAGTCGGATATATCGCGCAGGGCGCGATTGTGGCGCGCGGTTATCCCGGACAGCATATTGAACGTGTTACGGATGGATTTCATTTTGCTCATGGTGCCATTATATCACATTATTATTATGTAAATTTCTTCACCATCTCCACGACGTCCTTGCCGGTGGCGCGGGCTTCCTCCATCGCTGTCTTACCGATTCCCGCCCCCTCGCCCTTTTTCACGTCGCCCTTCTCGCGTCCGTAGCCGATGGCTCCCATTACCGGCAGCATCCCCTGGACGATGAACCAGCCGTAAAGCTGCACGCGGGTCTGGCCGCCCCCTATCTTCCTTAAAGCCAGCACCGAGGCGGCCGCTTTACCTTCGAGCTTGCGATTGCCCAGGTAGCAGAACGTCCTGTCGATAATAGCTTTTGCCTGGGCGGTAACGTAGTTAAAATAGACCGGGCTGCCGAAGATGATGCCGTCAGCCCACTCCATTTTCTTGTATAAATCCTGCATATCGTCTTTGATTTTGCAGGACCCCGTCTTAAAGCAGCTGTGACAGCCGTCGCAGCCGTTGATGGTCTTATTATGGACCAGAAAAATATCGGTTTCGGCACCGGCTTCTCGCGCCGACGCCAGTGCCTCCTCAACCATTATCTCGGTATTTCCCCCCTTTCGGGGACTGCCGACAATTCCCAGAACCTTCATGTTAACTACCTCCTTTGCTCCTCAAGTAGTATAGGCACTCGGACTCTGATATGCAACTCGCTCTCCACTTTTTATGAAACCTTAATCAAACCTTTATCAAACCTTAATGAAATTTATCCGCCGCGGCGGCAGGCCCGATTATAATTAATATGGTATGGGGAATCTCAGCGGCGGTATCTTTAAAATCATGACCTTCATCATCGTTGCTCTGACTGTCATGATGACTTTGCCCCGGCTCAGTCACGTTATTTTTCCGACTCTGCCGGGCCCTTCGCCCGACTTCGATTGCGACGACGGTACGCTTGATATGTACCGGCACTTCGAAAGCCTGGGAATCGAGTCCAAGCCGATTGTCGGTAATCTGGACGTGGCGGGCGAAGAATATCTGGAATGCGACCATGTCTGGCTGCTGGTAAAATCCGGCGATAAAGAGATAGCTTACGACTGGGGAGTCCCGCGCTTCGACCGCCAGCACTACGAGGGGTATATTATCAGCCTCGACTATCTAAAATATGCCGTGGCGGAGGATAAAAAAGGCATAGATTTAGCGGCTTTAGTGGAACGTTAGTTGAGGATTTATGGTGGGCTCGGTAGGATTCCGTACCTGCGTCCAATCCCGATGAGAATCGGGACCGCTCTGTCTCACCTGATAAATAAATGGTGGGCTCGGTAGGATTCGAACCTACGACCAACCGGTTATGAGCCGGCCGCTCTGCCGCTGAGCTACGAGCCCCTGAATCGATACGGTGAAAGGTGTTCCTCCCCTTATCACCTCCCCTGTCCGCTCCCACTTATTTTACCCTGCCCGACTCTCAATATCAAGATAACCCCTTTTTTGTTTGAACTCCGTAACCTTTTAATGAATCCGTTTCGCGTTTGCGGTTAAAAGTATAAAATGTTAAACGTAAAGCTGGAAGCGTTATGTCAACTGTCTCCCCCACCGTTTGAATTACAGCCTGATTTATCGTAATATAGGGAAAGCGAAAATACCGGGAGATTCTACTCTGGACATGACCGACTGGCAGATGACCGCCACCACTATTTACTGTGATGCCGTTGACGATGAAGTGACCTTGATTGTTTCCGGCGACGGCACGGTGAGATGTACCGGCCACCAGAAGTACTCCAGACCTGACAGAGAGACGGCTAAGCTGATGAAAAAGAAGAGCCGGCAGTCGGGCCGGCCGATTATCTGTCCGCAGGTCGTTTGCTCCAGGGTAACCGATTACCGGGACGGTTTGCTGGGTGAGAAGTGACGATATCCGATAAAGATAACGCTGCAAGAACGGGCCCCGATGGGGTCAGGATAAAGGTTGAAAATCTTTCCCTCTCCTTCGGCGGTGTCAAATCTCTGGTTGACATCGACGTGGATGTCAGGGATAAAGAAATCCTGGCTATCATCGGACCTAACGGCGCCGGTAAGACCTGCCTGCTCAACTGCATCAACGGTTTTTACAAGCCGCAGCAGGGTAGTATCTACTTCGAGGGCAGGAAGATTACCCGCATCCGCCCTGATAAAGCCGCCAGGATGGGGCTCGCCAGGACCTTCCAGAACATCGAGCTTTATACCGGCCTGAGCACCCTGGACAATATTATGGCCGCCCGGCATGTCCTGATGAGGCAGAATATGCTCAGCAGCGCCCTCTATTTCGGCTGGGCGCATAAAGAGGAAATTACCCACCGCAAGACCGTGGAAGATATCATCGACTTTCTGGAGATAGAATCGATTCGCAAGACGACCGTCGGTATGCTCCCCTACGGCATGCGCAAGCGGGTGGAACTGGGGAGAGCTTTAGCCCTGGAGCCTAAGGTCCTGCTCCTCGATGAGCCTATGGCAGGCATGAACCTGGAAGAAAAAGAGGATATCGCCCGCTTCATCATCGATATCTTTGAAGGCCAGGGTGTTACCTACTCCGATACCCCGGTATTGCGCGACGGCGTAAGCTGTATCGTCCTTGTTGAGCACGACATGGGGGTGGTCATGGATATCGCCGACCGTATTGTCGTGCTGGACTTCGGTAAGAAAATCGCCGAGGGCACTCCTGAAGAAATTAAGAACAATTCTGAGGTTATCGCCGCCTACCTTGGCGAGGAGAAAAGGTAGCCTCTACCTGTCCTACTCCCACTTCCTCTCGTCCACTATCCCCTGCTTGTCCTCCGGGATGCTCCCCGCCTCCACGAACTCTATTTTATCTATCTTGATGCGGCAGGTATCCTGGAATTTTTTATTAATGCCTTCGGTCAGCTTTGCCGTATCCGCGTTCTTGTCTTTCAACTCGACTTTGAGAGTCATTTCGTCGCGGTGCTGCCGCCGCCCAACGATTAGCTGGTATCTGGCGACCTGGCTGAAGCCCATAATCGCCTGCTCCGCCTGTTTCGCCACGACGAACATGCCCCGCACTTTTACCGCGTCCCCTGCCCTGCCGACGATGCCCATAACCCGGCTGGCCGTCCGGCCGCACGGGCAGGCTTCGGTAACGTAAGAGGAAAGGTCGCCGGTGCCGAAGCGGATAAGCCCCCAGTTCTTATTGAAAAGCTGCGTGGTGACTATTTCCCCAATTTCCCCCGGCCCCAGTTGCTTCCCCGTCTCGGGGTCGACTATCTCCGTGAAGTATTCATCCAAGAGGTGCATGCCGGTCTTTTGATGGCACTCGTAAGCGATGGCGCCGCCCGGCTCGGTCACGGCGTAAGTCTGGTAGGTGTCGATATCGTAATCACCCTCGAAGGTCTTCCTGAGGGAAGGCGGCAGCATCTCGCCGGTGAACCAGGCGCGTTTCAGGGAGAAGTCCCGTTTCAAATCGAAGCCCATTTCCTCGGCGCGTGTGATAACGGTCATTAAAAAGCTGGGTGTCCCCACGAAGCCGCTTACTTTAAGGTCTTTCATAATCTGTATCTGGAGGTCGGTATTCCCGGTGCCGGCCACCACCACCGTCGCTCCGCAGTCGCGTATGGCCTCGTGGAACAGTATGCCTGCCGGTGACATGTGGTAGGTAAACGTGTTGACGACCACGTCGCCCTTCCTGAATCCCGCCGCCCAGAACGACTTGGCGAACCACTGAATGCTGGAAGGTTGAATCTCGTAAATCGGCCCGGGCGAAATAAAGACGCGCTCTACGTCTTCAAGGGGTATGGCGGCGACACCTCCGTAAGGCAGGTTCTCCTTCTGCATCTCCACGAGGTCGGTCTTGCGGGTAACCGGCAGCCTTTCCATGTCTGTTACCGTGCGTATTTCTTCGGGTTTGACTCCCGCCCGGTCGAAGAGATTTTTCACGGCGGGAGAATGTTTATAGGTATGGCGTATATGCTCTGCCAGCTTACGGTTGAGGTGCTTCTCCCGCGCTGCCGCCGACATCGTTTCCAGTTCGTCGAAGAACTCGTCCTTCTTTACAGCCATCTCTTTCTCCTCTTGTAGTGCTTCACTTCGCGGTAGCTCTTCTTGGTGCCCAGCGCCGAAAGCCCCATGTAAAACTCTTTCACGTCCTCGTTATTTTTCAGGAAATCGGCGGTGCCGTCAAGCACGACCCGCCCGTTCTCCATGACGTAGCCATAGTGTGCAATACTCAGAGCAATCCGTACGTTCTGTTCCACCAGCAGGACCGACGTTTTCTGCTCGGTGTTGAACCGCCGGATAATATCGTATATCTCTTCCACCAGCAGTGGCGCCAGCCCCAGCGAAGGCTCGTCCAGCATCATCAGCTTGGGGGTGGCCATCATCGCCCGGCCGATTACCAGCATCTGCTGCTCCCCGCCGGAGAGGTAGCCGGCTGTATTCTTACGCAGTTCCTTCAAATGCGGGAAATACTCGTAGACCATCTCCAGGTCCTGCCGGACGGCGTGGCGGTCGCGGCGATTATGCGCGCCGACCATCAGGTTTTCCTCGGTGTTGAGGTGCTCGAAGACGTGACGACCTTCCAGCGCCTGGATGATGCCCAGCTTACCTATCTCTTCGGCGTTTTTCCTGTCTATTCTCTCGCCGTTCCACT
>CAZCOB010000048.1:0-16371 GCA_964500415.1 uncultured Dehalococcoidaceae bacterium | reverse complement strand
CGATACGCGACCAGGAATCGGTAGACGCCGCCGATAAGCATAACATCGCCATGGTGCTGACCGGCGTCAGGCATTTCAGGCATTAATAGAGTAGATAGAGATTGCTTCGCCCTTCAGTGGAAGGACTCGCAATGACAATTACGAGGTGGTAAGAAGTAAAAATGAGGGCTGAGCAGAAGTTGATACGAGGGCGGCAGGGTGGGAATAGATAAAAAGCGAGAGGGGATAAAGGGAGGTGGCTATGGCTAACGCGGTCTTAGTGGTGGATATGCTGCGGGGGTTCCTGGAAGAAGGGTATCCTCTGTACATCGGCGCCAAAGCCCGCGGCATTATACCGAACATCCAGAAACTGCTGGAGCGGGAAACGGCGGGGGATTCTAAAGTATTTTTTATCTGCGATAACCACGAACCCGACGACCTCGAATTCAAGATGTTCCCGCCGCACTGTATCGCCGGTACGGTGGAGGCGGAGGTCATCCCGGAACTGGCCGGATACCCGGGCGAGGTAATCCCCAAGAAGCGTTACAGCGGTTTTTACGGCACGAAACTGGAGGAAAAGCTACGACAGCTTAAACCGGATAAAATAAGAATATGCGGAGTCCTGACCAATATCTGCGTCATGCACACCGCCGCCGATGCGCGGAATCGAGACTACGAAGTGGAGATACCCGTAAACTGCGTCGCTTCTCCCGATGAAACGGCACATCGCTTCGCCCTGGAGCACATGGATAAAGTGCTCGGGGCCAGGCTTATTCAGGAGGTGAATCATGCCGAAGCCTGAATTTGAACCGTCGCCGGAAGTGATATCCGGTGATACCGCCGATATATACTTCGTCCGCACCATAGACATTTTACGCAAGGAGAACCTCAACCCGGTGGCGACCATGGAGGTGTTCGGGAGTCGCCCCGGCATAATCTGCGGCATCGAGGAAGTAAAAGCGCTGCTGGCGAAAGTACTGCCCGCGGACAACCGCGAGGTATGGGCGCTGAGCGAAGGTGAAGCTATAACCCCCAAGGAAGTGGCGCTGCGCATCACTGCCCCCTACCAGAGCTACGGCGTTTACGAGACGGCAATAGTCGGCATATTAGCCCATTGCAGCGGCTGGGCGACGGCCGCCCGGGAGTGTGTCGACGCTGCCGGTAAGATACCCCTTATCAGTTTCGGGGCGCGGCACGTGCACCCCGCGGTGGCCGGGGTGATGGACTACGCGGCGGTGGCGGGGGGCTGCGCCGGCTGCTCCAGCATAGCCGGAGCGCGCCTGGCCGGAATAGAGGCCTCCGGGACGATTCCCCATGCTTTAATTATCGTGGTAGGCGACACCGTAAAGGCCACCATGCTGTTCGATAAGTATATGCCCGAGGAGGTGCCCCGCGTATCGCTGGTGGATACATTCATTGACGAGGATGAGGAAAGCCTGCGGGTGGCCGAGGCGCTGGGGGAGAAACTCCAGAGCGTGCGACTGGACACGCCCTCGGAACTGGGTGGGGTTACCGTGGAACTGGTCAAGAAGGTGCGTAATCGTCTTGACGAGGCGGGTTTCAAGCACGTTAAAATATTCGTCAGCGGCGGCGTCACTCCGGAGCGGATTACGTATTTCCTGGAGAGAGAAGCGCCGGTGGACGGTTTCGGCGTGGGCAGCTATATCAGCGGCGCGAAACCGATAGATTTTACCGCCGACCTTCACGAAGTGGAGGGGAAGCCCATCGCCAAGCGCGGCCGGATACCGGGTATTACGCCTAACCCGCGGCTGAAGCGGGTGATGTAAATAAGGAGAAGCTTATGTGGGAACAAATGATGGCCTTCTTAAAGTCGTTTTTCATTTATCCCGGCCTTGAATGGTACCTGATGCTTATCGGCATCGGCCTTGGGCTCGCCTTCGGGGCTATCTGGCTCTGCGCACACTGGCCGCCGCTGTTTAAGAGGCACTGGCTCTGGGGGGTGGGTGTGGTCAGCGCTTTCCTGACGTTACTGGCGGTCACCTTCGTCCAGATACCGCTGCAGAACTGGTCGGCGGAGGCGCTGGAACATTTCTGGAGTCAGGAAACACTCGCAAGCTGGCTGCTGCTGGCGGGTATACCGACGGTGCTGTTCAGCGGCCTGGTGCAGGAAGGCGCCAAGATGGTGCCGATGGTGGCCTGGTGGTGGCGCAGCGGCAGGAACATCGACCCCAAGCTCGGGCTGGCGATAGGGGCGATTGCCGGAGCGGCTTTCGGCATCTTCGAGGCGGTCTGGGCGCACGGCAGGATGTTCGCCGCCGGCTGGACGGTCAGCGCTATTCAGGCCGACGGTTTCACAGGTATCGCCGGGTTCTGGGAGAGATTTTTCGCCGTGGGCTTTCATATCGCGGCTTCCGCCCTGGCAGGTTACGGACTGGCCAAAGGCAAAGGGTGGCAGTTCTACCTCATTGTCGCCGGGCTACACACTCTCTTAAACTATGGGGTCATCGTAATGCAATACGTGTATCAGCAAACCGGGACCTACGGACTCGTCCAGCTGGAGACCTACGTGGCGGTAATGGCGATAGTAGTAACGGCGGTGGTACTCCTGCTGCGCTGGCAGAACAGGGAAGAAGGAGGCGAGGAAACTGCCGAAGAAATCGAACCGACCGGAATAGACATTTAGCGGCGGGTGAATTCCAGGCGGAGGGCCTGCCTGGTATCGTCCGTGACCTTCACTCGTTCATCGATGCGGAAACCGACAACCCAGAGAATCCGACCCGGTGAGCAAACGACAGGGATGCAGCATCGCCACGCCCGGGGAATACGGGCGTCGATCATGAACTCGTTGAGCTTCTTGGGCAGGGTCATGCCCAGCGGCTGAAAGCGGTCGCCGGGGCGGCGGCGGCGGACGGTCAGTTTGGCCCCGGTGGCGTTAAAATCGAACCAGGCGGTAAAGTCGGCGGCGTTCGCGCCTGCCTCTCCGGTCCTCGAAGAAGGCAGCACCGCGGCCTCTACGTTCCAGCCGGGAATAACGGTCCGGCCGGGGATATTCAGTCCGGTCTCTTTTTCCAGAGGGGGGAAGGGGCACAGAGACGCGGGGTCGGAAGACAGCACGTAGCTGTCATACTCGATGCAGAATTTAAGTCCGTCGGGCAGGCCGATTACCTTCCCGGCCGGTTTATCCAGGGCCTCGATGATACCTTCGATGTGGCCGGCTTCGATGTCTTTCAGGTTGCCCAGCAGCGACTCGATAGCGGCACGCAGCAGGTAGCGTTTCAGGGCGGGGGGCAGGGCTGAAAATTTCTGCTTGTTGATAACGACCGAATTTTTTTCTACGCGCGCCACTTTATCCCAGAGTCCGGCAACCTCTTTATCGATGAAATCTAAATCGGCGGCGGCGATACGCGCCGTACGGAGCAGGGACTCTTCCACTCGCGGATTATATCTACGAAGCTCGGGCAGAAGTTGATGGCGGATTCTATTGCGGAACGGCTCCGTCGAAAGGTTGGAGGCGTCGGTGCGGGGATTTAAGTGGTGGCGGCGGCAACAGGCGGTCGTTTCCCGGCGGGTCAACTCGAGCAGCGGCCTGATAACAACGAGGTCGTTACCGGCAGACTGCCAGCGACTGATGGGTAGAAGACCCCGCAGTCCCCGCGTGCCGCTGCCGCGGAGCAGGTGCATGAGGATGGTCTCGACATGGTCGTCGGCGGTATGCCCCACCGCCACCCGCGCCGCCCCGACGGCGGCGGTGACCTGTGCCAGAAAGGAGTAGCGTACTTCACGCGCCGCCTCTTCCAGGGAGAGATGGTGCTGCGAGCGGTAGGTTTTAACATCAATCGATTCTATAGTGGCGGGAATTTTGAATCGGCGGGAGAGGGCGGCGACATAAGCGGCGTCGGCATCGGACTCGGCGCTGCGCAGCCGGTGATTGAGGTGGCCGACGTGCAGTTCAATAGCCAGCTCTTTTTGCAGTTTCGATAGTATATAAAGCAGGCAGACGGAGTCCGGCCCCCCGGATACGGCGACGATTAGCTTTTCGCCGCCTGATAACAGGTGGTGCTGCTTGATAAAGCGGAGGACTTTCTGCTCCGGAGTTAGTTGTGCTCTGTTTCTTGACAATTTTTACTCTCGTTCTCTGTTATATATTTATTATATTACTATAGCTTACAACCTGCACTCCATTCCCTCTCCGGGGATTTTTAACCTCACCCCCTTGTATTCCCCCTCTCCTTGCGAGGCAGGGTGAAGGAGAGGGGGAAGAAATAAGGAAGAGGGGCTGCGCCCCTCTTAGATGCCCCGTTCTATATTCGGGGGGTTCCGCCCCTATCGGGCGCCTCGTATGGGGGTGGGATAAAAACTTGCGGGCTAAGCCGTCGATGATACAGGGCGGTTTGGGTGGGAAAAGATTCCTCAGTTACTTCGCCTGGATAATGAGTCTGGTGCGGTGTATCGACGACGGGTATTTTTCAAAGTCGAGGGCGGCGGCGACCTGTTCCGGCCTCCCCGAGCCGGAGGAGTCGGAGCGCAGCCTCATTCCGACGGTACAGCGTCCTTTACTGCAACCGGCGAGCCAGATATCGTCGATTAAAGTCCGCAGGTCGTAGCGGCGTGGTCCGGTGTCCCGCTGGTGCTGCCAGGGGAGGCTTTCCTTAGCCAGCAGGACAGCGATGGCCGATTCGATTTCTTCCGGCGCTTTTCCGGTTTCCAGTGCCACGATATATTCGGCAAAGCGGACCTGGGACTGCAACGACGGCATGGTCAGGGGCGTGTTATATACCTGGCTAATGACGATACCTTGCGGAAGCTGGCGGCCGACGGCGGCGGTGAAGGCGTGGGGCGACGACCATTTCGTCAGGACGATATCCATCAACTCGGCCTCGCTGGTGACGCCCAAGGCCAGCGGCGCGGCCAGCGACATACGGGGGCGAGGATTAAATCCTTCCGAGTAAGCCAGGGCCACTCCGGCACGGTTAAGCGCCCGCTGCCACAGGCGCATTAAATCGAGATGGGAGATGAACTTTATCTCTTCTCCCCGGCTGAATCTGATACGCAGACGCTGCATATTCTTCCTCAGGTAGAAATATCGTTAATGCGGGGGATTCTCAGGATTTAAGGTCTTTATCCTTCTTTTTTCCGGCTTTATCCTGCTTCTTTTCATGCTTTCTCTTCGCCGCGGCAGCCTGGCGCTCATTGGTCAGCAGGATTTTCTCAATCTTGAGTCCCTTCATTTCGGTAATGACCATCTTCAGGCCTTTATAGCGCAACTGCTCGTGGCTCCGGGGGATGTGGCCCAGCAGGCTGAGGATGAAGCCGGCGACGGTCTCGTAGTCTTCCCCTTCCGGCAGGTCAAGCTCCATCTCCTCGTTGGCTTCGTCGATGCGCATGCTGCCGTCAATCTGGAACGTGTACTCATTGATTACCTCGTAATCCTTTTCCACCCCGGCCAGTTCATCGCCGACTTCGCCGACGATTTCTTCGACCAGGCGGGTAAGGGTGACGATTCCCGCCGTACCGCCGTATTCGTCGACGACCACCGCCATCCGGTAGTTCCTGTCGCGCATTTCGGCAAAGAGCTCGTCGATATGCTTGGACTCGGGGACGAAATGGGGCGGGCGAACCAGGTCGTCGATGGTACTCTCCTCGGTGGCGGTGCCCTTTGCCAGGGCCATGAGGGCGTCCTTTACCGAGAGCACGCCCACGACGTTGTCCATGTTCTCGATAAAGACCGGAAAGCGGGACATGGGATTTTCGGCGTAGAGCGCCAGAAAGTCGGACAGCCTGGAGCCCTGGGTGAGGGCGATAACTTCCGGGCGGGGCACCATGACCTCGTGGACGGGACGGTCGCCGAACTCGAAGACCTTGTGCAGTAGCCTGGCTTCGTGCTCCTCTACCGTGCCCTCTTTATGCCCTACGGATATCATGTTGCGTATTTCTTCCGGGCTGGCCAGCGACCTGGGAAGCGGCGCGCCACCGAAGATACCGGCGAATCCGGCGGCTATCCAGCTTAATGCGGAGACGAACGGCGTAAGGAGCCAGGAGACCAGTCCGAGCGGGCGGATGTACAACAGCGCAATCTTCTCCGAGTGCTGGGCGGCGTATGTTTTGGGAGTGGTCTCGGCAAAGATGAGGATAACCACGGTGACAATCGCAGTGGCGATAATAATACCCTGCTCGCCCCAGATATCGAGCGCCAGCGCGGTCACCAGGGCGGCGACGGCGGTATTGCATACATTATTTCCCAGCAGGACGACGGAGAGGAGCTTCTCCGGCTTCTCAATCATTCCGGCCACCAGCCGGGCACCTTTGACTTTAGTGCTGACGAGGTGCTCCAGCCTGACTTTTTGCAGCGCCAGGAAGGCCGTCTCCGAACTGCAGAAAAAGGCAGTCAGCGCAATGAAGACGATAATCAGTATCAGATAGACCAGTTCTTGTCCGCCCATAGCATCATTCTTTTTCCGCTTCCGGGTCGGGTTTGAGGCGTTTTTCCCGGGTGAGCAGGATTTTCTCTATCTTCTGCCCTTTCATTTCGGTTATGACTATTTTTGAGCCCTTATAGCGCAGCTGCTCGTTGCGCCGGGGTATCTGGCCCAGGAGGGTGAGGATAAAGCCGGCGACGGTCTCGTAGTCTTCTCCTTCCGGCAGGTCAAGCTCCATCTCTTTATTGGCTTCATCGGTGCGCATACTGCCGTCAATCTGGAAGGTGTGTTCGTTAATTATCTCGTAGTCCTTTTCAATGCCGGCCAGTTCGTCGCCGACCTCCCCGACAATCTCCTCGACCAGTCGACTCAGGCTGACAATCCCCGCCGTGCCGCCGTATTCGTCAACGATTACCGCCATCCGGTAACCGTTGTCGCGCATCTCGAAGAAGAGCTCGTTGATGCGTTTGGTCTCTGGGGTAAAGTAAGCCGGGCGGACCAGGTCGTCAATAGTACTCTCATTGCTGATAGTACCTTTGGCGCGAGACATGAGCACGTCTTTTACCGAGAGGACGCCCACGACGTTATCCATGTTTTCCTTGTAGACCAGGAAGCGGGAAATGGGCGATTCGGTGTAGAGCTTCATAAAGTCGGCGATGGTGGAGCCCTGCTGGAGGGCAAACACTTCCAGGCGCGGCACCATGACCTCATAGACGGGGCGGTCACCGAAGTCGAAGACCTTGTGAAGCAGTCTGGCTTCGGATTCCTCCACGGTGCCTTCCCTGCGTCCCACGGATATCATGGTGCGGATTTCCTCGTCGCTGATGATGGACTGGGGCACGGGAGTGCCGCCGACAATCCTGGTAAACCCCGAGCCTATCCAGCTGAGGACGAAGACAAAGGGGGTGAAAATCCAGGATATTACCTGCAAGGGGCGGTAAAGAAACAGCGACAGCTTTTCCGAGTGCCGGGCGGCTACGGTCTTGGGGGTGACCTCGCAGAAAATGAGGAGGACGACCGTCAGGATGATAGTGGCGATGAAGATACTCGTACCTTGCGTTAGTCCGGCCTGGTTGCCCAGGTGAACGACGATAGAGGTAGCCAGGGCGGCGGCAGCGGCATTGACCAGCGTATTGCCAAAGAGGACCGTAGAGAGGAACCGCTCCGGCCGGTGAATCATTTTAGCCACTCCGCTGGCACCCTTGACCCTGGTGTTGACGAGGTATTCAAGGCGGAAACGCTGCAGGGATATGAAGGCCGTTTCCGAGCCGGAAAAGAAAGCGGAAAAGACCAGGCAGACCACCAGGAGGACTATATATAGTTCAATATTCGGCATTTGGTATTAGTTTATTATGTAGAGCTACTCCAATGAAATAATGATAACACTGGAATATGGAGGTGTCAAAGGGGGGTCGTGAAAACCTGCGGTATAAGCAGAGAATGAGACGAGGGCGGCCTGGGTGGTAATAGATAAGAAGCGAGGGTGTGGAGGGGAAGGCAGGGATAACTACTATAAAACGATAGTTCAGAAATCGGTGGGGATATATTGCCAGAGCCGCCTTACCGGTGCTAAACTGGGCTGATATGGAAAAGCCGCGTAACGTTAAAAACGCGAAGTATGATTCCATGACTATTCACGATTTACCCGTAGCCGACAGGCCGCGGGAGAGATTGCAGAGGCTGGGGGTGGAGGCTTTATCCGCCCAGGAAATCCTTGCCCTGATACTGGGGAGGGGGATTGCGGGGGAGTCGGTAATGGTGACCGCCCAGAGGCTGCTGAGCCAGTTCGGGGGGCTTAAGGGGATAACAACTGCTTCGATGGAGGAGCTGGCCAAGGTGCGGGGCATCGGCATCGCCAAGGCATCCCAGATAAAGGCGGCGGTGGAGCTGGCCAGCCGGGTCGAGGGCTACTCGGAATCGTCGGGTAAAGCGACGGTAAAAACGCCCGAAGATGTAGCGGCCCTGGTGCAGGGCAGGTTGAAGGAGAAGAAGAAGGAGTACTTCCTGGCATTATTGCTGGATACCCGGAACCAGTTGATAAGAATAGCGGAAGTATCGGTGGGCAGTCTGGATAGCAGTATCGTTCATCCCAGGGAGGTATTCAAGGAGGCGATATCGGCCAGCGCCGCCGCGGTGATTTTCGTCCACAACCACCCTTCCGGAGATACCGAGGCATCCGAAGACGATGTACGGTTGACCAAACGGCTGGCCGAGGTAGGGGAGATTGTGGGCATAGATGTCCTCGACCATATCATCATCGGCGGGGAGAACTACGCCAGCCTGAAGAGAGACGGATTATTCTGATTTACCGATGACTCCGCTCAGTCCAGGTATAAAGCCATCCAGCAATTATCGTTGGTAGGTTCTATATACCAGAACTCATTGTCAATCCGTGCCATACAGATAGCGTGGTACCGGTCGGGCCGGGGCGTCTGGCCGTACCACTTTTCGTATTCTTTGGGGTGGAGGACTTCAATCGACAGATACATGCCTGCGACCATCGCCCGGTCCCTCAACTGCAAAGCGAAGTCCTCGCACTGGCCGTTCAGAGGTATTTGCCCCTGGCTATCCGCAGTGAAAACAATCCTCCGGTCGGTATCATCGTTTTTCAGGAACTCACGAAGCTGTTCCGGGCTATCCCAATCCTTCAGCGATACCGGCACTTCGAGGGGTACGTGAATCTGCGTCTCAACGTACACCGGCTGTATCGTTGCGGTGGTCTGTAACGGTTGTTCCGCCGGCACCGATTTCTCAACCTCGATATAGACGGGTTCTACAACGAACGAACTAACGTCTTTGACATGGGTGATAATGTAGGGCTTAGCGTGGTTTAATCCTACACTAAGGGCTGCAATCCATACGATGCAGATGATGATAACGATAGAGGCGGTTATAATTATTTTACTTTTGAATACAGGCATTTTCTCACGTAACATAGACGTTGATAAGTATCCCACCAGCTTGGAGGAGCATATATATATTGTATAATGCCGGTATGACTCCAGTCATAAAAATAATGTTAAAAATTTGCGGGTAACCGTAGTTAAAGGCGTGCGGGAGTAGGCGACGGCGGTCGGTGGGTATAGTAAATCCATAATAGCCGGGCCGGGCCGGATTGCACGGACCCATCCACTGACTGGATTCCCGCCTGGGCGGGAATGACTAGTTGCAATATAAGAATTGCTTCGCTACGCTCGCAATGACAGGTTTGGCAGGGGTAAGCGGGTTAATTTGTCCGTTAATGCTGCCCTTCCCGGGTAATCGGTTTTGACTCGTCTTCCGGCTTGCGTACGTACTCGGTGGTCAGGGCGATATCCATAAAGACGATGGGTTTGCGGATTTCCTTGAATTCCAGCGGGGTATGGACCATGCCCGCCGGGACATGTACGAAGCAGGTCTCGGTAATGACCAGTTTTTCCTGTTCGCCCTCGGGGCCCAGGTAGAGCCAGACTTCGGCGTCGAACTCGTTGACTCTGGTGGCATCGGCGTTCTGGAAAGCCAGAAACTGGTCAAAATCGTGAGTGTGGGGTTCATTTATCATCAGGAACGGCTCCGTAACGCAGAACCAGTCCATCCTGTAGCCTGAGTTCCACTCTCGTCCGTGAATGTGGTATGAGGGTGATGTGAGCTGAGGATACAGCTTGGTAAAGTCCATGACGGGTTTGCTTTTATAGTACTTGGCATACTTCTCTGGAATCATCTGCACTCTCCTTATTCAAGATATGTAATCGTTAATGATTATACGTTGAAAACTCCTTATTTTTCAAATACGTGTAATAAAGGTGAGCTATGCACTTCGCCGAATTGAGTGCATAGCTCACTATAATAAAGGAGGTCACACAGGCCAGCATCCTCCCTGTGTGCCGGAATCCGGAGGGGAAAGAAAACGTGGTGTTACCGGGTATTAATCGCTTCTTTTCCCATTCTTTCTATTTTCTGCTCCTGCTCCGGGCTTATCTTGATACCCAGCAACTTCAGTCTTTTTACCACATCTTCAGACCTGGTCTGGTTCTCTCTGATAAAGTCGGTGATAGCTTCTCTGCCAATAACGGTAAGCTGATAACCGGTGGCCCGGTGTCCTTTCAGGTAGCCGCGATTTACCAGCGAGTTGTATAAATAGCCGATGTATTCACCAGTAATGTCCATGGGGCGGGTCAGTAATTTATTGCCCGTTTTCGTATTTACCACGGTAGCCATCAGTATTATCATTTCGCTGGGTAGCATCTTGTCCCTCCTTTTGAAAAAGTCGGCAGTCAATAAAATAGCACATTTAGTGACAATTGTCAAATTTTTCAGTAAGATTTTTCTCTTCGGGTTAGTTGCCGGTATTTCCAGTCATAGTCCGGCTAGGTCAGGTCTTTTAAGAATTTCCTGGAGAAATGGTGGGCCAGTGACAGGACAATGCTGCTGGTAATGACGGCGATTGCCACGCCGGGAGAAAAGCCGGTGATGGCTACCCCCAAGGCGGTACCGCTGGCGGGCGGGTGCTCGAAGTCCAGCGCTACCATCAGGCAGATGGAAATGCCCACGGCCAGGGCATAAACGCTGATGGCTGCCAGGGTGGAGGAGTGGGGGATGAACGCGCATAGGGAGCCGGAAAAAAGACCGACCAGATGACCGCCGATAACTCTCCTCGGCCGGGCGGTTATGTTGCGGGGCATGGTGAATATGATAAAAGCCGTGGCGCCTATCGACGCGATGACCACGACATTTTCTATGGTGAGAATAAGCAGAATAATAAATACCACGATAGCTGCCAGCAGGCTCTGGTAGAGGTAGTTCTTCCATAACGCCGGGAAAGCCCCACGAATCCTCATCCAGCGCCGTTTCACGTAGGATAATAGAGTGCCGAACATAAGTAAATCACCTCTTTTCTGAATAGAATTATAATACGTATCTGCCTCACGTGTACATCGTGCACGGAGAGCGACTTTGTGTTATATTGTCTTTAGCGAACGCTTCGGGGCCAAGCCATGAAAAAATTTGTCTTTGTATTTCTATCGATAGTATTACTATGCGCTGTGCCGCTGGCCGGCTGCGAGGCCCCGCAGACTCCGGAAAGCACTCCCGCTGTTCTCGGCAGCGGCGTTCTCAAGCTCTACGGAATCGACCCTTACACGCTCGACCCGGCGGTTTCGGGGGAGATGACTTCACACGAGTATATCGCTCAGATTTACAGCGGACTGGTACGCCTCGACGACAGCCTGGAAACGGCACCGGATATTGCCGAGAGGTGGGAGGTGAGCAGTGACCACCGCACTTACACCTTTTTCCTGCGGCGGGACGTGGTGTTTCACGACGGACGAGGAGTTACCGCCGCCGACTTTAAATACTCTCTGGAGCGAGCCTGCGACCCTGCGACAGGCTCGAATATGGCCGGCACTTATCTCGGCGATATCGTCGGGGCCAGGGAAGCTATCGAGGGGAGAGCCAAAGAAATCAGCGGGGTGAGGGTCGTTGACGATTACACCCTCGAAGTAACCATCGATGCTCCCAAGTCCTATTTCCTGTCCAAGCTGACCTATCCCACCGCGTTCGTCGTCGACCGGGACAACGCAGCGAAGAGCGGGGAGTGGTGGCACAAGCCGAACGGCACCGGGCCGTTCAGACTCAGGGAGTGGAGCGAGGGGAACCTGCTCGTCCTGGAGAGAAACGAGAAGTATTACGGGGAGGTGGCGGGTGTAAAGCGCGTCGAGTTCCAGCTGTGGAGCGGCGTGCCCATGAACATGTACGAGACCGGACAGATAGACGTCGCCGGCGTTTACGTGAACTATATTGACCGGGTTATGGATACGGCCGGGCCTTTCCACCAGGAACTCCAGGTAACGCCCGAGTTGAGCTTTAGCTGGATAGGCTTCGACACGACCAGGCCGCCTTTCGACGACGTGAATATACGGCGGGCTTTCACGCAGGCAATCGATAAAGACAGGATAGTATCGCTGGTGTTCCGCGACCTGGTGCAGGGCGCCGACGGCATACTGCCGCCTGGCATCCCCGGCTATAACGAGGGACTGGCCGGGCTGGACTACGATGTCGATAAAGCCAGGGAATCGATTGCGCTTTCCGAATATAAAGAAGCGTCAAACCTGCCACCCATCACTCTGACCACCTCCGGCTACGGGGGTCTGATAGCTCCTTCGCTGGAGGCTATCGTCACCCAGTGGCGGGAGAACCTGGGGGTGGAGGTAACGGTGCGTGTACTGGAGCCGGACTACTTCATGTACAACCTCAGGGAAGAGAAGGACGAGATGCTTATCATGGGGTGGGTGGCGGACTATCCCCACCCGCAGGACTTCCTGGACGTGCTGTTCCACACGGGGGCGGAGAACAACTTCGCCGAGTATTCCAATCTGGCGGTGGATGCCGTTTTAGATAAGGCGGGGGTGGAGCCGGATAAGGAAAAGAGCCTGGAGCTGTACCGGCAGGCGGAGCAAATGCTGGTGGACGATGCGGCGTGCCTGCCGCTGTGGTTCGGGCAGAACTATATTCTGGTGAAGCCTTACGTGAATGGCTACGAGCTTAACCCTATGGGGTATGCGATGCTGAACATGGTTAGGATTAATTCTCACTAGATATTTTTATTAGCCTCACCCCCTTAATCCACCTGAAGTTTTCCCCACCTATCAAAACCCCCGTATTGTTTTACCCACCCTGCCCGCCCTCGGAGCACTGACAGCCTGTCCGGGGGGTTAGTCCCCCTAATCCCAACCTGGGGGTGGGGGGAAACTTACGGGATAGGCCGCAGGTGATACGGGGCGGTTTGGGTGGGAATAGATAACTTGTGAGGGGGGAGGGGGGGAAAGAGGGGCGCCAACCCCCCTTAAACGCCCTGTTCCCTAACACTTCGTATAGCCGCAGGCCGGGCAGTGATAGCAGCCTTCTTGGAAGACAAGCAGATTGTTGCAATCGGGACACAGTTTTAACTGTCCGACCATATTCTTAGCTAGGCCGTAGTCCTCGAACGTGGGTTTGGCATCTTGGTCGATGTAATTTTCCAGCACGCTGGCGATGGCATCGGCGCAGGAGAGGATGGACTTGCCGCTCTCCCAGGCGACGCTGGGGCAGCGGATGCCGCGGAGCTGCTTCACGACCGAAGCGACGTCCACTCCGGCACGTAGCGAGATAGATATAAGACGCCCTATAGACTCTAGTTGGGCGGCAGCACAGCCGCCGGCCTTGCCAAGTAGCGCAAATACTTCAAAGATACCTTCATCATCAGAATTAACAGTAACGTACAGATGTCCACAGCCAGTGTTGACACATTCTGTAACTCCCGAGGTTTTCTTTGATCGCTTACGCGGGCTGTGTTGTACTCCTGACTTTTCCTCCTTTTTACCAGTGGTCAGGACCTGGGTATCACGGCTCCGGTCACGGTAGATGGTAATGCCTTTGAGCCCTTCCTCGTAAGCGAGCATGTAAGCATTGGCGACATCCTCCCGCGTGGCTTCGTGGGGGAAGTTGATGGTCTTGGAGACGGCGTTATCGGTAGCCCTCTGGAAGGCGGCCTGCATTTTCACATGCCATTCGGGCGTGATTTCATGGGCGGTGGCGAAGAGACTCTTAATATCTTCCGGAACGTCTTTAATATCGCCGAGATGAGCGCCCTCGGCCAGCTTCTTCATAAGTTCATCCGAATAGAAGCCGCCGTTCCGGGCGGCTTCTTTAAAATGGGGGTTGACCTCGACAAAGGGGGTGCCGTCGAGTACGGTCTTGGTATAACTGATGGCAAAGAGGGGCTCGATGCCGCTGGAGCAGCCGGCAATCATGCTCAACGTGCCGGTGGGAGCGATGGTGGTGCGGGTGGCGTTCCTCAAGCGGGAGCCTTCCGGTACGTCGTAGATACTCCCCTCGAAGGTGGGAAAGACGCCGCGCTCCCTGCCCAGTTCTTCGGAGGCCTGTAGAGCCTTCTCGCCGATAAATTGCATCAGCTTTCCGGCAACTTTAAGCGCCTCTTCGGAGTCGTAGGGAATGCCGAGTATTACCAGCATATCGGCAAAGCCCATGATGCCGAGGCCGATTTTCCTGGTCTTTTTAGTCATTTCTTCGATTTGTTCCAGGGGGAACTTATTCACATCGATAACGTCGTCGAGGAACCTGACGCCCGTCCTCACCGCTCCGGCGAGTTTATCGTAATCAATCTCGTACTTGTCGCCCTTCTTGAGCACCATCCTGGACAGGTTTATAGAGGCCAGGTTACAGGACTCGTAGGGGAGGAGGGGTTGCTCGCCGCAGGGATTGGTGCTCTCGATTTTACCAAGGTGGGGGGTGGGATTGCTCTCGTTGATACGGTCGATAAAGACGATACCGGGGTCGCCGGTGCTCCAGGCCATGTCCACTATCTTATCGAAGACCTCCCTGGCAATCTTTTTACCAGCGGACTTTCCGGTACGCGGGTTAATAAGCTCGTAGTCGTTCCCCGCCTTGACCGCTTCCATAAAGTCGGCGGTAAGCGCCACGGAGATATTGAAGTTGGTCAGAGCGTTCATATCCTCCTTGGCGGTAATGAACTTCATAATGTCGGGGTGGTCGATATTGAGGATGCCCATGTTGGCACCGCGCCGCGTGCCGCCCTGCTTGGTGACATCGGTTACGGTATCAAACGCCCGCATAAAGGAAACGGGGCCGCTGGCGACGCCGCCGGTGGAGCCGACCATGTCGTTTTCCGGCCGCAGGCGGGAGAAGGAAAAGCCGGTGCCGCCGCCGCTCTTGTGGATGAGGGCGGTGTACTTGACGGCATCGAAGATAGACTCCATGGAGTCGTCGACGGGGAGGACAAAGCAGGCGGAAAGCTGTCCCATCTCCCTGCCGGCGTTCATCAGGGTGGGGGAATTGGGCAGGAACTCCAGTTTAGCCATCATCTGGTAAAACTCATCCTCGATAGCTTTAACGTCGGTGTCAGGATTATAGATAAGCTCCGCCTGGGCGACGGCGCGGGCTACGCGGCGGAACAACTCTTCCGGCTTCTCGATGACATTGCCCTGCCTGTCCTTCCTGAGATACCGCCTTTCCAGCACGTGACGAGCCGTATCGGTAAGGTCTACCCCTGAAGCGGTTTCCTGCGGTGATTTAACGTCGGTGCCGGTTTCCATAGCTGTTTTGACCTCCTCTTTTTGTGCCGGTTTCGGCTCTTCCTGCCGTGGTTTGGCCTCGTTGAGGACTTCCATGACCATGGCCTCTATTTCGGTCTCGGTGGGCAGGCGCTGCTGGCGCCGGGCCCGCTTGTCCACCAGGTCTTCCATGCCGGGCAGGGTGGGCAGGTATTTTGCCTGGGCTTTTTCCAGTCGCTCGATTACCTGGGTCGTCAGCTTCTCGACAAGCCTGCGGTCCCGGATGCCCATGGACTCGGCGTTAGAAAAGACGATACGGGCGACCTGGCTGCGGTTAACGGGGGGCGACTGACGCTTTCCCGGTTGATTGCCCGTGCTCATCGCCTGACCCTCCGCCGGTTCTTTGCCGGGGCGTTTAGCTCGTCGGGGGGGATGAGGGGGAGCTGGTCGGCGGAGTTGATTATCGCGTGACCGGCCAGGTTATCGACCTCCTCTTTGAGCATGGTGATATCCTCGAACTCGCGGTAGACGCTGGCGAAGCGGATATAGGCGATGTGGTCCAGCTTTTTGAGTCGCGCCATGACCATGTCGCCGATAACGGCGCTGGGTACCTCGGTACGGCCCGTCCGGTAAAGTTCGGCCTCGATTTCATCGGCCTGCCGGTCTACAATGTCTCCGGTGAGTGGTCTTTTCTCGCAGGCCTTGCGGATGCCCGCCAGCAACTTATCGCGGTCGAACTCCTCGCGACGGCCGTCCTTTTTAATAACGAACAGGCCGGCCGGCTGGAGGCGCTCGTAGGTGGTGAAACGGGAGTCACATCGAAGGCACTGGCGCCGGCGACGTACGCCGTCGTTGACGTCACGGGAGTCGATAACCTTCGAGTCGTAGTGTCCGCAGTAGGGGCAGTTCAAACGTAAACCTCCACATTATATGGTGCAGAGGTTTATAAATTACCACAATATATAGTG
>CAZCOB010000047.1:0-16515 GCA_964500415.1 uncultured Dehalococcoidaceae bacterium | reverse complement strand
AATGTGACCCAACTAATCCGTCAAAACATTGCACACTTAGTGCTAGGTCAAGAAGATTTGATCGTATCGAGCCTAACAAAGCTGTAAAATAGCTAACAAATAGCTAACGGATGGAATGAAACAGGATAATACAAAACGATACTTTACGCACAAATCAGGTTTTTCAGAGAAAATAGAAAAACACCATTTTAGCTACAAAAGGACGGGTTAAGACCCCATCTTACAGATTTCAAGACCGCCTCCATCGGCCACTCGGACACCCCTCCGTACTTGAATTTTACCTGAGAATCATGCCGCAGGCAAGGCGGGCGTATTACTACCCCTTTATCCCCGCCCCAGGTAGGGCTGGTCTTTGGGCAGCTGGATAATCTCCAGGATATTTACGTCGGGGGGCTGGCACGCCATGAGCACGGCGGCATCGGCCACCAGCGCAACCTTGCCATCGAGTTTTCCCATAGATTACCTCCTCTGGTGGCATAGACTATTATATCGCTAAAACGGGGATATTTCTACGAGCAGGAGGCGATATGCGGGTCTTGACAAGACTCTATCTTCAGTAGTAAAAATTAGGCGAAATCAATACGCGTGCCGTAAGGGGACAAAGATTAACATGCTTCCGGAGGATTAATCATGGCAGGTCATCCTTCTCGCAGGACACAATTATAGTCACCATATTGCTGAGAAGGCCGAAGACCGGGTGAATTTTTAATGGTTTATTGCCACTGCCGGGACTGCCGGTCGAATCTTAAGAATCTCCTGTGAAGATACTCTATATTGCCGCAGTTCGGGCACTGTTTGTAGTAGCCGAATTTTTTATCGACCATGAAAAAGGTAATGCTGTGGCACTCAGAACAGTATGCGGAGAACTCCTCCAGGGGTTCTGAAATTGTTACCTCAGTTTCTGCCGTGTTTTCCGTTGCCAAATCGATAACCCGTAATCTTCACCAGATTGAAGAAAGCGGTATAATAAAGGCACTTCCTACAATACTAATGTAACTTAGAAAATCTTCATGCAAATAGCATGGTAGCACCCATGTTATATTTGGGCTGACACTGATTTTAGACGTGGACTTTGGTAGCAGATGATTGCGGCAGGTAGTCGAACCGGTCAGGTTCGGGTGTACGTCTATTTTCTGAGTCTGCGCCTCAGTTCGAAGACATTATTGACCTCGGCGTCAGGGCAGGATAACTGGATGACATCGGGGTCTTCCTGCCAGGGGAATGTTGCCCCGAACTGAAGTGCCCAGGCTACGGGATAGATAGCGTTGAAGGCCAGACTGCACATGCCCGGCGGGGTCATGTAGTCAAAGACCCATTCGTCGCCGATTTGATGGTCGGAGTGGCAGGGGTTCTGGTTGCCAATGAGCCTGATAACCACTTCATATTCTTTTGTTTCCATAGACAGTCTACTGATTCCAACGGTTTGATACTCCAGCGGGGCAGTACCCGAGGATAATTATACAGGTACAAAGCGGATTTCTCCACAGATGTAGAAGAGGCTCATAACCCTTATCCCCTATACGCAGCATAGAGGTTATGAGCCTCACTATAACAATAAGGCTTTAAGAAACGTTACAGATTCTTTTTTGAGTCTTGATTTTTAGTAAGTTATGATTAACTAGGCCGTGTTTTTCCTGAGTAAAGCCAGACCGGCCAGTATCAAACCCAGACCCAGGATTATATCGATCATGCCGGTGGTCCTGACAAAGCCGGCGGTGCCGACATTTGCCCTGGCAAGTCCCAGCCCCACCTTATTTCCATACAGGGCGTTGTACTCGGGACTTGGTGGAGCTCCTGCCGCTTTCGCCTGGTTATACTGGGCCGTAACTCCATCGTATGTGGCGTCTATTTGATCCAGTGGCAACGGAGCTATGGAGTCGGCGACTTCCTGCTCCGCAGACGCGGCCTGCGTTATGAACAGAATACCCATTACAAGGCTGGCTAACCCGAGAATTGCCACAATGACTGCCATTACACGCATTTTAGAATCCCTCCTTTATGTCTAACCTAGAATTTCTAGGTATAATATTATAAATAGTCTGTTGTGTCAAGTGCTACAGCAGGTAATTATGTGGATTTTTGAATGTTTGGGTGTTTTCTGAACCTCACCCCCTGTGTCCCCCTCTCCTGACAAGGCTTTCAGCAGGAGATGGGGAGGTAAAGAAAGAGGGGCTGCGCCCCTCTTAGACGCCCCTAAAGGACAAGGTGGGGATACCTTGCGGTATAAGCCGATGAGATTTGAGGACAGTCTGAAGGTGTTTAGACCATTTATAGTTCAATAAGTTTCGGCTCAATACCTTTTAAAATTTGTTTTTCTAATTTCTGATGGCAAAGTTCATGCAATAAAGCTGAGTGTTCCAAATCATCAGTTTTTCCGCCTGCTGAATAGGCTATTATATGATGGCCACTACTCTTACTAAAGTCAATGGGTTTGCCGCAATATCGACATTTACCCTTCTGTCGGAAAAAAAGAATCCTTTTTTGCTCAGCGTCATGTAGTCTTTTAGGGTCTGCAATGATTACTTGATGCAACCTTTTGTATTCTTCATAAAGAATTTCAAACCGATTTTTAAGTGAGGAAGAAGAAGTCATTAACTTTGCTTGTTGTTTATAGCTCCCATATTTTTTAAAGATATCATCACTCATGTCAGAAGGGGGTTCATCATCATACATTGAAAATGAAAATAGATTCTTAAGAAATTCAGCGGCAAACTCAGCAAACTCATCAATTAAGTTTGATTTATCTGCCAATTTTTTCCGAAGGTATGACAGAAGTAAATAAAATGAAATTACTTCTCCAGGCTTAAATCCTGTTAGCAGATAATTAAGGCTATTATGAAGGAATTCTAAGTTCTTCTCACACTGTTGAATTTTGCTTTTACTGATTACTGTTTCATATTTCTTGACAATTTTTAACATTGATGATTTATCAAGACTAGGGAATATTAAGTTGTCAAAATCTGTTTCAAATTCCAATGTTAAAAGCTCGGCCGCTAGCTGACGGAATCTAAATCTTTTGTTATTTTTAAGGTAATTAAAGATAGGGCTTTTTTCTCTGATAGACCTAAACGCATCTTTAAACTTGCCACGTTGGGCATTGAGTTTCTCTGCTTTATTTAAAGGGGTTCCTTCTTGTAACCTAAGAAATGTCTGGACTATGTCTTCTTCTTTATTGTTAGGGTCATGACTTGTCAACTCAAGGTAATAAAGAAAATAATCATCAAATGAAGTTCTGTCAGCATCACTTAATGTGCTATAATACGGTAATCCAGTGTCTAAGAGATTTATTCCATCTTCAATGTATTTTTTTATTGTACGTATTCTTTGTTGCCCATCAAGGATTTCATACTGAGATTTGTCATTTTTATATAGTACGAAGACCCCAATAGAATAACAGGTATAAATAGATCTAATTAATTCTATCTTTTGCGTTTGTGACCAAACGTCGTCACTTCTCTGATATTCTGGATTAATGAAAATCTGCCCGTTTGCCAGGAGTCCTTGCAATTCCTTTATGTTGAATTTGCCTTGTCTAATATGAGGCACCGTTTGCTTCAACATATCTGCCTTCTATAGTGTTAATGCTTGGTTATTTTATTGTATCTGTATTCATATATGTTTTCAATACTTCCGGCACGGCGATAGCGCCGTCGGCCTGCTGACAGTTTTCCATGACGGCAATCATAATCCTGGGCAGGGCGAGGCCGGAGCCGTTCAGCGTGTGAACGAAGCGGGGGCGTTCTTCCGGGGCGGGGCGGTAGCGGACGTTAGTGCGTCGCGCCTGAAAATCACCGCAGTTGGAACATGAGCTGACCTCCAGCCACTCCCGGCAGCCGGGGGCCCAGACATCGATATCGTATGACCTGGTGGAGGCGAAACCAAGGTCGCCGGTGCAGAGCGCCCTGACGCGGTAGGGCAACTCCAGCTTCTGACAGACTTCCTCGGCATCGCGGGTCAATTTCTCCAGTTCGTCGTTAGATTTCTCCGGTTCACAGAACTTGTAAAGCTCCACCTTGTCGAACTGATGGCCGCGCTTTATGCCTCTAGTGTCCTTGCCGGCGGACATCTTTTCGCGGCGGAAGCAGGCGGTGTAAGCGACATAATGCAGGGGCAGGTCTTCCCGGGACAGGATTTCGTCGCGGTGCAGGTTGGTCAGGGGAATCTCGGCGGTGCCGACGAACCAGAGGTCGTCCTCGACATCGTGGTAGATATTTTCGGCGAACTTGGGAAGCTGGCCGGCCCCGTACATGCACTCCTTCTTGACCATGTAGGGAGGGTATATCTCGCGGTAGCCGTGCCCGGTGACATGGAGGTCGAGCATGAAGGTGATTAAAGCTCTCTGGAGGCGGGCGCCGGGGCCCTTGAGGATGTAGAAACGGCTGCCGGATATCTTTACACCACGTTCAAAGTCGATAATGCCGAGGTCTTCCCCCAGTTGCCAGTGGGGAAGGGCTTCGAAGGCGAGCTTTTTCGGCTCTCCCCAGGTGCGTACCGTGACGTTTTCGCTGTCGTCCCTGCCGAGGGGGACATCGGGCTGGGGGATGTTGGGCACCTGCAGGAGAAGCTCCTCAAGCTGCTCGTCGAGGCGGCGGACTTCTTCTTCAAGTTCTTGGATTTCGGCGCGGAGGGCGCGGCCTCTTTCCTGGGCTTTCTCTCTTTCTTTAGATATGGTTTTTCTTTCCTGCCGCAGGTTGTCCAGCTCGCCGACCTTCTGGCGACGCTGCGCATCAAGCTCTAAAATTTCATCCACGGGAGCGGCGTCATGGCGATTCTCTATGGCCTGTTTGACGATTTCAGGATTTTCGCGAATGTATTTAATGTCCAGCATAATATATCTACCTCACCCCCTTAATCCCACTCTCCTATCAAGGAGAGTGGGAGGTGTTTGGGAAGAGGGGCTTCGCCCCTCCTGGACTCCCCTTTATTGTTTATCTCTGAGCTGCGGGAAGAGGATAACCTCCCTTATTGACGGCTGGTTGGTGAAGAGCATGACGAGGCGGTCGATGCCGACGCCGAGTCCGCCGGCGGGGGGCATGCCGTACTCCAGGGCCGTCAGGTAGTCCTCGTCGATAGTCCACTGCTCCTCTTCGTCGCCGTGGCGGTCCTTCATCTGCTCCTCGAAGCGTTCCCGCTGGAGAATGGGGTCGTTAAGCTCGCTGTAGGCGTTATCGATTTCCAGTCCGCCGGCGATGGCCTGAAAGCGCTCCACCACCCGTTCTTTGCCGGGCTTGTTCTTGGCCAGCGGCGACATGGAAGCGGGGTAGTCGTAAACGATGGTGGGCTGTATCAATTTAGGCCTGACGAAGGTCTTCAACAATTCATCGACCAGCCTGGCCCAGTTTTTATCGGGGTCGACTTCCATATTCGAGGAACGCATCTTCTCGCGGAGTCCATCGGCGGTGGGGTAACTAACATAGTCGATACCGCTGTACTCTTTAATGGCGTCACGGAGGGTGATACGCCGCCAGGGCGGCGCCAGATTGATAACGTCTTTGCCGTATTTAATTTCGGTAGTATTGAGCACCTGCCGACTGACCTGGTAAATCATTTCCTCCTGCATCTCCATAACGTCGGTATAGTCGGCATAGGCCTCGTAGCTTTCCAGCAGGGTGTACTCCGGATTGTGAGTGGTGGAGATGCCCTCGTTGCGGAAGACGCGACCGATTTCATAGACCTTATCAAACCCGCCGACGATGAGTCGTTTGAGGTGGAGTTCGAGGGCGATGCGTAAATACATATCCTGGTCCAGCGTGTTGTGGTGGGTGATGAACGGTGAGGCCAGGGCGCCCCCGGCGGACGAATGCAACACCGGGGTTTCCACTTCGATAAAACCGCGCCTGTCGAGGAACCGGCGGATGGCGGTGATGACACGGCTGCGTACGATGAAGACCTCTTTTACCTCGTTGTTGGCAATAAGGTCGACATAGCGTTGGCGGTAGCGCTTATCAGTATCGCTCAATCCGTGCCACTTTTCCGGCAGGGGCTGGAGCGACTTTGACAGCAGGGTAAAATCGCCAACCCAAATGGTCGGTTCGCCGGTCCGGGTGCGCAGCAGGTTGCCTTCAGCCCCGATAATATCGCCGATGTCTAAATCCTTGAGTAGTTCACGCTGTTCATCATCATAATTAGGGATGTCTTGGAATAATAGCTGTATCTTACCCGAGCCATCGCGGATATCCAGAAAAGAGCTTTTGCCCATTTTTCTCATGGCCGTAATGCGCCCGGCGACGCTAACCGGCTCCGTTTTCTCGCCGAAGACACGGCTTTTAGCGCGCTGGGCGGTATCCCGGGCTTCCGTTTCTTCCAGCCGGGCAATCGCTTCCTGCGTGGTGTGGGTCTGCGCAAAGCGATTGGGGTAGGGATTGATGCCCCGGGCGCGAAGCCGTTCCAGGGTTTGTTTTCTCTGCTCGTTGATGTCGTCTAATCTCGATGGCATATACAACCTGCCCGGTAAGAGTAAGAAGACTGATATTTTCAGCCTCAATAAAAGATATCACTATTATAGGTTAATTGTGCTTCATGGTAAAGGGGTGGGGGTCATGGATTCTCGCGGTCGCTATGCTCCCTCAGAATGACAGAGGGGATAAATCCCCTTTTAATTCCCCCTTTACGAAAGGGGGAAGATGATACTGTTAGAGGGCAGGGGAAATCTGCGGGTTAAGTAGAGGATAGGCAGTAAAATGACAAGTAATAAGGAGCAAGTATCAAGGAAATAGAGGGGGTGGGGAGTGTGGATTCTGGCCTACGCCAGAATGACAATATAGAAAAGGCTGAAACGGCGATAAACTGAGATTGCCACGTCCTTCTGCGGAAGGACTCGCAATGACGGGTATGGGAATGGGGAAGATACTAAGGGATAAGCAGAGGACGGACAGTAAAATGCCAAGTATCAAGTATCAAGTATCAAGGAAGAGAGAAAAAACCTAAGGGATAAGCGGCAGATGATACTGGGCGGCCTGGGTGGGAAAAGATAACTAAGAAAAAAAACCAAACAAATTGAATCTTATTATGTTAATTACTGTAACGATAATGAAAGGCACAATAGTAAGTAATAACGTGATAGTAATATGACTGTCTCTAACTTTTAGCCGTGTCATTGCCCAGATTACTAAGAACATCCCGATAACTAAATATAATAAATTGTTCCATTCAAAAGTGATTAATTCAATTGTATTTTTTAGTGACCCTGCAAGACCGATTGCATATATTGGTAATCCTGATGCAAATACAGCTACTGGAATACCAGACTTTTTAACCTGGTCTAACTTTTGTTCAATTCTTTCTAATCTATCATCAACGCTATCATCTTCATTAAGCTCAGCTTTTCTCTTTATAGCGTCTGCGACCCAAGCGATAATACCTAAATACCATTTCATATTGATAATTATATCACAAGAGTAATTTCTATAATCCTTCACCCCCTCACCAACTCCCTCAATATAACCCCCGCTGCAGCTTTATCCAGGGGCTTATTGTTGTTGCCGCACTTGGGACTCTGCACGCAGGAGGGGCAGCCGTCCTCGCAGGGACATTCGGCGATAACATTCAGCGTGGCCTCCCATAGCTCCGTTATCATGTCGAAACCCTTCTCGGCGATGCCGATGCCGCCGGGATAAGCATCGTAAATAAAGACCTGCGCCTTGCCAGTATCCGGGTGGAGGGGGGTGGAAACGCCGCCGATGTCATTCCTATCGCAGAGAGCGAACAACGGCAGGATACCGATGGCGGCATGTTCGGTGGCATGCAGCCCCCCGGCAAAGTCCATGCCCTTCCCGGCGATGATAGAGGCAGCTTTAGACGGGATATCGAACCATAGCGCTACGGTGGGGAAATTAATGGTGGGGAGGTCTAAAGGCTCTTCCCCGATAACCTCCTCGGAGAACTGGCGGTACTTCTTAAAACCGACGACGTCGATGGTCACCTGAACATCGCCGACGCTAACGTTCACCCCTTTTACCGTCTTTTTCTCCCGCACCTTCTCGATACGCAGGTCGTGGATTTCTTTAGTCTCGGTATAGTAGTTAACGCGGGTCGGCTCGGCGTAGGCGACGCGATTGGTTAAGTCGAGCTTATCTATCAGGAAGGAGTCTCCCTGATGCAGGTAAACGGCGCCGGGGTGCACCTGGAAAAAGGCGACACTGCTCTCCACCGTCTCCATCAGCGAGCCGGTGGCAACATCAACAACGGCGTAGTCCTCCCCGGACGAAGAGCGGATATTAATGTTCTGCGCCGGGTAGGAGATGCTTGGCGCCAGGTAAAATTTACCGCGTCGCTCGCGTAGCTGTCCCTCCTCCGCCAGAGCATCCCTTTCTTTAGTAAAATCACCGCCGAAAATCTCCTCGTCGATAGCGTCCAGGGGGCGTTCCCAGGCGGCGCAGAGCAGGTGGTCTTTAAGAATATAGGGGTTATCCGGGTTGACCAGCACGTGCTCGAAGCCCTTCTGGAAAAAGTCGGAGGGGTGGCGCATGAAATACTGGTCGAGGGGATTGTCCCAGGCCACTAAAAAGCTCAGGGACTCTCCCTGGCTCCGCCCGCTCCGGCCCGCCTGCTGCCAGGTGCTGGAGATGCTTCCAGGATAACCGTCCAGCACGGTGGCCTCCAGTCCGCCGCTGTCGATACCCAGTTCCAGGGCGTTGGTGGCCACCACCCCCAGAAGCTGACCGCCGAAAAGCTCCTGCTCTATCTTGCGGCGGTCTTCCGGCATATAGCCGCCGCGGTAGGGCATAATCAGCCTGGAAAGCTCGTAGTTCTCTTCCTGGAGTCGCTGCTTGGTGTAGATATAGATAAGCTCACATAGGCGGCGGGTGCGGGTGAATGTCAGCGTGCGGGTGCCCTGACTGACCAGATCGGTAAAAAGATTGGTAGCCTCCCAGTGGGCGGAACGCCGGGCGGTCTTTTTCTCGTCCATGAGGGGCGGGTTCCAGAAGACAAAGTCCTTCCAGCCGCGGGGAGAGCCGTCTTTATCGACCACCTCGCAGGGGAGGCCGGTCAGTCCGGCGGCATGCTCGCCGGGATTGGCGATGGTAGCCGTACACAGGATAAACTGAGGCTCCGAACCGTAGAGTCGGCACAGTCGACGCAGGCGGCGCAGGACACCGGCGACATGGGAGCCGAAAACGCCGCGGTAGATATGGGCTTCATCGACGACAACGTACTTGAGGCGGCGCAGCAGGCTCGCCCAGTTCTGGTGATTGGGCATAATACCGACGTGCAGCATATCGGGGTTGGTGAGTATTACCCGTCCGTACCGCCGCACGTCCGCCCGCTCCGAGCGCGGGGTGTCGCCATCGAAGGTGGCCAGTGCTTCCACGGGCACAAGCGAAGGGGAGAACAGCTCGTGCAGCTTACGAAGCTGGTCCTGGGCGAGGGCCTTGGTGGGGAAAAGATAAATGGCGCGGGTGGAGGGGTTCTCTAATATCGACTGCATCACGGTGATGTTATAGCAGAGGGTCTTGCCGCTGGCGCTGGAAGTGGCGATAATAACATTCTTTCCCCGGTGTATATAATTTACCGCCTCGGCCTGATGCGAATAGAGCGGCGACAATCCGTGCTCATCGAGGATATCCTGAAGCTCACGGGCCAGGGGTTCGTCGAGCTTGTCGTAGCTGGCGTGGCGGGGAGAAATATGCTCGATGTGCGCAATCTGATTATCGTAATTGGTCTGGGACCGGAGATGATTGAGGAACGCCTGGATTTCCATGGTGTTTCCGTGCCTAAACGTCTATAATTTCGATTTCATAATCAAGTATTTCTGCTTCGAAGCGGGCACTTTCGATGAAGTCGACCACCCGCGAAAGGACCTGATTAGTGTGACGCTTGTTGTTGCTGATACAGCAGATGCCAACGGTCGCCAGCTGCCAGGCATCGTTATCGTCAACCTCGGCAACAGCGACATCGAACTTGTTGCGAACGCGACTGGTAATGGACTTCAAAACCTGCCGTTTACCCTTGAGGGATATATTTTCCGGCAGGCGCAGGCTAACTTTAGCTACGCCGACATTCATAAAATAATTAAAAACCCGGAGAATTGGGGGGTAAACGCTTTTACCACTAATCTACCATTCGTTCTGATGGGTGTCAAACGGGTGCCAGAAAAGGCTTGACATTTTCCTTATTATTGCCGATACTTATTTGTTTGGCAGGATATTACTGTGATAATATTAGATTGGGATTGTGCAGGACAATCCCGGAGCCATAAGCCCTGCATGGCAGGAGGTGTAAATGTCCAAGATTTATCTTATAGATGTAACTAATCGTGACGGTGTGCAGACGGCCAGACTCGGTCTATCCAAGCTGGAGAAGACTATGATAAATATCTACCTGAACGATATGGGGGTCTTTCAGTCCGAGTTTGGCTTCCCTACCACCAGACACGAGATTAACTATCTAAAAGCTAACCTGGAGCTGGCCGAGATAGGCGTAATAAAAACGCTCCGCCTGGGCGGATGGATAAGAGCCATACCTGCCGATGTCGAGCAGACCTTCCGCAACGTGCCCAATATCAATCATCTCGCCCTTTCCATATCTACCTCGGACCAGATGCTTCAAGGGAAGTTCCAAGGACGGAAAACACATGACGATATCATCAAAGACATGACGGATGCGGTCGATGCCGCGCGTGCGGCCGGTGCCCAGTCAATCGCCGTTAACGCTGAGGATGCCTCGAGGACGGATATCAATTACCTCGTCGAGTTCGGCCTGGCCGGTAAGGAGCACGGCGCGGACAGGGTAAGGTACTGCGATACGCTGGGTTACGATAACCCTTTCACCATCTACGATAACGGCAGGACAATGGCGGAAAAGATAGGGCTGCCCATCGAGCTTCACTGCCATAACGACCTGGGCATGGCCGTAGCCAATTCCATCGCCGGGGCGATGGGAGTTATCGACGGCGGGCAGGACGCTTACATCAACACCACTGTCAATGGCATCGGCGAAAGGGCCGGTAATGCCGACCTCATCGCGATAATCCTGGCCGCCAGGAAATCGAAGGACCTCGCCAAGCGCTACGAGCTGGCGGGGCCATTAAAGCTATCCATGGCATATAAGATAGCCGGGTTCGCCAGCTATGCTTTCGATGTGCCCATACCAATCAATCAGCCCGGCGTCGGCGCCAACGCCTTTGCCCACGAATCGGGCATCCATGCCGACGGCGTGCTCAAAGACCCGGAAAACTACGAATTATACGACTATGAGGAGCTGGGACGCGGCGAGCCTGAGTTCGTGGAGAGCGGGCGGGAAATTTGTACGGGCGAATACGGGGGCATATCCGGTTTCAGCCACGTCATGAGTAAGCTGGAAGTGCCGGTCAAGTTCCCGGACAGGGATAAGGCCAACGAGATTCTGGAACTCGTCAGGTACGCCAACGTAGAATCGCAGAAACCCCTGGTCGAGGACCAGCTGCTGTTCATCGCCAAATATCCGGGGATTGCCAAGAAACTGCTGACACTGACGCCGCTGGCCTGAATCGCAGGGTATGAATGAAAGAAGCATTGCCGGAAATAAACCTGAAAGCAATCGGCACCGTCCGGAACGAGATAAAGGACCCAGTATGGCGTCCCAGCGAGGATGTAGTCTCCGAGATCGTCGTCGACAGCAGCCTTACCGAGGCCCTGGATAACCTGGACGAGTTCTCCCATATCATCGTTCTTTACTGGGTACACAAATCGCCCCGTAGAGCACCCGTAAAGGTACGTCCCAGGGGCAATCCCGAAAACGCGCTGAAAGGGGTCTTCGCCACCCGCTCCCCGGACCGCCCCAACCCGATAGGTAAAAGCACCGTCAGGCTGCTGGAGCGGCGGGGTAACGCATTGAAAGTACGGGGATTGGATGCCATCGACGGGACGCCGGTACTGGATATCAAGCCCTATATGCCGGGCTACGACTCGGTTGACGACGCTAGGGCACCATCATGGGTGGTCAAACGGTAAGCGAGATTCTGCAGGATATCTACCGCAGGCTCATGGTGTGCTACGGCCCGCAGCACTGGTGGCCGGCACGGGAAACCTTCGAGGTAATTATCGGCGCGATACTTACGCAGTCGGCCGCCTGGATAAACGTAGAGAAGGCTATTGATAACCTCAGAAACGCCGATAAGCTGTCGCCGGAAGCGCTGCGCCGATTACCCAATGCCGAACTTGCCGGACTCATATATCCCTGCGGCTATTATAATGTCAAGGCGCGTAAGCTCAAGGCCTTCGCTCAATGGCTGGGGGAGGAATACGGGGATGACATGGAGAAATTATTTGCTCAGGATATCGGCCGGCTGCGGCAACATCTCCTCGGTATCTACGGCATCGGCGAGGAAACCGCCGACTCCATAATACTTTATGCAGGCAATAAGCCCGTTTTCGTTATTGATGCCTACACACGCCGCTTTCTGGGTCGTGCGGGGTTGGCTCACGATAGTAAAAGCTACTCCGCTTACCAGGAAATTTTTATGGCAAACCTCCCGGCCGATACCCGGCTTTTTAACGAATACCATGCCCTGCTCGTGCACCTGGGTAAAGAGGTGTGCCGGGCCCGTCCTCTCTGCGGCAGGTGCTGTCTGAACTTGCAGGAAGAGACCGGCGTGGGCCCGCCTAACGGCAAATTTCCATGTGCAGTCTTCAGTCAAGGGAATAAATAGCCCCTTCATTTTTTAGTGAGAAATTATTATACGCCTCACTCCCTGTTTCCCCATTGTAAAAAGTGGGAGAATATATATCACCCTCACACTTGCCCTCTCCCATCAAAGGAGAGGGGGAATGGTTTACGGGATAAGCAGAGGATGATACCGGGCGGCTGTCCTTCACAAATGAAGGATAAAGTTGGGGGAAGTACAAGCTATTCTTCATTTTCTTGACCCCCTAACCCTTCTCCACTTAAAATATAACTATCATGTTTGAAGTCCTCAGTGAAAAGCTCGGGAATGTATTTCGCCTTTTGGGCAACCGCGGCAAGCTCACCGAAAAAGACATCGATGAAGCCCTGCGGCAGGTGCGCCTGGCCTTGCTGGAGGCGGATGTAAATTTCAAGGTGGTCAAGGACTTTACCACCCGGGTCAGGGAACGTTCGCTCGGGAGGGAGGTCATGGAGAGCCTCACCCCCGCCCAGCAGATTATCAAAATCGTTAACGAAGAACTGATAAAAACCCTCGGGAACGGGGAGGGGAGCCGGCTAACGCAAGCCTCCCAGCCACCGTCCGTAATTATGATGGTGGGACTCCAGGGAAGCGGTAAGACGACCACCGCCGCCAAGCTGGCACTCCACCTCAAGCACAACGGTCAAAGACCGCTACTGGTGGCCGCGGACAACCGGCGCCCCGCCGCCATCGAGCAACTGGTGACACTGGGCAAGCAGCTTGATATTCCGGTGTACAGCGAAGACCCCAGGACGTCCAGCAAGGACATCTGCGCCCACGCCATGTCACAGGCGAAAAAGCTGGCCGCTACCTGTGTAATCGTCGATACGGCGGGTAGGCTGCACATCGACGAGGAAATGATGGCGGAACTGGAGCATGTTAAGAAGGTCCTGAAGCCCCAAGAGGTGCTGCTCGTCGTGGATGCGATGACCGGGCAGGACGCCGTGCGTGTGGCCGAGGAGTTTCACGCGCGGGTGGACGTGACGGGACTGGTTCTGACCAAGATGGACGGGGACGCGAGGGGCGGGGCGGCGCTTTCCATCCGGTGGGTGAGCGGGGTGCCCATCAAGTTCATCGGCATCGGGGAGAAGGCCGATGCCCTGGAGCCATATTATCCCGACAGGCTGGCGTCTCGAATACTGGGCATGGGCGACGTTCTGACGTTCATCGAGAAGGCGGAGAAAACCCTCGACGAAAAGAAGGCGCTGGAACTCCAGAAGAAGGTAAAGACGGCCAGTTTTAATCTGGAGGACTTCCTGGAGCAGCTTAAAGCCATCAAGCAGATGGGGCCGATTGCCCAACTGGCGGAGATGCTGCCGGGTATGTCAAAGATAGCGAGTCGGCTGCCCGACGGCGCCCAGGAAGCCCAGATGAAAAAGGTAGAGGCTATCGTGCTCTCGATGACGCCGCAGGAGAGGCAGAACCCGAATATCATCGGAGGGAGCCGGCGGAGGCGAATCGCCAACGGCAGCGGCACCAGGACCAGCGATGTTAACCAGCTGCTCGGTCAATTCCAGCAGATGCAGAAGTTCATGAAGCTGGGCGCCAAGGGCAAGCTGCCGAAGAACATCATGGGGATGTTTAAATAAGTCAAAAGTCAAAACTGAAAACTGGTTTTAAGATTCTATTTTATATTTTTACTCCGGTGGTTGGTTTTCCAGGTCCATCAGCGGTTTGCTTAACATCGCCAGTGGAAGGATAACCAGCCATGACCCGCTGGCGATAAAATAGAGTGAACGTATACCCAAAGCGTCCGCCACCGGCCCGCCGATTACCAGCCCGAGCGGCATTACCGCCATGACAATCGAACCATATAACGAGAATACCCGCCCCTGCATATCCTTAGCTATAACCGAATTCATGATGGCCGTAAGCGGCGCATTGACAAGAGCGAGGCCTACTCCCATAAACAGCATGGCGGGAACGGTGGCAGTATAGAAAATAGTGGGGGATGTAAGACCTAATCCTACACTGCACGGTATCATTATTAAAAAACCCAGGAAAGCCGTCCACATACGCTTTT
This sequence comes from uncultured Dehalococcoidaceae bacterium, assembly GCA_964500415.1. Lineage (GTDB taxonomy): Bacteria > Chloroflexota > Dehalococcoidia > Dehalococcoidales > RBG-16-60-22 > JAFGPF01. The sequence continues at coordinate 1,870 of CAZCOB010000047.1, read as the reverse complement.
TAAACCCGCCCCACACCCCCAGCGCTAAACCCCCTAAAATCCCGCCGATTCCCGATGTGGAACCCAGCCAGCCCAGCTTTACTACATCTCCTTCCAGGTGTTCATTCACCAGTACCGGCATCAGGTTGGCCGGCGCCGCCGTGAAGAACATGAGCGCCGCCACTAAGCCGATGAGCATGACCAGCCCGGGCCGCGACCAGACGTAGCGGAAACCCTGTTTCATATCGCCGAAGTAATTGGCTTTAGCGGTAAGGGTTGCGGGGGGAGGTTGCGGTATTCCCAGCGGGAGCAAACAAGCGACCGCGATGATGGCGGTAATGATATCCACGGAAAGCACGCCCTGCATGGGTAGGGCTTCCATCAAAAATGCGCCGGCAATTGGCGCGACAATCTTGATGGCGTACTGGAGCATCTGGTAGAGTCCGTTGGCTCGTACAAGGTGTTTTTCCGGCACAATCATGGGAATGGAAGCTCCCAGGGCAGGGAACTGGAAAGACTCACCGATTGCCCTGCCTATCATGATGACATAGATGTGCCATATCTGGACATTATTTGTATAGAACAGGACGACCAGCACCAGCGTCAAGAGCATGACGTAAAGGTCGGCGAAAATCATTATCTTTTTCCGACTCCACCGGTCGATAAACGGCCCGATGAATGGCCCAAGAACAATTTGCGGTATCATGGCTACCATCAGCGCGGTAGCGAGTATCGTGGCGGAGCCCGTTTCCCTGGTCAGATACCAGGCCAGCGCAAAATTCACCACGGCGCTGCCGAATAGCGAAGCCGCCTGGCTGGACCACAGGACGAAAAATTTACGCATAACGTCTCCTAACGGATTTGTTCAGAAAATTTGGAATTCGAATTAAATATAACATCGAATAAAGAGGCTGGGAAGCAACATAATTCGTTCGTATTTTGTTCTACTTTTTATGATATGCCTTACTCCGTTCTCCGGCGCCTTTTGGCGGGCTGGAGAAAGCACCTGTCATCATTGCTTCACAAACCTGCCCGTAAGCATCCAGGTTGACTTCCGGGTCAAGAGATTTATGAATCATAATCCCGAATACCATACCCATAATGGCACGGGCTATTGACAGAGGGTCAAGCTTAGCATTGAACATTCCCGCTCGTTGCTGATGTTCGATAAGTTCGATGAGTTTGTCATGGGTGGCATCCTGAGACTGGAGCACAGCCTCACGAATGCTGCTGTTGCGGATTGCCTCAGAATAAAAATCCAATTGAACGCTGATATTCTCACTAATGTCATTCTGTTTAATGAGAGAAAGCCAGAACCGGATAATGTTAGTAAATGAATCGTCCGGATTTTCGGAAATCAATGATGCTAACGAAGAAATAGACCAATCACTGAATTCCTTGACAGCCGCAATTACGATGTCTTCCTTGCTGGAGAAATAGTTATATACAGCTCCGGGACTCAGGTTGGTAGCCTGATAAATATCCTGCATGGTAGTATTATGAAAGCCTTTTTCCATAAAGCATTTATACGCGGCTTCCAGTATTTCAGCGCGTCTGGCTTCCAGATAGGCATGGGGCACTTTAGGCGACATAGCTGCCTCCATAAATAGAACGTTCGATTTATTTATAGACTAAATAGTCTATTTTGTCAAGAGGGAACTAATGAAAATGGGTATGAGCGGCAAGTTGCCCAGGAACACTATGGGGATTTTTGAGTAGTCGGAATTATCTTTTCCCACCCAAGCCCGCCCTAGCATCATTCGTGGCTTAGCTCGTGGTTTTCCGCCACCCCTTTTCCCCACAATTCAAAACTGGCTACTCCAAGTAATCCTTGAGCTTGCGGCTGCGGGAGGGGTGGCGTAATTTTCTCAGGGCCTTGGCCTCAATCTGG
>CAZCOB010000046.1:0-17626 GCA_964500415.1 uncultured Dehalococcoidaceae bacterium | reverse complement strand
CGGTCATCACCTCCTTCACGCGGAGGAGTTGCAGTCCTTTAAGAGCCCTGTCGGCACCGACAAAGCCCTCGACAAATTCGTCCTTGGGCTGATAAAGCAGATCGGCAGGCGTGTCATACTGTACCAGTTTACCGTCTTTCATTAAGGCTATCCTGTCCCCCATCTTAATAGCTTCATATATATCGTGGGTAACAAAGATAATTGTCTTTTTTATTTTCTGCTGTATCTTCAGGAACTCGCTCTGTAACTCTACCCTGTTTATCGGGTCGATAGCGCCAAAGGGCTCGTCCATCAGCAGTATCGGCGGGTCGGCTCCGAGAGCCCGGGCAACTCCTACTCGCTGGCGCTGCCCGCCGGAAAGTTCGTTGGGGTACTTGTCTATGAACTCTGACGGCTTCATTCTCACCAGTTCCAGGAGTTCTTCGGCCCTCTCCCTTCTCTGCGATTTACTCCAGCCCTTTAATACAGGAACGGTTTCTATATTCTGCCCTACAGTCAGGTGAGGGAATAGACCTATTTCCTGTATAGCATATCCGATATTTCTCCGTAATTCGCTGGCGTTAATTTTAGTATTGTCCACGCCGTCTATATATATATTGCCGCTGGTGATAGGGATAAGGCGGTTTATCATTTTCATCGTCGTGGTCTTACCACACCCGGAAGGTCCGAGAAACACACAAAGCTCGCCTTGCTCGACCTCAAAATTCATTCCATTAACGGCCCTCGTGCCGTCAGCATATACTTTGGTTACTTTCTCCAGTTTAATCATTGCCTGCCCACTTTGAGTCCTTTAGGAGTAATCCGCCGTTCTACCAGGGACATCAGGCCGTCGACAAGCAGCGCCAGAACTGAGACTGATATGCCACCGATGAGAATTAAATCCATGCGGGCATTTCTAATCCCCCGGAATATCGGTACGCCCAGCCCGCTGGCGCCGATGAAAGCGGCGATTGTAGCGATACCGATAAGCAGCACGATTGAGGTCCTTATACCGGCCATAATAACCGGAACAGCCAGCGGGAGTTCGATTTTGAAGAGAATTTGCCTTTCGGTCATGCCCATCCCCCGGCCGGCTTCAACCATCGCCGGGTCAACCGCCCGAATCGCCGTATACGTGTTGCGCAGAATAGGCAACTGCCCGTAAACAATTAGAGCGATAACCGCAGGAAGGAACCCGATGGACTTCAGACCTATACTACCAAGTAGCAGCATCAGCAGCCCGAAGAGGGCTAAACTGGGGATGGTCATTACAATCTCGGCGAGGTACAGGGTGGTATCGGCTATTTGCTCCCTGCCTTTACCCGTGATGAAGATTCCAAGGAATGCGCCGAGGAAAACGGCTATGATGACAGCTACGAATATAATCCATAAGTGGGCGAGAACCCACTCAGCAAGCAGCTCCGGACGCCTTACTATAAATTCCCAAGCTTCTAGCATTATTTATATCCAACCTAAAAACCTTATCAGACTAATCGCACGATACTCGTCACTGCTAGGAGAACACCGGTCTTCTGTAGAAGAGCGTACGTCACCTCATAATGCTAACCCCCTGCTGCAAACATTGTCAACCTCAATAAATAATCAAGGTGTTGGTAGACTTCGACGAAGAATTGTTCGACGATACACCCTTCGATAGAGCCTTCAACGGGGTCAAGAAAAATTCAATCAGCCACGCACGAACATTGGAATCACTGTTCCGTTGCAGTTATAGCTATGTGGAGGGTAGAGGGTATTCTTTTACCGGTGGGTTAAGTCACACATAGCTTTATATAAAGAATAGAAAGACTGTCTATATTAAACGCGGAGAAGTTCTTCATTACGCCAGACCGCGTACAAGCGTATAACTTTCCCCGGTTTGTAACCGGCGGTTGCTAACGAGGCCTTTTTTCATATAGCATAGTAGTAAAAATGATTGACATACCCACCTGGTATAAAAGGAGGTTAATATGAGACCGCTACAAACAGACCTGTCCATTTATAGTCAATTCAAATTTAAGAAACCGCCTGTAGGTGTCAATTACTTTTTCTACAAGCCGGAAGGAATCGAGAAGCTGGATAAACAACTGGGCCTCTGCGAAATGGTCAAAGAGGCGCAGCAGAGAGGGACGCCCTTCTATTTCACTAAAGAGGAAGAAAATTGTATCGGAAAGATATTTCTCGGCATGACGGGCGATTCGCCGCGTCGCTCCGACGGCGGACTGCTGGGAGTAAAACTTCAACTCTTTCAGGATGGGCATGCCAACATGCGGCTTCGTACATTTATTCCCAAATTAGAGGAGGGTTCGGTCAACTATGTCGCTTTCTCGCCGATAGACAAATTAACTTACGAGCCGGACCTTCTGGTCATTATGGCCACTTCCAGCCAGGCGGAAATCCTGCTGAGAGCAATGACCTATTCCACCGGCGAGATGTACGAGAGCCGGGCGACGGTAGTCGGCGTGTGTTCCTCGCTTTACGTCTATCCCTATCTCAGCGGCAAGGTGAATTACACTCCGACCGGCCTGTCTTACGGTATGAACGGAAGACAGGTATTTCCGGAGGGATGGCTGCTGATATCTATCCCTTATCAACAGATACCCACTATAACGCAGAACCTGAAGGAAATGAAGTGGGTCCCTCCAGGGTATACGATAGGCAGCAGGGAGGAGTTTGTCGAGTGGGATGCAAAAGTAACCAGAGAAACAGCTTTAGAGAGTCAGAACCCTTAATCGTCTTGAGTGATTTAACCTGCCCCGATAATTTGGTCGACCCTTTAAATTAAGTATTTTTTACATGATAGCTCCAGCAGCAGGTGGCCGATAACCTGACTAATTTAGAAACGAACTCCACCTGAATGCATATTCGAGTTCATAGTATTGAATCGTGAAAATCCAGCTTAATACTAAAATATTTTAAAGTCCATAACGTCCATCGGGTTAAAGCCCTTGTCTTTCTCGAAGTAAGGCTCTCTGGTGCCACCTTCTCCAACGAGCATGATTTCAATTTGAATTATCGGACTATCAACCCGGGTAACTTCCAGCGGACAGTGTGGTAATCCCGGTGGCAGCGAGACAATCGTCGGGCGGGTGAATACGTGTTTTTCCATCTCCTCGCCGAAATAGAACACCACCTCCGCCCCGAAATCATCCGGGTCTTCCGGGTTGCCGCCATACCATGCAAGGAACTCCTGAAAATTGTGAGTGTGACACGGGTTATCCCCTTTAAACGGCTTCCTGACGAATTGATGACCTATCGTTAAGCCATATCCCAACTGCTGATGGCCGATCATCAGCCCGTCAAAGACGACACTTTTATCTGCCTTCATGGATAAGCGCATATGTGGTGGATTATGGATGTACTGGTCATATTTACCGCTCATTTTAATACTCCTAAAAATTATTAATGTGCAAGCATCCGGTTATTCACGTCGGATTACAAGAAGCAGTATAAACTTTAATGAATTACACCTGCCGATTACATTACCGAGCCGCCGGAGACATGAAATACCTGCCCGGTAACGTAACTGGTGACGTCCGAAGCAAGTATGACGGTGGCTTTGGCGATATCTGCGGCGGTGCCCATACGACCGAGGGGGAACGTACCGAGCATAGCCGCCCGCATCTTTTCCATTTCTTCCGGCGGGAGCTTGGGCATATCTTCCCTGAGAATGGCGCCAAAATTGGTCGGGGCCGGACCAGGAGCGACACAGTTCACGCGGATGCCGGCCTTACCTTCCACGAAAGCAAGTTGCTTGGTTAACAGGTCGATGGCATACTTGGACATGGCATACGTCCCGACGCCCATAGCGTACTGGTGGGTGCTACCCGAGCCGATGTTGACGATGACACCATACTTCTGCTTTCGCATCTGAGGAACGACGGCCTTGCTGACGTTCATGGTTCCGACGAGGTTGAGTCTCAACTGCTTTTCCCAGACAGTGGGGTCCTGCTCGTCGATGGGGACGTTGTCCTTGTGCATAATCCCGCCGGCAACGTTGCAGAGGATATCGATTTTACCGTACTCGTCGATGACCTTTTTAACCATCGTATCGACTTTGGTATGAATGGTGATGTCCGCCTTCACGGCGATGCTTTGGCAGCCGAGCTTTTTGACCGCTTCGGCTGTTTTTTCAGCATCCTCCAGGTTTACATCGGTGACCGCGACGGCATCACACCCCTCTTTGGCGAGAAGGAGGGCCGTTTCTTTCCCGAAGCCTATCTGGCTGCCGGCCCCGGTAACCAGCGCTACCTTATCCTTGAAACCGAGATCCATTTTAATCCTCCTATTAAATATTCTTTATCATTTGAATAACCTTGCACCGGTATCGTTATTTCTTTACCCAGTAACCTTCCGCTGAGAGTCAGTAAAGTCTAACCCCACCCGAATGCATTACTGAGTACGTCGATAACTGCCGGTTATCACCGTATACCTGATGCTGTATAGTAAAGGCACGATAATCAGGCCGTGACAAATCTAATCATAATCAGCCGGCTCATCTGGAAGCCCGCATGACCCGTCGGCGCATTCATCCGTATTAAGCGCGCCATTTGTCGACAGTTGCGCTACCTGAGTAGCCGTAATCCGCAACTTTCCATAAGGGACTTGTCTCTCCGCCCACGACAATGATGTTAATGCGGTCCGGATTATGATAGGGAGCTATCAACTCATCATCCGGGAGCTTTTTCCACGAAGCATAAGGCTCTACTCCCTTGTATGCCTCAGAGGCCACCAGCATGTCTATATAATCGGTTTTCCAGTATTGTCCCGCAGGCATCTTAATGTTCTGCGATAACCAGCGGCAGAAATCCTGCTTGGTGGTAAAGCCCTCATTCTCCTTCAGATTTCTGGCCACCTCCGGGTCCATTATGATGGTAGCCGCGGAATTAAGCGGCGGCATGACTGCTAACTGGATATTCAATTCCTCTCCCACTGACCGGTGGGATGCTGCACCGGTACTGTTGAGAAAAGACCATCCCCTGAAGATACTGACAACGCTCTCGTCAGCCTTGAAACCCTTGCCAACATGAAAAGGCTCCCAAACGCTCCTCTCCTCATTCTCGCCGGCGCACATATTATTATAAGTATGATTATTCCCCTGGGAACTCCACAGGGTCTTTTTGGGCTTGGCATATCCCCAACAAATGCTCATCAATGTCCAGGCCCTTCCGAGCACTGAGTTTGCCATGTTTACCGCACTGTAGGCGCCGATGCCACAGTTCATACCGATCTCATTGCGAATCGGCCCGTTTACCAGAAGCATCGCTTCAAAGGCTGTTGTCGAGGGCATCAGCGACGGTTGTTTCGTGGACGCAATAGCGAGTATCACGGGGAAATACTCCGGCCTGGCACCGGCCATGACCGCAATAACCGCAATATTGGAAACCGTGTACTTAACGAGTTCTCTGGTATCCATCTGGAATGATTCGCCAACCACCTCGTCCGGAGAAGCGCTGGTGCCCGCGAGCATTTTCTGCACCCGCTCCTCGGTAGGAAGAATAATGGGCAGTCCGTCCGTCCACCCTCTATCATAAAATAGACGCTGAAAATTATCTTCGGTATCCGGTCCCAGGAGTACCTGGAGAGGGCCGGCTTCTACAGTTACAGGAGACTCAGGAGCTAACTTCTTTTCGCTTACGGGTTTTGTCAATACGTCGATAATTTCATCGATGACAGGTTTACCGGTATCCGGGTCATTGCCTAAAATATAACTATCAAGGGCTTCAGGAGACAAACCTATCACCGGATACGGCGTATAAATGAAAGGCAGAAACTTAGCCATCGGGTTATCCTTTGCAGCGCTTTCCATCGTGTAACTTGAGACAGGAGCAACCGGGATACCATAGTTCTGTTCAAGATTTGTGCCGCCTGCAGCGACCGCTGCAATACATCCCGGTCAGCCGGCTACCCCGAGGACAACGGCATGGCCTTTCTCCTTGATTTCATCCCATAAGTCCGTCGTATCGTCCATGAACACCATTCCCGGTTTCCGCTTTATTGTCGTGGTGACGGACGGCATGTTTTCGGTAAACCACTTCTGCAATTGCATCATGAAATTATAGCCGCCGCCGAAACCGATATCCACCAGGTACACAGTCTTGTTCTCCAGTGTATCCAATCGCTCGGCAAAAGAAAATGAAGTCGGTGTAGGCCCGCCCATACCAGGCGGAGGCCCACCCATGCCCGGTGGAAATCCACCCGTACCCTTCTGGACTCCAGCTTCAGGACTCATTACTGAAAAGCGTACTTCAATTGTCACTATATTCCTCCATTCGAATGTTCATGGTTTAGCCGAACTCTTGATTTATCCTGGCCCCCTGCTTTCTTTGACCCAGGTGATATCCTGCCTGGCTTTCCCCCATCCGGCTTCCGCCGCCCCCCCGTAGGGATTATTATCGCCCATGTATTTCCTCATTTCTTCCATGCGCTTCTTCATCAGCTCTTCCTGTCTCTGCATGCCTTCAGGAGTGGCATAATTGATAATCCGCTCAAAGTTATCCCTCAACATCTTCTCCGGGTCCGGGGCCGGGATAATAAAGAGCTGCTCGTTTTCAATGCCTTTTTTAAGCAATTGTGCCAGCTCCACAGGTTCGATTCCTTGTGCATGAATAGAACGTAGAAAATCAATTGTCTTTTCATTTACATTATATCCGGTATTTTGTAAATGCTCTGGTCGTGTAAAAGTTGCTTCAGCTATATTTGATTTGATATTACCCGGGCACAGGACAGATACACCTATATTATAAGGCTTGAGCGCCTGGTAATAACACTCCATGAGACTGTTGACACCGGCCTTGGCTACGGAATATGGAGTACACCCGGATGCCGCCATAAAACCTCCCATTGAGGAAGTCGTGGCGATATAACCGCCCTTACCGGCCTGTATCATACGCGGCACGAACGTCACCATACCGTTGATGACACCGCCAAGACATACTCCCATTACCCAGTCATAATCTTCAAATGTCGAGGCTTCAGCCGGACCGAAGGCATTGACGCCCGCGGTATTGAATAACATTTGGGGTGGACTCCCGTATACTTTCTCTACCTCGTCGGCCGCCGCCGCATATGCCTTGCGGTCCGTAATATCCAGTTTTATGGCATGAACTTCTGCCTTTTTATCCCGGAAATACGCCATCGCCTCGTCCAGGTGGTCCTGGCGGATATCCGCGATAACAATCTTGCAGCCTGCTTCTGAAAACACCTTTGCCTGGCCGAATCCAGCGCCGGAAGCCCCTCCGGTTATAAACAAAATTTTACCAGTAAAATCTTTCATAATTACCTCCCGTTATATCGTTATATAGCGTAATATAAATAGCAAAATATTACAAATTATAATATCACTCTGTCGAGTTGGGCTCAGTGTTTTGCAGTTGTGGATTTTTCCCATATAAGGTACTATAGAATATCGCGGTAGAGCAAGAATTATGTCTTAACCGTTTTATACCAGTTATTTTACTAAGGGGCCAGACTTCTAATATGCTTAATGTAAACCACGTATTAAAATTATTATCAACATTAACAATCTTTTTAATATCCGAAATCTGGAAAGTTACTTCTAAAAATATGAGTGCACCGGTCGTTGAATAAGATTCTGTAATTTTAAAATCTTTATCTCACAGTAAAAACAGTTAGGAGAAAAAATATGGCAAAAAATAACTCAAAAATCACAGTGCTGGACCCCGGGGGCCAGCCCAGCGGTATCTTCGGGCGGCGGCTGAACGTTGATTCACCAATGTTCGCTATTCACGACCCTGTATACCAGCCGAGAGACACGGCGGAAGCCCTCGGGGCCATGAAAATGGCGCCGCGCCTTGACAGCTTGGAAGGCAAGACCGTTTACCTGGTTAATACGGGATTCGCCGGCGCCAAAGAATTCATGGAAGAGGTTCAGGACTGGTTTACGCGAAACCGGCCCTCGGTGAAGACCGAGTTGCGCCACAAGAAGACCAGCATGTTCACCGACGACCCCGAGCTGTGGGCCGAAATCAAGAAAAACGGTGACGCCGTCGTCTTCGGCGTCGGCGGCTGAGACGGCTGTTCGGCGAGTGTCGCCGAATTCTCCCGTACGCTGGAAAACGACTACGGCGTACCCACTGCCCCTGTGGCCACCGCCCGTTTCGCGGACTATGTCCAGCGCGACAGCCGCAGTCACGGCATGAACCTCCGCTGGACCTTCCCACCCTACCCCGTCGGCTGGGTATCCCGGGAAACGTTGCGCGGCTACGTGGAAGGCAACGACCCGATTTCCGGCGTACCCCTTACGGAGGAAATTTTCTTAGCCCTTACCGAGCCGCTGACGGAAGCAGAGAAAAATTACAAACCGGAAAAGAGACCGGAGCGGCCGCGCCTGCTCGAGCCGGCCACCGAGGCCGACCTTCACCGATTCTTCCTGGAAAGCGGCTGGACGGACGGCCTGCCCATCATCTTGCCGACCGAAGAGCGAGTGGCGGAGATGCTCACCGGCACCGACCGGGACCCCCAGGAATTCGTCGGCATGATGTCCGTCACCACCCACGAGGAACGACTCCAGTATACGGTAGAGAGAGTTGCGGTCAATGCCGTCATGGCGGGAGCCAAGCCGGAGCATTTTCCAGTCATCCTGGCGCTAGGCGCTTCGGGGCGGCCATCCATGCCCAGCTCGACTACTTCTTTCGCGAGCATGATGGTAGTCAACGGCCCCATCCGCGATGAAATCGGCATGAACTACGGCCTCGGCGCCCTGAGCCCGGTCAATTACGCCAACTCCGTCATCGGCCGGGCCTGGACCCTGATGAGTATCAACCTCGGGGATGTCCGGCCCGGCGCCACGTTCACGGCCAGTACCGGAACCACTATCAATTACAACAACATGTGCTGCGCGGAGAACGAGGAATTGAGTGTCTGGGAGCCTTTCCACGTGCGTAAGGGCTATAAAGCGGAAGAAAGCACGGTCAGTCTTTTCCGCGGCTGGACTATCCTCGGCTTTAACACCGGCCCGGCCCAGCGGATGTTGGAGGTCGTGAAAGGCATCAGCGGTCCCTTCGGAGCCTCGTTTACGTTCGTCATCGACCCGCTGGTAGCCAAGGGTCTCAAGAAGGAAGGCTACGACGACCCCATGAAGTTCAGCGAGTGGCTCGTTAACAATATGGAAATCCGCTTCAAAAGCCCGGAGATGAATAATTTCGTCGTCGTCGGCGGGGAAATGAACCCGATGTGGGTTGTTACCGATTTTTCATATTTCCAGTCGGTAGTAATCGACCCGTGGATTCCTAAAGCCGGCGTCAAGAAAGACGCCAGACCGCTTCGGATGCCGGAGGCGGTAGCCTGCAAAGACGGCTCCTGCGGGATTTCCCACTAAACTCGTCCAGAATATATAATACGTGGCTAATGGGAGAAAAAGGAATATGGAAAATGTAGGAGGAAAAGTAGCTTTCATCACCGGTGGTGCCAGCGGCATCGGACTGGGGATCGCCAAGGTCTTCGCCAGAAACGGCATGAAGGTCGTCATCGTCGATATGCGCCAGGATGTCCTAGATGAGGCGTTGGCTTATTTCAAGGAAAATGGCGGTGAAGTACACCCCATCAACCTGAATGTAACTGACCGTGAAGCTTACGTTAAAGCTGCTGATGAAGCAGAAAAGGCCTTTGGTAAGATACACGTACTGGTTAATAACGCCGGCGTAGGTTCCGGTGGCGGCCCGACGGAGAAATTAACCTACAAAGACTGGGACTACAGCATGGGTGTTAACGTGGGCGGCGTTATTAACGGCATAGTGACCATTTTGCCGCGTATCCTGAAGCACGGCGAAGGCGGCCATATCGTCACCACGTCCTCGACGTGCGGCCTGATGGGCTCGGCCAACTTCACCATCTACTGCACGACCAAGTTCGCTGTAACCGGCATGATGGAGTGTCTCGCCACGGAGCTCCAGGACAGGAACATCGGGGTTTCCGTGCTGTATCCCGGGCCGACGATGGGCAACCTTGGCCTGTCCTCTTTTGTGAACCGCCCCGAACATCTCAGGAACGAGGGAGAAACCTGGCCTCCTAAAATGCCTCCGCCCCCGAAAGACGGTCGGCCCCGGCGGTCGCCGGAGGACTTCAGAGTCGTAACGATGGACCCTGTAGAGACCGGTGAGCGCGTGTTGCGGGCTATCAGACGCAACGACCTCTTTATCCACACCCATCCCGAGTTCACGAATGGCTATATCGCGCGTCACGACGCTCTTATCCGGGCTGTCCCTGATGAACCGCGGAACGAAAAACGCTGGGAAATCATGAAGAATTTCGGGACGATAATATATAACGACATTTATGATAAGCAGAAACAGGTAGGCCCGCCGGACTGGTAAACAGGTTTAGAAAAGGAAGAGAGAAAATTATGGAACATATTGAAGGAAAAACAGCCTTTATCACCGGCGGCGCCAGCGGCATCGGGCTCGGGATTGCCAAAGCCTGCGTCAAATACGGCATGAAGGTTGTCATCGCCGATTCGCGTCAGGACGCCTTGGATGAAGCGATGGATTATTTCAAGGAAAACGGGGGCGAAGTCCACCCCATCAAACTGGATGTCACCGACCGCGAGGCGTATATCAAAGCCGCCGACGAAGCGGAAGCGAAATTCGGGAAAATACATGTCCTCATAAACAACGCCGGTGTAGCCTCCGGGGGTCCACCGCAGAACATGACGTTTAAAGATTGGGATTTCAGTATCGGCATCAACATCACCGGCGTCGCTAACGGACTCGTCATCATCCTGCCGCGCATCTTGAAGCATGGCGAAGGCGGCCACGTAGTATCCACATCATCCACGGCCGGTCTCTGCGCCGTCAACGGCTGCATCATCTACAACACCACGAAATACGCTATAGCAGGGATGATGGAGACGCTGGCCGGAGACCTGGAGGGTACCGGTGTCGGCGCCTCGGCGCTCATCGCCGGCCCGACGATGACCAATCTCGGCCGGTCGACCTTCGCTAACCGTCCGGAGCACCTGAAGAACGAGGGGCAAACCTGGCCACCCTCTCCCCCGCCACCCCCGAAAGACGGCCAGGCCCAGCAAATGCCAATGGAGGAATTAAGAAATGTCTTCATGGACCCGGTGGAGACCGGTGAACGCGTCCTGAGGGGCATCAAGCGGAACGATATCTTCATCCACACCCATCCCGAGTTCAGGGAAGGCTATATCACGCGCCATGAGGCCGTTATCCGGGCCATCCCGGACGAGCCCCCGAATGAGAAGCGCCGTGACATTATCAAGATGATGGGGACACTGGCGTACAATCCCCTCTACGAGCGGCAGACAACGCCGGGACCGCCGGACTGGAAAATGGACTAATATCTATACGGTATAGCTACAAGCGAATAAAGAAACTGGCTCTCGATGCCCTGGATATAAAAGTCTATGCCACCAGCACCGATACGGTAGAAATTCAGGGAGTCATTCCGTTAGAATTACCTACCACTGCATGAACATCGGGATGTTTATGTTTTCATCGTAACATTACAAAGCCACAGTATCAGGCTTGGTTTGAAGGTTTAGGTCCAGTACCGCACGCTTTATTGTAAGAGTTGTCCCGTGTGGTGCTAAGGTCGCTCTACTTTCGGTTGATCGGCATCAGTGGTACCTTTGGGTCGGGGAAGCCCGGCCCCATGTACGCGAACATCAGCGACAGCACCATGTCGTCAATACGCTGGAAATCGGTTTTCTGCACCGTTTCCGGCTTGGGGTACGGCCAGTTCATTTGCCGGAAGGCCTGTCCGATCATTATCCCCGAGCCGTGCAGCTCGGTAGCCCGGGTGATGCAGTAGGCTAGCGCTGCCCCTCCGTCCTCGGACGGAATATTCCTTTCGTAGCCGGGCATACTGGGCATTTTGAATTTCCTTCGTATCTCGGGAGATGGTGGAGTAACGCTGCGAGGGAAGCCGACACCCGCCGGGATGAATGTGAAGACAGCCACACCGGTATCTTCCACCGCCCCCAGTTCTGCAGCCAGCGACATCATAATAGAGGTGGCCGCAGCTTTTACCGCACAGTAGTTACTCGGTCCCACCGGGTAGCGGAAAGCTGTTGACATGTACGTGACCACGCCGTGATGCCGTTCCTGCATTCCGGGCACAAAGAGCTGGATCCCAATAAGCGTACCGCGCGCCGCTATCTCGTACTGCCTGTCCAGCTGGTAGACCGTTGACTTCAAGATCGGAGCCCCGAGGGACATAGCCATGGCATTGTTGACCAGGATGTCCACCTTCCCGAACGTATCGAAAGTCTTCTTGGCCATAGCCTTCATGGAGGTCTCGTCAGAGACGTCAGTCAATATAAACAGAGCGGTCCCGGGCTCGTTCTCGCTGTTGATGAGTTCCTCGGCTGCCTTTCCGGGCTCCGGGGTTACATCGGCAATAACCACTTTTGCTCCCAACCACGCCAGACTTCTGGCCGTGCCCAGTCCCACATTGCCTGCCCCACCGGTAACTACAGCTACCTCCCCAGCCAGTGCATTTCTCTTCAGGTTTGTCTTGTCCATTGCGAGCGGACCAACATCCAGTATCTTATCCATATGAATACCTCCGCCGTGATCAGACTTCATAAGTCAACCAAAACACCCAGATTCTAGCATCTTTCGGGAATGAACGCCACAAAGCGGGTACTCAGGTTAAGACACTGGCTAAAGAAAGTGATTAAACCATCATGGTTCGGTGATTCATTTCATTATTAACCGCATAGGAGTAACAAAAAGGGGAGCATCACTGCTCCCCCTCCTGTTTCAGTCTTAATAGACGGTCACCACTGGACAAACATCGGGATGTTTGCCATTTCATGCGTACATTCAAGTCTAAACTTATTGTATCGATTCTACAATCAGGATTTTAGATCCCCAATATCCTGGATCTGGCGTATTCCGGAACTATCCCATGGACTGCTTCCCATCAAGCTGTGGTCGTCATATCTGACGCGTTGAGAGCTTAAAAAACGTGGCGCATTCGTGCCGTGGGTCATCTTTAATTGGAATTCTGATAGCCCGAACCTTATATCTTGATACGCTAAAAAAGAATCCCTTATCACTTTCTGCCTGTCAGGTAACCGCTCTATTCTTTTTTCGTCCTGGCTACATTGGGACCGTACTTGGGAGTAAGCGAGACTTCCAGAAATACAAACGGTTTTGTAACATTCCTGATTATCAGCGGACAGTGAATTAAACCCGCCGGGATGGATACGACGGCGGCGGTATCGATGATATGCTTTTCCTGTTCTTCGCCCAGGCATATCTCCACTTCTGCTCCCAGATCGCGAATGTCCGTCGGGTCGCCGCCAAGAAAGCAGATGATTTCAGCGAACTCATGGGCATGGGGTCTATCGAATTCAGTCGGTTCTGAAATGCAGTGATATCCCATACTGCAATCGACATCCAGTTCTCCCTCATGTGCCATAACCGAGTAACTAATAAAACTGCCTTCCGGCTCCTTAATAACATCCTTTAATATATGTTTCCCGTATTTTTTTTCAGCCAATCTAATTTATCCTCCTGTTAGTTTACTTAAATATAGTTCAGGTAACGAGCTATTATAGCACCTTAACCGGCGACTTTAGAAATACACGCACTTTTCGACCTCCCTGAAACCCAAGGCGGTATGAAGCGCTATACTTATTGCATGGATATACCGGACAGGAGCGGCGTCTAATGAGCGCGTTTAAACTAGGTTTTACGCCTGATATCGTTCTTGATGAAGTAAACCAGATGAAAATAGAGCGTGAAGATGACAAACAAAGGCTTGATAGTCTGGTTCAAACTAGAGATAACATCGCCAAGATGATAGACATGGAAAGTAATCTAAAAGAGCTATGCGCCCGGATTGTCCCTGACTTGGATAATTGCACCAATAGTGATAAAAAGGATGCCTACACCTACCTGGACTTAGAAATAAAGGCCACTCCTGAAGGTGCAGATATTAAAGGATACCTTGACCCAAGCGTGATTAAGACTGATTCGTGCCTACTCACCACTGGACAAACATCGGCATGACTACGTGGGTATAATTGTCCGCGCCTACCGGTCGGATGAGGCCGGGACTGGAGGGATTGGTGGTTTCCAGAGCTACCTGCGCTTCCTGGAGCACGCTCAGGACATCGTTCAGATATTTACCGTTGAAGGCAATCTTGGCATCATCACCTTCCACCGTGGCATCTATCTCGCCGACATCGTCACCGATCTCCTCGGAACGGGCGGAAACGGTAATCTTACCGGGGCTTTTCTCGCTTCCGGGTGTTATTACCAGGCGGACGATACCGCTACCGTCACGGGCGAAAATCGAGGCAGTTTTGGTGGCCCGCAGGAAATCGGCGACACTGACAATTACCCGCGTATTGTAGCTCTGGGGAATAAGCTGCGAGTAGTTGGGGAAGGTACCCTGGACAAGCTGGGAAACCAACTCTGTGTTTTTCAGCCGGAAGAGCACCTGGCTCTTATTGGGGTTAAGGGTGATATCGACAGCTTCCTCCTGTTCGGCAGCAAGTCGGTTCAACTCTGACAGGGTTCTTGCCGGGATGATGACCTCCATCTTCTGGCTTACGGTATCGGTTACGGATAACTTATAGACAGCCAGTCTGAATCCGTCCGCTGCCGCCAGTGTCAGCGTATCGCCTTCGAACTGGGCGCAGACGCCGGTGAGCACCGGTCGCGACTCCTCGGTAGCGGCGGCAAAGGCAACCTGGTTAATCCCCTGGCGTAGTGCTTCAACATCCACCTTCGTGGCAATACCGTCGTCGACCTTGGGTATCGGTGGGAATTCCTTGGCGTCGACACCGCTGATACGAGCTTCGAAACGGGCGCACTTTAAGCCGAGGGTCTTGGTCTGCGGCGAAAGTTGAACATCAATCGTGTCGTTAGGCAGGGAGCCGACAAACTCGGTAAGAAGTCGGGCGGGTACGGTAATGGCCCCTTCTTCTTCTATTTTAGCGCCAATCCAGTAGCTGATGGCCATCTCAAGGTTGGTAGCCACGAGTTTGAGACGACCTTCATCGGTGGCGATGAGGACATTATTGGTTATTGGCAGGGTCGTCCTGGCGGCTACGGCCCTCCCCACGATATTGAGTCCCCGGTTCAGATTCTCCTGAAGACATGACAACTTCATGGTGCACCCCCAAAATTTACCAGTGGTGGATTAGTATACAACATAATCTGGCACTATTCAAGCTCTATCGTGCCGCTTTTTCCGCCGCTTTTTCTTACCAGGCGGATGCCCTCTATTTTCATACCGCGGTCAACGGCCTTGCACATATCGTATATCGTCAGGGCGGCTACGGTGGTAGCCGTCATTGCCTCCATCTCCACCCCGGTCTTGCCGGTACTTTCGACGGTAGTGGTAATTTCTATGGTGCTGCTCTCCTCGTCGAGAATGCATTCGATATTGACGTTTCCGATAAGAATGGGGTGACATAGTGGTATCAGGTCGGGCGTGCGTTTGGCGGCCATAATACCGGCAAGCTGGGCAACCGATAACACATCGCCCTTGGCGGCCTTGCCCTGCTTGATTATCCGGAGAGTGTCTGGCTGCATCCTCACCTTACCCTCAGCCACGGCTACACGGGTGGTATCCGGCTTGCCGGTGACATCTACCATCCGGGGTCGGCCTTTATCATCCACGTGGGTTAGCTTTTTATCAGCCATTATTTATCCACCTACCTGCGAGAATGGACGTCCATTGCGTTTTTTACCCTCGGCAAGGCGGTGACCTTTTGGCTTGCTGGCGATCGCTTTTTCAATCAGGTTTTTCAGTTCCAGGACCGACGCGCCGCTCCGCAGGGGCTCCTTGAGGTCTATCTCTTCCTCGCTCAACAAGCAGGGACGGAGCTTGCCGTCGGCGGTAAGGCGGAGTCGGTTGCACTGGTAACAGAAGTGTTCCGTGATGGGTGTGATAAAGCCGATGGTGCCGGAGGCGTCGGGCAGACGGTAATATTTAGCCGGTCCGTTACCTACATCGACCTTGCACGGCTCCAGTTTGCCCAGCGATTCGATTCGTTTCCTCATTTCACTCACGGAAACGAGTTTCTCGGAAAAGGGTTCGTCACCGTTGACCGGCATATATTCGATGAAACGCACGTGCCAGCCGTCGCTAACTGTTTTGGCGGCAAAATCGGTTAGTTCGTCATCGTTAAAACCGGCCATGACCACGATATTGATTTTTACAGGGGTCAGTCCTACCGTCTTGGCTACTTCGATACCCTCCAGAGTGTCTTCAAGATTACCGCAGCGGGTAATTTGTCGGAACCTTTCGGGTCTGAGGGAATCCAGGCTGACATTTACCCTCCGCAGGGCGGCCTCTTTGAGTTCCGCAGCGTGCTGCGCCAGCAGGATGCCGTTGGTCGTCAGGGAAATATCGTCGATAGTCTCAATACCCGCCAGTAATCTCACCAGGTCAGATAGCCCCGCCCTTACCAGAGGCTCGCCACCGGTAAGCCTGACCTTGTTGATGCCCATCTCTGCGGCGGCTTTGGTTATGGTATAGATTTCCTCATAGGTGAGGATGTCATAATGCGACATCAGGGCGACCCCCTCCGCCGGCATGCAGTAGATGCAGCGCAGGTTGCAGCGGTCGGTTACCGAGATGCGTAGATAATTTATAGGTCGTTGAAAAGAATCATAAATTCCGGTCATGATGGTATCCTCTAGGGATATTATACAGGAAACTGTTATCAATAAGCTATATCGATGATAAATTACGTTTCATGAGCACTTCCCGCGCTTTAGCCGCCGCCCGCGCGCGGTGGCTTATCTTGTTCTTTTCTTCAGGCGTCAGCTCCGCCATTGTTTTACCCAGTTCCGGCACGTAAAAAATAGGGTCGTAGCCGAATCCATTGTAACCCCTCGGCTCTGTGGTGATGAAGCCGCTGCATTCGCCGGAGCAGAGTTCAACTTTGCCGTCGGGTGCGGCTATGGCAATCACGCACCGGAAGCGGGCGGACCGTTTGTCTCCCGGTACATCTTTAAGGCGTGATAGCAGGTAATTTAATCTGTCTGAATCCGAAGCGGCCTCTCCGGCATAGCGGGCTGATAATACTCCCGGCTCACCGCCCAGAGCGTCCACTTCTAGTCCGGAGTCGTCAGCCAGCGTCAGCAATCCACTTTCGGCGGCCAGGGTAGTTGCCTTCAGCCGAGCGTTTTCCTCAAAGCTGCTGCCGACTTCATCAACTTCCGTGGTGATATCCTGCTCTGCCGGCGTCACTATTTCGCAGGAAATTCCCCGGAGCAGACTTTTATACTCCCGGGCTTTGCCCTTATTGTTGGTAGCTAGCAGGAGTTTTTCTATATTCAATCGGAATTCCTTATTGTTTATAGATGAAGCCGCAGCTTTTCACCGCGGCTTCACTAAATTTCCAAATAATAACCCAAGCCCCTGAATCAGTCGAGGTCCTCGAACCTGTCCTTGAGCTTCTCCGCCACTTGAGGCATGGTGGTGTATTCCATCTCTTCCAGGGGCAAGCGGTGTGGCTCGAAAGGCCCGTGACGCCGCATCATGTCAGCCATCTCGTTGGCCTTATGACGCGCCAGGTCGAACGACTTATCGGCGAGCATGTCGCGCGGGCCGACCAGCATGCCGTTGTTTAGCTGGTAACCCAGGCATGTAACTCGCGGCGGGCCATCGAAGCGGGCGGGGGTGCTGTCTTTAACCG
>CAZCOB010000045.1:0-18469 GCA_964500415.1 uncultured Dehalococcoidaceae bacterium | reverse complement strand
AGTGTCACTTTTAACGGGATGCTTGATTGATTAGGCGTCTCCCTAAACAGTTAACAAATCTAAAAAGCTGCTGTTTTGCGAACACTTATAGGCCGTGCAGGCCTCGAACCTGCGACATAATCACTTAAAGTCACCAATGGGAATAGAACCCGCGCTGAGGTTTTTATAGCCTCATCATTCGGTCCGAAGTCATCAGCCGGGAATCCAAGTTCATTGAAAATATCGATATCAGCTTTTCACGGTACGTCGGCCGGCCCGCTTTTTTCGTGTCAAATAAGCGAGTACTATCATCGCCAGCAGGCCGCTTATAGCCACAATAAGGCTAACGTAGCGCAGTATTACCAGAGTAGATGTGCTAGGCGTTGAAGAAAGATTTATCAAATTCGTTTCGGACTGAGAATCTTGCGAAGCTGGTTTGGGGGTGTCATCGGTGGGGGATGATATCACCTCTACGGAATCATCAGGCACGCTTGTTTCCGCAAAGATAGCAACGGATGAAAGCCGCTTCGTCACCAGCGTAATCGTACCGGTTTCATAGTCTATTTCCATTATGCCGGTCAGCTTAACCCAGCCTGAGTCTTCAGTGTACCGGGCCGCATATATGGAATCAAATTCCTCGGGAAGCCTGTCCTTATCATATTTAATTATTACAGTGACCAGTCTATCCAGTTCTGCATCAATATAATGTTCTTCTATCGTATAACTGGATATATAATAAACAGGAGTGAGTGGTACGCTACCTTCCGGTAAGTCAGTTATCAAACTGTCAATAGAAATACCAACATAGTACAGTTCTTCTTTAAGGCCGGATGTCACTGTGGTTCCCGCAGGCACTATGACGGTAAGTTTACCATCCCGCGAGTGATACGTACGGTCATTATCACTGGTGGTTGTCGTACCAGCGTCTTTTACCGTTTGTGTATCGGAATCAATACTATCCTCGACTACAGTATCATCCTGCGTATCGGAATCGTCGGTATCTAAATCCCTCCCGCCTCCACCTCCAGTCGGCCCAAACTTGAGCGGCCTCAATATGATCGGGGTAGTTGTGAGTATGTAGTGTATATCGAAAGAAACACTATCGCCCTGGATAACGTTTGTAGTCTGTGGCGGGATTGTCCATTGCCACTGTATCTCGATGCTATCATCACTTTCTATCGGTTTGTCATCTAGTGAAAGCGGGTAATTCACGTTTTGTGGAAATGCGTTTAATCCCAGTGGAAATGGAGGGTCAAGCAATATTGTATAGGGTGCGATATTTTCCCCGGTAATGTTTAAAATTATGAACTTGCTTAATTCGCCCGGTTCTTCAGTATCACCCGTTTCCGCTTCGGGATTTTCCCCCTCCAGGTCTGTGATATTGTCTATCCATATTGATATAAACCCTCGGTGAGTACTGGCGTTATGCAGACTGGCGGTTATTACGCCGCTATCGCCGGGCTTGACGTTGTTAAATTGCCAGGGAACCACCCCACCATCATCCAGTATAAGGTCCCAGTAAATCTCATCTTCGTCGGCTTGCACGGGAATATGACCAATAAGGCAAAAAACCAGCATTACACATAATGCAGCGGATATTGTAACTAAACTGCGTTTAATAAACTGCATTTTATATTATGCCTTTAATTATTAATCATCGGGCTGCGAATGCCAGGAATACGGCTACCAGGTGTGCTTGAAGCGAAGAATATTATCAACAGAACTCTCGGTGTCGTTGAAGTACCCGAATGTCGCTCCGATGTTCTGTATAATAAGGACGAGTAGCAGGCAGACTATAATGATAAATATTATACGTTTTACAATCATCCGGTCTTACCTTGTTCAGGCATTTATCAGGTATTGTCCTCTCGCTCTTGATTCATGTAATTTTGGGACACTTAATTATTTATCTCTTTCATCACTGGTTCAGCGTAAAGGCCATGGTTATATCAACACCATCATCGGCAAAATCTGTGCTGGTAGTGTTATCTGTTATAACCTCAATAGATAAGTCTTTAGTGGCTCCGGCACCCAGGCCGCTCTGCCCGGACAGGTCGGTGCCGGCTAAGTCCTGTAAGTCTATGTATCCGTTGATATTATCGTCGCTGATACTGGCGAGCAGGTTGGTAACGTCATATGTTAATACAATTACTTCAAAGATTGCAGCGGTTTCATCCGCAGACATGTCTACATCGTTAGTAATATTATCGCTCTCTATGTAAGAGAAGGATATATCCAGGCTCGAGCCAACTACGCTGCCAGCGTTTTTAAGCGCTACTACGCCAAGGCCAGAACTCTCGCCGGGTTCAAGACTTAAATTTTTCTCATCCAGAGTCTGGCTGGTTCCATCTTCGTCGTCCGTCTTGAGGTCCAGTGTGCCAGAGACTATCTGGTCCGCGTTAGAGGCCTCATCATCGTTGAAAAGAGCCCAGGTACCGGATGTAATATTTGTACTCAAGACGGCCAATAATAGCATTATTATAGCAAGGCTCTTTATAGTTGCCATAGAGATACCCACCAAATAAGTGAAAGTATAATAGCTGGATATCGTACTGCTGTAATATCAGCGTACTTTAAGAGGTGTTACCGGTGTATATGGTTTTAGTCTACAGCGGCCTGTTCCAGAACGAAAGTCACGTTGACACTGACACTATCGCCCTGAATGGTGTTATCCACATCAGTTGGTATCTCCCACAGAACTGTAAAGTCATCTGATGCTGTCGCCACCATCGTCTCGACTGCGTTCCAGCTCTTGCTGGCAAAATTATCGATGGTGTCATAGGCCAGAGCAGTAGGGTGACTATAGGTGGTGTTATCAGATTTAAGGCCGATATCCCCGGATGACCAGGCGCTATCCTGGTCTACATCAATGAACATGGTTATATTGGCACTGGCGCCGAGTTCGCCACTGCCGCCTTCATATTCGCCACCGCCCCCTCCCGGCGTGTTGGCTGCAGCGGAAGTCGAGATATCCAGTTCACCGGACAGGCTGCCGCTATTAGTCAGCGTGCTATTATCGCCCCCGGAATCACCCGGAGCGACGTTACCGACACTTAATGTAGTAACCCCTATATCTCCGCCGTCAATGTTCAGGTCTAAGGTGCCCGCCGTCAGGGTGTTATTCGGGCTGGATTCGGTATCGGTGAAGAAAGCGTATGTGCCACCTCCGACGGCTCCTATGACCAGAAGAGCGGATATTGTTAGACCGAGTATCTTTTTCATCCCATCCTCCTCCTTTCTCCTGATTTTACAATCATAAATTTATTTCACCGGTGTTGTTTTTTATATAATGCGTTCTTTCAATATCTTATACGACCTCCTTTTAACCAGGGTTTATTTTCTTTAAGAGCCTCTTTAACGATTTCTTTGATAATCAGTGCCAAAAGAAACAGGGCAGGTAGAATAACAGTGAGAAACCAGCCTGTTTTGGTCCTGATAAACGTACTAAATTTACCCACGTAAGGAATGTGGGTAATATAGCAGCCTTCCAGATCATCTAATCTGGATACGAGCCAGGGGTCCGGACCTTCCATAGCATCACCTTTGGTGACCAGCGTGTCCGCGGTAACGGTAACAATGCGGTGAGTCACCAGGTTTTCGTTATGCCGGTAAGTAATAATGGAATCCGGCTTTATTTCATCTACAAACGGCCGATTCGGCAGCCCGACGAGTACCAGGTCACCACTACTTATCGCTGGTTTCATACTGTCGCTTAACACTATAAAAGCATTGTAGTCTTCTGATATGAAAAAGAACGCCATTATACCTATAAAGACAATAAGCGCCGTAGACGCTACTATTTTAAGTAGTTTTAAAAGATATCTACTTGACATGTTATTCTCTATTACAACACCTGCTTATTTTTCCCGTTAAAAAATGCACCAGCATATACGCGTACAAAACGCGTGTATACGTATATTGAACATTGTAATAAAACGGAGGTATGGAAAAGGTGGGGGATAATCCCCATTATTGCTGAGTATTACTTTATTTTTTAGGTAAGCGTTCACATTGGGTTTTCGGCTACTATATACCTACTAACCCGACTCTATCATTTGGTTAAACTAATAAAGCCGACATTTTAATCACAATAGTTGCAGATAAAAAGTTAATTCACCTTTAGCTTAATACCGCATTGTAATGGAACTGGAACGCACAGCTTAAAAAGTAAGTGTTGATAATTTCACAGGCAAAGACTATGTTGCAGTTGCCATATGTGAAACGGTTCGAAAGAAGAGGCATAGATGACCACTTATTATAATGGAAAAGGTCAGCGCCAGTGGTCTATTTGACAGGAGAAAGTAGTTCAGGATATTGTGATGGCGGAAGTCAGCCGTAACCACCTATGGGAGTACTGTAATAATACCGCGAAAAGGAGATTCAATCAGCCATGAACAGTAAAAGGGTATTCACCGACAAGGAACTTAAAGAAATGGGGACACGGACGCTGGACCTGGTTATGGAGGCCATCGACGCCGGAAATAAAGAGAAGGCCAGAGAACTGGTTAACAGGATGCACCAGGAGTACAACCACCTCCACGATGGCTACATGTTCTGGGTTTCCGGCCTGCTGACCTACATATATAAAAATTACGGGATTGACGCTGTGGAAGAGGCTGAGAGAGAAGCACATACCATCGAAGCTAAGGTTGTTTTCAAGCCGCCGGAGAAGACTGACTTCCGTTCGCGGGTGGAACACCTGGCCAAAAGTCTGCGAGGACATATGCAGCCTATAACCATCAAGGAGGATGATGAGAAGGTCAGCCTGACCATGAGGCCGTGCGGCTCCGGAGAGAGGATAATCCAGAAAGATGGCTATAAGCCGGAAGTCGGCCTGTCCAGGGTGAAAGAGCCTCACCGCATCACCTGGGGCATGAAAGACTTCCCCATCTACTGCGTGCACTGTCCGGTGATGGAGACGCTGGACATCGAAAACACCGGCAATTTCGGGTCGGTCCACCTGGTGACTGAGCCGATATACCGCGATTCCTGCCAGTTCGTCTTTTACAAGAACCCCGCGGATATACCGGAAGAGCTATATACCCGGATAGGCAAGAATAAACCCGCCGCTTCAAATAGATAAT
The DNA here is from genome assembly GCA_964500415.1 of uncultured Dehalococcoidaceae bacterium. Classification (GTDB taxonomy): domain Bacteria; phylum Chloroflexota; class Dehalococcoidia; order Dehalococcoidales; family RBG-16-60-22; genus JAFGPF01. The sequence continues at coordinate 13,406 of CAZCOB010000045.1, read as the reverse complement.
TAAAGTGCAGTAGCTAAAATATAATAAATATCAAAATAGATATTGAAAAGCATCACCGACAGCCTCGACAGTGCGTTGAATATCCTCATCGCTGTGTGCCAGGGAAATGAAAGCCGCTTCAAATTGTGACGGCGGCCAGTAGATACCCCGCGATAAAACTTGCTGGAAGAAAGCGGCAAACAAACCTTTATCGGAGCCCGCAGCAGATTCATAATCGAATACCGGATTACCGGTGAAAAAGACGGTAAGCAGTGAAGAAACGCGGGTAACTCTGGCCCTCAAGTTGGCTGAAGCGACCGCCTCGTTTATCCCTCGTTCCAATGAAGAGGCCTGCCTGTTCAAACGTTCATATACCCCCGGTTGTCCCAGGACTTTCAACGTCTCGATACCCGCTGTCATCGCCAGCGGATTTCCCGATAGTGTACCAGCCTGATATACCGGCCCCGTTGGCGCTACCATCTCCATAATTTCTCGTCTGCCTCCATAGGCTCCTACCGGCAGACCACCGCCGACAATCTTACCCAGACAGGTAAGGTCTGGTGTAATATGATAGAGGTCCTGGGAACTTCCATAGGCGACCCGAAAACCGGTGATAACTTCATCGAATATGAGTAGAGCACCGTGCTCGCTGGTTAATTGACGTAGCCCGTCCAGAAAGCCGGTACGCGGCGGCACTACACCCATATTGGCAGCTACCGGTTCGATGATAACAGCAGCAATCTCTCCGGCGTGACGCTTGAAAAGACGCTCTACCGTGCTGATATCATTATATGATGCCACCAGTGTATTCTGCGCATAGGTGGCTGGTACACCGGGAGAATTAGGCAGACTCAGCGTCGCCATTCCTGAACCAGCCTTGACCAGCAATCCATCGGCGTGGCCGTGGTAGCCACCGGTAAATTTTACTATCTTATCCCGATTTGTAAACGCCCTTGCCAGCCGGAGGGCCGTCATGGTTGCCTCTGTGCCGGAGTTGACGAACCGGAGCATTTCAATAGAGGGTATGGCGGAGCAAATCATCTTAGCCAGAGTCGTCTCCAACTCGGTTGGTGCTCCGAAGCTGGTGCCTCTCTCCGCCGCATTCTTCACTGCCTCGACAATCTGAGGGTGCGAATGCCCCAGAATCAGAGCCCCCCAGGAACCTACGTAATCAATATACTCATTACCATCCGCGTCATAAACCCTGGAACCTTGTCCTCTAACGATGAAAGGTGGTATTCCACCAACAGCTTTAAAAGCACGCACCGGGCTGTCCACTCCACCCGGCAAATATTGTTGTGCCTCCTGATAGAGTCTCCGGGAATTTTCAAGTTTCACGAGTGTCTCCTGATGCCGTTTGCAGCCATCGGGCAGCATCTTTGGCATGGTAGGTCAAAATAATATCTGCCCCGGCCCTCTTAATAGCCGTCAGGGTTTCCAGTACTACCTGTTGTTCGTCCAGCCAGCCCTGCCGGCAGGCGGCTTTCACCATGGCGTACTCACCGCTGACATTATAGGCAGCCAGGGGACAGTTAAAAGCATCGCGTACCTTGCCTATCACGTCCAGGTAAGCTAAGGCGGGCTTGACCATGATGATGTCGGCACCCTCTGAAATGTCCTGTTCCACCTCCCGCAGTGCCTCTCTCGCGTTAGGCGGGTCCATCTGGTAGGAACGGCGGTCGCCGAACTGTGGAGTCGATTCTGCCGCCTCCCGGAACGGCCCGTAGAAGGCTGAAGCGTACTTGGCGGCATAGGAAAGAATGGGTATATGCTCGTAGCTATTTTCATCGAGAGCTTCCCTGATTACCTTCACCCGACCGTCCATCATGTCGGAAGGAGCGACGATATCAGCGCCGGCCTCGGCGTGAGATAACGCCGTTTTCGATAACAGGGGCAATGTCCGGTCGTTGTCAACGGCAGCGTTGGTCACGATGCCACAGTGTCCGTGGCTGGTGTATTCACAGAGACAGACATCGGTTATCACCAGAAGCTCAGGTGCCATACTCTTGATAACTCGTATCGCCTTCTGTACGACTCCGTCCGGCTTACAAGCAGATGAGCCGGTTTCGTCCTTGTCCTGTGGTATGCCGAAGAGCAAAACGGCGGGAATCTTAAGTCCGGCAACCTCTTCCACTTCTGCCGGTAGTCGGTCCGGCGAGTGACGAAAGATGCCCGGCATAGAGGAAATTTCCTGCTTTATGCCCTTACCCTCGATAACGAACATGGGGTAAACAAGGTCGCCAACATCAACCCGGGTTTCCCGGATTAAAGCTCTTAACGCCTCGGTTCGACGCAGGCGGCGCAGACGTAACTGAGGATATTTAGCCATTACCGTTTCTCTCCAAAGTAGTCTTCTATCGTTGCCACCAGACCTGGTACAGTTGCTTCGCCGGCTAGAATATCCACTTTAAGCCCGGCCCCGACGACAACCTCAGCCGTTTTAGGACCGATGCAGGCAATTTTTACCCGTTTTAACGGCATAGGTTCACCCTGGAAGACCGTTACCAGATTGGTTACCATCGACGAACTGGTGAAGGCGATGACGTCAATTTCTCCTGCGATGAGCATTCGCCTGGCTTCGGCGATAGACTCGGTAGCCGGAAGTGTATGGTAAGTGGTTACCTCGCATACTTCGGCGCCAAAGTTGCGGATTCCCCGAACCAACTCCTCATCCGCTATATCGGCCCGGGGTAGCAGGAAGCGCTGTCCGGTAACCTCCCGCTGCCCGAGACCGTCGAGAATGCCTTCGGTGGTGTAGGTATCTGGAACATAGTCGGGGATTACTCCCCGGGATGCCAGGACTTCAGCCGTAGCCGGACCGATAGCGCCGATACGCCGTCCACCCAGCGCTCGGCTGTCCAGCTTTAAGCCGGTTAATCTCTTCCAGAAAGCGGCAACACCGTTTACACTGGTAAAGATTATCCAGTCGTATCGTTTCAGGTTCGTAATAGCCTGGTCCAGTTCGGAATTGTCACCGACCGGCTGTATGTCAATTGCCGGTAGCTCAATCGGCATAGCGCCACGCTCGGTGAGCAAACGGCTTAAGGCACTTGCCTGGTGCCGCGACCGGGTGACCAGTATACGCTTACCAAATAGTGGACGATTGTCAAACCAGCGTAGCTTATCTCTGAGCCTGACAACTTCTCCCACGACGATAACGACCGGAGGGGTAAGACGTGCGTCTTTCACCCCGGCTGCGATATCCTTCAGAGTGCCAACTACCGTTTTTTGCTCGGATCTGGTTCCATCTTTAATTACCGCTACCGGCATATCATACGGTCGACCAAACTCAATCAACCTGGAGACTATTTCCGGAAGATTCTTTATCCCCATCAGGAAAATTATGGTATCTACCCCGGTAGCCAGGCCCTTCCAGTTGATACTCGATTCCTCTTTGCCCGGGTATTCATGACCGGTAACGACGGCAAAGGAAGACGCTATCCCGCGCTGCGTAACTGGTATGCCGGCATAGGCCGGTACGGCTATCGCCGAGGTTATCCCCGGCACCACCTCAAAAGGAATACCATGCTTCGCCAGAACCCTGGCCTCCTCGCCTCCCCTCCCGAGGACGAACGGGTCTCCACCCTTGAGACGTACCACCGTCTTGCCCTCCCTTGCTTTTGCTATCAGAAGCCGGTTTATCTCGGTTTGCGACCTGTTATGTACTCCCGCTGCTTTACCCATGTATATCCTCTCTGCGGCAGCGGCAGTCGAATCGAGTAACCCGTCGTCAAGCAGGCGGTCATAGATGATGACATCTGCCTTCCTGAGATACTCGAGGCCCTTTACCGTAATGAGACCGGGGTCGCCCGGCCCTGCTCCGATAAGATACACTTTACCTGTTTTCATAACGGCCTGGCTTCTTTTATTAGTTTATCAGCACCCATCGCCAGGAGTTTTTGCGCCAGCCGGATTCCTAGTTCCTGTGGCGATAGGGCGTTATCCTCCACCGAGGCACGCTTTACCTCACGCCCGTCAGGGCTGGCTACCATCGCATCGAGTTTATAGGTATCGTTATCAGTCATACCCAGAACACCAATCGGCGCCCGGCAGCCGCTCCCTAACTCCTCAAGAAAGGCTCGCTCTGCCGTGATACTCCGCCATGTCGGCTGGTGATTAGTCGGTGAGACTATATCTGCTATCTCTCGGTCGTCCTGCCGCGCCTCGATGGCCAGCGTTCCCTGCCCCGCCGCCGGCAGGAAGGAGTCGAGAGGTAAATATTCGGTTATCTTGTGCTGCCATCCGAGGCGAATGAGAGCAGCGGCTGCCAGTATAATACCATCGAATTCTCCTGCGGCAACCTTGCGTAGCCGGGTATCAATATTTCCTCTTATCGGACATGCCAGTAAACCAAGACGGCATCCGGCAAGTTGGGCCGTGCGGCGCAGGCTGCCGGTGCCTATTTTAGAACCGGCAGGCAGCTCGTCGAGCCTGCGATTATCGGATATCAGCACGTCGGCGGGGTTAAGCCTTTCGGTTACCGCCAGGATACGAAGACCGTCAGGTATTTCCGTGGGGACATCTTTCAGGCTGTGCACGGCGATGTCAATCCTGCCGTCGAGCAGGGCATCTTCTATCTCTTTGATAAAGACATCGACGCCTATCCGGTCGAGCGGGTTGGAACGGTCGCGGTCGCCGGCGGTAACAATCTGTTTAATCTCTATTTCCAGCCCCGGATTGGCCCGTTTTATCAAATCCACCACTGATTCGGCCTGAATCAGGGCGAGCCGACTGCCCCTGGTGCCGATTATTAATTTTCGGTTCATCCTCAGTCCTTAATATCAAGCTGGAAAAGTTGTTTTACCATCTCCGTGTAATTGTAGTCGGCATGGCCGTTAGCCTTAAGGCTACTGATCGTGTCTTTAAGCACCTTGCTGACGATAGCCCTCGTCATCATCTCCAGGCTGTATTTTTCCTCTTCAGTCAGCCCGTGTAGCTTTTTCAACGTACGCTTCAAATGAGCGCTTCGTATCTCCTCAGCCTTGCTCATCATGGCTTTTATCAGCGGTCTAACCTCGAACTCCCGCCACCAGGAGTTGAAAGATTCCAGTTCTTCAGCCACGATTCGCTCTGTCTTGGCGATTTCATGCTCACGCTGCTTTAGATTTTCGTTAGAGAGTCTGGTAATATCGTCAATATTATAGAGAAAGATACTGTCAATCCGGCCGACAGTTGGCTCTACATTCCTGGGAACGGCGATATCAATTATTACCAGGGGTAGCTTCGGGCGTCCGGCCATAGCCCGCTTGACCTGACCGACATTCAATGTATAGTGAGGCGCGCCGGAACAGGAAATTACAATATTCGCGTCCACCAGTTCTTCGTCCAGACTGTCTATGCTGACGGGCGTGCCTCCCAGTTGCTCCGCCAGAACTCGTGCTCTCTCCAGGGTACGGCCAACAACAACCGTGCGGCCTATCCCCCTGTCTTTGGCTGCCTGAGCTACCAGTCTCCCGGCCTCGCCGGTGCCGATGACCAGCATCTTGCACCCAGAAAATTTACCGACGGCTCTTGCCGCCAGTTCGACAGCAACGGAACTGACGGAGATAGCATTCCGGCTTATGCCGGTTTCCTCGCGTACACGCCTCCCCGTGTGGATAGCGCTCTGAAAGATATGGCGCAGTGGTAAATGAACCATCCCCGCCTTCTCCGCGGCCTCCAGGGCATAACCGACCTGTCCCAGCACCTCGTATTCGCCGGCTATCATCGACTCCAGTCCGCTGGCGACACGAAAGAGGTGTTCCACAGCCACCCCGTCATTCAGCATATACACGTACCGCAGCAATTCGGCTTCCGGGATTACCAGCCGTTCCCTGAAGAAGTCCAGGCCTGCCTTTCTGTCCGGGTTGTCCGGCTCAATCGTATATACTTCCGTCCGGTTACAGGTGGAAAGGATGATGCCGCGCGGGATATCAGGTTTCATCGCCAGCAGGGCATCATCCAGCTTCCGGGAGCTTATAGCTGCCTTCTCACGTACGGCAACTGGTGCCGTCTGATGATTGATACCTGCCAGGTTTATCCTCATATTAAATCCTCGATAGCTACTTATGACGAGACGTAAGATTATCAAGCAGGATAGTTCTAGCCGTTTCGTTATCACCTTTCCTCAGAAGTTCTAACATCAAATCCAGGTCGAGTGCTTCCTGCCAGTCCTCTCCGTCAGGTTGAGCACTCAGCTTTTTCATTTCGGCGCGCACCTCGCCGACCAGATTGACCAGAGTAATATATTCATCACTGATTGTCTCTTCCAGCTTGGTACGTATTTTTCGCGCCAACGCGGGGCTGATACTGCCGGTGGATACCGCGATGGTAATTTCCCCACGGCGCGCTGATGACGGGATAATAAAATCGGAACCTTCTGCATCGTCGGCGACGTTAACCAGAATTCCCCGGCTTCCGGCCTCCTCTGCTACCTGTTTATTGGTGCTGCTGTTATCGGTGGCAGCGAAAGCCAGAAACGCCTTCTGTAAATCGCCTGCTCGATACGGGCGGAGGTAAACGTGAATCAGCCCTCTTGCCGACAGGGAGGCGAGTTCCGGGCACAGCTCCGGGCTGATTAACTCGATGTCGGTACCGTATTCCAGCAATGTCGTCACCTTGCGCAGGGCTACCCTGCCCCCGCCGACGACCACGCATCTCTTCCCTTTGATGTTAAGAGACAGCGGGTAATAGCTGGCTCTTTGTCTCATGGCTGTCCTCGCTGTTTAAATTTATCCTGAAAATTTCTGCAATTCTCTATAAAGCGCGATGCCATCCCGGGCAGGCTGCCCATATGCAGGTGAATGTATGAGGCGAGGAGGTTTTGTTTTTGAAAACCCTCGATACCGTCTCCCCTTTCCGTGATGCGATAGGCGTTGGCGCCTTCAGAACCGTTTCTCAGCACCGACCAGTGGAACTCATGTCCCCGGACGGTTTCACCCCGGCGCAGGAGTGGGCCATCGCGTAGTGCCTGGACGGTACGGTAGCCCAGACTAAGGCGTGGACTTTTTATCTGGGAAGTAACGGGGATAGCCTCCACCATGGTGAACTCGTTTCCCTGAAAGTCCCCGATGCTTTTACCGAGGTACATCAACCCGCCGCACTCGGCATAGAGCGGCATCCCGCGTTTGGCAGCCAGTCTAATAGCCTCTTTCATAGGGGTATTAGCCGCAAGGTCGGCGGCATAAAGTTCGGGGAACCCCCCGCCGATATAGATTCCGGCGATATCCGGTGGAAGACCGGAATCCTCCAAGGGGCTGAACGACACTATTTCGGCCCCCCGGGCTTCCAGAAGGTCCAGGCTGTCCTGGTAATAGAAACTGAAGGCTTTATCTCTGGCCACAGCAATCCTGGCTACCGCCGCTACCGGTGCCGGCGGGAACAGCCTGGCCGCGGTTTTCGGGAAATCTGCCGACTCCGAAACGCGCAGTATCCGGGGGATATCCAGCGTGGTTTCACATTGCGCCACGAGTCGTTCCAGGGTATCCTCATTCACTCCTCCCTCGACAGTAGGCACCAGACCCAGGTGTCTCTCGGGGAGAGTTAGCTCTTTATTTCGGGGGAGGTATCCCAGCACAGGGACTCCAGTATAGTGCTCGATGGCTTCCCGGCAGACACTGAGGTGTCCGTCACTGCCGATACCGTTGAGGATAACACCCTCGAGGCGTAGCGAAGGGTCGAAGTCACGATACCCGGCCACCACCGCCGCCAGACTGCGCGCTCCCTTGCGACTGTCAACTACAAGCACCACCGGTGCTTCAAGGAGCTTGGCAAGCTCCGCCGTGCTGCCTTCTTCGTTCGTCGACGAGCGTCCGTCATAGAGCCCCATAACGCCTTCAATAACGGCAATATCTTTGCCCCCTACAGCGCGGTTAAACAGCTCGATTATGATATCCGGAGAAAGCAACCATGTGTCCAGATTGCGTGAACATACGCCGGTTACCATCGTATGATAAGTCGGGTCAATGTAGTCCGGCCCAGTCTTAAACGGCTGTACCTTAAGACCACGTTTCACCAGCGCTCCCATCAGGCCGGTAGCGAGCGTTGTCTTACCCACACCACTGGTGACGCCGGCAACAACTACCGCTTTCATCTTTGCTCCTTGCTTAAGCTGTATTTCGTCTTATAACCACGAGGCGTAACCATCCGACCGCCTGAAACAAATGTTTCGCTATTGCCGATAATGACGGTCGTATTCATGCCGATATCGCAGTCCGGCAAATGTTCAAGGTCGGTTATACTCACCAACTGCCCCGGTCGGTAGGCGTTGGTGACGATACCGACGGGGGTAGCTGTTAACCGGTGACGCAGGATTATTTCCCTGGCCCCGGTGAGCTGACGCCGACGATGCTTACTTTGCGGATTGTAGAGCACGATAACAAAATCCCCCCGCGCCGCCAGTTCCAGCCTCCGTCTAATCTCCTCCCAGGGGACGAGGTAATCGCTGAGGCTTATGGAGGCGAAATCGCCCGATATCGGGCTGCCGAGCAGGGAGGCGCAGGCCGCCAGTGCGGGTACGCCGGGTATCATCATAATTTCTATATCCTGCTCCGATTGTTCGCGTAGGAATTCACCCACCGGCCCGGCCATGCCATAGATACCGCAATCGCCTCCGGAGATGAGCGAGACGGTTTTACCCTGCTTCGCCAGGTCGAGGGCGGTTCTTACCCTCTCAACCTCAGCCCCCATGCCCGTGGCGATAACCTGCTTACGGGCCAGCACGGGCTTGATAAGGTCTATGTAGGTCTTATAGCCGATGACTACCTCGCTGCGGTCTAAAGCGTCCCTCGCCGCAAAGGTCAGGTATTTGAGGTCGCCCGGGCCGGTGCTGACCAGGCAAAGTTTTCCCCGCTTCTGTTTTTCGCTATCGTATGCAAACCTGGCTACAGCAACGGTAACCGACCTTCCGAAATTGACTTTTGGAACGAGTAGATTCGACGCGCGACTGCTCAGGAGCACCGCCGCTTCGCATACGGAGGGAGTCCCCACATACTTCATGGCCGCCGCCGAGGGGTTGGAAGGAAATTTGGTATGACGGAGGGTCTCTCTATCATGGTATTCCATCGGCAGGCGATTGTTCCGGGCATACTTTAGAAGACCGGCCTCGTCTCTTTTCAGGTCTATCGTCGCGATTGTCCTGATACATCTCGCCGATAGTGCGTAGCTTGAAAGTACCTGGCCGACGGCGGTTTCGATAGCCGCGCACCCTGTGCCCCGGTTGCAACCGATGCCGAGTACCAGGCTCCTCGGGCGGTATATTATCGTGTGGTCAGGCAATGAGCTGTATAACGCTTCATCCAGGATACGGTCGGTAATTATCAGCGCCACGCTGGCTCCGGACTGTTGCAGGGCTTCCAGACTGGAGTAAACGGTTACGTTGTCCGGCAGTGGGATTGTCTCCGGCCACCAGCCGGGCTCTCCGGTGTCCTGATAGACGCCGACCGGCTCTCCATTTACCACCGCAGCGCTGGCGGCTTTTAGGTGAGTATCATCTTCTATTTCCCAGCCGAATTCCCTGCCCAGAAGGTCTAAAGATAACGTCTCGTTGACATCTGAGGCTGTGGAAATAACCGGTTGAGCACCGAGCAGCGCTGCAATTTTCCCGGACAGTTCGTTAGCACCGCCGATATGCCCGGAGAGCAGGCTGATACAGAATAAGCCGGCGTCATCAACTACGACCACGCCAGGGTCAATATGTTTATCCCTGAGTTCGTTAGCCACCAGACGCACAGCAATGCCCGCCGCCATGATGAGCACCAGATAACGGTAGCGGGGGAAAATATCGGCTATCAGGTCTTTAGCAGAAGAAAACGGTATTTCGTCTACCCCTGTCTCGTCGGTGCACTTATCCGATATATGAAGGCGGCTGCTGGGCAGCAGTTGCCGTAAACTCCTGCCCAGTGCCACGCCTCTTCTGGTAATAGCCACGATGGCTGTATCTTCTTTATTAATATTATCGGTATTCATGCTTAAAGTTTTGGTCGTAGAGTTTCGAACGTTGCTTCCCCGCCCTGGCGTTAAGAAAATTGCCGACCAGTATTAGTGCCTGTTTCTTGATACCTGCCGCTTTGACATCCTCCGCCAGATTCTTCAGCGTGGTTCGCAACACCAGTTCGTCCGGCCAACTGGCCCGGTAGACCGCCGCCGCAGGCGTTTCGGGCCGATAACCGCCAGCTATTAATTCGGCGACAACCTCTTCTACCAAGGAGGCGCTCAGGAAAATGGCCATGCTGGCCTGGTGAGCCGCCAGGCTTCTCAGATTCCCGGAAGCGGGAACCGGCGTTCTCCCTTCCATTCGTGTGACGATAACCGTCTGGGAAAGCTCCGGGACGGTAAGCTCCGTCTTCAGGGCAGCAGCAGCGGCGAACAGGGAACTGACGCCGGGGATAATTTCGTATTCTATTCCCTTCTCATCGAGGACGTCCAGCTGCTCCCGGATAGCGCCGTAAATGGCGGGGTCGCCGCTTTGCAGTCGGGCAACCATCTTACCCTTCCCAGCCGCGTTTACGATAATCCCGGTTATCTCCTCCAAGTTGAGTGAAGCGCTCCGGTGAATTTCCACTCCTTCGCGGGCAAAATCGCAAATATCCGAATTTACCAGCGAATCGGCATAGATGATAACATCCGCCCGTTCAATGATACGCTTCGCTTTTATGGTCAGTAATTCGGGATGGCCGGGGCCGGCACCGATAAAATACACCTTAACCGCCATGTCATTTCCTCACTATCAATAGAGAGAAATAATCGAGCTTTTCGCCCTTCAAAAGGTCGATATCCCGGACTATTTCCTCTTCCTGAGTCGTGCACCTCCGGATATATATACTCTTATCCTTGAGATTCATCTCCTCCAGGATACCGAGAAGTCGGCCAAATACCCTGTTCACTTTCATAAAGACCACGGTGTCATAGTTCTCAAGGGCATTCCTGATTATTTCGTCTTTCTTGTTACCCGATATCACAGCGATATTGTCATCGTCACTGGCGAGGGGAATGACGTCCCTCGCTGCGGCGGCATTGATAGACGAGACTCCGGGAATAACCTCGACTTCAATTTCAGGGTGATTCATTTGCAGCGTCTTCATGACATGGATAAATGTCCCGTAAAGAAGGGGGTCACCTATGTTCACGAAGGCACCGTCCTTGCCCTGACTCAGGTGGTGCCAGATAATATCGGCAGCCTGCTGCCGGTATTCCTGAAGCTTTTTTTTATCCCGCAGCATCGGCAGTATGATTCTGGTAATTTTTGATTTCACATCCGGCGATAGGTCGGTAATGATAGATTCGGCAATACTTCTATCCTCTTCGGATTTCACAGGTACGAATATTACCGGAACCTCGGTAAGCACACGCCGAGCTTTCAGGGTAAGCAGCTCCGGGTCGCCCGGGCCGACGCCCACCCCGTAGAGACGCCCTATCTTTGGCTTCTTCTCACCCATGAAATCCCTCGCCTTCTTGCTTACCAGCGATAACGATAAAAACAGGATTCAACGCGGCCAGCCTGGTAAGAGCCTGGACAGCGGTGCTACGAGCGATATTGACCAGAGTTATTTCCGGCTTAAAACCACTCTTCTGAAGAGCATCTAGAGCCATACCCAGGTTTTCCAGCCCTACGAGATTGATGACGAGTCGCCCGCCGGGTTTTAACTTGCGGACTACGAATTCGATTATTTCCTCTATCTTTCCCCCGCTACCCCCGATAAAGACCGATGAAGGAGCGGGTAGTATGTCCAGGCCTTCGGGAGCAAAGGCATGAACGACGTCAACATTGGTTGCTTTGAACTTACGGATATTCTTCCGGATAATGGTGATATCAGCATCGTTCTTTTCTATGGCGTAGATACGACCCTTCCTGGCGAGGAAAGAGGCTTCTATAGATATTGCTCCCGAGCCCGCGCCGATGTCCCAGACGATGCTGTTTTCGGCAATCTGTATTTTCGCCAGGCTTACCGCCCTGACTTCCTGCTTGGTAATCAGTCCTTCCTTCGGTCGCCGCTGGTAAAACTCCCGGTCGGGTATTCCCAGAGTGCGAGGAGAAATAAGACCCGCCGGTTTATGCTTGTCTCTCAGTAAAATAAGTATGTTCAGAGGAGAGAATTCCCTCTTGCACAGGCCTTTGAGGCTGGTTTTGATAATCCGCTCATTTTTTTCGCCGAGATTTTCACAAACATAAGCCCGGTAGCCATTGATACCGCTGTCAAGCAAGACCCTGGCGATAGCCGACGGCGTATGCTGGCCGTCGGTGAAGATGCCTATCTTATCGCTGCTTCTTATCTTAGCGAAGATATCCTCGATAGGCCGGGCATGAACGCTGGCAAAATCGGCGTCATCCCAGCTTTCCCCGATGCGGGCAAAAGCCAGTTGCATGGCGCTAACGTTCGGTATGATTTTAACGGCACTCTTACCCAGAGCGCTGGTCAGGTAGCCGGCTATCCCGTAAAAGCCGGGGTCGCCCGAGGCCAGGACCACCACCCGTTTCCGCCCCTGATTTCTCTTTATCAGGCCGGCTATTTCGGCCAGGTTGTTTCCTACAGGTACTTTCTTACTGGCTAATGAGGGGAACATGTCGAGGAGCCTCTGCCCGCCGCAGATAATATCCGCCTGCTTCATATGACGACGCACTGTTGCGGTCAGACTGGCAGCCCCACCCGGAGCTATCCCTATGATTAAAGTTTTACTCGTCGGCATGAAACCTTCCCAGAATAACGCCGTTATAGTCGGACATAATACACTCTATTTTTAACTTACCTTTGGTTTTATCACGGCATTTCTTCGCCGCGAGTTCGCAGAGCTTGTCGCAGAACCTGGTTACGTATTGTTCCGGTAATAGCCGCCGCAAATGATTGGCTGTTACCGACCCGTTTAAATTTTTCAACTCCTCTTCCGATAGACCGCAGTCGGCGGCGACGCCGACCAAGAAACCGATATCAACCTGAGAATCGCTGATGTTCGTGTAGAGGTGGCCTGCGGCAAGTTTGCTTATCTTGCCGGTCATGCTCCAGATAGTCGCTCGGGGAATGTTTTTATTGAAACATTGCTCCAGCGAATAGCCGATGAAGTCGCCCGCCTGGATGAAACACTCGTCAGGAAGCGCCATCTCGCTTTGAGCGAACCTCTCGCTGCGTCGACCGGTGGTCAGGACTACCTGATGGCAGCCGCAGGCTACGGCGATATCCAGCGCTTGCGAGATACTGGCCTTATAGGCATTTACCGAATAAGGGATAACAATGCCGGTAGTGCCGATAATCGAGATGCCCTTTACTATCCCCAGGCGCGGATTGAGCGTTCTCCTGGCCAGTTCTTCACCGGCCGGTACCGATATTGTTACCCGAAGACCCTTGCCATCAAGCTCATTTTGTATTACTTCCCTCACTGAGCGTTCAATCATCTGCCGCGGCACCGGGTTAATGGCGGACATGCCCACCGGTATTTCTAATCCGGGCTTGGTCACC
>CAZCOB010000044.1:0-18679 GCA_964500415.1 uncultured Dehalococcoidaceae bacterium | reverse complement strand
ACCTCACCTGCCAGAGCCGGCAGATACTGGGCTGCGGCGCCGAGGAGAAAAATACTTTCTGCCTGACGCGGGACAACTTCGCCTTCGTGAGCCAGCACATCGGCGACATGGAAAACCTGGAGACGCTGGAGCATTTTAAAAATACGATAGAGCTTTATAAGAAGCTATTCAGAATCGAGCCGGAGATTATCGCCCACGACATGCACCCGGAGTACCTGCCGAGCAAGTTCGCCAGGGAACTGGCGGACAGAGAGAACTTAAAAATCGTCCCGGTACAGCACCACCACGCCCACATTGCCAGCTGCCTGGCCGATAATAATATCGAGGGGCCAGTCATCGGGGTATCTTTCGACGGGACCGGCTACGGCACAGACGGCCATATCTGGGGCGGCGAATTCATGGTTGCCGATTACAAGCAATTTTACCGCACGGTATTCATGGAATACCTGCCGCTGCCCGGCGGTTCGCTGGCTATAAAAAAGCCGTACCGCACCGCCATCGGCTACCTGCTGGCGCTGGGCATAGAGCTGGACCGGCGGCTTCCCTTCCTGAAAAACATCGACCCCAGGGAAATCGAGATTATCCAGAGCCAGGTAGAAAACGGCATAAACTCGCCGCTGACCTCCAGCATGGGCAGGCTCTTCGATGCCATGTCCGCCCTTATCGGGGTAAGGGGGGTTATCCAGTACGAAGCCCAGGCGGCCATCGACCTGGAAACACTCGCCGCTAAAGCCGTCAACGAGTCGGCCCACTACCCGTTCTCCGTAACGAAGCATGACGAAATCAATACCATCAAGGTTCATGACCTGTTCGCCGCGATACTGAACGATTTACACAACCGCACCCCCGGAGCCAGAATCGCTGCCCGCTTTCACAACACGGTAGCTCAAATGATACTGGAGATTTGCCAGAAAATATCTTCCAAGACGGGCATCACCGAGGTGGCGCTGAGCGGCGGCGTGTTCCAGAATCGGCTGCTGCTAAGGAAAGCCTCAGCATTGCTCGAGTCCGCCGGGCTCGAGGTATACACTCACCGGCAGGTACCCTGCAACGACGGCGGCATCTCGCTGGGGCAGGTGGTTATCGCGAATTTCAATGAGGAGTATGACCATGAGTAAAAAGGAGTTCGGTCCCCAGCCCTGGCTTTTTCCCAATCCCGCCGTGCTGGTGGGAACCATGTTCGACGGCAAGTCTAATTTCGCCCCTTATGCCTGGTGCGGTATCACCGGCGGTGAACCCCCGACAATATCCGTCGGGATACGCCACGAACGGCATACCTTGAAGGGCATCCACCAGAATAAGACATTCTCGGTCAACGTCCCCTCCGCCGACATGATAAAGGAGACCGACTACTGCGGCACGGTTTCCGGGGCTAAAACAGACAAGGTCAAAGAGTGCGGGTTCAAGGTATATTATGGTAAGCTGGCTGCCGCTCCGCTCATCGAGCAGTGCCCGGTCAACCTGGAATGCGAAGTACTGCACATGCTGAATCTGGGCATTCATATGCTGGTTATCGGTAAGATAGTAGAGACCCACGTCACAGAAGATTGCCTTACCGACGGCCAGCCGGATATCATGAAAATAAGGCCATTTGTGTACAGTCGCGGGCCGTCCGCGCGGTATAATGCCGTCGGCGAAGTCCTGGGTCAGGCATTCGTTATCGGCAAGGATTTTAAAAAGAAATAAACCGGGAGGCAGGACAATGACTAAAAAGAAATTAGGCCCGCAGCCGCTGCTCTGGCCCCACCCCACCACTATCGTGGGGAGTCACGTAGACGGGAAGCCGGACTTTGCCGCCGTGGCCTGGACAGGCGTAGCCGCCAGCAGTCCCCCCGCCATCACCATTGCCCTGCAACACCACCGCTACAGCCTGAAAGGCATCTACCAGAATAAGACATTTTCCATCAACATCCCCTCCCGCGACCTGGTGAAGGAGGCCGATTACTGCGGACTGGTATCCGGGGCTAAAACAGACAAGGTCAAGGACTGCGGGTTCAAGGTCTTCTACGGCACGCTGGCAACCGCCCCGCTCATCGAGGAGTGCCCGGTCAACCTGGAGCTGGAGGTGGCGCATATCATTAATATGGGCAGCCACGCGCTGGTAATCGGCAGGGTGGTGGAGACCCATGTGTCCGAGGACTGCCTGACTGACGGCCAGCCGGATATCAACAAAGTCAGGCCGTTCATCTTTACACCCGGTAAATACCATGCCGTCGGCGAGGCGTTTGCGGATACTTTCAAAATCGGCAAAGAGATAAAAGGCAAGGGTTAAGATACCATGTGTTTAGCCATACCAGCATTGATAAAATCGATTAACGGCCAGCAGGCCGGGGTGGATATAGAGGGGGTGACGCGGGACATCAGCCTGCAACTCACGCCGGAGGCAAAGGTAGGCGACTACGTGCTGCTGCACACCGGATACGCCATCAGCGTCATCGACGCCGCCGAGGCCGAAGAGACGTTAGAGTTATTAAAAGAACTGAGTGAAGCCGGCACTTAAAGTCGCTGTCATTACGAGCGGAGCGACGTAATCCATCAGTAACTCGTAAGGCAAGGTTACGGATTGCTTCGGGCTTCGCCCTCGCAATGACAGAAATAGAGATATTTATGAAATTCGTTGAAGAATACCGCGACCCTGAACTGGGCAAAAAGCTCCTCGACAGGATTCACAAGCGCTCGCGCAAGCCCGCCAGGCTGATGGAGTTCTGCGGCGGGCACACCGTAGCTATCTTCAAGCACGGCCTACGCCAGCTGCTGCCCCCCAGTATAGAAATGCTCTCCGGGCCGGGCTGTCCCGTCTGCGTTACCGCCAGCGCCGACCTGGATAAAGCCATCGCCCTGGGACACCTGCCGGACGTTATTATCACCAGCTTCGGAGACATGGTGAGAGTGCCGGGGAGCCGTTCCAGCCTGCAAAAAGCCAAAGCCGAAGGCGCCGATGTACGCATCGTCTACTCGGCGCAGGACGCGCTGACCATCGCCCATGAAAACCCGGAAAAATCCGTCGTCTTTATCGGCATCGGCTTCGAGACGACTGCACCGACTATAGCCGCATCGATTTTACAGGCAGAACATGAAAAGTTGAAAAACTACTATGTCCTGTCCCTCCACAAGGTCTGCCCGCCCATCATGAAAGCCATCCTCGACCTGGGCGAGGTCAACCTCAACGGCATCATCTGCCCCGGCCACGTCAGTGTGATTATCGGCTCCCACCCCTACCAGTTTCTCGCCGACGACTATAAAATCGCCTGCGCCGTCTCCGGATTCGAGCCGCTCGATATCCTGCTGGCCGTGGACCGGCTGGTAGAGCAGATTGAAAGCGGGCAACCCGGAGTAGAAATTGCCTACCGGCGGGGGGTAAAGCCGGAGGGCAACCGGGCCGCGTTAAGCCTCATGGAAACCGTGTTTGAAATCGGAGAGGCCAACTGGCGGGGAATCGGGGTGGTGCCCGAAAGTGGACTTCAAATTAAATCGCAATATGAAAAATACGACGCCGGGAAGAATTTTAAAATCGACCCCGGCCCTACCCATGAACCGAAAGGCTGCATTTGCGGGAGCATATTAAGGGGCGTCAGTACGCCCTTGGAATGCAAGCTGTTCCGCGAGACCTGCACGCCGGAACACCCGGTGGGGCCGTGCATGGTGTCCGCGGAGGGAAGCTGCGCCGCCTATTATCAGTACGGAAGTAACAAATGACAAGTAGCAAGTAGCAAACGGGGGATGATGGGGGGTTTGACACTTGATAGTTGATACCTGTTTCTTCAAATCAAGGGGGTGAGGTCTAAAGAATAATATGAACGATGATAGAATCCTGCTGGCGCACGGCAGCGGCGGCAAGCTCATGCACGACCTTATCCAGAGCTTCCTGCCAGACCTGGCCAACCCGATACTGGACAAACTTGACGACTCCGCCGTCTTCGAGGTGAGCGGACGGCTGGCCTTCACCACCGACAGCTATACGGTCAATCCTATCTTCTTCCCCGGCGGGGATATCGGTAAGCTGTCGGTGTGCGGCACCGTCAACGACCTTGCCATGAGCGGCGCCCGACCGCTTTATCTCAGCCTGGCCTTCATCATCGAAGAAGGGCTACCCGTTACCGACCTTAAAAAGATATTAACCTCTATCAGGGAAGCCGCCGACGAGGCCGGGGTGAAAATCGTCACCGGCGATACGAAAGTGGTCAACCAGGGCAACGCCGATAAGCTATTTATCAATACGGCGGGTGTCGGCGCCGTGCCGGAAGGCGTGGACATCTCCGCCGCCAATGCCAAACCCGGTGATAAAATCATCCTCAACGGTAATATCGGTGACCACGGCATCGCCGTGCTGAGCCAGCGGGAGGGACTGAAATTCCACACGCCCGTACCCAGCGACTGCGCCCCCCTGAACGGCCTGGTGGCAGACATGCTGTCGGCAGCCGCCGGTATCCACTCCCTGCGCGACCCCACCCGCGGCGGGCTGGCCACCACCCTTAACGATTTCGCGGAACAGTCGAAAGTCGGCATCAGGCTTGAAGAGGATAAAATACCGGTAGCCAAAGCCGTGCTGGCCGCCTGCGAACTACTGGGGTTCGACCCGCTGTACATCGCCAACGAGGGCAAGCTGGTGGCGGCGGTGGCTCCCGAAGATGCCGATAAAACCCTGGCATCGATGAAAAGTAACAAATACGGGGCGGGGTCGGTCATCATCGGGGAGGCGGTAGCGGAACACGCCGGACAGGTAATCATGAAGACCAGCCTAGGGGCGTCCCGCATCGTGGACATGCCCGTCGGCGAGCTGCTGCCGAGAATATGTTAAAGAGGATTTTATGGCTCAAAAGCCACCCGTAAACCCGCTGGAAAACGAACCCCTGCCGAGAGTGGTCGTGGTGGGAGTGGGCAATTTACTGCTGAAAGACGAGGGCATCGGCATTCACGCCGTCAAGGCTTTGCAGGAGATAGACCTCCCCACCGATGTAAAGCTGATAGACGGCGGGACATCGCCCGACCTGATAGCTTACACCAGAGCCGGAGACAAACTGATTATCGTCGACGCTGCCAGAGCCGGCGGCGAACCGGGGACGATTTACCGCTTCGAGCCGCAGGACCTGGCCGAGGAAAAGGCAGCCCTTACATCGGCGCACGAAATGGGCGTGTTGGAAAACCTGAAACTCATGTCCATGGCAGGCAACGAGCCGGGGGAAATCGTTATCATCGGCATCGAACCGAAAGAGATTGACTTCGGGACAGAACTCTCGCCCGAACTCCGGCAAAAAATGCCGGAAGTAGTGAAAGCAGTCCTGAAGGAAATGTGGCTGCCGCAGTCCCCGATAGACAAGAATGCCGGACGCTAGTATAATTAAAATGGTTAATGTAGAGGTAGGAGGAATTCAAGATGCCATTTAAAATGGGGCCTTGGGAGATAGCTCTTATTTTAGTGATAATCCTCATCGTCTTCGGGGTGGGGAAACTGCCGCAGGTCGGCAACGCCATCGGCAAGGGACTACGCTCTTTCAAGAAAGCCCAGTCCGGCGAAGATGAGGAGGAGGCAGAGGAGGAAAAGACAACCGCCGCCAGTCCTAAAAAGACCAGTAAGAAGAAAACCGCCTGAAGCCAGGCTGAAAATCACTCCGCAGGAACGCAAGTTCAAGAATCTTCTATCCTTGCCAGTCTTACCGGTAAGGATGACGCAATAAAAGGTGAGGGATGGGATTTCTCGGCATAGGTCCATGGGAAATACTGCTAATCATTATTCTAGCGCTGATAATACTGGGACCCGGCAAGCTCACCGATTTTGCCAGGACGCTGGGAAAGACGGTGCGCGCCATCAGAAAAGCCAGCTCCGACCTCACCACGGCGGTTACCCGGGAGCTGGATAAAGCCCAGGAAGAGCCGCCGAAAGAAGAAAAACAGAACCAACCGCCCCCAGCTTCAAGTAAACAGGGGTCGAAAGCCAAGACAACCGGCCCTAACGACCGGAAGAGGCACCCCTGAAAATGTCTGAAGGCGAACAGAAGCTCACTCTCCTCGGCCACTTCCAGGAATTACGCAAGCGTCTCATCAGGAGTGTTATCGCCGTCGCCGCGGGTGCAATCATCTCCTTTATCTTCTACGAGTGGATATTTTATTACCTGATTAAGCCGGCGGGAGAAATCAACCTCATCTTCACGGAGCTGACGGAGATGATAGGCACCATCATGAGGGTGTGTCTCGCCAGCGGCCTTATCCTCTCCATACCCTACCTGACTGTACAGGCAATCCTTTTTATACGTCCGGCGCTCACCAAAAAAGAGGAGAGATACGTCTACCTCATCCTGCCCTGGATTGCGCTGATGTTTCTGGGGGGCGTGGTCTTCGCATACTTTATCCTGATTCCGCCGGCCATCGGATTCCTGTACACCTTCGGCAGCGACATCGCCGCGCCGATGATAAAAATCGGCAACTACATCGGCATCATTACCCGGCTGCTGATAGCCATCGGGCTGGTGTTCGAGCTACCGGTGGCGACAACATTCCTGGCCCGGCTGGGCATCGTCAGGCCGGAGTGGCTGGCCGCCAAACGCAAGGTGGCTATTATCGTCGCTTTCATCCTCGCCGCCATCATTACGCCGACATTCGACCCTATCAACCAGAGCCTGGTGGCCGTGCCGCTGATTATACTCTACGAGATGAGCATCTGGCTGGCGAAGGCGGTGTATCGTAAAAAAGCCGAGGTGGTACCAGAGGCGCCGGAGGAATAATGCCGGCAGGTAACTCTTGATACCACCCGCTGAGGTAATATATACTTATCCAGATTGAGGGAGCGGATGAGTCCCGGTGGGCTTCGCGGACTTCAAATCCGTTGGGGGGCAGTAAGGCTGTCTTCGGTGGGTTCGACTCCCATGCGCTCCCGCCAGTCGCAGTTATAAGTACCGCGTCTGGCCCATTATTTGTTCCCAGTTGATATTTGCTTTACAACTGGGGCAGTCCTTGCCCAGGTCCAGCTCCGCGCCGAACTCGCCGCAGTGACACTTATCACCCGATTTATATACTTCGTGCAGGTGCTGGTGCTCCTTTTTCTGAATCATTTGTACAACCTTTTGTTTACACCTAAATTAAACGTCTCTATCTCAAGAATTCACAGAGTCGCCAGATTTCTATTTATCTTGCTAATCCTTAATATCAAAGTATACCTCTCAGCCTGGGGTCGAGGGCGTCGCGGAGACCATCTCCTACCATGTTAAAAGCGAAGACCACCAGCATAATTGCGATACCGGGCGCAAATGAGAGCGTCGGATTGGAAATAAGATACCGGTAACCATCATTAACCATAGCGCCCCAGGCTGCCCCCGGCGGTTTGATGCCGATGCCAAGGAAACTTAGCCCGGCCTCGGCCAGGATGATAGTCCCCAGTTGTAATGTGATGAGCACAATCATCGGCGGTAAAGCATTCGGCAGGATATGCGAAAGCATGATGCGCTGGTCGCTGGAGCCCATTGCCTGTTCGGCCAGGATATAATCATTCTCTTTGGCGCTGAGGGTCAGGCCGTGCATTACTCTGGCGTAACCAGGTAACGTGCTGATGGCGAGGGCGATAATGACGTTCTGGATGCCGCCTCCAAGCAGGGCGGCCATAAAAAGGGCAAAAATAATCATCGGAAAGGATATTATCAGATCCATAATTCTCATGATTATCATGTTGATGATGTTGTTGTTGAAGTACCCTGCAATTAACCCCAACATCATGCCGACCGCGGCAGAAAACGCGGTGGTGGCGAAGCCTACCAGAATCGTTGTCCTCGAACCGTAAATAAGCCGGCTCAGAGTATCCCTTCCCAGCGAGTCGGTACCCAGTAAATGCTTCGGACCTGGCTGTTGCAGAGTGCTTGTCATATCCTGCTTATAGGGGTCATAAGGCGCCAGCAGGGGCGCGAATATAGCAGTAAACGCGAGGAGGAACAGCACCAATAGCCCGAAAATAACCAGTCTCCGGGCAAAAAATACCCTGCTGAATCGCCTCCACTCGTTTACCCGCGGCGGGGCTTCTGAAAAATCTTTATCGGTATTACCATCTTGCTTCACCATTTCGTATATCACCTAGCCGTATCGTATCCTGGGATCGAGCCATCCATAAGAAATATCGACTATTAGATTTACTACCAGTACGATGGCGCCAAATATAAGCGTGGTAGCCTGAACGACGACATAGTCCTGGTTGAAGATAGAACTAACCATCAACCTGCCCATGCCCGGAATATTAAAAACAGTCTCGATAAACACAGAGCCGCCGAAGATCATGCCGACGGCAAAACCCATCAGGGTAATCACCGGAATCAGGCTGTTTTTTAGCATATGCTTGAATACGATGACGCGTTCCCGCAGACCTTTTGACCAGGCCGTGCGGATATAATCCTGCCGGGAGACTTCAAGCACACTCGACCGCATTTGCCGCGACATCGAGGCCAGGCCGAGGACGCTTTCACAAACTACGGGCATAACCAGTTGTCGGGCATTCATCCAGAAATCCTCGAATGGGGATGTATACCCGCCGATGGGCAGCCAGCCAAGCTTGAGACCGAAGGCGTAAACAAGCAAAATACCCAGCCAGAAAATGGGTATGGTTATTCCTACGTAAGCCAGCGGAGTCACAATCTGGTCGGCTAATTTGCCTCGCCTTAATCCCGCCAGGAGACCTGATAAGGTCCCCAAAATGGTGGCGACAATAAATGCCAGCACTCCGATGTGAGCTGTTATAGGAAGACGCTTAGCTATAAGCTTCCCAACGTCTTGATTGTAAAATACCGACCTTCCGAGATCCCCCCTTACAATTCCGCTTGCCCAGTTAAAATATTGTACCAGGATAGGTTTATCCAGTCCGTGTTCAGCCCGGAGTTGCGCAAGCGATTCGGGTCCTATATTCGATATCTGGCTCTGGGCGATATAGATCATAAGTGGGTCGCCGGGCAGGAGCCGCATGGCAAAAAAAATGACCAAGGTCAACATAATAATGATAACTAGCGCCCATATCAATCGCCGGATAATATATGCCGTCATTTTCTACCCTGAAAAGTCGTGCTGCATTTAGCCATGGACAAACTTTACGTCCTGTCCACCGGCATCCGTTCCCCTGGGGATCGCCATAACCGTACCATGGAATATTCGGCTCGTTTACGGGCGGTTCCCCGAGAGGTCACAGGCACTTTCAAAGTCACTACATATTACTTTAATATATTTTAATACATTTTGATAGTCAATCTGAAATCCGAGGGGTATCGTTTGCATTTGTTGGCAACAATACCAGGTACCCATTTATATTACTCTAGAGTAGAAACAACTGCTCTCCTCTCCCCTGCGTGGGAGAAGAATTGACCATTAACTATGAGTTTTACAACAACTAAATGCAAACGGAACCCCTGCAACATCGGCTATTGACAAAACGTAACTTATTGCTAATAATGAGTGAACGAGACAGTAATGAATTAATATCAAATCGCACGGCTGACAGAGTGCTAACACTAAAAGCTAGGAGGGAGGCGAAAATGGGATGAGGAAGATACCCTCTAAAATAGCCATTGACTGGTAAGCTAATGAAGGAGGAACGAAAATAGAATTATGAAAAAGCTATTAGTACTGGTATTAACGATTGTTTTATTAGCAAGCATACCTCTCACCAGTTGCGCTGAACCTGAACCCGCGCAACCAGCGCCAACACCAGCGCCAACACCAGCGCCAACACCAGCACCAACACCAGCACCAACACCAGCACCGGAACCAACGCCAGAACCAACTACCCCACCCCCCGGTACGCCGAAAAGCGGCGGTACGTTGAGAGTGCTCTGGCAAACCGGTATTAGCAACCTGAGCCACATCCCGGAGCAGGGCATGACCGATGAAACCATTGCCAAATCTTACGCGGAGACGCTCGTATACTATGCCGGCTCGGGAGATTTCAAGCCCGAACTGGCCAAGTCCTGGGAGATTGATGAGACCAACAAGACACTTACCTTCTTCCTGGAAGAGGGCGTCAAGTTCCATGACGGCACTCCCTTCAATGCCGAGGCCGTGAAATGGAATGTACAGAACCTGATAGATAGTAAAAGACTGGCCAACGGCCAGTACGTGGACTCCATCGAGGTCGTCGATGAATACACCTTCCGCTATAATCTCAACGCGGTATTCACCCCCTCGATTATGCTCCACTCTTACGGTTATAACCTCCTCACCATGTTTTCACCCACGGCTTTCGAAAAGAACGGCGGCAGAGACTGGGCTGTTTCCCATTTTGTCAGCACAGGGCCGTTCACATTCGAGAGCTGGGAGCAGGACGTCTCGATGAGAATTGTGAGGTTTGATGACTACTGGCGCGGCGACCCCTACCCGTACCTTGACGCTATTGAGTTTACCTTCGTTGCCGACCCGACCATCGCCGCGGCCAAGATGCAGGCCGGAGAGGCGGACGCCTGGGGTGGCCCACCGTTGAAAGAGGCGACAGACCTGGAAGCAATGGGTTTCAAGTTAATCATCGGAATCGGTGGTTTTTATTCTGAGTTCATCCCGGATAACGTAACCGAAGGCTCGGTCTACAAGGATAAAAGAGTCCGCGAGGCGCTGGAGTACGCCATCGACCGGGATGCGATGGCGGTAGGACTGGGGTACGGCAAACTGAACCCCGTGAAACAGACTGGCGGTCCGGAAACCAGCCAGGGCTATAACCCGAATCTTGCTATACGGGAATACAACGTACAAAAGGCGAAGGAACTGCTGGCAGAAGCCGGTTATCCCGATGGCTTTAAGACCACGATTCTCGTTATGCAGGGTGGCCAGCAGGACATGGCCACTTCAATTCAAGCGAGTCTGGCAGATGTAGGCATCGAGGCTGAAGTTGATGTAGCCGATCCGGGCAGGTTCATCGGCTCGATATACCAGGGCGGCTGGAACGGCGGCCTGCTGTTATGGATGGTCCCGGTTGACCCGGAATTCGCCATCGGCTGGTTCGTGCATTTCGGCCCGCAGCCTATCTTCCCTTACCCCAGCCTGCAATGGCCGGATGAATACCGTGAGCTGGTAGAGAAAGTACGCCTGGCACCCACCATTGATGAGATGCGTAAGGCTACCATGGATATGATGACCCTGGTCAGCGACGGGGCGTATCTCATCCCGCTTATGGATTCCCTGAACCTGTACGTCGTCAAGGACTACGTAAAGACCGACCGCTACCAGGACCATTTCATGGTCTGGCACAACTATACAGATTGGCTGGATAAATAAGTCAAATCCTGATGGATAGAAAAGGCCGGGTGGTTCATCATCGTCCACTGAAAAACCGGGACGAAGCTGAATCACCCGGCTTAATATTTACACTCTATACGCAAGGGTTCCACCTGTTAAAATCTCGCCGGGGATAGGGTGACAGAGTATAAACGTTGAGGCTACCTGGGTATCACCATAAAACTGGCACGACGCCGAACCGAGACATCGGCACAGCTTTTAAGCGTATTGAACAACAGGGCCGGTGAAATACTCAAAAAAAAGATGGGGGGAATTCATCACCCCTCTCGCTGTACTGTTGCTTGTCATCCTGGTTTTCCCGGGTTTCATGAGTTCAGGCAGGAGAGTAATAAACCTCTGTTTTGTTTATTCAGCGAGACTTGTTCTTATCACCAGCAAACAAACGCTGGTATATAATGCAGGCTAGAATATGAGTAATGAGTTCATCTATTTGGGTATTTGAAATAATAGATTTTCAGGCACCACACTAACGAGCCGGCGTCCCTCTCCCACGCTCGTTTGATTCCGGGGCTATCTCTGCGATGCATCAACTTCCTAAATCGTGACTATCGAGGGCCGGCAGGCAATTTAAATTGCGGGATAGTCTCAATCTTCCCAGCTATTTCTTCACCTAACATGAATTCTTAAAACGTTCAATGCGCAAACCGCGGCTTCAAATCCATTGGGGGGCAGTAAGGCTGTCTTCGGTGGGTTCGACTCCCATGCGCTCCCGCCAGCTGGAGCTATAAATAACGTGCCTGACCGGTGATTTGCTCCCAGTTAAAGCTTGCTTTACAACTAGGGCAGTCCTTGCCCATGTCCAACTCGACGCCGCACTCGCCGCAGTGATACTTATCACCCGATTTATATACTTCGTGCATTCGCTGGTGCTCTTTTTTCTTACTCTTTTTTTCCTGGCTCTCTTTCTCCCTTGCCATGATGACCCTCCCGGCTAGTAACTGACTACATTTACAACTTTAATTCTACGGACATTACACAACTAAAGTATGTGATTAATATCTCAATACTGCCAGTAATTATATGAAATACCTGGCTGAACGATATATGGTCGCACGCGCGTATACACAGGCAATAAGAGAAACTAACGTGGTGGATTAAGAGAGAGGACAAAATGGGAATATACTGAACATAGATTTTACGGCCAGTCTATCCAGTTAACAGTTACGCTCCTGGAAGATTGACTTACAATTTCCTCGCAGATAACGAGTCTATTTCCTTCGGAGGTTGTGTACGCGTCAAGTGAAATATTATCAAGATCAGAGGCAAACCTGGGTTCGGCGATTAACAGCACGATGCCCTCATATTCCACCGCCTGGTCATCGGGTCTCATTGCGTCCGTGTCTAACTCCAGCCTTCCCTGACCATTATCTGCAACGCGTAGATATGCCTCCGGTGCACCCTTTCCGGCGGAGACGAGCTTTTTCAGCTCCTTTTTAGCCTCACTGGTCACATATATCATCTCACGAAACTCCCCATAATCCGATACATGCTAAGAGCCCACCGGCTTAAGCCCCGTGGCGTCGGCGGGTTGAGTATCGTGAATTATGGTGTCTACCTGTTCCCAGAGCATCAGTTCATCCCCCGGTATATTTTTAATGAGTTTCGAACAATACTCCAGCCTTTCAACAAGCTGGTGCAGCTGCTTTTCGGCATCCATTAAGTGCGCCTCGGCGATTTGAAAATTATGCGCGGCCTGTCTCAGATATCCATCGGTTCCAAGCATAAATTCCCGCTCCCTTCATCATCGTAACCAGACCAGATCATAGATGACGTTTTCAACACCTTCTTCCGTATATCAACATCAAGTACAACCCCCGGAGCCCGGAGGCATTACTACCCCTTATATTATAATTTTAATCCTGAGAGTGATTTATTCATATAGCTCTTTAGTAATAAGCGGGACAGGAATTACTGGTATTTAGTAATACCCTCCAAACATGACTTAAGTACGGGGCTATAAATTCCTACATGGTACTATCTAGCTATATCAAGACTATAGGAAATGGGGTAAAATATATGTATTACAATATTACGATTGTTCCATATACTTGAAAATAACCGACAGAAAGTCAGGGAAAATGACTGAATCCGAGAATAGCTCACAGCTTTATCAAGACGAATTCGCCAAAATATTCGACGAGTACCGTGCCAAGATAGACGAAATCACCCGTAAGACAACGGAAAATCTGCAGTCCATCCACGGCGTGACCAGCGTCGCCGACGAACCGGATACCACCACCGAGGTTGAAGCTGAAGAACACGAGGAATTCATTTCCCGGGTTGAGCCGACACCAGACAGTAGACCCGTCGAGGTAATATGGCCGTCTCAAAAAGAATCTGTGGAAATCATTAAAGCGGCAAAGCGCAAAGCGCAGCAGCTAATCAGCCAGGCGGAAGAGGGCACCAAGAAAGAAGCTAAAAAAAGGACCCGGGAGCAGGTAGATAAAATCATCGGTAAAGCTAAAAAAGAAGCCGACGCTATCCTCGCACAGGCCAATCAAGCAGCCGCCAAGGAAAGAGATGATGTAATTACCGCGTCAACAAACGAAGCCGAGCAAATCATCGGGGAAATAACGGAGAAATGCCGACAGGAAACTCAGGCACAGTCATCCCGGATTATCGCCGAGGCGCAGGAAAAAGCCGAAAAAATGATGGCCAAGATAGCCACCAGCAGTAAGGAAATCAACGAGCTCGTCATGGGAATCGTTGATAGAGCCAAGAAAACGATAAGTGAATTCGAGGAGAAACTACAGGTAGAAACCGGAGAACTGGCCAAGGCTATTACGGAGACTCAGAAAAAATTCGAGCAGGCTACCATGATAACCGAAAATGAAGTTATCATGCCGACTGCTCCGATGAAAACCAGAGAAACATCCAGCAATCCCACTCTGGAGTTACACCTGATTGACCAGAAAAATAACGGTAATAATGACAAACATCTTTACTGCGGGCAGATAGAGATGAGGGCAACATCATCACTAGACTACCAGTACCTGAGAAATCTGAAAAAGCACCTGGTCCGCATACCCGGCATCAAGTACCTCCAGGAATGCGCCTCAGAAAAAGAGATGCTGGTCCTCTTTGAAGTGATGGAGCCGCTGCCGCTACTCGAAATATTGAGCAACGTGCCGACGGTGGATGAAGTGGTCACCGAAACCGATGATAACCTCTACCTTATCTTCAAAGGTGCCCTGTAACTCGATTCGCACCGCCTATAATCTATTTTTACGATAGATATCAAGTGGATTTCCCCCCGTTTCTCTTTCTTTACCATTTTTCTCACCTTTAGTGATATAAAAGTCACATACAAGCCACGTGCCATTTTAGTAAAATTATGTTATATTCGTTATATTAGTTATTTTTTACAAAAGGGGCGAGAAATTATGAAGATAAAGGACATTCACAGGATTAACGGACGTGAGATTATGACGGTGGGGCCAAATGACTCCGTCAAACAGGCTGTAGATACGCTTTTTACGCACAAAATAGGTGCCCTGCCGGTATGCGAGAGTGATGGGAAGCTGGTGGGTATTATCTCCGAAAGAGACGTACTCAATGGTTTACACAAACTCGGCAAAGACATCACCGGTACCAAAGTTAGAGACCTGATGACTACGGACGTTATCGTAGGGGTACCTGAAGATGACCTTGAGGAAACTCTGACAACAATGACCGAAAAAGGCGTGAGGCATCTTCCCGTGATGGCCGGGCCCAGAGTTCTCGGCATGTTCTCGATAAGAGATGTTATCGAGGAAAGGCTTACCGAGTGTCATAGCCAGGTTCGCTACCTGAACGACTATATCGCGGGAGGCTATGTCTAGGGTCTCTGATTTTAACGATACGCCTGCCAGCGTAACTCTTGAAATACACCTTTTACACGGCATGCAACCGCTGGCAGGCTTTTATTTATCCGACGTCTTATCCTCTGGTTTCACGAGTAAAACCGGCACCCGTGCAGCGTGAACTATCTCATCCGCCACACTCCCCCGTACCCAGCGGTGAATCCCGGATGACCCGTGATTGGCCATAACAATAAGGTCGACATTACTTTTACTCACGTATTCGGCGATTGTTTTAGCGGGCTTGCCCACGATTACCACCGGCTTTACCTTAATATTTTTTACCTTAAAGTTACCGGCTAATTTTTCCAGATACTCCCCGGCCAGTTTAGCGGCGTCCTGTTCAATATATTCCCTGTCTTCGGGGATTACCTGGGCTTCCAGGCCGCCCGCCACATGAAAGGGCTCTACCACACGTAAAAAGACGATTTCATTAATCTTCGAGACTTTTATGAACCACTTCACATAAGGAATGACACATTCGGCCATCTCCGAGCCATCGAGCGGGACCAGTATCTTGGTATACATGCTCCATCCTCTCCAGTACGACGAACCTGGGGGTAACACGGGTTGATTACCTGTATGTATTATACCTTAATCTCCCGGTTTATTGCCGAAGTATACCTTGGTATGAGGCCAGGGTATCTCGATACCCACCTTATCGAACTCCTTCTTGATGCGGAGCCTCAGCTGCCCCATGACATTCCACTGCTGCAGCGGCTGGACATCGCCTAAAATCTTGATATCGATACCGGAATCGCCGAGACTATCTATCCTGAGCACCTGGGGAACCGACCTGAAAACCGGCTTCCACTGCTCTTCCTCGGCCATTTCTTTGCAGACGCGATTGACTACCTCGATGGCATTATCGAGGTCGGTACCATAGGCCACAGAAACATTGAGGTTGACCCTGGCGAAGTGCCGTGAGTAATTGCTGGCTACCCGAATTTCACCGTTGGGTATGTGGTGCACGATGCCGTCGAGGTCACGCAGCACCGTCTTTCTCAGGTTAATTTCCTCCACCAGTCCGGCGACATCAGCCACCCTGGCGACATCGCCGACGCGATACTGGTTCTCCATCAGGATAAAGACACCGGCAATGAGGTCTCTTATCAGGTACTGCGCGCCGAAGCCGACGGCGATACCGGCCACCCCGAAGCCGGCCAGAATGGGTCCGATGGCAACATCGAGCTCGGAAAGTATCATGAAGATTACCAGCAGGATGATGATTATCCTGCCTATACCCAGGAACACACCCTGCAGGGTATCGGCCCGTCTCTTGAGTCCCTCGCGACTTTCACCCTTCTGAGGTCTGGTCATAATGCGGCGTACCAGCGGCGAGACGGTCTTTTTAAGGACAATCCAGAGTACAATCCCCACCACCAGAATAACCACAATCGTCAGGCCATGGGCGAGAAACCACGTCTTGACCATGTCCGGCATAGCGAGGGCTCGTTTGCCTTCCTGGGCAAGGGCAAGGGCCATAAACGCCATAACCATAATCACGATGGCAAGGCCCTCTATAGTCCAGAAGATAGCGGTGATATTACCCCAGAGCTTTTGCTGCCATTTATCCGGCGAAATTTTGGAAAACCAGCCCCTAATCCTGTCATTGAAAAAGAGGAGCAAAACGACCACCACGCTGGCTAAAATAAGAATCCACACGCTGTTATCAATGAACCATCCCCACATGGCTGAAACCCTCCTTTAACTGGTTAGAAATATTATACAACAAAGAACAAAGCATATCCTGCCAAGTGAGAATTATTTTTTACCTCACCCCCTTACCCCCTCTCACTGCGCACTCCCCTGTTAGGGAAAGGGGGTAAAGACTGGCGAGATAAGCAAGAGATGATACTGGGCGGCAGGGTGGGAAAAGATAACAAACGGGGGAGGAGTCTGGATTCCCGCTTTCGCGGGAATGACGGAACAGAGCGTGAATGACAGAAGTAAGCGGGAATGGTTCAGAGCGGGAGAAAGAGATTGCCTGGTCATCCTTCTTGGGGAAAATTTTCTTGCAATGACAGAGTGGCTAACGGTAGTGGCCTGTCTTGCCGCGAGAGGATGAACGTTTTTTATCGGCGCGACGGTCGCCACGGAAATCAGGAGCCATAATATTAAAGGGCGTGCTGGTATTCTGGTCAACTAGTCGTGAGCTTATGGCACTATCAACTTCCCCCAGAATCTCATCGAAAGAATAGCGGGTAGTGATAACGGTGGGCAGTCTGCCATTGTAGCGGTAGTTAATAAGCTGATAGAGTTTCTCTTTTACCCAAGGCGTGGCGGAATGCTCGCCGAAGTCATCCAGGACAAGGAGCGGCGCCGTCTTGACACTCTCAAATAGCTGGTCGTAGGACACCTTGCTCTCCGGGCTGAAGGCAGAACGCAGGTGGTCGAGGAACTCGGGTACCACGACGAAAAGGGCCGGCTTACCCGCTTCATAACGGTAGTTAACGATAGCCGCTGCCAGGTGGGTCTTGCCGCAACCGGTCTCGCCCATAAATACCAGCCAGCCTTCCGGATTCTTGGAAAAATCGAAGGCTATTCGATATGCCTCGTCCATATTATCCTGCATTTCCAAAGACAAATCATTGCGGCGTTTGAAATTAACAAAGGTCATTTTCTTCTGCAGCTCGAACTCTGGACCCCAGCTATATTCGGAAGTCGCCTGTTCTTCATCAAGCACATAGACCCGGCAAAGCCGGGGGTCGGTCAGGCGGGTGCGGAGTCGGTCTTCCATCTGCTCTACGGGTGTGATGGCGATAATAACCGTAGGTAACTCGGCGTTGAAACGCGAGGTCAATAACTGGTCGAGCTTCTCTTTAGCAAAGGGTGTGCCGGACTGAGCGCCGAGGTCATCCAGGACAAGCAGCGGGGCGTTACGCACCTGGTCGAAGAACTCGTCATAGGGCACCATGCTATCTGGACTGAAGGAAGAGCGGAGGTGGTCAAGAAAGTCGGGGGCGGTGATATAAAGAGCCGGGTGACCGTTTTTGATACGTTCGTTGACGATGGCCGACGCCAGGTGGGTCTTGCCGCAGCCGCTGGAACCACCGAGTACCAGCCAGCCATCAGGATTGGCGGCGTACTCCTGAGCGGCTTCAAAGGCACGACTGAAACGCTCCTGGCTCGCTTTGTCGCCGCTTCTACCCTGAGGCTCTATATTATCGAAGGTGAAGCGCGCCAGCGAACCCAGGTTGCTATACCGCTTGAGTCGTGCCCGGCGTTCGCCGTCCTGTTCCTTTTTGACACAACGGCAGGGTACGACACGGCTGTAGTCCGGTTCTCCCGAGGGCAGCCGGGGATGAACGATACCGGCACCCCTGCAGACTGGACAGTCCGGGTTTACCGGAGTCTCTTCATCAGCGGCGGACCATGTGTCCGTACTTTCCTTTGATGTACCTGTCCGGGTCTGTCTTTTTATAATCTCGCTGATATGTTCCATCGCTTCTGCCTTCTACCGCCCAGTTTTCTAGAATTTTAACGATATATTTTATACTCCGCTTGTTATGGAGCACGGCTTCCCTGATAGCGTCCCGAATCCAGTCCTGAGGGTACTGCTTCTCGGCGTCACGGAGCTCATCGGCAATCAT